>JAFTKO010000017.1 GCA_017453205.1 Clostridia bacterium | reverse complement strand
TGGATAATGAATCTTTGCAAAATATTGTTTTATCTATTAATTTGAGACCTAAAAAATGCTTGGGCTGGCTTTCTCCCTTTGAAGTGTTTTTTGGTGTTGCACTTGCTTGACATTCTGCCGGCCTGGGATACCTTGTCGAAGGGATACACGAACAGCACATACGGGAGGTTGGTTAGGATCAGTTTTTTTACGTTCATAGCTGCACACTCCGATCTTTAACCTTGACTTTCTCCCGGTCAATGGTTCTTTGTTCCGCCCTCTGCGCCGCCTTTTCCTTCGCCTTTGCCAGACGCTCCCGGATGGTCGGCTTTTCCTCACGGGTCATTTTCTTTACCGCGAACTCCTGGAAGGCTGCCGTGATCGCGTCTGCGTCCCGGCTTTTGAAGAACACCATATACCGCGGCTTTTCGGCCGTGGTATCTTTCTTCAGGGCGAAATCCACGTGATACTTTTTCGCGACCGCCGTAAACGCCTTGATATTCTTGTCGGTGATCTCGATATTTGCCAGCCCCGCGTTCTGACCCACAAGCTGTTTGAGGCTTTGCTTGCCTCGATGTATCTTTGCACCTTTGTTCTTCTGCGCGTCCAAAAAGGCTTTGATGGCTTTTTCAAGGGTGTGCTCGCTGATCTTGGCGCCGTCGATGATAATAGCTACTGCCTTGCCGGTTACTTCTTCCTGCATTTACTCACGCCCCCTTCGTCCGTCCCCGTACATATCGTGCTGCACCAGGGAGGAATAATAGCTGTTGATGGTGGAGGGCGCATTATACAGCGCCGCCAGGAGATATTTCTTGATATTGCGGACATAGGTAGTGTTGTCCCTCATGCAATCCATTACATACTGAACGTGGGAGCTGTCCAGCTTTAGGAAACGGGATTTTACCACCTCCGTCGGAAAATCGTCTCCGGCTATGCGGATCGTCTTTCTTGCCGAGCAGACGGTATCCACGATTAGCTCTGCGATCTCGTCAAGCTGTTCACGGTCCATCTTCGGGTCCTGAATGAGAATGTCATAGTTGATATTCTCCAAAACGATCTCACGGTATGTTTCTCTCGCTCCCATCCCATCCGTTCCTATCCGTGAGCGTGAGTGCTCACCGCTGCCCTCGGGGGTATGGGGATTTGATTGGATAGGATTTGATGGTTCAGTAATTGATAAATCTTTTTTTGATTTATCTTTACTTGATCCATCAGTCTTTGATATATCTTTATTTATTTGCGTTGGATTTTCCGACGTCGGTTTATCCGATATCGGATTTTCCAATATCGGTTTACCCGGTGTTGGATTTTCCAACATCGGATAATCCAATCCCGGTTCTGTATCACTGGATGGCTGCGGCTGCTCGTAGATGATATATTCGATTGCTGTCATTTTTCCTTTTTCGTCTCGCCCTTGCCGCCTGACGATATATCCCGCTTTTTCAAGCTCCCATATCGCAGTACGGATTGCGTCGATACTTTCCCGGTTTATGTGGGACAGCCCCGCCAGGGTATAGTCCCATCCTTCGGGCAGGGACAGCATTTGTGATAGCAGCCCCTTCGCTTTCAAGGTCAAAGCCTTATTGCGTAAGTGGTGGTTGCTCATAACGGTGTAGCCCGTGTTTCGCTCAACTCTGAAAACTGCCATACCTGATACCTCCTTCCTATGAAATTTGAAAGTGTTGTTTTTCGGTGTTTTCGCCGTCTGTATCCCTCCGTTATCCTTCGCAAAGGAAAACATCCACGCCCATCACGGAAAGAAGGTTACAGAGGAACAAACGGCGGTTTTTCCACCCTAATCAATACATTTTTTGATAGGGTCTTTTGGGTATAGAAAAAGGCGACCGTTTTTCAACAATCGCCTTGAATATATAGGGTTTTATGAAGTTAAAAGCAAGAAAATTTGTTGTCCGAAAGTCTCAAAACCATTGATATTACTGGGTTTTTCAAAAAGTTCTGTATCGCCATTCGCACCAATATCAGCGTAAGTTGAACCGATAAAAAGGTAAAGCTTACGCTTTTTTCTTTACATAGAGAAAGGCGAGTCGTGAAAAGCTCGCCTTTCTATGTAATAATAATTAGTCGTTATATGAGGTTCCCCATTTTTTGTCTAACGCTTTATTGATTTTGTCAACATCGAGCTCATCTCTTATTTTTGCATATCTAATGGAAGTAGATGAGGCGTTTTCTTCTAAATCCAAGGCAAATATATCTCCATCTAAATATCCTACAAAATAATAACCGACAGTTCTTGCCCCGTATCCGTTTGTTGCAGATAATGCAAACCACCCAGAATATTCGCCTTCATCTTCGTCATAGCAAACCGACCCCGAAACAATTCTAACACTACTGGGATTTTTGAAATCATAAGAAACTTCTGATATTAACTCATAAGCCGCTAAATCATCTCTGGATAAACTATTATCTGCTAAAGCGGAAAGATTTATTCCCAAGATTATCGCAATTATAACAAGAATATATACAATACAAATCCATATTTGCTTGATATTCTTTTTTGTAAGCAATCCTTTAAGTTTATATATTTGTTTATCTGATACAACAAAAAGACTTAAAAAAACAGCTATTGAAAGTAGGATAACAGCGGAAATAATGCCCCCCGATACTATATGTATTAATACCCCTATAAGCGAAAACCATATTAAGAATATGCTAACTATCCTCAATAATTTCTCGATAAGAGGTGCTTTTAATAATACATTTGAATTTGAACATTTCTCATCTTCAACCGCTGCACCGCAAAATTTACAAAAGTTATTCACTACATTGCTTTTCTTATGATGGCATTTAGGGCAAGTTTTACTTTTTCCAATATTTGTACCACAATTTGAACAGTAATATGTACGCGATAATTTGAAAAATGATTCACTCACATTGGTGGTTGCATTCGTTTTTTCTTCGTTTGATATTTCATCTGTAATTGTCGTTTCTTGCTCTTCTAATTCGGTGAGTACTTTTCCGCACCCAGAGCAAAACCGACTGTTTTCTTCTACTTCTTGACCACAATACTTGCAAAACATAAGAACCTCCATAAATAGATAATGAAAATAAAAAGGCGCGCCAACCAGAGTTAGCGCACCGAAAAACGCAAACTCCAATTGTCGCCAAACAAATTTCAAGCAATTGATAAGGATACCTTACACAACAGTTGATGGAATTTGCGCTTTTACCAAATTCACACAACTATTGTGCACAACGAAAAAAGGTATAATTCTCCTTTTCTCAAAAAAGAAAAATATCCCTATGAATTGCATTATGAAATTTGTTTGGCTTATTTATTATACCACAAATATTGTAGAATATCAAGTGTTTTTGACAAAAAAAGTGCACATAAAAAATTATAACTTTGTCACCGTAGCGTGTGCTTTGTCCGCAATAAAAATATAGGGTGCCGATAGCTCGGAGGCACCCCATATTTTTTGCAAGAGCTCACTATTCCCGAAGCAAGGATTTTTTTCGGTACTCCGACGGTGAAAGCCCATTGCAGTTTTTTTGAAAGACGCGGCAAAAATAAGCGGGATCAGAAAAGCCTACTGCTTCGGACACGGCTTGTATCGAAAGTCCCTGATCGGTCAACAAATTTTTGGCGCAATGAATGCGATAATCGCTCAGATATCGAATGGGAGAGGTTCCCAACTCGCGTTTGAAAAGCTTGTGCATATATCGCTTGGAGAGATGGACCAACTCGGCAAGCTCCGCCTCACAGGAAACCGTGGCATAGTGCTCATGAATATAATCGCAAATTGTTCGGACATACGGTGTATAATGCCGTTCATCGGTCTGCCCCGTGCTTGCAGCATTGAGTGACAGCAATTGAAACAGCCCCGCCATCATATAAAAATGATCGTCTTGATTGATATAATTGGCAGGTGTTTGCAGGTCCCGAAAAATGCGCCGCACATGATGGATATAGGGGCACGGAAAAGATGCGGGATGCATGGAAAAACCCGCTTCGGACAAGCGCTCTGCCATTCCCTCCTTTCCAAACATGATCCAATACTGCTCCCATTGCGGAGCCCCATCATCGTCGTCCACACTGTAAACATGGGGACGATCCGGCGTTTCCAAGAACATGCAAGGCCCCTCTACCCGTTCACCGTAATATCTGCCCCGACCGCTGATCACATAGTGGATCACAAACACGTCACGGCGGAGCGCCTTTGGTGTATATCCGTGCGGCGGAGTGCTGTACCCCACCTCAAACACCAAAGGCGGCGTTCCGTCTGTCTTTTCGGGGAAACAAATGGTGGTATTGTTCGTTCGGTATTGGAGCTTATACATGGAATCTTCTCCTTTTGAGGTTCTTAAAAAAGCGTGCAAAAAGCCAAGACAAAAAAATCCAAATTTTGGACCAAATAAAGCATTTACATTTCGAGCAGAACATGATATAATTATAAAAAACAAATCATGTTTCAATATCAACAGCACACGCCACTCAAACGTGTGCATATGCGCCGTTTGGAGGAAACGATTATGAAGCTTGGAATATTTGCGGATGCACATTACTGTAAAGCCGAGGTGCTTTGCCGCACACGCCGCCCGTCGCTTTCGCTTTCAAAGATCAAAGAGGCAATGAACGCGTTTTCCGATGCACAGGTCGAGCTCGTTATCTGCATGGGTGACTTGATAGACAAAGGCGAAACTCTCGAAGAACCTGTGCAATGTCTGACCGAGGTCATGGAGGTGATCCGTTCCTACGGCATTCCCTATTACATCCTCCCGGGGAACCACGACTATGCCGCTTTCAGCGCCGAGGAGTTTTCGACACGCACGGAGTGTCACACCCCGCCGTATGTCCTCAACACCGCGTCACATTTGTTGGTCTTTTTGGACGCCAATTACCGCGAGGACTACCGTCGCTTTGATGTAGCGGGCGTGGAATGGAAAGACTCCAACCTCCCGCCGGAACAGCTGACATTTCTCAAATACACCCTTGCTGCGGCAACCAAACCCTGTATCGTTCTGCTCCACGAAAATCTTGATGACGCGGTGCAGATCAATCATGTGGTAAAAAACGCCGCGGATGCGCGCAGTATCATTGAAAACAGCGGAAAAGTATCACTGGTCTTGCAAGGACATTACCACAAGGGTGCCGACAGACTGATCAACGGCATCCGCTACCTTACCCTTCCCGCCATGTGCGAGGGGGAGGACAATCACTATCTCATACTTGATGTTTAAGCCCAAACAGGAAACGACCGTCGCACATTGGCAACGGTCGTTTCCTGTTTTTACAAATTCATATTGAGGTTTTACCTTTTCAAAAAGTTTCCCGTTGCGTAAAGCATATAATGGTCGGAGTGGCTTGCGGTCAAAATTCGAGGGGCGGAAAACTCCCACGTCTCCGCAGAGTAAACGATGTTATCGATCGATGCGTTTGTTTTTGGAAAAGTTGCAACACTGTGGCTTGCATTGTTGACCGCTCCTGCATATTCGATCACGGCATATTCGTCAAAATTCGAGGTATTAAAATCGCCCGTAAGAACAAAATCGCCGTAGCTTTTCAAAATTGCCGCAATCTGATCAAACTGCCGTGCTCTGGTCGTATCCGAATCATGGGAAAGATGTGTGACAAAGAAATTGATATGAATGCCATCGACGTCTATCAAAGCCCGTCCCAATACTCTTTGTTCTTTTGCTCCCGCAGAGTCCAATGGGATCAGCTCACTCTCCAAAATCGGATATTTGCTCAAAATACCAAGTCCGTACTCTCCCTCGTCACCGAGCGGGATCGTCTTGAAAAAGCGGTAATTGGGGTATCCCGTGTGCAGGGAAAGCAACCGCATCGTATCGATTTTTTGAGAACGTGAAGCGTTTTTGTCAACCTCTTGAACACCCACGACATCAATGCTCTGATCAAGAATATTTTGGGCAAACGGTGCCATGTCGAAGCCGACATCGGCACCGTGCTTGATGTTGTAGGAAGCAATTGACACAGAAAAATTCTTCATACCGTCAACAAATCAACGGTAGCGCTGACCCGTCTTTTCCAAATACAGCGACAGCGCCAAAGGCCAGTCGGTTTGAATGATATCAAAGCCGTTTTTCGCAAAGTAGCCCCAACCAAGGTCGGGATCACCCCGCAGTGCCGTATCATCGGAGTGAACCCCCGCCAGCTTGCGTTTGTAGTTGAACAGGATCCCGTTGCCCCACAAAAGCTTGCCGTCGGCGTGGAGCTTATTACGGAACTCCTCGGAAACCAGCGGAGAATCATCGTCGGCAAATACCACTTCCAGTCCCACGTAATTCAGCTTGCGTTTCATCAGCATTTCGTGTGACTCGGGAGCTTTGGAGATGATACCGAGATACTGCAGATCGGGGGCATATTCCTCCACAATGTCCAAAATTTCGGGTTTGACGTCAGATTTTACCACGATCTGCTCGGCAATGTTATGCGCCTTGATCTTTTCGATGATCTTTGCGGGATTGTCGCCGAATTTATCGACATTGATGTAGCATTTGCCCTTGAGGTGCTCGAACATATCATCCAAAAGGTAGATGGGTTCGACGGTGGCATTGCCGTCAAGGTTGGCGTAACGCAGCTTTTTTACCTCCTCGGCAGGCATCTTGCGAATGTCCGTATCCCTAAGATTCAGCTGTCTTGCCTCCTGTCCCGGGTGGAACACAAACAGCTCCCCGTCGACGCTGGCAGTCACGTCCAGCTCAATCATATCAGCACCATGGCTGATTGCAATGTCATAGGAGGTTGCGGTATTACAGGGAATGTTTCCGCCCCAGACACCGCGGTGTGCACAGATAATGATTTGTTTTTTAGCAAGTTCTTGTAAATTAAAATTTTCCATAATTATTCCGGTTTCTTTATGATTGTGTTAAGTCGGGTTGGTATTTTGCAATAAAGGTTGACATCAGAGGGATATTATTGGTGTAGATCAACCTTAATCCTCCCTCATATTTGCTCTGATAGATCTCGTGATTTTCGCCGGAGGGATCGGTAGTAGCTTTGCCGCCGAGCCATCCGCGGGAACGGATCCGGTGTCCGCTCAGCTTCATATAGGACTCCATCTTTGCCGCATAGCCGGAAAGCCGCGTCATTTCGGGATGCGCCTTGCTGTAATCGATGATTGTCTGATAGGAATTGCTTTGCGCAGGTCCCGAGGACGCGGAAAGAAACATCGAGTAGAACGAAAGCTCCACCGCGTCGGTCTCGGTAGCCATTTCAAGCACATCCTCCGCGTGATAGGTGCTTACCTTTTGGTCGATCGCAAGGAAGCATCTGCCGCGCAAGGTCAGCAAGATCTCATAGTAGCTTGGCAGTTTGTATTGAGTGACATTCCCATTCACATCCAACAGTGAAAGCTGTTGCAGCTCGGCATAGGTCCAGTCAACAATGTTTTCCGAGTCGGGCAACCCATTTTTACCCTTGAGAGACGCCACATTGGTCGTTTTGGTCAAAGTGGTGTCATGACAGAGCACCATGATGTTATCCTTGGTCAGCTGCAAATCCATCTCAATAACATCGGCACCGAGCAACGCCGCGGAAAGAAAGCTCTCCAAAGAGTCCTCGGGATAGTTGATGACATCACCTCTGTGTGCCACGCACATCGGACGTCCCGAGGGATTGGTGATGGCGTACAGCTTTTCGTCAAAGTTTGTCATCCATGTGGGAACCGTGATACTGCCCTGCCAAGCAGGTACAAACGTGCTTTGATCATATGCCAACGGGTTGAACAGCGAGGTATCAAAACGGTAGATGTACTGGTCCTCCAAATCCTCTCGGACCAAAAGGCTTACCAATTGCTCCACCGCGTTTTGCACGGCAAAGCTACCGCCCGCGTTTATGGCGATTTTATTGCCCTCCTTGCGGATCAAATAATCATAGTAGAACAGTTCCACACCGGTTTTCGATTCCTGACGGTTAGTCTCACCCACAAGGATCTCGTAGGCGGTCGCAGCCGTTGCATCGGAGGTCACGGTCATCTCTTTGCCGTCGCCATACGGTGCAAGCGCGGTTTTCAGTGTTTGTGCTGCGGTCTTTACACGCTCGGTTGCCCCCTCGGCAAACACGATGGTATAAGATTGTACCACATTTTGCAACAGTACATTTTGGGCGAGCAATCTGCCCGCGGACAGTGTACGTGAAAGTGCCAAGTCGGTTCCCCCTTCCTTTAAGCAATTCGCTTGCAAATACGCCAGTGCGCGCTCGTAACCCTCAGCGGAGGCGGCAACGATCACCAGCTTATTTCCGTTTACATGTACCAGCCAGTCGGTGTCCGCGTCCAAGCGCGCACAAGCCTCTTCCGCCTCGGTACGCTTGACGGTCCCCACCAAAATCTCCACGTCATCGGTGGAAACTGCCGTATCGTTGTCATAATCGTCGGCAGTCGGAATATCAATGCCGTACAATTGTTTTAGTGTTTTTTTGAGAGCAAACGCCGCGGAGGATGCGTTTTGGTCACCGGAAAACGGGAACACAATGGTGCATTTTGCATTGCCGCCTTCAATCAGCGTCAAAAGGTCATCATTTTTCTCCACAGACCCCGCCGTGCCTGTGTCATCGGCGGGGGTATCCTTATCGCCGCAAGCCGTAAAACAGGAGGTCAAAACAGCTACGACGGCAAGAAACAAAACAAAAACTTGAAAAGTTTTTTTCATGGTTGTTATCCTCAATCGGAGATCACTGATAGGAATTGTAGATCGTCTGTACCACCTGCTGCATACCGCTCTTGTAGGTTGCCATTGCGGTGGAAATATTCTGCATCTCGGTTGCATAGCCGGAAATGGTACCAAATGTCAGCGCACGCGTCATTCTGGTGGGAATCTGATCCTCAAAGGAATAGGTGTAGACCTGAGCAAGGTCGAACACGATGGAGGCACGGATGAGGTCGATCATCTGACCGCTGGTCTCGTCCTTGGAGTAACGAAGCTTGTAGGTATCCTCGTACAGGACGGGGGTTACCTGGCGATAGCCCTCGGATGCCAAGCACTCGAAGGTGGTTGCCGCCATCTCGGCGACGGGTGAACCGGAGGAAATGAAATACAGGGTACGTCCCACCCAACAAGCCGAGCGATAGTTTTGGTTATCGTCGTATTTGGGAAGCGGAAGAACACCAAACTTCATACCGCTGCCCGAGTCAATAATTGCTTTTGCAAAGCTGAGCTGCGAGATGGTAAATACACTGTTTCCGTCCAAGAAATTATCTTTCCAGTTGACAACGCCATCATTATCATCGTCTTTTTCGTTTACATATACATTGTTGCTATCGTTGAAGAAAGAGGTGGTCAAGGAGTAGAAATTGGAAGCGCGGCTGTTACTCATCGTCTCGGAAAGGATCAAATTTCCGTCTGTGTCCAGCTCCAACATTTGACATCCGCCGCTGTAAAAAACAGATTCACCGGTGACATGTGTCATGGTAAGACCGTAGCGGTCGCCAACGCTTTTCCCCTCCACATTATCCAGGTCGGCATAGATCTCATTGCAATATTGCATAAAGAACTCCCACTTCCAGTTGTCCATTTCCACCATATCATACGGACTTTGAAGCGTGAGGTCATTCACCAAGTCCTCATTGAAGAACATGCAGTACATGTTGGAAAGATAGCTGGTGGAAATATCACCGACACCAAAATACAGCTTGTTGTTGATGGTGGCACTGGTGCTCAAGTCGGACGCCCACCAAGGCGCGTCGAAATCGATAATATCGTAATCGGTCAAATTCACACAAAGACCGCTTACAGCACAGCTACCGATGGTCATACCGTAGTCTGCGCAAATATCAAAGGTATTGAGACCGCCCACAACATCGTTTTCCACGGTTGCCTTAAAGGGAGAAAGTCCGGTATTGATGTAACCGCCGGTGGTGGGGGTAAAGTTAAGTGTCACATTGAGACGCTGCTCGACCTTGGTGTTTCTCGACATGACCGCCTCTTCCACAAAGGAAGCGCCTTCGGGATCAAACTCTTCGGGACGCAGTTCATCATACAGGATCACCACTTCTTCTTCCCCGTAGTTGATATTATCGGGGATCGAGTCCTTTTGATAGGGATCGGTCTCTTCCTCCGGGGGTTGGGTATCGGTAGGCGTCTTTTTTCCATCGTCTTTCTTGCACGCGGCAAAGCCGAAAAGCATGGAGAGCGCCAACAAAAGCAATATTATTTTTGCAAATATGTTTTTCATGATAATCTCCTTTTTTGATGTTTGGGATAAAATCGAGGAGGACAGCGACATCTATCAAAGTCCTCCTCGAAAGCTTTCATTCATCGAGGAATGGGATCAATCCTCTTTTTTCTTTTTGGCAAACAACAGCGCACCGCCAACAAGGAGTGCAGTGATGGCAGGTGTTGCCACAACAGCGCCGCACCCTTTCTTTTCCTCGGTGGCAGCGGGTGCTTGCGTCTGGCTTTCCGCAGGCGTAGCCTCGGTTTCGGGTGCCTCTGTCTTCTCAACATCCTCTTCTACGGCACCGCAAACGGTACAGGTACGCTTTTTGCCGTTGTCGGTCTTTTCCCAAAGGCCGTAATCATGTCCGTCATTCTCGATCACGGTATGTTGGAGCTCTTCATTACAAACGGTGCACTTGATGGAGGTGTAACCGTCCTCGGTACAGGTATCGTTTACGGTTTCAAGCTCGCCGGGGGTGTGTTGATTGGCAACAACCTTTTCATGTTGGCAAATGGAGCAGGTGTACTTCATGGATTTTTTGGTGGTGCAGGAGGTCTCGTCATCGATCTCCACGCCCGCGTCATAAGCGTGTGCCTCGGTTACGGCAACACCGCAAACACAAGCAAAGCCGTGGTTGTCATCGTCGATGGATTGCAGAGTATCGCCGTAGGAGTGATCCTCAAAGGTGATGTTGGTTACAACGGTATCGGTGGTGTTGTCCTTGAGACAGATATTATCGATACCTATCACAGAGCCCTTGTAGCCCGAAAAACCGATACGGGAGGTTGCCAAAGCCGCTGTATTGGTAACACCAACATTAACACCGTCTACCGTTACGGAAATGGTGGGGACTGCACCGAGCTTTTCGGCATTGACAGTGACCTCAAATGTATGTACAGTACCTTTTTCGGTCTTGCTTGCCGAGAAGATACCCTCTCCGAAATACATCTTGTCGGTAGCGGTTTGCAATGCCATATTTTCAAGCTGAACAATTCCCCAGTTTTTGTCCTCTGTGTACGGACCGGTACGGAAACCGACGGTGCCATCCTTAGAGCCGTTGTTTGCGTAGAAGAAGTTGATCAGCTTGTTGGTGCTGTTATCAACCACGATAAAATCGATGCTTACCGTGTAGTTGTACAGCTGATTACCTGCATCGGCAGTTTCGTTGGTCGCGTCAAGAAAGATTTTGGGATAGCTTGCAGAATCTCCGAATTTGAGTTCCAAATAGGCATTTCCGTCAGCACCGGTGATCTTTGCTTCAGCAACGTCGCCGTTGGTACCGTCATCGTTGTCCTTGCTGTTGCATACAATACCGTAAGCCTTGAGGAGCGCATTGCCGGTAAGGGTATGATTGTCGGGTGTTGTCGCACCATCATCAGTCGTGCCTTCATCTGTTGTGCCGCTGTCTTGCTCCGTTGCTTGGATAGCAACAACGGACACGGAAAGCAACATCAAAAGGGTCAACAACAGGGACAAAAGTTTGATTGCGTGTGTTTTCATGGGTTTTCTTCTCCTTTTTGTTTTTTATTCACAAAGGTTCATGTGCCCTTGCTGATTTTATTATACAATAGTTGCGGAAGATTTTCAACTCAATATCTTTACATATAATCAAGATATCTTTACATTTTTGTTTTTTGTGCAAGTTGTATGCCCGTAAACCACGACGGTAAGGCCCGCCGAAAACCGGCGAGCCTTACGGCGATTGTGTCAATATTTAATCAACAATAACCACATCATCGTTTGTCAAATTGAAGATGTCGCTAAAGGCTTTGGAATTACCCGATCCATCCCCGCCGTTGCTCAAGGTGAGAATATCCTCGTTCTCAAAAAGAACGATTTGAACGCTGGGATTTTGATAAAGGTTCTGTTTGTTCAACATGATCTTCCCCTCCTTTATGATTGTGCGATTGCCGCAATGGCATCGGCAATGCTGATGGCAACTGCTTCCCCGTTTACGGTGGTACCGTCGGCAGTCACCCAGTAAGCGTTAACGGCAATGGTAGCCGTGGTAGGCACCGAGGTAATGTTGTAAAGTACAAAATACTCGGAAGCCGAAGAGAACACGGTGGGTACATAGGTGTTATCCGCACCTGTAATCGTCTTGTAAACGGTGGTAATATTGTCGCTGTAGCCCGTTGCTTCATTGTAAACCAAACGGAAGCCCGCATACTGATAATCAAGGCAATCTACCGTGGAGACCAAACGCAGATCGGTGGTTGCATTAGCAGAGGTCGTACCGTCGGTAATTTGTCCCTGTACGGTAAGCACATCTGCAGGAACAAATTTTGCGTATGCCGCACCCGTGGTCACATCGGTTGCGAGAGGCGTGGTGCAAGCCGCGTCGGTGTACCAGCCGGCGAAGATTTGGGGGCTACCTGTATATGTATAACCTCCCCCTCTGGAATTGACAGTTTCCAAAGAAATCGTAGGCGCTACAAAACCACTTTCACTTCTGTAAGCAGAAATATCATCATAGGAAACCACTGTTGATTCAAAATCTTCTTCATATACAACATTATTAGTACCATTAGAATTGTCGGTTACTTTAATATTATCAAAGCCGATAGTCGAGTTACCGGTGAAACCCCAACCACTAAATCCAAGATAAGATGTTAAAGCCGCGCTTGCAGTAATGTACCTACTCACATCAACACCGTCAATGGATACATTTACGGCAGATGCACCATCAGTTACCGACGAAACTGTAATTTTAAAGCTGTGGTACCCACCCACAGCAGTAGAACTGTTTGCCAAAGGGGTCTGTCCAAAAATTAAATTTTCACTCAAGCTAAGCTTATTACCAACTTGTGAAATAATACCTCTTGCCGTATCATCAGTATAGCTTCCCGTCTTATATAAAAATCCAACTTTTGTATTTCCATTCTTTGCAAAATAAAGATACTGACCTTGAGTGGCTTGACCTTCGGTTGTAATCACATCAATTTCAATCGTATAATCTGTCAATCCTGTAGCTGTTACCGAGGCAGGCAACTGAAAAACAGGATAGTTATCGGACGTTCCAAATTTGATAACAAGATAATTGCTCATTCCGTTAGCAGAACCGTCAACCAGTGTAGCAGCAGATACAGGCGTGTACCCTGCATCAGCATTGCCCTTTTGCCATGTTTCTGCATATTCCAAACCGTAACTTTCTATTAACGCCAAACCATTTACTGCGGTATCCGTCGTATCTTCGGCACCAACAGGAATAATTGCCATGCCAACCAGCATGAGCAAGCTCATGAAAAGCGCCGTAATTTTGAGTACGCTTTTTTTCATAATTAAAAATCCCCTTATTATATTTATTTTTTTCAAGGGTGGATCCGATCCTTGCCCTTTTATTATATAATTTCATTTTGCACTTTTCAATCCCAAATATTTACTTAAAATCAAGGTTTATTTACTCATTTGTTGCGTCTTTAGCAATTATAGCAAAAATCGACACGGGATTTTTGGCGGATATAAACAATTTTTGGTAGTAACTTTCCGTTGGCAAGATAGTAAAATTTTAAACGTGATCCTGTAAAGTCGCCTTGGCGACTGTGATGCTTGCCCCTCCCCTCGCGTAGCTCGGTCGGTTTTGCTTTCATCGCTCATGCTCTACAAACTCCACGGCGCTTCGTAAACCTCCTCTACGAGGGTTACAAAACATTGACAGAAAAAAGGAACCGCGATGTTCACGGTTCCTTTTGAAAAAATCAATATAAAGTTGTAAAAAATCTCACTCTTCCACTGCCGCCTTTTGAGTCAGAATTGCGTGGAAGATTGCGGGATCGAATTTTGCGCGGCGGTCATAGGTGTAAAGTCCGTTTTGCTCCTGTTCAACGTCGGTAAGCTGTGTGTAGCAAAGTCCGCTCATTTTGGGATGGAACAGGATCGCCTCGGTCAATCCCTTGAAACGGCTGATGAACTCCTCGGGGCTTGTCGGCGTGGAGCCGTATCCCCACGAGTCCCCCGCAGTGTCATCGGCATTCCAATGGATGCCGCCATACTCGCTGACAAATGTGGGGACACAAGTCTCTTGATATTTCCAGCTCTTGGGCAGATTAAGTGCAATGGTCTCCTCATTTTTGAGCGGCTCATACTTGGCGGCAAACGCGGCGGGATCCTGGCAGTAGTCGTGTACATCCACCATGTCTGCAAGCCCCGGAATATGGCGCCAGCCCGAAGCCTCGATGTACAGGCGCGTGGGATCGACCGAACGCGTCATATCGGCAAGGAATTTGACAAATGCGGGATCTTGGTTTTGCTGTGTCTCATTGAGCGGACACCAACCGATGATGGCGGGATGGTTGAAATCGCGCTCCAACACCTCCTGCCACTCGGGAAGAAAGGTCCGCCAACACTCCACACTGTTAATGTCCAATCCCCAGTTTCCTTCCTCGCCCCATACAAGATAGCCGAGGCGATCGCAATGATACAGGAAGAGCGGCTCGAACACCTTTTGATGCAGACGCGCGCCGTTAAAGCCCATCGCCATGGAGCGCATGATATCATCAATGAGGGCTTGCTCGGACGGCGCAGTCCAAATACCATCGGGATAAAAGCCTTGATCCAACACCAATCTTTGGAACACGACCTTGCCGTTCAGTGTAAAAATGCCATCCTTCCAACCGATGCTGCGCATACCGAAATAGCTCTTGACACAATCGTTTCCAAGCGTCAATTCGAGATCGTACAATCTGCCGTTGCCAACCTCCCACAGGTGCAGTTCACTCAAAGCCAACGTCAGCATGGCTTGCTTGCCGTGCACCGAAGCGGAGGTGTTTGCCACTTCCCTGCCCTCATAAAAGGCTTTTGCCGTCAGCATCATACCGTCTGCGTTCTCGGCGTTGGCAAGGACGGTCAATGTTCCCGCATCAATGTCGGGATAGTATTTGGTATTTTTAATGTAGGTCTGCTCCACCGCCTCGAGCCAAACGGTCTGCCAAATGCCTGTAGTGCGGGTATAGGAACAGCCCTTGGAATAGTAGCTGTGACTTTGCTTTCCGCCGGCTTGTTTTTTGGAGCGCACATCGTCCTGTACGCGCAAAACGATGACGGGCTGGCGGTTGGTCAGATGGTCGGTGAGATCAAAGGAAAAAGATACAAATCCGCCCACGTGCGTACCGATCTCCTTGCCGTCTACCCAAAGCGTGGTGCGAAAATCGCAAGCGCCGATATGGAGAAGCACGCGCTTTCCATCCCAAGCTTGGGGCAAAGAAAGGGTTTTGCGATACCAAACCGTTTCGCAAAAATCGGTATCTCCAATACCGGAGAGCACACTCTCGCGGCAAAACGGCACCTCGATGCGTTCGTCAAATGCGGTTTCGGGCAAAAAGAATTTGCGGTCGGTACCGGAGCCTGCACGGTCAGCGCGGTATTCCCAAGTCCCGTTGAGGTTGATCCAATCGGTGCGCACCATTTGCGGGCGCGGATATTCGGGTCTGTACATTTAAAAGTCCTCCTTTAATTTCCCTATATATAGGTATTTTTTCTCTTACTAACAAGTTTTTTGGATATTGCACGTTCATTGTATCACAGAAATATTGTAATGTCAATGTATTTTTTCGATAAAAAACAGATGTTTTCGATACATTGAGAAAAGTGTCAAAATCTCCCGCCAAACCCATCACAAATATATGATATCATCTCGGATTTTCCGATTCAATTATATATATTTACATAAAATCAAGTTTTTTTTACTTTTTTTGATTATATTAAAAAATATTTATAAAAAACAGAAATAAAATAAAATGTAAGTATTTTTATATTTTATGATTTATTTTTCAAGAAAAAAGCAAAAAAATTAATATAGTTATTGACAAACAATGATTTTGAGGTTATAATATTAACATAGTTTTTTTGTTTTACTTTATTTCAATCACAGAGGTGCGACATGTCCTTTTTCTCCGTACGCAACCCAAACGTAAAAAATCTGCCCGTCAATATCCAACATGTGGAGGCAACCTACTTTCACAAGCCGACCACCCCGCACATTCACCCACAGGTCGAGCTGGTCATTTGCAGCAAGGGTTCTTGTATCTATCATGCCGAGCATAAGCAGTTCCCCATGAGTGAGGGGGACTGTCTGTTTGTCAATGCGCATATCGAGCACAGCACCGAGTTTCTCCCGCCCGAGGGTGCCATAGACATCGTTTATTTTCGGCTTGACGATTTTGAATCGCGCAAGCTACTCCGCACCATGCCCGCAGCATGGGCATTGCTCAAAATGTCGGACACGCATATTTCGCTGTTTCAATCGCACATTATTTACGACTACGTCAGCGAGATCCTTTCGGAATACAAAAAATCCGAGCCCTACTATGAAATGTTTGTAAAAGCCAACATTTTAAAGATTTTGGGAGTCATGTACCGCGAGCATCAGTTGAACTCGCCCGAAACCGACATCGACGAATCCAAATTTGAAAAACTGAAGCTGTTGTTTGACTACCTTGATGACCACTATAACCAAAATATTTCCCTACAAACGGTCAGCGATCTGCTCGGATTTAACAAATCTTATTTCAGCCGTATGTTCAAGGATCTGACCGGACACAATTTTTCCGAATATCTCACCAAGATCCGCATCAACAAGGCCATTCAGTTTTTAGGCACGCGAGATCTCAATGTATCCGAGATCTCCAACATGCTCGGCTTTTCCTCCCCCACATATTTCACCGAGGTTTTCAAAAAATACTACCAATGTACGCCTGCGGAATTTCGCAAAAAACTGACATGAGAGGATATTATGAAAATCGGAATTTTTACAGATCTTCGCTACTGCAAACAAAAACCGATTGGGCAGACACATAAAACACTCCCATCGCTGAAAAAGCTGAAAGAAACAATGATCGCGTTTCAAAAACAGAACGTCGATCTCTGCTTTTGCATGGGAAACCTGGTGGATCAGACCTCTCAAAAACGCCCGGAGGTACTGGAGTGTATCCATGAAGCAATGGAGCTGATCCGCGGCTACGAGATCCCGTTCTACCTTGTTCCCGGTCCGCAAGATCACCTCACCGTGACAGCTGCCGAGCTCCTTGAACGCGAGGAGCTGTACCCCACACCCTACTCGGTGTTTACCGATCACTCGTGGTTTCTTTTACTGAATGGAAATCACCGCACAGATCTGCAATACGGTACCGACACGGCGCGCAAGCAAACCGAGTTTTACCTCCCGTCTCAACAAATCGAATATCTGAAAAAGCAGTTAAGAATGACCAAAAACGCTGTTTTGTTGATCTGTCAAAATTTGGACTGCAATGTCCCCGCAAAATTCACACTGCAAAACTTCGCGGAGGTACAAAAGATCATTCGTGAATCGGGCCGCATTCGCTTGGTATTGCAAGGATATTACCCAAAGGGTGCGGACAATGTGATTGACGGCATCCGCTATCTCTCCGTCCCCTCTATGTGTGAAAATGAGAGTGACTATTTTAGAATTATTGAAATTTAATTAAAAAAAGTTGGCTCACAAAAAATGCGAGCCAACTTTTTTAATCCAATTTCAGCGTCTCGCCTGCGGCGATCTTGTAGAGCTGCCCACGCAAAAAGAACCAAAGCTCCTTTGCCGTGGGGTTTTGCACGCGCATCATATCTGCGGTAAAGATTAAGTGTTGAAAAGCCTCGATATACTCGAAGATCCCGCCATTGGTGGCATACCAAATATCTTCTCTGCCGCCAATCTGCTCGGCAAAACGCTCGATCACCTCCCAGTTATGATCCCTTTCAAACTCATACGCGTGTCCCCAAAGATAGAACAGCCACGGTTGCTCGTTCGTCTTGTGCACCTTTTCAATAAATTTTTGCGTCAACTCGGGCAAGTGCGCGTTTTTGTGATGGCAAGTCGCGGGCAACCGCAACCAATCGGTGGGAATTTTAAAATCCTCGGTATAGATCACGGTGCGACTATACAAGATCCCGCAATTACGCAACACCTCTACCGTCTCATCTGAATAGGTACCGTAAGGATACGCCATTCCACGAATCACTCTTCCAAACAACGTTTCCAACTGCTCGCGATCCTTCATAACTTCATATGCCACCTGTGCGGGCGGGAGTGTGTTGAGATGTGTATGAGAATATGTGTGGAGCGCGGGCTCTATGCCGTCAACGCCGTACAGCTCCGCCGCCTGCTTGAGCGCCAAACGCTTTCCATAATCACGCGGCGTTTTGTTGTACTCCTCAGCGGTCATCAATCTGCCGGAGTTCAGATTGAAGGTTCCGCACAAGCCATTCTGTTTCATAATCTCGATTAGGCGCACATCCTCCTCCACACCATCATCATAGCTCAGCGTCAAGGCTTTGGAAAGTCCGCCCGGAAAGCGCATAAAAATACTGTTGATGCTCATTGGCTACATTGATCCTTTCCCAAATCAAAAAATTTCGCTCACATGTACTATATTATACAGCAATGCGAGACAGATTTCAAGAAACAATTTTTACTTAAAATGAAACTTTTTTTACACGTTTAGGTCAAAAGAACCATTTTATACACAAACGCTCAATTTTTTGACCGCTGTTTTTTCCAAAAGTTACCCATGACAAAGCTCCAAAGCCTTGACAACAGGGCTTTTTTCTGTTATAATACATTCAATAATAAAACCATAAAAAGGAATGTGACAAATGCAACTTTCTTTTGAACAGATCAAGGCAATCTCTTTCGGCGCGCTTTTTGTGACCGAAGAGGAGGACGGCGTACACTATCAAAGATGTACCGACAAGCAAATTGCGGCTTGGAAAGAAATGCATCCCGATCTCGGCGAACGCGCAGGATATTCCTCGGGTATCGCCCTCGATTTTCACACAAACTCCAAGGCCATGAGGTTTGCCGTCTCCAACGGCACAAGCTACGACATTTTTATCAACGGTGTGCTCCGCGCGACGCTGAACATGAAAGAGTACAGAAAAAAGAACGAGCCTGCCACGATTGAGCTTGACGATCCGCTTGGCGACCCGCTTGACGAATGCCGTGTGACCGTCTACTTTCCCCGAGGGAACGATCCCGCAGTAATCAAATATATTGAATTGGATGACGGCGCCGACGTGATGCCCCATAAATACGATTCCAAAATGGTGTTTTACGGAGATTCCATCACACAGGGCTGCAGCTCGGTGGTACACAGCTTTTGCTACGCACACTTGGTCGCCGAGTTTTTCAACGCCGAAAGTCTCAATCTCGGTGTGGGCGGCGGACGCTTTGATCCGAGAACCGTGGATCAAATTGATTATGCGCCCGACACCGTGGTCGTCTCCTTTGGCACCAATGACTACAATCACTACCAAACGCTTGACGATATGAAACAAAACGCCACCGCCTTTCTCAGTGCGGTCAAAGCGCTTCATCAAAACACAGCAAAGCACTTTTTTGTCATATCTCCCATTTGGAGAGCCGACCTCAAACAAAATCCAAAGCCGATCGGTAGCTTTGCCGAGGCAAGGCAGATCGTGATCGACGCGGCAAAAGATCATGGAATGATTCACATCGACGGTCTTTCCCTCGTTCCTCCCTTTCCCGAATATTTCAGAGACGAATATCTTCACCCCAATGATCTCGGCTTTTGCCTGTACGCGCAAAACGTAATCAAGGCAATGAGCAAATATTTGAAATAAGACAACCCAAAAAAGGTCGTTGCACCAAACCTGCAACGACCTTTTTGTTTATCAAATTTTTCGGTTGCTCTTGGAAGAAAAAAACGCAAAAAGTGCTCCCAAAAAACCGATCAGAACCCAACCGAAGATCAATCCGTTCCAATTATTCCCCGCCATCAGCTCGGTAAACAGCAGGCTTCCGGCAGATGCCGAGATATACGATGAAAAATCAAAAAATCCGGAAATGCCCGAAAGCTTCCCCGTGTCACGGTATCGTAGCACGTAAACGCTGAACACCAGGTTGCACACGCCCATCATAGCGGCAGACGCCAAAAAAAGCGCCGCCACCGACAAAAAAGAAAACGCTCCGCGACACCAAAACAGCACCGCGAACAAAGGCACCGACAACAGAAATAACCACAGGCAAACCTGTATCTCGTCGCGCTTTGTCACTCGCATCAGCCAAAGAGCGAAAAAGGGCCCCGCAATGTTGACAAACGGCAGGATCATCATCACACCCGCCGCCAACTCGGTGGAAAAGCCGAGATACTGCACAAAAAAAGTAGGAATCCAAAAGGAAACTGCGTTGCGAACCACACCGTTGAGCATAGTCAAGATCAGCATAAACACAAAGCCCCAACTCATAAAAGCAAGACCGCGACTGCCGTTTGTTTCGTGTTTATTCTCTTTTCGACAGTTGCTTTGCACAACGCCGATCCGTTCCAAATGCAACATATATAAAAAGAGCGACAGCGAAATGAGGCACAAAAGGCTTCCGCTGATGTAAAACGCGATGATATACTTCCCCGTAATCCCGCCCACCACAGCCAATGCCTGTGTCCCAAGAGAACCGAGCGAGGACGCCACGGTCATCAGCGTCATCAAAATCTCTCCCGCGGCGGGCTTGGTATTCTCACCGATCATGCGTGAGATCGGCCCCCACAGCATGGAGCTGAAAAATCCGCACACACCCCAAAGGATCACCCCTGTCGCCGCTGTACAGTGCGGAAAAACAAACATCAGTATCCCCGGGAACAGCAAGCCCACAGCGATCATATATCTGCCCCGAATCCGATTTCCGATCACACCATTGATCAACTGTCCCGCGCCGTAGGTCAGCATAAACACGCTTGCCATTCTGCCCAGCGAAATGTCGTCAAACACACCGCTCTCCAAAAGCTGCGGCATCATAGCACTGAGCAAATTTTTTCCCAAATAACAGGACAGATACGCCAAAAAACAGGTTACACCGATGCGGATGGCATTCCGCGTATCTTTTACGATGGTCTTCATGATAGCGTGTCACCATCCTTTTTCACAATGCCGTTGATGGTGACGATATCGGCCACAAGCCCCGCGGCATCGATTGCCGTCTGCATATCAGCAGAAATAGGATACACATTATCGGTGATCAAGAGCTCAGCCGCGTCAAGAGGCGCGACCAAATAAAAGCTTCGCTCACCCAGTTTTTCGCTTTCCGCCAACAGATACGCGCTTCTCGCCTGTGACAAAATCGTGGCGGTAAAGAGACCGTCATCCTCGTTCCACATCATGATACCCGCGGGAGAAACCGAGGTGGCACCGAGAAATGCCTTGTCGATAAAGTAACGCTTCATCATGGATATTGTCTGCCCACCGCGAAGGATATGCGTTTCCGGATCAACGGTTCCACCCAAAAGGATGACCTTGCCCTCAAAATCCCCACGCTGTATTTTTTGCGACAAAATGCTTGCCACGGAAATCGACGCGGTGACCACACAAAGATTTTTTACATGATAGATCTCGCGTGCCAATGCCTCGGCAGTCGTCCCCGAATCCAACGCAATGACATCGTTGTCCTCGATCAACCGTGCGGCGCGTTTGCCGATCTCCCGCTTTTCTCTGACGCGCTTTTCCAAACGCACCTCATAGCTGTCATCGCGCATCAAGGGTCGAACCGCAACGGCACCGCCGTGAACCTTTTTGATCCTTCCGTCAGCGCAAATGACGTTCAAATCTCGCCGTACCGTCTCGGCACTGACCGCAAAATGCTCCGCCATTTCGGAAATATAAGCCTTTCCCTCTCGCAAAATCCATTCGGTCATTTCGTACTGTCTTTGGTCTGATAACATTCTTCATCCTCTTTTCTCAGCCGTTAAAAATCACTTTTTTGTTGACATAATCGTAGCACAGCACGCGCTTGATGCGCAAATAATGATCGGCGTTGTCACCCACGCGGACAAGCTTAAGGAGCCCGAGATTGGCATCCACGCTGACCACATTGAAGCAATCGTAGGTACGTGTACCTCTGACACGCTTGCCATCGCACCACCCCGCCCAGTTGGTTGCCGACGGAACCGCGACATTCAACACTCCCGCGTCGGTCAAGCCAAACAGGTCGTGATGCTCATGCCCCACCAAATTACAAATGAAGGCGCCTCCTTTTGCAATAAAATCGGCAATCGGTTCCTCAAAAGCTTGATGGCGCGGTCTGCCGCTGAGTCCCTCATAATCGTTGATCGAATGAAAGGTCACTTGATAAGTATCATTGATAAAATCGGTCGGCTCATGCATCGCGGTAATCACACACAGCTTCTTTTGACGCGCATCGTCAAGGCGTTCTGTCAGCCATTCGGTCTGAAGCTCGATGTCATAGTATTGATCAAGAACGATCAAACGGAGATTTGACTCGGGAAAATCCTTGTAATAAGTCATGGAGCTCTCACACTCCAAAAAGTTCACATCCCACCCATCGGTATGATTGAAGAGCAAACGGTATGCGCTCTCTTTGGACTGCTTGTAATAGATACCCTCCTCACGTATCACGGTATCGTGATTACCGACACAATTGAGAATGGGGCGAAGGCACGGTGTACCCTCGGCGTAAAAATCGACATACTGCGCCTGTGAAGCACCGCAATAGTCGCCCGTATGGAGGGCAAAGGAAATATAATCGCTGTAATGGTTGACATACTCCACCATGCGGTCCCACAGCTCGGGAACTGCATGAATATCCGAGAAATGCACAAATTGAAGCGGAGCAAAACGGTCATCGAACTTACTTTTAAAAAATTTGGTTCGCGTAGCGGAGCCTTGGATCACAAACGGCTCCACGTCGCGGTTCAAATCAAGGATCGACGGAATATTTTCGGATTGCTCTTTTGACATAAAAAGTCCCTCCTAACATTTTCTTTGCTATCACATCCTTATTTTACCACGAGCAACCACATTTGTCAACATATTTTTATGGTTTTATTTTGTTATTTGTGTTTTTTGAGAAAATAAAAAAGACTGCACGATGAATGCAGTCTTTTTTATTTTGAAAAACGCGCAAACTTTCATTTACTCCACATACGCCATTGCCGCCGCCAGCATTTGCGCGGTCTGCGCACGTGTGATTTTGGCAACAGGTGAAATATAGCCCGCTTGGCTGTTCATGATCCCCGCGGCATTGAGAGAATAAATCGCTTCGCTTGCCCAAACGGGGATCTCGGAATGATCCGCAAAGGTGGGCGTTACGGCAACATCGCAAAGACCTACAATATTGGAAAGCATCACAGCCGCCTGTGCCCGTGTGATCTCCTCATTCGGCAAAAAGCAAAGCTTTCCCTCCACCAATGAGCCGCTGATGTAGTTCATTTCATAGGCGGCGGCAACATAGCCTTTCATTGAAGCGGGAATATCGGCATCATCGGCAAACACGGTTGCCTCACACGCGGGTACCGCGGTAATCCCCGCCGCATTCATTGCCATTACCAAAAACTCCGCGCGACTCACGGTCTCTTGGGGATAAAAATAATACTGATTGCCTACTTGCGTCCCGCTCATCACACCTGTTTCGGTCATGGTCAAGGCGGCATTATATGCCTCCGAACCCTCCATATCGGCATAGGTGATCGAAGTCCCCGCAACCGTCACCTTGAGATTGACGGTTGCCGCCGCGCTGTAATTGCCGTATTTATCGCGCGCGACGTAGGAAAAGCTGTCGGTGCCCGTGTAATTCCCGCTCGGGGTATAAACATAACTTCCCGCGGTACTGTCGGTCAATTGCAAAGAACCGTTTTGCGGATAAGAAACGATCTCAAAGATCAGCCCGTCTCCGTCCGGATCATATGCGGAAAGCGTTCCGTATGCCGAAAATCCCTTGTGTGTGGACACATTGAGCGATAGCTCCGATGCTATGCTGACCGTGGGGGTATAATTGGTTTCGTCCAAGAGGTAAATATTACAGATCATCGGCGTCGCCCCACCGTTTGCTGTAAAGGTAAAGGACGCCTGTGTCAAATCGTCACTTGCGGCACAAAAGGTCATGTAAGCAAGATTTTGCGCGGAGACCGTCTGTCCTGCCGCCACACGCGTAGAACCGAGCAGCAATTCTCCCGCCGTTGTTTCGGGTAGTGACTTGACAGTGATATAGTCCACCTTGGAAAGATTGAGCGCACGTGCAAAAGCCTCCGCTGAGAAAACCACCTCATTCCCTACGGGGGCCGACACCGCCATGTCGGTTGCCGCGGAGAGCACATGCAAACCATAGGAAACCACAGGGATCTCCTCAGTCTCTGCCGCACAGATTATCCCCCCTGCCGATAAACAAACCGCGCCCGCCAACGCCGCCAAGCCACATCTCCATCCCGCTTTTTTCATACCCAAACCGCCTTTCTGTCTTTCATTCGTGGTTCATTGTATGCGGGAAACAACAAAAATATGCAAAGGTCATCGGGGCGAATATAAGCATATTTTTCATAAATATAAGTACAACAAGAAAAGCGCCCGTCACACGACAAGCGCTTTTCTTTTTTCGGCAAAATCAGATCTGCTCCTTGACCTTGGAAGCCTTACCGACTCTGTCACGCAGATAGTACAGCTTTGCACGTCTTACCTTACCGACGCGAACGATGTCTACCTTAACCACGTTAGGAGAATGGATCGGGAAAGTCTTTTCCACACCTACACCGTAGGAAATGCGTCTTACGGTAAAGGTCTCGGAAATACCGCCGCCGTGCTTAGCGATAACGGTTCCCTCAAACATTTGGATTCTCTCTCTGTTACCCTCTTTGATTCGGTTGTGAATACGAACGGTGTCACCGATGCGGACAACGGGCAGCTCCGCTTTCAATTGCTCGTTTGTAAAAGCCTCAAGCATATTCATTTTTGAGTCCTCCTAATATACCGGGTGTTCATGCGAGCATAGCAGCGGACCACCCTAAAATTTCTGCGCACACGCGCAACACGGGTATTATACCATACTTTTCCCTTTTTTGCAAGTCTTTTTTAAAATTTTACGTAAAAATTTTTTTCACCCATTCCAAAATCCTTTGTGAACAATGCACAATTTTAAAAAAATTGTCTTTTTTGATGGCAAAAAGTGAAAAAAGATGTTATAATAGAGGAAAGAAAAACAAGCTGAGGAGGAACGGCACGTGAACTTGATCAAAGAAGCGGATTATCGCAAGGAGATCAAAGCCTCGCCCCGCGCGGGCTATCTCTTTTTTGGAGACGAGGACTACCTCAAGACCTTTGCGATACGCCATGCAAGAGACACGCTCTGTCCCGATCCAACCTTTGCGTTCTTTAACGAAATGCACTTGGACGCGGTAGACTTTACACCCGACAAGCTACTGGACGCGCTGATGCCTATGCCGATGATGGCAGACAGAAAGCTGATCACCGTCAACGGTCTGAATTTTAACACCATGCGCCCTAACGAGCTCGATGCGCTTTGTGACGTGTTGGCGCAACTGCCGAATTACGACTATAATGTCCTCATCATCAGCGTTGCCGCCGATTGCCTTGACGCGGGGTATCTGCCAAAACGCCCCTCTGCGGTACTGAGTAAACTCGGAGAACACCTCACGCCCGTTCAATTTGAGCGTTGCACCACCGCCAAGCTCGCCGCGTGGATTCAAAAGCACTTTGCGCACAACGGCGTACAAGCCTCACCCGAGTTTTGCACTGCCATGCCGGATTATTGCGGACACAGCATGTACATTCTCGCCAATGAGATCGATAAGCTCTCCTACTATACCCTTTCACACGGGCTGACCGAAGCAACAGACGCAAATATGCGTTTGGTCTGCACTCCCGCCGAGGAATATGACGCCTTCGCCTTTACCAACGCCATTATGGAGGGCAAGCAGGATGCGGCGCTTGCGATCCTTGCCGACTACCGTTTTCGCCGTGTAGAGCCCTTGATGATCCTCGGTGATGTCACACGCGTGATCTGCGACATGATCTCGGTCCGTGCCATGGTCTCCGACGGCACTCCTGCCGCCGAGATCGCCTCGGTGCTCAAGCTCCATGAATTTAAAGTATCGCTTTATCAAAAGAGCTTGCGAAACACCTCGGAAAAGCGTTTACACCGCGCGTTGGAGGCTTGCACCGCCGCCGACACGTCGCTCAAGCTTTCCCCGCAAGGCTATACCGCATTGGAAAGATTGATCTGCACCCTATAAACGCGTAAACACCCTACCGATTAGTTAATGCCCGATAACGCAGTTTTGAATGAAAGCCAAAAGCACCTATGAAATACGATAGAAAGCGTATGTCATAAGTGCTTTTGTGTTACTTTTTGGAGGTATTCTTCCCGTTAGTAATGAATTGAAGCCGTTGGCTTCATGATTTCTCGTCGGCTTCGCCGTCTCCATAATTTGAATTGCTTTTCGTCATGCGCCGCAGGGCGAAATTCATGAACGAAGTTCCATTCACGGCATAAGCCAATTTATGCCTTTTCGCTTGCGAAAAAGCAATTCATCATGGGCGCACACGAAAACTGTGTTTTCAGACGCGCCCATTTTGGCAGGGTGTTTATTTTTTTATTTCAGATCTTCTTCCGTCGCGGTCTCCTTGGTCTCGCAATAGATGCAACGGCAAATGCGTTTTTCGGGCTCGGTCAGCTTAAACACTTGATCAAGCTCCTGCTCCACCATGCTGATACAACGGGAATTACTGCAACGCATACGGTTGCGGATGATCTTTGCACCGTCCTCACATATCAGAGGTACTCTTGTCGGATTTCTTTTTGCCTCGTCCAACAGCTTTAGTATCAGCGCCATGCGCATATACTTTCCGTTGCTGACCTGTTTGAAGTAGCACGCGCGGGGATCGTCGTCTACCTTGACACTGATCTCATTGACGCGCGGCAGAGGATGCAGAATGGCAAGCTCCTGCTTTGCGGTTACCAGCTTTTCGGGCGTCAGAATATAAGTGTCACGCAAACGTAAAAACTCATCCTTGTCAGCAAAACGTTCGCCCTGTATACGTGTCATGTAAAGAATATCCAATGCAGGCATCGCGCCTTCAAGATCGGATGTTTCGACGTACTCCATGCCGTGCTTGGCAATGACCTCGGTTTTGATATTTTCGGGCAGCTTCAGCTCCTTGGGGGAGATCAGTACCAAGCGGATCCCGGTATAACGAGCCAATGCCGCAATCAGTGAGTGCACCGTGCGCCCATATTTGAGGTCTCCGCAAAAGCCGACGGTCAGATCGTTCAGTCTCCCCTTTTCGCGGTAGATGGTGAACAGATCGGCAAGCGTTTGCGTGGGGTGACAATGTCCGCCGTCCCCCGCGTTGATGACGGGAATACTCGCATTTTGTGCCGCCACAAAGGGTGCACCGTCACGCGGATGACGCATGGCAATGATATCGGCATAACAACTGATGACCTTTGCCGTATCGGCAACGCTCTCGCCCTTTGCCGCCGAGGAGGAATTTGCCTCGGAGAACCCGATCACACTGCCGCCCAACTCCAGCATTGCCGCCTCAAAGCTCAAACGCGTTCTGGTGGAGGGCTCGAAAAAGAGCGTAGCGATCTTTTTGCCGCGGCAAGCGTCGGCGTAACGTTCGGGGTGTGCGATGATGTCACTTGCGGTGTCCATCAAGCCATAAAGCTCCTCCACCGAAAAATCTACGATATCGATCAGACTTCTCATGATAATCTCCCATCAAATGCGAATGTGGCTCGCGGTCGGTTAAGCCTTTGCTCCGTTGATTGCCAAATAATTTTTAATACGTGCAACGTTTTCGGCGTTCTTTTCATCCTCTTCCAGATACTCGATGATGTCATAAACGTCAACTACCGAGTAGACCGGGAAGCCGAACTGCTCTTCAATCTCCGCCATTGCGGATTTTTCACCCTGTCCTTTTTCCTTACGGTCAACCATTACAAAGGTAGCGGCGATCTTGGTACCCTCAAGGCCTTGCAGATTTGCCATGCTCTCACGGATCGCGGTGCCGGCAGTAATCACGTCCTCCACAATGACGATCTCCTCGCCCGCTTTGGGTAGATATCCAACGAAAATACCGCCCTCGCCATGGTCCTTTGCCTCCTTACGGTTGAAGAAGAAAGGAACATCCAAGCCGTTTTTTGCAAGCGCAACCGATACGGAAACGGCAATCGGAATGCCCTTGTATGCGGGACCGTACAAAACGGTTTTGCGGTTGCCCACCTTTTCAAAGTACGCCTTTGCGTAAAACTCGCCAAGCTTGGAGATCTGGTCTCCCGTCTTGATCTCGCCCGCGTTGATAAAGTAAGGGATCTTTCTGCCGCTCTTTGCGGTAAAGTCACCGAACTTCAACACGCCCGCATTCTCCAAAAACTGTATAAATTCTCTTTTGTAAGTTTCCATGTCTCTATATCTCCTTTTATTGTTATACCATAATTGACCGCAAATTGAGTGTTTACCACTCTCGCCATTCTTCTGTAATATCTTCAGAAGCATTTTGCAATCCACATTCAATTGCACTATTTTGAATAATCTCCCAAATACTCTCGCGTGCATCGGTTTCAATTAAAGAATACTCAGTTTTATCATTCAATTTATTGAGGGCAAGAACTAATTTTTTAACATACTTTAGGATTTCTTCGTCTGTAGGAGCGGTAATACCCCCAAGCAAATCCAAATATTGCAAAAGAAGTTCTTCACATTTATGAACATCTTTTTTGGTATACTCGCAATCGCCTTCTTCGTCCATAAAGTCAAGCATGGGAGTCACTACAGTTTCAGTAATCATTATTTTATATTTCTGAATATCCATAAAGCTCTCCTATTCAGTTTTTGCTCAAGAATGTTGTACGCCTTAATCAACAAATTCACGCACGCATCTCTCATATGCAGCAACAGGATCCTCGGCGGCAGTAATCGGTCTGCCGACCACGATATAGTCGGAACCGATTTTCTTGGCCTCGGCAGGTGTCATCACACGCTTTTGGTCACCGATGTCACCATCGGCAAAACGCACACCGGGGGTAACGGTGAGGAATTTTTCGCCGCAGGTCTCATGAACCTTACCCGCTTCGAGCGGTGAGCAAACCACGCCGTCCAATCCCGCAAGCTTCGCGTTATGCGCGTAGTGCATCACAACATCGGCGATAGGCTCTTTGATGAGCAGATCCTTTTCCATGCTTTCCTGGTCAGTGGAGGTCAACTGTGTGACCGCAATCAGTAGCGGGCGGGTACCGTCTGGACGGGTCAATCCTTCGATCGCGCCCTCCATCATACGAACAGTGCCTGCTGCATGCAGGTTGGTCATATCCACGTCAAGGCGTGAAAGCACCGCCATCGACTTTTTGACCGTGTTGGGAATATCGTGCAGCTTGAGATCAAGAAAGATTTTGTGTCCGCGCTTTTTGATCTCACGGACGATCGACGGGCCCTCGGCATAGTAAAGCTCCATGCCGATCTTGACGAAAGGCTTTCTGCCGGTAAACTTATCCAAAAATGCAAATGTTTTTTCCGCGCTGTCAAAGTCACAGGCGATAATGACGTCTTTTCCCATTACTGTACTCCTCCGATAATATCTTTTAAATTTTTAATTCCGTATTTATCCATTACACGGGGCAAATCGTTTACAATGTCGCGCGAAGCAAACGGATTGACCAAATTTGCGGCTCCAACCTCGACTGCCGTGGCTCCCGCGAGCATCAGCTCGATGACATCCTCGGCGCTCGAAACGCCGCCCATGCCCACCACGGGCACTTTGACCGCGTGCGCGACTTGATAGACCATGCGCACCGCCACGGGGAAGATTGCCGCCCCCGAAAAACCGCCCATTTTGTTGGCGATGACGGGCTTTTTGGTACGCAAATCGATGCGCATACCAAGCAGAGTGTTGATCAGACTGATGCCGTCCGCGCCCGCCGCCTCGCATGCCTTGGCAATGCTGACAATGTCGGTGACATTGGGAGACAGCTTGATGAGCACGGGCTTTTTGGTCACCTTTTTGACCGCCGCGGTCACTTCTGCCGCCGCCTCGGGCGAGGTACCAAAGCTCATGCCGCCACCGTGCACGTTGGGACAACTGACATTGACCTCCAGCCACCCGACTTGCTCGCAAGCATCCAACATTTCACAGGTCTTGGCGTAATCCGAAACCGAAAATCCGCTCACGTTGGCCATCACGGGCTTATGGAAACACTTGGCAAGTTTGGGCAGCTCCTCGGAAATAACCTTTTCGACACCGGGATTTTGCAGTCCCACCGCGTTGATCATGCCCATCGGACACTCGGCAATGCGGGGCGTGGGATTGCCGAAACGGGGCTCCAATGTTGTCCCCTTGAAGGAGAAGGTTCCAAGGCAATTGATGTCGTACAGCTCGGCAAACTCATAGCCGTAGCCAAACGTACCACTGGCGGGAATGATCGGGTTATCCAACTCGATCCCACACAGGTTCACTTTCATTTCTGCCATAAGATCTCCTCCTTTCTCATCACGGGTCCTTCCTTACAAATGCGTTTGTTACCGGTCAGCGTCTTGCAGGAGCACCCCATGCAAGCACCAAAACCACATCCCATCCGCTCCTCAAAGCTGAACTGTCCGCTCGTGCTTGAAGTGTTCCATACGGCTTTGAGCATCGGCTCGGGACCGCAGGTATAAAAGTAGGTGTAATCGATATTTTTCATAGCGTCGGTCACAAATCCTTTGACACCGTAGGAGCCGTCGGCGGTCGCAACCGTAACATCCGCGCCCAAGGCACGGAACTCATCCTCGTAAAAAATTTCGTCCTTAGTGTTAAATCCGAGAATGACCGAAACCTGTTTTCCCTCAGCGATCAGATCCTTGGCAAGCAGATACATGGGAGGAACCCCCACGCCGCCACCGAGAAGCAGAGGCTTGTCGCCCGAGACCGAAAGGTCATAGCCGTTCCCAAGTCCCGTAAGGATATCCAAGGCCTCGCCCGCCGTCATTTTGCTCATTTTTTCGGTTCCCTTGCCCACTACCTTATAAACAAGTGTGAGAAGTCCCTCTGCTCTGTCGCAGACCGAGATCGGTCTGCGCAGATAAAAGCCGTCAAGCAATAGGTTGACAAATTGCCCCGAGCGTGTAATATCCGAGGTGTCGCCCGTCAGCACCATGCGATACACGGTAGCCGTGAGCGCGATATTTTCTTTGATTGTAAAAATTCCCTGTTTCATTTTCCCACCCTCTTAAGCGTCGATGGTGGAAATGCAGAGTGTGGTCTCTTCCAAAACATCAAGGAGCACACGAACGGTATCGAGTGAAGTGAACATGGTTACATTGCTTTCGATCGCATATTTACGGATCTTAAAGCCGTCGTTAGCGGTTCCGATGTCACCGGGATCGCTGGTGTTTATGACGTATGCGATGTGACCTTGACGGATCGCATCCCAAATTTCCTCATTGTCCTCCTCGATCTTTTTGAGCACATGTGTACGGATACCGTTCTCTTTCAAGAAGCTTGCGGTTCCCGCAGTCGCCTCAATGTTAAAGCCGAGATTGTAGAAACGGCGAATGAGGGGCAATGCCTCATCCTTATCCTTGTCCGCAATGGTAGCAAACACAGTGCCGTAGTTTTGCAGGTGCATACCCGATGCTTGCAGTGCCTTGTAAAGCGCACGGTTGAGCTTGTCATCATAGCCGATCGCCTCACCCGTGGACTTCATCTCGGGAGAAAGGTAAGCATCGAGACCTCTGATCTTGTTAAAGGAGAACACAGGAACCTTGACATACCAACGCTTTTTCTCAGAAGGATAGATATCGAAAATCCCTTGCTCCTTGAGGCTCTTGCCCATGATAACCTCAGTAGCGATATCCGCCAAGCTGTAGCCTGTTGCCTTGGAAAGGAACGGCACAGTACGCGAGGAACGCGGGTTGACCTCAATGATAAAGACATTTTCGTCCTTGTCTACGATAAACTGAATGTTGTAAAGTCCGACAATACCAATGCCAAGTCCCAATTTCTTTGCATATTGCAGAATAATGCCCTTGACCTTGTCGGAAATACTGAAAGTAGGATAGACACTGATCGAGTCGCCCGAGTGGATACCGGTACGTTCCACCAGTTCCATAATCCCCGGCACAAATACATCATGTCCGTCGCAAATGGCGTCTACCTCGACCTCTTTACCGATGATATATTTGTCAACAAGCACGGGCTTGTCCTCGTCGATCTCAACAGCGGTCTTGAGATAGTGTCGGAGCTGTTGCTCGTTGGCAACGATCTGCATCGCTCTGCCGCCCAAAACGAAGCTGGGTCTGACGAGAACGGGATAACCGATGCGAGCCGCCGCGGCAACGCCGTCCTCAATCTTGGTCACCGCCTGTCCCTCGGGCTGAGGAATGTGGAGTTGTTCAAGAATCTTTTCAAACAGGTCGCGGTTCTCGGCTCTGTCAATGGCTTCGCAGTCAGTACCGATGATCTTGACACCGCGCTTCATTAACGGTTCGGCGAGGTTGATGGCGGTCTGACCGCCCAAAGACGCAATGACACCCTCGGGCTGTTCAAATGCCACGATGTTCATGACATCCTCGGGAGTCAGCGGCTCGAAATAAAGCTTGTCCGCAGTGGTGTAGTCGGTAGAAACGGTCTCCGGATTGTTGTTAATGATGATCGCCTCGTAGCCCGCTTTTTTGATGGTCTGCACCGCGTGCACCGTGGAGTAGTCAAATTCCACGCCCTGTCCGATACGGATGGGACCCGCACCGAGCACAATGATCTTTTTCTTGTCGGTCAAGCGCGAAGCATTCTCGCCCGTGTAAGAGGAATAGAGATAAGCGATATATTTGCCCGTGTGGAGCGTATCGACCATCTTGAAGATCGGCTTAATGTCAAGTGCCTTACGCATCTCAAAAACATGGATCTCATCGGTGCCCCACAGCTTTGCGATGAACTTATCCGAGAAGCCCATGGTCTTGGCGGCGCGCAATGTCTTTTCGTCTCCGCTCTTCTCTTTCAGCAGCTGTTCCATGTCCACAATTCTTTGGATGCTTTCCAGGAAGATATCGGTGATCATCGTTGCCTTGTGGAGCTCTTCAATGCTGCGTCCGCGGCGGATCAACTCGGTCACGGCGTAAATATTGTCATCCTTCGACTCTGCAATATAATCAAAGATCTGCTCGTCGGTCATACCGTCGAACTTGGGGTGATGGAAGTGGCAAACGCCGGTCTCGAGCGAGCGTACCGATTTGAGGAAGCACTCATCCAGTGTCGAACCGATGCCCATGACCTCGCCCGTCGCCTTCATCTGCGTACCGAGTGTGTTGGGCGCGGAGGTGAATTTATCGAACGGGAAGCGCGGGAATTTTGCAACGATATAGTCGAGACTCGGCTCCATCGCCGCAGTACCGCCCGCAACGGGAATATCCTCGAGTGCCATACCGACCGCGATCTTTGCAGTCACGCGGGCGATCGGGTATCCGCTCGCCTTGGATGCCAGTGCGGAGGAACGCGAAACACGGGGGTTGACCTCGATGAGGAAGTATTCACTCGACTCGGGGTTGAGCGCAAACTGGACGTTACAACCTCCTTCGATCTTTAGCTCACGAATGATCTTGATGGCACTGTCGTTGAGCATTTTGAGATCGTGGTCGTTCAGCGAAAGGATCGGCGCAACAACGATGGAGTCACCCGTGTGAACACCCACAGGGTCAACATTTTCCATGCCGCAAATGGTGATGGCATGGTCGTTGGAGTCACGCATGACCTCAAATTCGATCTCCTTGTAGCCCTTGACACTCTTCTCGATCAGAACCTGGTGTACGGGAGAAAGCTTGAACGCGTTCATACCGATCTCGATCAGCTCCTCCTCGTCGTTGGCAAAACCGCCGCCCGTACCGCCAAGCGTAAAGGCAGGACGGAGCACCACAGGATAGCCGATGCGATCTGCCGCCGCTTTTGCTTCTTCGAGACTGTAGGTGATCTCGGAGGGGATGGTCGGCTCACCGATCGACTGGCAGAGCTCCTTAAAGAGCTCGCGGTCCTCGGCGCGCTCGATGCTCTCACTGCTAGTTCCGAGCAGTTCGACATGGCACTCCTTGAGAATGCCCTTCTTTTCCAACTGCATTGCCAGATTCAAGCCGGTCTGTCCGCCGATACCGGGAACGATCGCATCGGGACGCTCATAACGCAAAATCTTTGCGATATATTCCAGTGTCAAGGGTTCCATGTAGACCTTATCCGCAATGGTGGTATCGGTCATGATGGTTGCGGGGTTGGAGTTGACAAGCACCACCTCATAGCCCTCTTCCTTGAGTGCCAAGCAAGCTTGCGTGCCTGCGTAGTCAAACTCCGCCGCCTGACCGATGACGATCGGTCCCGAACCGATGATCAGAATTTTTTTCAGATCTTTTCTTTTAGCCATTTTCCTTTTCCTCCGAATTTATATAGGTTAAATTGTTTGCGTTTGATATACGACCTTGCCGTCACAGACGGTCAAGAGATTTCTGCCGCACAGCTTCATGCCCGTCAGCGGCGTTGCGCGTCCTTTGGTCAAAAACTCGTTGGGATCCACAAAAAATTCGGCATCAAGATCCCATACCGAGAAGCTGTTCTTCAACGGAATGCCGAAGCGTTTTCTCGGATTGTAGACCAAAAGATCCAGCAAACGGTCCATCGTGATCACGCCCGTTTTCACCAGCTTGGTGTACATTAATGGAAATGCGGTTTCCAATCCCACAATACCGAATGCACTGCCCGCAAGCCCGCGGGATTTTTCCTCGGCGGAGTGCGGCGCGTGGTCGGTGGCGATCATGTCGATGGTGCCGTCCCGAATCCCCTCAACCAAGGCTTCCCTGTCCGCGGCACTGCGCAGAGGCGGGTTCATTTTAAAGCGTCCGTCCTCTTGCAGGTCGCCGTCGTCCATCACAAGGTAGTGTGGCGCGGTCTCACAGGTTACATTCACTCCGTCTGCTTTGGCTCGTCGGATCGCCTCCACGCTCTCTTTTGCCGAAATATGGCAGACATGATAGGCACATCCCGTCTCTTTTGCAAGACCAAGGTCACGTTCGATTTGCAGATACTCACTCTCGGAGCAAATGCCCTTGTGACCGTGTACCCTCGCATAGGCACCGTCATGAATGTAGCCGCCGTGCAACAGGTCGTTGACCTCGCAGTGCGCCACAATCATTTTGCCAAGCGCCTTGGCTTTTTGCATTGCCGCACGCATCATGCCATCGCTCTGCACGCCGCGCCCGTCATCCGAGAAAGCGATGCAATCCTTTGCCATTCCCTCCATGTCGGAAAGTGTCTCCCCGATCTGCCCCACCGTAATGGAAGCATAGGGGTAAACGCCGATGACCGCGTCACGCTTGATGATGTCAAGCTGTTCGGCAAGGTGCGGAATGCTGTCGGGCACCGGCTTGAGGTTTGGCATGGTGCAAACCGCCGTGTACCCCCCTCTTGCCGCCGCACGCGAGCCCGTGGCGATGGTCTCCTTATAAGAAAATCCCGGCTCACGAAAATGCACATGCACATCGCAAAAACCGGGAAGTATCGCATATTGCTCCAAAGAATGGGAAAGCATGGAATGGGTTGCCAAAAAAGCCTTTGCAAAAGACTGTACCTCGGCTTTATTCATCATTGTGAGCTTTTGTTGCTCCATGTTTATTTCCTTCCTTTCCATATTAATCCGCGTCGCAGATGTAAACACCGGTCTCCCCATCAATCTCCTCCAAGCGGACGGAGACCTCCTCACTGCGCGCTGTGGGAACATTCTTTCCGACATAGTCGGGGCGGAACGGCAGCTCCCTGTGCCCTCTGTCCACCAAAACGGCAAGCTGAACGGCTTGCGGTCTTGCAAAGGCAAATACCGCTTCGAGCGCCGCACGCGCCGTGCGTCCCGTGTACATCACGTCATCCACAATGATCACAGTCCGCTCGCGGATATCGCATGGAATGTGACATTCCGCCGCCATACCGCTTTTTTCCTGTTCGGTCAAATCATCGCGGTGCTTGGTGATGTCAAGGTGTCCAAGCGGAACCTCCACACCCTCAAAGCGCTTGATGTTCTCCGCCAGCATTGCCGCCAGCGGGATCCCTCGGCGTTTGACCCCCAACAGACAGATGTTTCCAACGCCTTGGTTACGCTCGATGATCTCATGTGTGATCCGCGCCATGGCACGCGAAAGCGCCGTAGCATCCATGATCTGCGCCTTTTGCTTCATCGCAAAATCCCCCTTATGGGTAATAAAAAAATCTTGCCACCTCGGGCAAGATTCCACACACAAGTATGCACCTCCACCCGCGCGGGTACAGGTCTCGCTATGCAAAATCTTCCCGATCTCTCTGTATCGGCTTAAAGACTTTTCTTTTGACTACGGATATTATAGCACACAACGCCCCGTTTGTCAAGAGGTCAAAACAAATTTTACGACAGAATGCGAAAATATTATTTTTGAATGCGCAAAAAAGACCGTCTCAAAAGCGCAAAAGCGCAATTGAAACGGTCCCTTTGTTTCAAGCAGAGGTGTCTTTCTTTTTTCGATAGCGAATCAGAGCGATCACTACCGAGATCAGTCCGACAAGCTGTGCAAAGAACTGTGTGCTTAGGATGAGCGCGTTGTAGACCAGATAAACCAAAATGTTTGCCAACGAGAACAAGCGCATACGCTGTTCCTCTTTTTGTGCCAAATAGCCCAAAAACAGTAACGCTCCTACGATGGGCATCACGTCCAAGGGACGAAACTCGGACAGTGTTCCCGAAACGAGGTAAGGCAATAGTCCCCCCAAGACGTAAAGAACACCGAAAATCGAGATCTCTATCTTAGAGGGTGAGGTGTCCTTTTGGGTATGTCGGATTGCAAGCGTTGCTTGTATGATAGCAACCAACGACACACCGCAGGCGCTGACTTGATCCAACAGGAGAAAATTCAGCCCCGAGAGTGCGTTTGACACAATCGCCATGGTTGCCATCTGCCACTTTCGTTTAAACTGCGGCGAGATCATGCAAAGCAGTGTCAGTACAATGCCAATGATTTGACCAACAATAACCTTGGGTTCCATCTTTGCGTCTGCGTTACAGCTCCAGTCCCGCCTCGATCAGTTGCGCCATAAGCTGATCCTCCTGCTCCCCGGTATAGCTTTGCATGGGATAGAGCGGGTAGTTGACATCATAGCCTTGCTTGGAGAGGATCAGCTTGGTAGCCATAATGACGTTCCACGGAATCATCACGTTTACGATCTTGCTGACCTTTGTCTGCAATTCTCTTGCAAGCGCAATATCTCCTGTGCGGTAAGCATTGTAGATTTTTTTGATCAGCGGCAATTGGAAATTATAGGTGGTACCGATGCAAGCGTCACAGCCCGCCGCAAGTCCCAAGACCAGCATTTCATCGGGACCGTTGATGATGTTGGCGTCCTTTACACGGTCCTTGAGCTGCAGGACCGACGAATAATCGTAGTTGGTCCACTTGATTGCCGTCAGATTTTCGATCTTGAATAACCGCTCCAACAGGGGCGTGGTAAAGGTAACGCCCGTGTTGGGATTGTTGTAGATGACCACGGGGATCTTAACGCTATCCGCCAAGCCCTTGTAGTAGTCATAAATGCCGTCGTCACCGTACTTGTAAAAGAGCGGAGGAATGGCAGAGATCGCCGCCGCCCCTGCCTTTTCGGCGTACTGTGCCAAGTCGATCATCTCATGGTAGTTCATTCTTGCAACGTGAATGATACAGGGTACGCGACCGTTGACAATGGCAAGCGACTCATGTGTCAGCTCCTTGTGGAGCTCGGCATCGAGAACAACGCCCTCACCGGTTGCACCGCCGATATAAAAGCCGTCGGCGCCCTGTGCGATCAGATCCTCAATCAGCTGTTTCAGTACGGTTTTGTTCAGCTTGCCTTCTTTGGTTACCGGTGTAATGAGCGCCGGCATAACTCCTTCAAATTTCATAATTCAGTCCAATCCTTTGGTAAATAATGCGTAAAAGTTTTCTTTGAAGGGAGCCCGAATGGGCTCCCTTTTTGGGTAAAAAGGCAATTAGTCTTTTTTCTTTTTGCAAAGCGTGAGAGCCGCACCTGCGGTCATCACGATCATTGCCAAGCCACCGAATACGGAGGATGCGCATCCGCTCTCTTCATCGGTATCGGCAGGTGCCTCGGTGGTGGTAGCGGAGGTAGGAGCCTCGGTTACGGGCTCGGTATCCTTGCTGCCGCCTTGCTCGTTTCCACCTTGCTCGTTGCCGCCTTGCTCATTGCCGCCCTGTTCGTTACCACCTTGCTCATTGCCACCCTCATCGCCGCCTTGGGTGTTGTTATTGTTGTGTGCGGCATCAATCTCTTCCTGCGTGGGGTAGTCGGGGGTTACAGTGGGAACGGTGCTCAAAGTTGCATCATCTTGACCTGCTTTGTCCACACATTCGGAAATACCTGCGCTAAAGGTGTCCTGTACCATACCCACAATCCCGTTGTCGGTTCCCTCACCGGTAACGGTACCGTAGTTGATGCAGTTGGTAACGGTTGCATTTGCAAGCTGCAAGCCGCCGAGGATACCGCCGCCGTAGGTTGCGGCAGTGATCGTACCGTTGTTGATACAGCCGTCAATGGTCAGACCTGCGGCCCAGCAACGTCCCACGATACCGCCCGCACAGGTATTGTAAGCGCTTGCGGTGGTTGCGGAGTTAACGGTACCGGTATTGCGGCAATTGAGAACCTTGGTATTTGCTTGTGCAACGGTTCCCACGATACCGCCGGAGCCGCGAGTGTTATCGCTGGTGGAGCCTGCAAAGGTGCAGTTTTGGATCACATCCTCGGTAGTGGTATTGATAAATCCGACCACACCGCCGGTGTAGCGGCTGCCGTTTACGGTTGCAAGTACGTAGCAGTTGTCAACGGTACAGCCGTTGCTGTTGCCGATGATACCACCGATTCTCGAGTCCGCATCAACGGTACTGGTAATTTCACAGCCGCTGCCGAGGATCACATTTTTCACGGTTGCACCCGTACCTTGACCGATCAAGCCTGCAACAATCACGCCTGAATCTCCAAAAGGCATGGTTTTGAGGTTGTCGATGACATGTCCCTGTCCGTCAAGGGTTCCCTTAAAGGCCAAGCTACCGGTCTTACCGATGGAAACAAACTCCTTGCCCTCCATGTTAATGTCATAGGCAAGATAGATGGTAACGCCCTCCAACGGGTCACCGGTGTTTACGATGTTACTGAGCTTCATCAAGCCGTCGGCATCCAAAACCTTGTATGCTTCGGGGTTTACCATGTAGTCATCATATTTTATGATGTCGGGAATTTCGGACCAATCGGTGATCTTTTCGATACGGTCGGCGGAATAGCCTACCACATTGGTTTCTTCGGCAAATGCGGGAACCGCAAGCGCCAAAACGAGAGAGAGGGTGAGAAGAGCTACTAACAGTTTTTTCATGATCTTTTTCTCCTTTTTGGAAAATTTTTTTATTTGCTAAGGCACCTTATGCCCAATAGCAGCTTTTTTGGGGGTTACGATTTCCAAGTGACCGAGTCGCCTTTGCCCGCAACGGGATCGCCGTTGAGATCGGCGAACAGCGACAGGGTACTTGTGGTTAAAATATCCTCGTCGTCCAAGAGGCAAATGCTCATCTTGGGCAATTGATAAACTTTTTTCATGTCAAAAAATCCTTTCAATTTTCAAATTTTAAAAGGGATCGCTTATGAATCAATCTCATTCAATTAAGCTTCTCTCTCCTTGCGGCTTTCCTCTAAGATGGAGGCGAAAAGCTGCTTTTGGAAAAACTCCTTCCGTCAAAGGCTTACGCCTTTGCCACCTCCCTCGAGAGGGAGGCTCGAAGTTACTCTGCCATAACAAGTATACTTTTTTGAGCGTAGGTAATCTTAGGCTCCTCCTTGGGGGAGCTGTCGCGAAGCGACTGAGGGAGTTTTCCTTTATTAACTCCTTCCGTCAAAGGCTACGCCTTTGCCACCTCCCTCTTGAGGGAGGCTCGAAGTTACTCTGCCATAACAAGTATACTTTTTTGAGCGTAGGTAATCTTAGGCTCCTCCTTGGGGGAGCTGTCGCGAAGCGACTGAGGGAGTTTTCCTTTATTAACTCCTTCCGTCAAAGGCTTACGCCTTTGCCACCTCCCTCTTGAGGGAGGCTAAAAGTGACCTTGCCATAACAAGCATACTTTTTTTGATCGTATGTTTAGGAGAGACTTAATTTCTTAACCGAATAACCCTGCATTACTCATCCGCCGGGACCACGGTAACGGTACGGGCAAGAACCGTCTTTTTCCCCTCCCCGTCTGCGTTTGGATAGTTACAGTCGGTGTAGAAAAAGAGTGCGGTTGTATCGTCAAGGGCCAGCAGATAAGTGTAATAGCAAGAGGGAGTGGAGACGCCGCCTGTCAGCGTGATCTCGGTCGCCTCCTCCCAAACAAGACCTTGAACGTCGCCTGTCGAACGCAGGAAAAGTCCGGGTCTGCCGTAGCTTGCCAGCGTTACGCCGCAACCTAAGGTCAAGATTTGGGGAAGCACGCCAACATCGTCAAAGATGACGGGGGTACTCCAGGTTTTGCAGTTGTCGGTAGAACGAACGATGTAGCTGGGCTGGTTGGCGCCGGTACGCATCAGCATGACAACCGAGCCATCGGGCATAACCTCGAACATCGGTTCACCAAAGCCCTCAAAGGAGCCCGAATAGGAAGTAGACACCTCAAAGATATCCTCCGTGACCGAAATTTGCGAGAGGTAATCCCAAGTCGCGCCGTCATCGGTGGACTTGAACACGTAGGTGCTGTAATACTCGCTGTACTTGGTTACGGCAGTCTCACGGGAAGAAGCCGAGGAATCAAAGCCGTAGCAGTAGAAGCAGAGATACAAAACGCCGTCCTTTTCGATGAGGCTGTGGTAATTGCCAAGCGAGATCCACTGACGGAGCGAGTGCACAAGCGTTCCTGCCGTAGACATGGGCATGTAGGGCCAATTGAATGTAGCATTGACCGTTGTTTTGACACCCGTTTCGGGATCGACCTTGTTAAAGGTGACCTTGGTGTCAAAATCCTCAATATCCTCGGCAAAATAGAGGTCGATATTGCTACGGTCGGCTTTTGGCTTTTGCACATCGTCGGTGTAATCCGACAGCCAATCGTAGGAGGCATTCCCGCCGCCGTTAAAGTAAGCAAAGTAACTTCCGTCACTTAGAGTCACATCGGAGACGGGGATATCCTCGGAGGTTACCGCGCGCCAGGTCTTGCCGCCGTCCTCGGAGACAGCTTTGCTCTGCCCCGCCAAGGTGGTTGCCAAATCGGGGTCGGCTTGGTCATTGCTCATGTGCCATTGCACGTAGATATCACCGTTGGTGGTATAACAAGCCTTGGAGAATTGGTAAGGTCCCCAACCAAGCTCGCTCCAAGAGCCACTGCCCTCTACTACCACGTAAGGGTCGCCGAGCACCAGCTTGTAGTTCTCATTCAGTTTTTTTTTACTTCCATATCGCCTGCGGGCGTGGTGCCGACGGTATGCGTAGCGGTACCGTCCTCGCCGTAGGTCTTTGCGGTGGTGTCCACATCCTTTGCGTAGGTGTTGACATCAAAGGTCAAATCTCCCACGGAGGTGGGGATGCCCTTGATCACGATTGCAAAGAGGTAACCGCCGTCACGAATTTCATCCGCGTCATAATCGATGGTGGTATCATTCTCGTCGATACCGCTCAACTGCTTGTAAACATACTCACAATCTTGATCGATCTTATTTGCGCTGATCTCGTTGCCGTCAGCATCCTTGAAAACGATCTCAAAGCCGACCGCGCTGTACTCGAGAGAATCGATGATACCGACCACGCGGATGTCCTGTACCTCTACGCCCTCATCGTTGGTATACTTGTCGCTGACTTGATAGCCAAGGAGCCATGCGGTGGTGGAGTAGTCGGCAGAGCCGGTGTCAACAAGGGTAACGGTATTGGTTTCGTCAGCATCCCCGGTAAAGACAATGCCGGTTGCTTTACCCGACATTGTACCGTAGTTGGTACAATTTGTAACCTTTACTGTATACGCACCGATAGTAGCGGTTGTATACGCATACGTCAAAATACCGCCTGCGGTACCCGTACCCGCATCAATGGTACCGTAGTTGACACAATTATCTATGGTAGGATACGTCCCGTAACAACGTCCCGCAATACCACCGGCATAATGAGCATTGGTACTAACAGAGCCGTAGTTGGTACAATCGGAAATCGTTAAATATGCAGCGGCGATCAATCCTACTATACCGCCCACGTCGTTTGTACCTGTAATTGTACCGCGATTGACACAATCGGTAATCTGATAAGGAGAGGCTTCCGAAGCTTTGTAATTGTACTGTCCGAGAATACCGCTCACATACTTATAACCGCTAACCGTACCTGTATTTTCGCAATTTGAAATAGATCCTGCATGTGTGACGGCTCCGACAATTCCACCGATTTTTTGTGCATTGTCTGCAGTTGCAGTAACAGCACCTTCATTCTTACAATTTTCAATAATGACTGTACTTGTGGCGCCTCCTACAATACCGCCTATATTCTCTACGCTCACGGCAGTTGCAGTTACGCTGCCTTCATTTTGGCAATACAAAACATCGGTTGTATTATTGGCGTCACCGATAATGCCACCCACATAAATTTTACTCGTCGTTAAGGCTCCTGCAAAAGTACAATATTGGATTGTGGTTTTTGCTGACGATTGTTTTCTTCCAACAATACCGCCGGTAGCTGCAGCATCACTTGTAATTGTAGCCGCGGAGTATACATTCTCAATAGTTGCACTGGTACTGGCAGTATAACCTACCACAGAGGCAGAACCGTTTCCGGCTGTTTTAATGCTTACCGTACAGTTTGAACCCATTTTCAAATTTTTAACACTGCCGCCATACAGGAATCCAAACAAACCTACACCACCATTGGAAGCATTTGTCCATGTCCAATAGTCAATGGTGTGTCCCTGTCCGTCAAAGGTTCCTTTAAAAGGGGTAGCCCCTGCTTTACCGATACACAGACCGTCGGTAATAGTGTCCTCTGCTGTACCGATATCTGCGGTCAAATAAACCGTGATACCGGAAAAGTCTTTTCCTGCATTTACCCAAGCAGCCAAATTGGTAAGACCCGCTTCATCTGTAATCTTATAGTTGCCCGAGGGGGACGCCGTTGTATCGGTACAGGTGTTGAGATCGGTAGCAGCTGCCAAAACACTTGCCTCAGCTTTTACAACTCTGTCATCAGAATACCCTACGGTGGTATCGGTTGTTCCTGTGGCACTTTCGTCTGCGATCGTGGGCACAACCAACAGTGAAAGCATCATACATGCGGCAAGAAATACCGCTAAGAATTTTTTCATTGTCTTTTTCTCCTTAAAAATAAATTTTGTTACAGAAATGATCAGAAAAAGAGCGCGTTTTTGCCATCCTCGATCTTGCCCAATGGGTGCATGCTCATACAATGAGCATGCAGACGGCTTGCCGTCAATTCATTTGAAAATCTTATATTCCATACAAATCGCGGAACCGATTGGGAAAAATCAAAACAGCGTTTGTTGTGTCATATCCATGTTGTCCGAGGGTTGGGGAACGCGGGACAAGCTTGCCCGACTTGCCGCCGCATCCCCGCAGCTTGTTGCCAAGCCGTATATCTTCCTTTTATTGAAAGATCGTAGTTGGTTAAGGCTACTGCCTTAGGGAAGTTTTTGTTATTTAACTCCCTCCGTCTCGCGTTGCTCGCCACCTCCCTCAAGAGGGAGGCTAACGTAACTTCCCGTTGGCAGGATAGCAAGATTTTAAATAAACAAGTTCCCGTAAAGTCGCCCTGGCGACTGTGGCACTTGCGCCTTTCCTCTAAAAGGGAGGCTCAAAAGTAACTGTACCAAAACAAGCATACTTTTTTGTTGGAGCAAATGTAACCTTAGGCTCCCTCTCGAGGGAGCTGTCGCGAAGCGACTGAGGGAGTCCCTATTGCAAAGCTACTTTGCAACAACAGTATTTTACTGAATCTCGTTTGCCGCTGTAACGATTGCTTGGAGCGCGTTGTAGTTACCTTTCATGTAAGTGGTAACCGCTGAGGTCGAGCCAATGGAGATAACCACGTTGTACATCATATTGGATGCCACTTGGGTAGTGTCCAAGGGCCATCCCACATCGTAGAATTTGGTGGCGTGCAGGTACTCCAGCATGTCGTAGTCCTCTTGGTTCTCGGAAAGTCTGCCCATCAGAATGCTGTTAAAGAACTCGGGCTTCAAATCTTGGTAAGAGCAAATGGTGATCGCCTCCAAAATGATGCTTGCTTGATCGGCGTCCTTTACAAAATAAGGAATACCGATACAGCCTGCGGAGCAAATGGAGTAGTAATCCTTTTGAGCTTCATCCAGCTTGGGGAGCGGCAAATATCCAATGTCAAACTCGATATCACGAAGCAAGCCCCATTGAGAACCGATGTCAAAGGTCATAAACAAGCCCTTTCCATCAGCAAAGGTGGTATACATTGCCGAGTCGGGCAGTCCCGCATTACCTGTGTTGCTGTGCACGATCATCGAGTTTGGTTCATACAGCAAATTGGAAAGCGCGGTTGCGATGTCGGTCAGCTTACTCGTCTCAAACGCCAGCTCGAATTTGCCGTCCGCGTTTTGAGCCAAAATGTTTTGTCCCATACCGTACATAAACGTGTAGGTGATATTATCCCAGTAGCACAGCCCGTAAAAGTCGCCTTCGTCACTGCCATCCACATCGATGGAGCCCTGTTTTACCATGGTTTGCAACATTTCCATTGTCCATTTGCCATCGTATACGGTTTGGTAAAGATTCTCTTCAAAACCGAATCTGGAATACTCGCCAATGTTGTAAACCACGCCGGAAAATGCTTGACCCGTAATGGTCGAGTCACCTGCCGCAACGTACAAATGTCCGTTGCAATTCCAACCGGTCACTTGGCTTTGGTTCCACCACTCTTGATCCAGGTTGAGATACTTTAAGGAATTCATGTCGGTCAGCATCCCTTGTGTCATCATGGTACCAAGGTTGAAGGGGTTGGGGTAAACAAAGTCATACTCGGGGCTTTGCGACAGGTGCGCGGTCTGCAACAGCGAATAACCGTCACCCTCGGCATACTCCAAAATGACATCGAAGCGTTCCTCGATGTACATGTTACGCTCGTAGCATGCGTCCTCGATGGGATCGCCCGAGTAATCCTCCAGCCCAAAGCCGTGTTGGTCGATGTACGCGGTGGCAATCTTTATGGAGCGTCCCTCCATATCGATGTTGGCGGGGAGCATTTCTACCAGCGGATCTCCCGCAGCAGCCGTTTCGTTCTCGCCGCCCTCGGTGGTTTGTTCGGTCTTGCCTTTGTCATTATTGCACGCGCTGAGCATAAGGCTCAACAACAGCAAAAGGCAAAGCAATCCCGAGAGAAGTTGTTTTTTCATCTTCTTTCTCTCCTTTTTGTTTTTTATTTTGAATCTAATGATTCCGATAAGAATGTGCGGCGGCGATCAATCATCGATCACAGCCTTGATCGTGCGCACGACGATCGACTTTTTGGGTTCCCCGTTTTCGTTGGGAAAATGGAAATCGCTGTAGACCATCAGTGCGGTGTTGCCGTCCAACGGCAAGAGATACGTGTAGTAGCAGGACTGACAGCCCTCGCCCGGGCTGAGCTCCATGCGGATGGGTGCCTCCCAATCAAGCCCCGCGGGATCCGATGTGGCGCGGAGGTGCATTTCGGGTCGCCCATAGGCGGCAATCGTTACACCGCAATCCAATGCCAAGATTTGCGGGAATACGCCGATGCTGTCAAACAGAACCGGTTTGCTCCATGTCCTGCAATTGTCGGTGGAGCGAACCAAGTAACTTGGGTGATTGCCGCCCGTGCGCATCAGCATGACCACCGAGCCGTCCGGCATTTTTTCCATCTTCGACTCGCAAAAGCCCTCAAAGCCGCCGTTGTCTATAAAGGTCTCGTCATCGATCGACACCTGTGAAACGTAGTCCCACGTGCGGGCGCAATCGGTGGTGCGAAACACATACACGCTGAAATACTTGCTGTACTTTGTGACTTCTCCCGTTTTGGAATCAAAGCCGCGCGTGTAGGTGCAAAAATACAATCCGTCATCAAGCTTCAACAGCCCGACGTAGTTGCTGATTGCCATGACTTGACAGGGAGGGTAAACAAGATCCCCCGTACTGCGGCGGTAATACGACACCGGCATATAGGGCCAATTGAGCGTTACGGGAAAGCTCTGTTTCTCGCCCGTCGCGGGATCGTACTCGGTGGCGCTGATACTGCGGTCAAGCTCCTTGATGTCGTCGGCAAAATAAACACCCGTGTTTTGTATCCCGTCACAAGCCTTATTGTACTTGCCGAGGTCATAATCAAAGGTGTGCGCGCTTTTGGCATTGAAGTATGCAAAAGCCTTGCCGTTGGGCATCATCGCGTCGTAAGCCACCGTATCCTCGGGGGTAACCGCACGCCATGTCTTGCCGTCATCGTCCGACACTGCGTTGGGGGCGCCTTGGATCCTTCCGCCCCCCTCCACCGTATCGGCTCCCATGAGCCAGTTACAGTAGATCGCTCCGCTTTTGGTGCGGAACATTTTTGGGAATTGGTAAGGTCCCCAGCCACTGTTCTCGCCCTGCGCCACCGCTACGGGTTCGCCAAGCTCCAAATGAAATTTCTTTTTTTCCATACTGCTTCTCCTTTTTATAAAAGACCTTTCGGTTTGATGGACATTGTGTTGCTACTCGGTTTTCGGCTCCACAGTTATGATCCGCGCCATCACACACTTGGTGGCATCCGCCGTCTTGTTTGTCTTGTAATAAAAATCACTGTACACCCAAAGCACGGTGTGATCGTCCAACGCGAGGAAGTAGGTATAATAGCAGGATTTGGGATCACTGCCAAACTTACTCAGCGGAATCTGAATAGAATCCTCCCACTCCAATCCCGAGTGGTCGCTTGTTGCGCGCATGTACATGCCGTCGCGCCCGTAGCTTGCAAGTGAAACACCGCACTCCAGCGTGATGATTTGCGGAAGAACGCCGACGTCATCAAAGATCACAGGATCGCTCCATGTTTGGCAACCGTCGGTAGAACGAACCAAATAACTGGGTTGATTGCCGCCTGTGCGCATCAGCATGACGATCGATCCATCCGGCATTTGTGACATCATCGGCTCACAAAAGCCTTCAAAGGACCCCTTATAATTTTTGGAAGCGTTGAACACCTCCTCGGTCACCGCGACCCGTGAAATACAATCCCATGTATGGGCATTGTCGGTTGATTTGAACACATAGATGCTGTAATATTTGTCGTACTTGGTTGCCTCTCCGGTCTCCAAATCGAAGCCGTGTGTGTAGGTACAGAAATACAAAGCGTCATCGGTGGCAAGATCCCCGAGCCCGTTGCTGATGGACATGGTGCTGGAAATCGGGTATACCACATTGCCGGAATAGACCGAGATCGGTGCATAGGGCCAGTTGATGGTACACTCAAAGGCGGTCACCGCTCCTGTGGAGGGGTTATATACCCGCGCATACACGGTTTTGTCCAGCTCCTTGAGCGTTTTTGCGTAATACACGCTGACGCCAGACTGCGTGTATATCGCACTGTACTTGCTTATGTACTCCGCCACGTGTGTTCCCTGCCCCGAAAAGCCGACAAAATAATTGCCGTTGCTCATCTCACTGCGGGTGTAGCTGATCTTATCGGAGGAGGTCGCCTCGCGCCAAGTCAAGCCGCCGTCATCCGACACCGCACGGCTCGCGCCCTCAAAGGTCACACCGCCGTGAATTTGGTCATTGCTCATGTGCCATTCACATAAGATCGAGCCCGAGGTCGTGTAGTAGAGCTTGGGGAATTGATACGGACCCCAACCCAGCTCCGCATAGGTGCCACCCTCGGCTACCAAAATGGGATCACCGATATTGAGCGTAAAATCGGAATACAGATCATAAAGATTGGTCTTGAGCGCAAAGCTCTTGATCTGACCGCTCTCCTCTACCGCGTTGGCTTGGAGCAACGCTTCAAATTCGGCAATTGCTTTTTCGGTCAGCGTATCGCTGTATCCGCAAATCACAATTTTGACACCGTCGGCAGTCTTTACCGATTGAATGGTATAATCGCCTGCCTCCAAAGTTGCAAGGACCTCCTGTGACTGTACACGCGTGGTATCGCCAATAATAATCTCGCACGCAATCTCATCGTCTGCCTCAAAATCGGTTTTGATGCGCAGTGATTTTCCGAGGTACTCTTTGATCGTGCGGTTCAGTTGTATTGCCGCGTCCGTGACCGTGGAAGAAGCATTGTCGGGACGCACAAGCTGAAACTCGGAAAGTGCATAGGGGAATACCGACGGCATCACACCGTCATCGATCGTTTCGGCGGTGGTTCCGCCTTCGGTGCTTCCCGTTTCTTTGCCTTGATCGTTACCGCAGGAGGCGAACAGCATCAGCAACACCAATAAAAAACTGACATAACGGAAAATTTGTTTTGTTTTTCTTTTCATTCTTGTTTTCCCTTTCATGATTGAATTTCGGAAAGCTTCCATTTGGTATAGAGGATCGAACAGTTACGGTCACCCGGGACCTTTTGATAATAAACAGTGATCAGCGAACCGTCGGGGAGCTCCGCCGTGGCGGGATATCCGAGGTCACCGTCAACACCTTGGTCGTTGAGCACGATCTCCTCGCTCCATGTTTTGCCGTTGTCATGGCTGATCCTCGCCCGCTGACCGAACGGTGCCCTGCGACGACCGTAAGTCAAGATGACCGCTCCCGAGGAATGCACCATCAAATGGGGAGGCGAACCGCAGATACCGGTGGCTTGCGGCATACTCCATGTCCGTCCGCCGTCCTCGGAGACCGTGAAATAGATCGTAAAGCCGTTTTCCCTTTCGTTGACCTCGGCACCCTGTGCACGTATCGCCCCCAAAATCTTGCCGTCGGGCAGCTCCACCGCATGGGGTTCATGGAAGTTGTGGGCGTTCAACCCATCGGGGATCGCCACCTCGGACAGCAGCTGCCATGTTTTGCCGTCATCGGTGCTTTCACACGCGGCGATCGGTGTCGCCTCCGTGGTATGGTCGACATTCAGCTTTCCAAGATACAACAGCTTTCCGTTGTGCAAACGGATCGGACCGTGCGGAGCCGATGTGGGAACCTTGCATGCAGCCTCCCATGTCTTGCCGGCATCTCTTGACAGGCGCACAAATGAGCCCGTCGGGACCGCGCTGTCGGGTAAATTCCACCAACTCTCCATCACACCGCGCGCCAACTCCTTGGCTTGGGGCAGAATCTGACGATCGAGGATGTTTTCTTCCATTCTCTTGTAAAACTCACGGGGAAGGTTAAACCAAGAAAGCAACAGCTTACCCTCTCCCAGTGAAACGATGCCCGCGTCGCGATCGTCAAGATAAGTATCGTTGACAATGACCGGAGAGGACCAACTCTCACCGCCGTCGCGGCTGACATACATCACATTTTTCCCGCACGGACAAACATGACCGAGACGCTTGGCGGATGCCACCGCATACAAAACACCGTATTCATCGGCGCATACACTCGGCCAGCCTTGATAACGGAACCAACCTTCGGTTTCTCTGTATACAATTCCCTGTTTCATAGACCCTCCTTTTGGGGTTTGGTTAATTTAACCAATTTTTGACAGATGTTTTTGTACAAAAGCATTCAAAACTCCTGTATTGACTACATTGTATCACAAAGAGCAAAAAAAGTAAATGAAATATGACGCCTTGTTTTGAAAAAGATGTCCTATTTTTGATTTTTGCAAAAAAAGGGGTTGATTTTTCAAAAAAAAAATTATATAATCTATATAACGAACCGCCAAACAAGAATGTTCCGAATGAAACAAAGGAGGTATCCATGTCTTTATCGTCAATTTTTTCTCTTGAGATTCCCGTGCAAATGGGAAACCTCAAGCTTTACTTTTTTATTAATGAAAATATCCGCGTTTGCGGCACGGAATGTATTTCGGTTCCCCACAATCACGGCAAATGCTACGAGCTTCGCTATGTCAGCGCGGGACATGGAATACAAGTGATCAACGACACCGATTTGGAGATCTCCGCAGGGGATTGGATCCTCCTACACCCCGGCGAAAACCACTATCAACCCGCGAATACCGTTGGTGAAGATTTGGTACAATACAGCTTTCGATTTTCTGTGAAAACGCCCCCCGAAAGTGCCTCTGCGCAACAAAAAAAGGCATATACCGCCATGCTTGAAATGCTGAACGGTATTCGCCTGTTGAAAGATGAAAATCTTCAAAACCTCCCCTCATGGGAGCTTCTGACAAAGGAAATTTTAAATAAAAAATACGGATTTTTTAATTATTTGCAAGCCCTGTGCACCATTTTGCTGACCGAGTTTTTGCGTCTTTCGGAGAAAAAAAGCGCACATATTTTCCCCTCTGAGGAGCTCAAACACAGCTTTTTTTGGCGTGAACAGATCGACCGCCTGTTAAGATATCATTATATGGAGCGCCTAAAGCTAAAGGATTTTGCGGATGCCATGAAAGTCTCGAGCCGTCAGGCATCACGCATCTTTATCCGTGAGTTTGGCGTAACCTATGTTACAAAGATGATGGAAACACGTCTGCAGCAAGCAAAATTCCAGCTCAAGCATACCGACAAAAGCCTACATCAAATCAGCGTCGACTGCGGATTTCAAAATTACAATTATTTTAATACCTGCTTTCGCAAAGAAACGGGAATGACACCCGCCGACTATCGGACACGTACCGATGTCGATGACGGCATGGAGTAAACGCATAAAATTAAAAAAAATAAAGGCAAAACGCCGCAAAATAAAGGAGTACCGATATCATGAATCAAAGCAACACCCGTTATACATTGGAAAATGAGGTTTTAACGGTAAGCAATGCCCTATTTACCAAAAGTTTTTCCGAAGTGGCAAGCGCCTCTTCCCGTGTCGAGGACGCACAGGGGCTTTCCGAGCCGTATTTGGAGATCACGGCGATCGACCGAGAGGGAGCGGAAAGACACTATTGCGTGTGGGACGACCTCCCCGTGGTCTATATGCCCGATTACCGAGAGAAAGCACTGTTGACACTGACAGGCGAGCATTGGATCGTGCGCAACATCAAGCTCCGCGCCTTCACCGATGAAAACGATACCCTCACCGAGGAGGGCGTTAAGCATTTGTTCCAAATGAACCTGTTTGGAGAGTGCAAGGGCGAGATCTTCTGCTTGGAGGATCCCCAAAGCGGCAAC
>JAFTKO010000016.1 GCA_017453205.1 Clostridia bacterium | reverse complement strand
CCGCGCGCCGCTTTTGCAGTCTCCACTCGGGGCTTCGCCCCTCCTTCCGCCTGCAAAAGCATTTTACTTAACTCGTTACTTTTATTTTTACTTTTTTCGTCTCACATCATTGACAAAACTACAGTATGCCTATATTTATATTTTTGCGTATACCTATATTATTTTATATTTTTGTGGGGAACTTTTGAAAAAGTTCCCCACCCCCTTCAAAACTTTCAACGCATTTTATATTTTATCACGGGGATGCCTGTGCCTCTTTCGATAGTTTTTTGACGGTATGGGAATGTTTGTTCTCTATTCCAAACAATAGCTGCCGCAACCATTTTGGTCCCACCACCCAAAATGGTCCACATGGCTACATTTAATCACAATTTGATACTCTATTCAAAAAGCTTCTCCCCTTTTCCAAAAACTTTTCGAGCAAATCTATTTTCCTCTTTACTTATTCACAATTTTGTGGTAAACTGTTATCAATGATGTTTTGAAAGGATCTTTTCACATGGCTTTAAAACAAAGAAACGAAATTGACGAAAAATTCACTTGGGATTTTTCGGATATCTTTGCCTCCGATGAGGCTTGGGAGAGTGCCTATGCCGACGCCGAAAAGCTGATCGACACCCTCGACGCCGTCAAAGGCACGCTCGGACAGTCCGCCGAAAGCATGCGCGCGGGACTTGACAAGATCTTTGCCGCAGCACGCGGTATGGAGCTGGTCTATGTCTACTCCATGCTCCGCAAGAATGTCGACAACGGCGACCCCAAATATCAAGCAATGCAGGGACGCGCCATCAACCTCAGCGTTAAATTCTCGACCGCGTGCGCCTTTCTCGATCCCGAAATCCTCTCGATCGACGGCGAAAAGCTGACGGCAATGATGAACGATCCCCTCCTTGCCACCTACCGCCACCTCCTGGAGGACACCGACCGCAACCGCGCCTATACCAAGGACGCCCAAAGCGAAATGATGCTTGCCATGCTCTCGGATGCCGCAGGAACCGCCTCCGATTGCTTTGATATGTTGGAAAGCGTGGATATGACTTTCCCCGAGATCACCGACGAAAAGGGCGAGACCGTAACACTGACGCACGGGAACTTTGGCGTCTACCGAGAAAGCGCCGACCAACGGGTCCGCCGCGAGTCCTTTGAAAAATACTTTGGCGAGTTTAAAAGGTTCATCAACACCTTTGCGGCAATGTACGCGGGCAATGTCAAAATGGACAATTATTTTACCCGGGTGCGCGGCTACGCATCCTCTTGTGAGCGTGCGCTGTTTGCCGACAATGTCCCCGTCGCGGTGTATGACAAGCTGGTCGAAGCCATCCACGCGGGACTGCCTACCATGCGCCGTTATCTCGAGCTGCGCCGCCGTGTACTCGGATTGGATGAGCTGAACATGTACGACCTCTACTGCCCGATTGTAAGCGATGTGGAAATGACCGTAAGCTTTGATGAGGCAAAGGAACTGGTCAAAAAAGCAACGCTCCCGTTGGGCGAGGAATACCAAAAGCTGCTTGACCGTGCATTTAACGAACGCTGGATCGACGTTTATGAAAACAAGGGCAAGACCACGGGCGCATACTCCTGCGGCGTGTTTGGCGTGCACCCCTATGTTCTGCTCAACTACACCGACACGTTGGATGACGCGTACACGCTGGCGCATGAGCTCGGTCACGCCATGCACTCCTATTTTTCGGACAACACACAGGACTTCCCCAACCACGATTACCGCATCATGGTGGCAGAGGTCGCGTCAACGGTCAACGAGGTGCTCCTCACCCGTTATCTGCTTGCCACCGAGACCGATCACGCCCGCCGCGCGTATATCCTCAATCACTTCCTCGAGGGCTTCCGCACCACGGTATTCCGCCAGACGTTGTTTGCCGAATTCGAGCGTGAGGCGCACGACCTGCAAATGAACGGCACGCCGCTGACCGCCGAGGTACTTTCGGGCATCTACCGCAAGCTCAACGAGCTTTATTATGAGGGTGCGGTGATCAACGAGCTGCAAGACATCGAGTGGGCGCGCATCCCGCACTTCTACAATGCGTTTTATGTATACAAGTATGCCACGGGCTTCTGCTCGGCGGTATCGATCGCAAAGAAGATCTTGGAAGAGGACGGCGCCGCCGATTATCTGCGTTTCCTCACCACAGGCGGCTCGGACTATCCGCTCGAAGAGCTGAAGATCGCGGGTGTCGACCTCACCAAGCCCGCCACCGTCGCCTCGGCACTCGCCGAATTTGACGCGGCGCTCACGGAATTGGAAACACTGCTGTAAACGACGCCATACACGCTATGTGCGATGCTCTCTTGACGCGTCATCACTGAACAGGAGTGCAAGCACACCACCGCACGCCACTTTTATGCGTCATCACTGAGCAGGAGTGCAAGCACTCCGATAAACCTCTGCGAGGTTTACGAAACGAACGTCCCGATAAAAGCAGTGTAAACAGTGATACAGGACAACCATTCGGGGACGTAGTGCAGTCGAACCCGACAGGGCGCGAGCGCAGCGATGCGGGATCTTGTAAGGAGTCTTGCCTCGAGAGCAAAGTTACTTTTTTGAAAGAATTCCTTCCGTCAAAGGCTTACGCCTTTGCCACCTCCCTCGAGAGGGAGGCTCAAGAGTTTTTGCGGCGAAACAACTTCTTGTCTCTCTCTTAGAGGAAAGGTACAAGCGCCAGAGTTGTTTTTACGCCAAAGGGAGTCCCCAATGTAAAGTTACTTTTTTGAACAAACAATTGAAAGCGTTATTACAAAAAAGCTGTTTTCATCTCCCTTTCGGAGGTAAAAACAGCTTTTTATGATATTCTGTTTATTTTGTTTTACCGGAACAAAAACGGCAAGGTATCGCCAACCCAACCCGCGCAAGGCTTGTCATCACCAAAATCCTGCTCTTTTGTGATATAATTGCCAAGGCAAACGCCGTGCCCGCCGGACGGATAAACGCGCATCTCCACCGGCACATTGTGGTCGCAAAGCTCTTTGGCAAACAAAAAGCTCTCGCCCACCGCCACACTCTTGTCATCGCAGTTGTGCCAAATATACGCGGGCGGTGTCTCGTCGTCCACGCGGTTGTTCACCGAAAGGAAGGTCGTCATCTCGGGCGTCAGCTCTTCCTCGTTCCCCGCAAGCAAATTTTGAAAAGAACCGCCGTGGCTCTTGTAGGTCGTTACGGGATAGCAAAGGATCATTTTGTCTGGACGGTAACGCGCGCGGTCACCCTCCAACAAGCCGTCAAGACAGGGCTCGTTCCAAAAGGTTCCCGTCGACGCCGCAAGATGCCCGCCCGCGGAAAAACCGCAAACGGCAATCTTTTTCGGAGCGATGCCGTACTCTTCGGCATGATCTCTCACAAAGCGGATCGCCGTCAAGCCCTCGAGAAGCGCCTGCGGAAAATGCGCGGGAAAGACACTGTAATCCAGCACAAAAGCACATGCCCCCGCCGCCAAATACTGCAAAGCAATGGGCTCCGCCTCGCCGCCGTAAGTCATTTTGTAACCACCGCCCGGAAATACGATCACCGCGGGGCGGTCGGTTTGATATCTTGCATGGGGAGCCGCATCGGGAATATAACACCGCAAAGGCGCCCGATAGCCGTTTAATGTAATTTCATGTGTAAAAAATTGCATTGCTTTCGGTTCTCCGTTTCGATAAATTTTGGGTGCTTCAGTCTTGATTGACCTTGATGCCCGCGCGGGCGAGCACTTCATAGACCACCAATGACAGCACGATGCCAAACGCGCCCTGTACGGCGTTGAAGGGAATGCTTGCCGCGGCGGCAATTCCGTATTGCAGGATCAAAGCCTCGTAAGCAAAATATCCGCCCACCATCACAAGCTCGGCACACACTGCCGATACGATGCGCGCCACACGCGCGGACATATGCAGCTTGGGCGCAAATTTGACGATCAAAAGCACCGCGACCACCATCAATGCCTTGATCACAAAGGTCCCGGGTGCGTAAACGGTATAGGCAAGCGCGAGATCCGCCAAAGCCGCTCCCGCCGCTGCGGCAACCGCCGCCCAAGGTCCGCCCAACATCCACGCGCAAAGCAAGAGCACGCCGTCACCGAGGTTCACATTTCCAATCCCCGCGGGCACTGCGATCATGGTTGCGGCAAACACCAGTGCGCAAAACATAGCACTGAATACGATTAGACGAAGTCTTTTTTGTTTCAAAGTCATCACTCCTTTGGTTTTGATGGTAATATTATACTCTGATTTTTTTGCTGTGTCAAGATCAAAGAAAAGGTCAAAAAAGAGAAAAAAGGGCGAAAAATTCGCCCTTTTTTAGATAAATTTTAACCCACCTGTGCGCTTTCGCTGAACAGATCCTGTCCCGCGAAGTAGTAATTGCCCTCGGCGGTCTTAAAGATGTACCAGTCAACATACTTGACCTTACCCTCTGCCACAACGGTAACAGCCTCGCCCTTCTCCAACTTTTCGGAGACCTCGGTCTGATATACGGGAGCGGTGTTGCAGTTGACCACCTTGTTGGCGTAAACCGTCTTTTCGGTGCACTTGGTGAATGCGGGATACATGGCAATCAACTGATCCAAGGTCAAGGGCGCCTCATCGCCGTCGGGATCGGTGGTCAGATACTTGTAGCTGACAAAGTAGTATTCACCCTCGCCGTACTCGATCATTGCCCATACGGTCTCTGCGGCATCGCCGGTTGCAACCACCTTCACTGCGTCCTTGGTCGTGACCGAACCTACAATATTGGAATTATCCTTGGGAAACTCGGGTGTGGAACGGACGTTCAGATTGACCGTCCAATATTTTTCATTCTCGCCGTGAACAACATACATGGTCTCTGCCGTATCGAGCGCCTTAAAGTTATCGTACTGTGCCAGCATTTGTGCCAGTGTCATCTTGGAAACGCCGCCCTTGGTCTCCGCCAAGCAGTCGGAAGCGACATAGCCTTCGTAGTAATCAAGTCCCGTTCCCTCGCTCTCTTCCTTGGGAATGATGACCTTGCTCCATTCCATCCCGTCGATCATGCCGGTTGCAACCACGGTTACGGCATCCTCCTCGGAAAGATAGATCTGCGCCGTTGCCTTTCTGGAGGGAGCCACGCGGCATGCCAATGCGTAAGTGGACACATACTTGGTAAGGTAAGGATCGCAATCGGTAAACACGGAAAGATTATAGTTGTCGAGATCGTCGGGATCGGTCACCTTTTCATTGGAAAGCAACGAAGCAAACACAAAATAGTTTTTGGTCGCGTTACCGTCCTGATATTCGATCTTATACCACTTGTCGCCCTTTGCCACCACGGTCACGGTCTCGTTTATGCTGAGTGTTTTGATAATAGACGAAAAAACGTATTCGGAGTTCGCGTATTTGCGGATATTGGCAGAGCCGTTTGCATACATCGTGGTCTTGTTGCAGGTGGTCATGGTCTCACCCAAAAGATCGGCGTTGGTCAGATTGGCGTGGTCGGCATAATACTGCACGCCGTCCTTGACCACGATATCCTTTTTGTTGGAGCCCAGCTTAATGCGCTGCAGCTTGTCGACCTGCTTGACCACCACGGTGTTGGAGGCATTCTCCACGCCGATCAAGGTCATACTGGAGGCGGTGACGTACACCGTCTCATCGACATCCGTCCATGTGACGGGGGTGGGCGCGGTGGTGCCGGTTCCGTCATCGCGGGTTTGGTATGCTTCGGTACCCGTTCCGGTATCGTCGCCGGGGTTTCTATCCTTTGTAGTCACGCAAGATGCGAGAGAAGCGGTCAAAATGCCTGCAAGAAGCAGGGCGAGGATTCTTTTTTTCATTTCCTAATTTTCATTTCCTTTCTTTTCTTTCATTCAAATATAGCGGTTTCAACTCAATTTATAAAAATCGGGAGCGCAAGCTCCGCTAATACTCCGAGAATAGTATATCATACAAAAAACCGCTTGTCAATGAATTTTTTCGGAATTTTTTCAAAAAATTTTTTTCGTCCTTTTCAAAACAAAAAAATCCCCCTTTTTCGGCAAAAAAAATAACAGAATAATAGTAATCTCAAAATATTTTTTGTCAGAAACTTCTTGAAAGAAGTTTCCGACACCTTCAAGAACTTTCAAAAAGGGATGATGTGAATATTGTGGGGGTGTTTGTGCGCTATTCCGTAGTTTTTTGACGGTAAAGGGATGTTTGATCGCGTTATCCCAACAATAGCTCCCGCACCCGTTTTGGTACCACCACCCAAAACGGGCTCCCGAAAGAATGAATGAAAATATATGTTCTACATTTTTATTAGAGATTAGCATAAATCACCGCCGTCATGGCATACTAAAAGAAAAAAACGACCTTGAAAGGAACCGTCATGCCAAAAGAATATATCGACCTCGACGCCGCCATCCTTGCCGCAGCGAGCGCCGTGGGAAAGAAAGAGACCGAGGGACCGTTGGGCGACCTGTTTGATCTGTGCGACGACACCGACCGCTTTGGTGCAAAGACCTGGGAGGAGGCGGAGAGTGAGATGCAACGCATGGCGTTTAACACCGTGCTTGCAAAAGCCGAGCTCCGCGACACCGACATCGGCGCGCTGTTTGCGGGCGACCTGCTCAACCAGTGTGTGGGCTCCGCCTATGGGTTACTCGCCTTTGACATCCCCTATTTCGGGCTTTACGGCGCTTGCTCGACCTGTGCCGAAAGTCTGATGCTTGCCTCAACCTTTGTCTCCAACGGCATCTTTGACCGCTGTGCCGCCGTGACCTCCTCGCACTACTGCTCTGCGGAGCGCCAATACCGCACGCCCATCGAGTACGGCGGGCAGCGTCCCCCCACCGCGCAATGGACGGTGACGGGCTCTGGGGCGTTCCTTGTGCGCAAAGCCCAAAAAGGAGAAAAGCACGCCGTGGTCCGGCGCGCCATGCCGGGTATTGTTCGGGAGCGCGGGGTCAACGACGCCAACAATATGGGGGCGGCGATGGCTCCCGCGGCGGAGGACACCTTGGTGCGCTTCTTCCGCGCCACCGACACACGTCCGTGCGACTATGATCTCATTGTCACGGGCGACCTCGGCTATGAGGGAGGAACCATCCTGTGCGAGCTGATGCGTGCCGACGGGTTCCCGCTCGGAGACATCTACACCGATTGCGGTCAGCTCATCTACCGCCGCAAAGAGCAGGACGTCCACGGCGGCGGCTCGGGCTGCGGTTGCTCTGCCGTCGTCCTCGCCTCCTATCTGCTCCCCAAGCTTCTCCGCGGCGACCTCTCCCGCATCCTCTTCCTCTCCACCGGTGCCATGATGAGCCCCGACAGCATCAAGCAAGGGCAAAACATCCCCGCCGTTGCACATTTGCTGGAAATTACGGGCGGTATCTCATAAGATATCCCCTACTTTACCTTTTTTCGGAGGTTTTCAATGGAAAACATTTTACCGTATATTCGCGCCTTTTTGGTAGGCGGACTTCTTTGCGTCATTGCGCAAGTTCTGATCGACAAAACCAAGCTGACGCCCGCGCGCATCCTTGTGATCTATGTGGTAGCGGGGGTGATTTTAGGCGGGATCGGATTATACAAGCCGTTGGTCGATTTTGGGGGAGCGGGAGCGACGACCCCCTTGACGGGCTTTGGATATTTGATTTCCAAGGGGGTCCGCGAGGCGGTGGACGAAAAAGGCTTGCTGGGTGCGCTGACGGGAGGCTTGACGTCTGCCGCCGGAGGCATTGCCGCCGCGCTGGTTTTCGGCTATCTCGCTTGCTTGATCTTTAAAGGAAAACCGAAAGCATAACACCCCGCCATAGGCAGGAAACCGAGGAATGTGAGCGGGATCGTAACCTTTTTTCATTTGCGCCTATATGGTCAAAGAAAAAGCGAATAAAGGTTTTAAGCAATTTGACGTTTTTTGTACTTTTGGTCTACACTCTGATATCCTGCTATACTTTTCTTGTCTTTTTATAAAAAAGCTGTTTCATTCTCTTTTCAGAGTTTAAAACAGCTTTTTTACATATTTACACAGTGATAAGATTTCTGTTATTTTTGATCCTCACAGGATGATTCCGCAAAGTGATAGACGCCGCCCTGCAAAGCCTCGGTATATCCCGAGGGCAACCGCAAATGCGCGGTCACGCCTTGCGGCACCTCGATCTCATAATATACGGCGTCGCCCTTATAATACCAATGCAAGTGGATCAGACCGTTGCGGGTATCGATAGAGGTGTCGATAAACCCAAGGCATCGGTCGGGGTGCGGTTCGATCCTTACCTCACGGTATGCGGGGGCGCTCTCCACGGGGGTGATGCCGCACGCCACACCAAAGATCCAATCAAACACCGCGCCGTAAGCGTAGTGGTTAAAGGAGTTCATCGACGTGCTCCAAAAGCTACCGTCCTCCTTAAGGCTGTTCCAGTGCTCCCACATTGTGGTGGCACCATGCGTGACCGAGTAGAGCCATGAGGGTGTCTTTTCCTGCATCAGAAGTGCGTAAGCGACATCGGGATAGCCGTTTTCGGAAAGCGCGTGGAGCAGATACGGCGTTCCCACAAAGCCCGTGGTCATGCGCATGCCGTTCTCACGGATCATGCCAACCAGCTTGGCCGCAAGAGCGGCTCTCTCGTTTTCGTCGCAAAGTCCGAAATGCAGGATCAGCGTCAAGGCGGTCTGCGTCATTCCACGGCGAAAACGGTCTCCGGGAGTTGCCCCCTCGGACACGGGTTCGGTCAACGGAAGGCTCTCCTTAGGCATCCCGTTCTCCATGAAGTACGCGCGGAAAGCGCTCCGCACATTGGCGTAAAGTGCGCGGTATGCGGTCATATCCTTGCCCAACACCTCGCCCGCCTTGACGAGCAGTTCGGTGGAATAGGCAAAAAAAGCCGACGCGATCAGATCGTTGGAGGTTGCGCCATGGCACCGCTCGGAGTTCCCGTCCATGGCAAGCCAGTCGCCGTAATGCACACCGCCCAGCCAAAGATATTCCGCTGGTCCTGTGCTGTGCAAATAATCCACCCACTTTTGCATCATGGGGAAATTCTCTGCGAGCAACTCGCGGTTGCCGTAAGCGAGATAAATCTGCCACGGCACAACACAGGCAACGTCGCCCCATGCGGCGGAAATATAGGTATCTCCGACAGAAAGACAAGTGGGAACGATACCCTTGACCGCCCCCTCGGGCGTTTGCTCAAGAGCGACGTCACCAAGCCACTTGCGGAAAAATTTTTCCACGTCGTAGTTGATGGCGCCCGTGCGGCAAAAGACCTGTGTGTCACCCGTCCAGCCCAAGCGCTCGTCGCGTTGCGGACAGTCGGTGGGGATGTCGAGATAGTTGCTCTTTTGTCCCCAAATAATATTGTGATAAAGCTGATTGATCTTTTCATTTCCGCAACGGAAGTAGCCCGTGCGCTTCATATCGGAATGTACCGCCACGGCGCGGAGTCCGTTCATGTCCACCTCATCAAAGGGGTATTCCGCAAAGCGGATATAGCGAAAGCCTTGGAAAGAGTAGGTCGGCTTGAACACATCCTCGCCGCCACTGCAAACATAAGTCATTTCGTTGCGTGCCGAGCGGTAATTGTCATTGTAAAAGTTGCCGTCCCTGTCGAGCACCTCGGCATGGTGGAACACCACACGGCTGCCGCGCGGTGCTTGGATGCGGAGCTCGACATAACCCGTCATATTCTGTCCAAAATCGACCACGGTCTCTCCCTTGGGGGTGCGGATGACCTCGATGGGCGCGAGTCTCTCCTGTTCCGTGATCCATTCGCCCACCTGCGGGATCAGCTCGGTCTCCACGTCCGAAAGGACGGCTTTCCCGATGTACTCAATCGGCGCGGTTCGATCCACCGTTTCGCCGTGATAGATCTCGGAAAATAGCACCTGTGAGGTGTAGACCTCCCAATCGGTATCGGTGGCAACGCGCTCGACCGAACCGTCGGCATAAGTCAAAGTCAAGCATGCGATGACCGAGGCGGCATCGGCATAATAATGATTGGTATTTTTCCAACCGAGACATCCGACCGCCCAGCCCTGTCCAAGCCCGAGCTCGATGCGGTCATTTCCCGTCAACAGCGCGGTCACGTCATAGGTCTGATATTGCACACGGTGGCGGTAGCTCGTCCAACCCGGTGTCAGCACGCCTTTTCCGACGCGCCCACCATTGACATACAGGGCATAAATTCCCATTGCCGAAGCTGTGATTTCGGCTTTTTCAATCGATTTCTCCGTGCGAAGATCACGGCGAAAGGTAGCTGTAGCGCTCCCCATATTGCGGGGAGAAGTGATCCATTTGGCAAACGCTTTCATAAAAAGGTTCCTCCCGTATAAAAAATTTCAAAAAAACTCTTGCATATAGTATACCAAATATGTTATAATAAATCAACCGATATTCTTTGAAAAACAGGGGGCATTTTTATGATAGGATCGGAAAAAGAATTTCACTGGTCGGAGATTTTGCAGATCCTCTCGCGGGAAAAATTTTACTTGACACTGCACCCAAACGTGCAAAAAGTTTCTCTGCACGACCATGCCTTTTTAGAGCTGACTTATATTCAGCGCGGCAGAGTCGAGCACACGCTGGATGGACAGACCTCCGTGCTGACCGAGGGCGATTATTTGATCGTCGATTACGGCAGCCGCCACTCCTACCGCGCACTCGATCGAGATGGCTTTGACAACCTCGACTGCCTCTTTTTGCCCGAGCTGCTTGATCCCATCCTCAAAGGTACCAAAAGTCTGCGCACGCTCCTTGAGCACTATCTGTTGCACTTTAACATGCAAGCGCTTGTGCAAAACCCCGCGCACATCGTCTTTCACGATGATGACGGACGCATCGGAAAGCTCCTTTCGCTGATGCAGACCGAAGCACAAACGCGCGAGGCGGGGTATACCGAAATGGTGCGCTGTTACCTCATCGAGCTGTTGCTATTGACCATGCGCCGTTTGGATGACGCGCAGGCGGCGGCGACGGGACAGGACATCAGCGCCTTTTTGACCAACTACGTCGCCGAGCACTACATGGAGGAATTGACCTTGCAGGAGCTTGCCGCGCGGCTCAATTACAGCCTCCCCTACATCAGCAAGCGGTTTAAGGATGACACGGGGATCTCGTTTGTCCACTATCTGCAAAACTACCGCGTAATGCAGGGCTGCCGTCTGCTGACCTCCTCCCACCGCACCCTCGCCGAGATCACCGAAATGGTGGGCTATCGCGACGTCAAATTTTTCTCCGCCCTTGTCAAACGGATGACAGGACTCTCCCCCTCGGATTTCCGCCGAAAGCATAGAAAATAACTTGGATAAAATCAGCGTTGTTTTTAGATTTTTTGTGGGAACCTTTTTGAAAAAAGGGTTCCCACACCCTCCCAAAACTTTTAACGCAATTTCTATTTTGCTATCATGGGAATGCCTGTGCCTCTTTTGGTAGTTTTCTGACGGTATGGGAATGTTGGTTCGCTATTCTAAGCAATAGCTCCCGCAAACCATTACACTTTCTCCGTTGGAGAAAGCGGTTACCACCACCCAAAATGGTTCACAAGGCTACATTTGATCACAATTGCATACTTCCTTAAAAATAAATACTATTGCCATAAAAAATAAAGCAAAACCCTTGACAAATCAAAAGTTTTGCTCTATAATATAAGTACGAGGAGATGCCGATGACGGTCACTTCCTTTGTATAGACAGATAACCGCCTACGGATCGGAAGTCAGAAGGCGGTTATCTCTTTTTATTTGTGAATGTGATGATGACAAAGATCGTAGAGATGAATGACAGAACAAATCCGGAGAACTGCAAAAGCTGTTCAAAGGTAATGTAATCCATCGCTATTACCTCCTCCCGGAGCATTCCGGAAAGAGAAGAAATATACGCTCTCTCCGGTTAAGGAGGAAGCGACCGCCACCGTAATGGCATCCCCAAGGGCTCTTTGAGCCTTTTTTATTTTACCACAATCGGCGACGTTTGTCAATCCGCTTTTTGTTTTTTGTCATGTATCCATTCCAAAACAAAGCACAAAATCATGATCAAAAGAAACACAAAATCGGCAAGGAGAAATACAGCGGCAATCTCTGCCCATATAAGGATACAAGCGTGCATGATCACACACAAATACTCGCATACAATCTGCGCAACCTCATACCTGTTCAAGGGCTTTACATACACCGCTACTTGAAAAGCGGGCATTACCGAAAACAGATAAAAGGAAGCGCCCACAAGCGGCTCCCCCGAACCGATCCCCAGCCCAAACATAAACGTACCCACGGCAAACGTGATCAATAATCCAATCCACAAAAAAAGCGGGCGTTTTTTACAGGCGTTCCCAAAAGACTTCATGAAAGATTTCAAACTTTTTTCCTTAAACATTTATTTCACATTTTTCAATGATCTCACAGTTGTCAATGGCATATTCAAGCAAAATACTCACGACCTCGTTTCTTGAACGGTTCGCATCGGCAGCCAACTTGTTTAATTTATCAACAACCTCATCTTTAATACGAATAGAAAACGTTTTATAACCGTCCTCACCCTGTAATTCTCTTTTTCTGATTAGGATTTTATCTTTCATTGTAAATCACCTCAATATAATTATACCTTGAAAAAAGTCATAATTATATGTTTTAATTCACAACATGGCAATGAACATATTTTATAACATACTATGCGTCATCTCTGAGCACAAACCCTCAATGCGTCATCGTTGAGCAGGAGTACGACTTTACCAAAACAAGTATCCTTTTTTGAGCAAATGCAACTTTAGGCTCCCTCTTGAGGGAGCTCCCGCGTTAGCGGGTGAGGGAGTCCTCAATGCAAAGTTACTTTGGAAAAAAACTCCTTCCGTCATAGGCTACACCTTTGCCACCGTAAAGTCGCCTTGGCGACTGAGGGAGTTATCCATAGGAAGTTGCTTTATTTATAAAAGGACAAGAAAATTTGTAACTCAAATAATAACATAAAACCAACATAAAACGCGCATAAGGTATTGACAAAACGAATATGATATGGTATAATATGGGAGAAAGGAGTGAGGAATATGGCAAAGGTATCGACCAACATCACCATCGATTCCGATACAAAGGCGAAAGCGCAGGAGCTGTTTGCGGATTTTGGCTTGGATCTTTCCACCGCCATCAATATCTTTTTGCGTCAAGCAATCCGTGAGAACGCCATCCCGTTCCCCATTTCGCGCAAGTCGACGCCGACCGACACTCCCGAAATTCACGATACGGGGGACACCCGCTGAAAAGGAGCTCTTGCAATGGCGAACTGTGAAAAATTGAAGATCCTCGCCGTTGTGGGACCCACGGCAAGCGGTAAGAGCGCATTGGCGGTCGCGCTTGCGCATCGGCTCGGAGGCGAGATTGTTTCCTGTGACTCGATGCAGATCTACCGCCGTATGGACATCGGTACGGCAAAGCCGAGCGCGGAGGAGACCGACGGGATCCCCCATCATTTGATCGATACGGTCGAGCCGCATGCGTCCTTTTCCTGTGCCGACTATGTGTGCGCGGCGAGGGCGGCGGTCGCAGAGATCGCGGCACGCGGCAAGCTCCCCATCCTTTGCGGCGGCACGGGGTTATATCTCGATGCGTTTTTGCGCGGGAGGGGTTTTGAGGAGACCGAATGCGATCCCGCATTGCGGCAGTCGCTCTTCGATTTCGCGCAGGCGCATGGCAATCACGCCCTGCATGAAAGGCTTGCACAGGTCGATCCCGAAAGCGCCGCAGCGATCCATGAGAACAACGTCAAACGAGTGGTGCGTGCGTTGGAGATTTATGAAACAACGGGCATGACCAAAACCGAGGCAGACAGACGTTCACGGCAGTTCGAGTCGCCATACGATGCCACGGTCATCGGTCTGCGATATGAGGCGCGCGAGGTGCTGTATGCGCGCATTGACCGCCGCGTGGACAAGATGCTTGCCGACGGCTTGCTTGATGAAACACGGGCGCTGATGGCGGAGGGCGTATTTGAACGCAATGCCACGGCGGCACAGGCGATCGGGTACAAGGAGCTGTTGGGGTATTTGCGCGGAGAGCAAAGTCTTGACGAGGCGACCGAGGCGCTCAAACGGGCTACACGGCGCTACGCCAAACGGCAAATGACGTGGTTTGGCGCCAAGGAGTATGTGCGTTGGATCGATGTGACCGAGGACAGTCGGGTATTGCCGTTTGAAGAGATTGTGAACAGAGCAATGAAATCTTTCACGGGCAGTGAAATATGAAAAGGGTTTGTTTAACAAAAAAGGACTGTAAAACTCCATAAATCACCTATTCCGTAAAGGTTTTGGAAAGGAGATGGGGGTGCGGGGGAAGAGGAAAACTTTTTCCTCAAAAAAGTTTTCCTCTTCCCCCGTAAACAAATCAGAAAGGGCGGTAACTATGACACGCGGGGCGTTTTTAAAGAAATATTTTATGCGCTTTGCGGTGACGTTGACGCTGGCGGGGCTGATTGTATACACGGTCTACCATGTGTTTGCCTCAACGTCGGGGAGCCTTATGAAAACCCCCGTGCAGATGTATGACGAGATACAGACGGTAGGGGGCGAGGCGTACCTGTTCCGCGACGAGGACGTGCTGACGGTGTCGAGCGCGGGGCTGATCAATGATTCCGCCGAGAGCGGCGTCAAAGTAAGCAAGGGCGTCAAGCTGACCGAGGTCTATATCGGCGGCAATGCGGAGGATCTCACGGCAGTGCAGACCGAGTTGGACAGGCTCAACCGCTTGATCGGGGTGCTGGAGGACAGCGCGGTATCGGCGGACACGACGCTTTCCAAAGCCGGGAGCTATCGTGCCGAGGCGAACACCGACTATCTTGCCATTCGCCAAGCCGTGACGGCGGGAGACTGGTCGCAGGTGTCCCAACTGGAGGCTTCGATGCTGACCGCGCTCAATAAATACGGCGTGCTGACCAACTCCAACACGGGGATCGACGAAACGCTTGCAAGCCTCAAGGAGGCGCGGAGCAAGCTCTTGACGGGCACCCCCGTGACCTTGCAAAACAGCAAGGCATCGGGTTACTTTTACAGCCGTACCTATGTGGACGGCTACGAGGCGCTGTTTACGACCGATGCGCTGGAGAGCTTGACACCCGAACGTTTTGCGGAGCTGACCGCGAGTGAACCGATCCCATCGGAGGACCGCTTTGCCGTGGGAAAAATGGTCTATGATTACGACTGGCACTTGGCGATCTCGTTTGACGCGAGCGCGGCGGGGCTTTTTGCGGAGGGCGGCGAGTATGCGTTTGCTTTCCCCGAGAACCGCGACACCGAGCTGACGCTGACCTGTACGGGAATCCATGCGGGGAGCGACGGGGCGTTTGTTGCCGTGTTCTCCACCGACGAGGTGCCATCGAATTTTGTCTATCTGCGCCGACAGCACGTGGAGATCACCGTGGGGAGCTGTTCGGGATATCACATCCCCGAGAGCGCTTTGCATACCGTAAACGGTGTGGAGGGGGTTTACATCTTTGAGGAAAGCACCGTGTATTTTCGGCGTGTGGAGATCCTCTACCGCGGCGACGGCTATTGCATTGCGGCACAGCAGGGCGACCGCGGTGACGAATATCTTGCCCTGCACGACATTTTGGTAACGTCGGGAAAGGATTTGTATGACGGGAGGGTTTACCGATGACCGATTCTGATTTGAACTATATGGACCGAAATCTTGCCGAGATCCGAGCGCGTATCGAGGCGGCAAAGGCGAGACGGACGGGCGAGGGCGCCGACGGAGAGGTCACGCTCTTGGCGGCAATCAAATATACCGACGCCGCGCACGTCAATTATCTGCACCGCGTGTTGGGCGTTGACGACGTGGGAGAAAATCGCGTTCAACAACTGCTTGCCCGTTGGGAGGAGCTTGACCGCGAGGGATTGCGCATCCACTTTATCGGCACTCTGCAAAGCAACAAAGTCAAGTACATCATCGACAAGGTGTGCATGATCCATTCGCTGGACAGCGAGACACTTGCAAAGGAGATCGAAAAGCAGGCGGCAAAGCGCGGCATCGTGATGGATGTTTTGGTAGAGATCAACAGCGGAGAAGAAGAAAGCAAGAGCGGACTGCACCCCGACGAGGTTGCCGACTTTTGTCTTTCCATCGCAAAATATCCGCATATTCGACTGCGCGGATTTATGACAATGGCGCCAAAATGCGAAAAAATTGAGGATTATCGAAAATATTTTTCAAAAACTTCTCGACAATGTCTTGACATTTGGCAAAAAAAACTTCATAATATAGGTAGGCCTGTTTTATCGATGGGAATGTCGGAGAGCTTTGAGCCCGCCATCGAGGAGGGTGCAACGGTGGTGCGCGTCGGACGTGCGCTGTTTGCCGAGCCCCAAGACCGATCATCCAACTGAGAAAAAATAAAAAAATATATGTTTAAAATCAAACGGAGGACAGCAAAATGAATTTATTGAAAAAATTTGTCAGAAATGACAACGCGGACCTGGAAGAAGATTATGATGATATCTATGTGATGCCCGAGGATCTCAAGATGGAAATGCCCGGCTCGAGCGTTGAGGCGGACGTTTCCGCCATCGACAGCCCTGCGCGAAAGGACCCCGAGAACCATCCCGCAAGCCCCGACAAAGTCGAGCTCAAGCTGCTTCAGCCCAAGAGCCACACCGAGGCGACCAAGATCGCCGATAAGCTCAAGGAGGGGTGCATCGTCATTCTCGATATCAGCAATCTGACCAAGGAAAAGGCGCACCGTTTGGTGGACTTTTTGGCGGGCGTTGCCTACGTATTGGGCGGCGAGATGATCAAGACCAACAAGAACACCATTGTGGTCTCTCCTGCGGGTGTGGACATTTCGGGCTTTGCTCCCGAGGAACCCGCCGAGCCCGCTCCTGCGGAAACAGCTCCCGCGGCTGAGGAATACGAGGAAGTTTACGAGGAAGAGACTGTCTCCGAGGAGGCATAAACCACTTTTTGATGTCAACGGTCAAAGACCGTTGACATCAAAGTAATATATGCGCATTTTGCGTAGTTTACGGAAAGGAAGAAGCATCAAAATGAATGTTGCGGCAACCCTGTTTTATTTTTTGCAGCAGTTCGTCTATGTTCTGATTAACGTCATACAGCTTGCGATGTTTGTGCGCGCGATCCTGTCATGGTTTGATCCGATGCAGGAGTGGAAGATCTCGGCGTTTTTGTTTATGGTGACCGAGCCCGTGATCCTGCCTATCAGACGTCTTTGCGAAAAAATGCACTGGTTTGAGGGAGTACCGATCGACATCCCCTTTCTTTTGAGCTGGCTGGTGCTGATGGTGATTCAGCTTTTGGTGACATCGTTATGACGCCGCAAAAAGACGGCGCGGCGGCAATGCTTTCGGCGCGCATCGGTGACGCCATAGACAAATGTATGCGCGGGGAGGTGGCGGTGATCCCGTTTTTGACACCGCGGCAGAAAAAGCAAGCCGAGCGCGAGCTGCGCATGAGCGGCAATTGGGAGGCGGCGTGGTTTTACGGTGGCTATGACACCGCCGAACGCGTCTGCCTCTTTTTGTTGCCCGATTATCTCACGGCGCTGCTGGAGGCGGAGCCCAACGCGTGTGACAGCGAGATTGTGCGCGCACTGATCGGCGAGGATGCGGACCGAGCGGTCGCCGCCGTGTGTGTGCGGGGGAGCGGCTACCGCGTGCTTTCCCACCGCGACTATCTCGGATCGATTCTCGGCTTGGGGCTCGAACGCGACGCGTTGGGGGATATCGCCGTACAGAACGAACACGAGGCAGTGGTCTTTTGTCCGCAGAGCTTGGTTCCGTTTTTGACCGAAAATCTCAATAAGGTCGCGTCGGATACCGTCAAATGCAGACGCTATGTTGTGGACGAAGGCTTTACGGACGGCAAAAAATACACGCCGATTGCGGGGACGGTGGCATCCCCAAGGTTGGATTGCGTGGTCGCGGCACTTACGGGCATGTCCCGCGAGGACGCGCAAGGTGCCGTGCGGACAGGTCTGGTGGAGGTCGAGTTTGAGCCCGCGGAACGCGTGGATACCATACTCACGCCTCCGCTGACGCTTTCGGTGCGCGGATACGGTAGGTTTATCCTCCGCGCCTTTGACGGCGAGACGAGAAAAGGAAGATTACGATTGCGCGCGGATCAGCTGATATAAAGCGAACTTTTGATACCATCGGAGAAATGAAATGACATTACAGAACAAAACGGGGATCTGTGTCCTCTACGAAACAGAGACCGCCAAAGGCGAGCTGATGCCAAACGAGCGGACGGCACTTGCCCTCCCCGCGGACGGTGTCCTGCGACTGCGGCTGCGTCTCCCTTACGGCAGTATGTCACGCGGCATGAATGCCGGCAAGCGTTGGCTGGATCGTTTTCTTTCCAAACTTTGCGACGGGGAGTGGGAGTTTGCCGTCACCTCGGCGTATGCGTTCGGCGGGCTTTCGGAGGATAGCACGGTCGACGTAGTGCGGATCAAGGAGGAGATCGATCGGCAATCCATGAACACATATGACTGCCTGTTTGCCACTTGCGGCGAGGGGTATCTCATCTCGGAGTATCATGAGGTCACAGACGGGCAAGCCGCGGTCAAAGCGACATGGAAGCTTTGGAGAAAATTGTTCCTGTTTTATTTTTTGCTCTGCGGTGCGGAAGCCGGTGTCGTGTGGCTGGTCTGGCTTGGCATCATAAACCTGCTTTCCGCGGAACCCTCGGGCGTGATATGGTTGTTTATTTTCGGACTTTTGGCATTGGAAACATTGTTTGTGTATTGTGATATCAAGGATGTTTTTGAAACGCCTTGGGAGGTTTCGCGCTCTCTGAAAAACAAAGCGATCACAAAGCATTTCCGCACAGACCAAAAGCGAAAGTGACACCACAAACGGCAATCCTGTATGATGAATAAAAAAAACTCTCCACGGCGTTTTTTTGGGAGCGGATCAGTGTTGCACTCCTGCTCAACGATGACGCATAAAAGAAATGTTCGCGCGAACAAGACTATAATGGTGCGATACGAATTTAAACCGAGCTCCCTCCCCTACAAGCTTAGTATCATCCTTTGCTTTCTCATTGCATACAGGTTTTAAAAAGAAGAGATGGACGCGGGGGGAGAGGAAAACTTTTTGCAAAAAGTTTTCCTCTCCCCCCGCAAACATATATAATTAATTATAACTCATCAATATACCGACACGCGGACAGGGCGGCAACAGCACCGTCTGCAGTGGCGGTAGAGACTTGGCGAACGGCTTTGGTGCGGCAGTCACCGGCAACAAAGACGCCCGCAGTAGCGGTAAGGCAGGTCTCGTCGGCATCAAAATAACCGACATCGTTGAGTTGTGCAAGATTGGAGAACGCCTCATTTTCGGGCACAAGACCAATCGCAACAAACATCCCATCCAAAGCAAGCTCGGTGCGCGTGCTGTCGGCGGTGCGCTCCACAGTGATCGCGGAAAACTCTGGCGTATCGGCAATTTCGGCAACCACGGTGCCTGTCAGAATTTCCACGTTCCCGCGCTTTTGCAAAATCTCTTGTAACCGTTTTTCACCCGTGAGAAAATCCAAATTTTGAATGACATACACCTTTTTACAGGTCTCGGAAAGCAGGATCGCTTCTTGGAGCGCCGAGTTTCCACCGCCGATGAGCGCCACGGTCTTGTTTTTGTAGAACGCACCGTCGCACACGGCACAAAACGAAATGCCGTCACCGATAAACTTTTCCTCGTTCGGCAATCCGAGATGGCGGTGGCGCGCGCCGTTGGCAATGATCACCGCGCGGCTCTCGTACACACTTCCCTCTTCGGTCTCCACAAGCTTTTTGTTCCCCTCGGTGCGGATCGATGTCACGGTCTCCACCTCCACGTCGGCTCCCTGTGCCAGCACTTGGCTCACCAGCTTGTCGGCAAGCTCACTGCCACTGATGCTTTCAAAGCCCGGGTAGTTTTCCACCTTGGGTGAAAATACGATCTGACCGCCAAACGCGTTCTTTTCCAAAATCAACACGCTTTTGTTCGCGCGTCTCGCATATACCGCGGCACATAGCCCCGCAGGACCTCCGCCGACAATGATAATGTCGTACATCATAATCTCCTTTGTTTTGAAAATGGGATATTACCTGCTTTTAACGGATCGTTACTTATTCGGCAGTCCATTTTGGGTGGTGGTACCAAAATGGATGCGGGAGCTATTGCTTAGAATAGCGAATAAACATTCCCATGCCGTCAGAAAAAGTACCGAACGAGGCACAGACATCCCCTTATCATAAAATAAAAATGCGTGAAAAGTTTTGAGGGGTGTGGGGGACTTTTTCAAAAGTCCCCCACGAAAGAGAAAAATTCTACGCTAACAAATTTTATTCTTACACCCGATTGTTCATTTATTTCACAACAACGGTAGCTTGAATAAACTTTTTGATGTTGGGAACCGAAACAAACTTTTCGGCGTCACCGTTGACAACGCTGACCAGCGTGGGCGCCTGTTTGATTTTCAGTGTTTCGGAAAGAGCAACATTCTCTTCGGCAAGGATCTTGGTGTAGGCAATACCGGCTTTGCTCAAAAGCGCTTCGGCGATTTTGCAGTTGGGGCAGGTTACCGACGCAAACAGGTAAACACCGTCGGAAAGAGCGGCAGAATTGGTGTTCTCGGCAACAGCTCCTTCGTCGACCTTGGGACCGTTGTGCGTGAGAACCGAGGTCTCGATGTTGTAGACCTTACGCTCCTTGTATTCCTGCGATTTGCCCACATTCCAGTTCTTTACGGGGCGGTAGTAGCCGGTGATACGGCTGTAAACCTCTGCCTCCTTGCCGCACTTGGGGCAAACAAAGTGCTCACCCGCAATGTAGCCGTGGTCACGGCAGACCGAATACGTGGGAGAGAGCGAGTAGTAAGGCAGGCGGTAGTTCTCGGCAATCTTGCGCACGATGGTAGCGGCGGCTTTCCAATCGGGGAGCTTTTCGCCGATGTAAGCGTGGAACACGGTTCCCGAGGTGTACAGCGTTTGCAGCTCGTCCTGCACGTCCAGCGCGGTGAAGATATCATCGGTATAGCCGACGGGCAGATGCGAGGAGTTGGTGTAATAAGGCGTTTCGCCCTCGGAGGCGCAAATAATGTCGGGATAACGCTTGCGGTCATGCTTTGCAAGGCGGTAAGCGGTCGACTCGGCAGGCGTTGCCTCCAAGTTGTACAGGTCGCCGTACAGCTCTTGATAGTCGGAGAGACGCTCACGCATGTGGTTGAGGACCTCCTTGGTGAACTCCTGCGTTTCCTTATGTGTCAGATCCTTTTTCAGCCAATCGGCATTCAGTCCCGCTTCATTCATACCGACCAGACCGATCGTCGAAAAGTGGTTGTTAAAGGTACCGAGGTATCTCTTGGTATAGGGATAAAGTCCCTCGTCAAGGAGCTTTGTGATGATGGTGCGCTTGATCTTGAGCGAACGCGCGGAAATATCCATCATGTGATCCAGTCGCTTAAAGAAGTCCTCCTTGTCCTCGGCAAGGTAAGCAATGCGGGGCATGTTGATGGTAACAACGCCGATCGAGCCGGTGCTCTCGCCGCTGCCGAAGAAGCCGCCGGACTTCTTGCGCAATTCACGCAGATCCAAGCGCAGACGGCAGCACATACTGCGCACGTCGGAGGGCTCCATGTCGCTGTTGACGTAGTTCGAGAAGTAGGGGGTGCCGTACTTAGAGGTCATCTCAAAGAGCAGCTTGTTGTTCTCGGTCTCGGACCAGTCAAAGTCGCGGGTGATTGAGTAGGTGGGAATGGGATACTGGAAGCCGCGTCCGTGCGCGTCGCCGTCGATCATCGTCTCGATGAACGCGCGGTTGATCATGTCCATTTCCTTTTTGCAGTCGCCGTACTTGAAGTCCATTCTCTTGCCGCCGACAATAGCATATTCGTCCTCCAGGTCATGGGGAACGGTCCAATCGAGCGTGATGTTGGAGAAAGGCGCTTGGGTACCCCAACGGCTTGGGGTGTTGACGCCGTAGATGAAAGACTCGATGCACTTCTTGACCGCGTCATAGGAGAGGTTATCGGCTTTGACAAAGGGCGCGAGGTAGGTATCAAAGGAGGAGAACGCCTGTGCGCCCGCCCACTCGTTTTGCATGATGCCGAGGAAGTTGACCATCTGATTGCACAGCGTAGCCAAATGCTTTGCGGGTGCCGAGGTGATCTTGCCTCCCACGCCGCCAAGTCCCTCCTCGATCAACTGCTTGAGCGACCAGCCCGCGCAGTAGCCCGTCAGCATAGAAAGGTCATGCAGGTGGATATCGGCGTTTTTATGTGCCGCGGCGATCTCGTCGTCATAGATCTCGGAGAGCCAGTAGTTAGCGGTGATGGCGCCCGAGTTGGAAAGGATCAAACCGCCCACCGAGTAGGTAACGGTCGAGTTCTCTTTGACGCGCCAGTCGATATTTTTTACATATTGGTCGACGGTGTCCTTGTAGTCAAGGATGGTGGACTTCATGTTACGCAGCTTTTCGCGCTGACGGCGGTAAAGGATGTAAGCCTTTGCCACGTCGGCATAGCCCGCTTGGACCAATACGGTCTCCACACTGTCTTGAATGTCCTCGACGGCGACCAAACCGTCCGCCACCTTGGGCTCAAAATCCGAGGTCACCTTTAGGGCAAGAAAATCGATGATATTGTTGTTGAATTGGCGTTCGCACGCTTCAAATGCTTTTTGAATGGCTTGGGCGATCTTGGAAATGTCAAATTCCGCGATCTGTCCGTCACGTTTGTTGACGCGATACATAATCTCTCTCCTTTTCTTTTTTCGTTTTTTCGTATTCTTCTGCGTTCTTAGTCTTGTCCCCGAACCGACGCGCGGGGGAGGAATGCTTTTGCCGCGGCGAGGATTTCCTCGGTCTCGGCAGTGGAAAACGCTTGGCAACACTCGCCAAGCAGGTTACCGGAATCCTGAAAACATTGAATAAAGTAGAGCTCATCGTTCCCCAGCCACTGACCGATCTCAAAAAAATCGGCAACCGTATGGATGCCCTTGACCGCCGTGGTGCGGAACTCATGCGCGATGCCGCTGTTTTGAATGTGCCGAATGCTCTCGTCAAACACCGCGACGTCGACGTCACACCCCACCGCCTTGGCGTAGCCTTGGGGGGAGCTTTTGACATCCATTGCCACGTAGTCGATAAGTCCCGTGCCGAGCACCTCGGCAAGACGCTTGGGCAACGCGCCGTTGGTGTCCAGCTTGACAAGATACCCCATATCCTTGACCTTTTGCAAAAAGGCGGTCAGATCGGGTTGCAGGAGCGGCTCACCGCCTGTCACGCACACGCCATCAATCAGCCCTTGCCGACGGGAAAGGTATTCCAGCACCTCCCCCTCGGCGCTCCCGTAAGCCGCGGGATGCCGAACCAGGTCGGCATTATGGCAAAAGGGGCAACGCAAATTGCACCCGCCGGTGAACACCGTGCATGCAACCTTACCGGGAAAATCCAAAAGAGTCAGCTTTTGATAGCCTTGTACGTTCATTTTTACAGACCTCTACTTTCGATGCCTATACAGTATACCATACTTTTTCTCACTTGTCAATAGTAAAAACACAATATCTTGTGATAATTTTTTGTCGAATGTTCTATATCTTGTGCCCCATCTGCGGTGAGGCTTCTTATCGGGGAATGTTTGCACGAACATCTACCACAATGACCACCTGCGGTGAGGCTTCTTATCGGGGAATGTTTGCACGAACATCTACCACGATGGCCACCTGCGGTGGGGCTTCCTATCGGCGGATGCTTGTACGAACATCCACCACGATGGCATTGTATGGCATACCGCCGAAGATTTCAATGTAACTTTGTGGAGCATTTTGGGTGGTGCTACCAAAATGGAATAGCGAACAAACATCCCCATACCGTCAGTAAACTACGGAAAGAGGCACAAGCATCGCCACGACACTAAAATAGAAAATGCGTCGAAAGTTCTTGAAGGGGTATGGGGAAACTTCTTGAAAGAAGTTTCCCCATAGTAAATATATCACATCAATGTACTCGCAATCCCTTGGGATAATAATTTTTCAACCGACCGCCAACCGCTTTGCCGCCGCCCAGCGTTACGGCGGTTTCCCCAAGCTTTAATCGTAGCGAGGTGTAGCCCGAAAGCGCGGGATCAACAGCGATCTCCTCGCCCGCGAGGTAGCACGCCACCGACACGTCGTCGAGATCCAGCAGACACTTTGAGGAAAGCGCCCCACCGTATACCATGAAAAAATGGTGGTGTGGAACCATGCGCCCCTTGCGCACCTCTCCCAGCGTCACGCCGACCGAGACCACACCAAAGGGCGGGAGCGGGAACACCGTCTGCTCACGGAGCGGGAACACTGCGGCATTGCCGCCGCACAGGCATAGCCCATCCATCGAACACCCCACCGTCTCACGCAAAAACGTGTCGACAGCCGCACGTTCGGTCTTTCCGAGCGGAACAGCCGCGTCTTTGACAAGCTTTCCTCCGTTTCGATCGTCCCCGTCACGCCGCAACAGTGCCACAAACTGCCCTTCCCCGGGAGAGACGTGCGGATAAAAACGGCGGCAAAGCACCAACGCGGGACACTTCCCGCCCGAGATATCCATGCCGTCCGCAGTATGGGCAACGACCGCGTCACTGCAAGCACAAAGACGAAAGGACGAATGCCGCGCCAAAAAATCGGCAACGGTCTCCTCGTTTTCCTCGGTGGAATAGGTACAGGTCGAATAGAGCAGATAGCCCCCCGCCGCCACGCATTTTTCGGCGTTTTCCAATATCTCCTTTTGACGAACGGCACACATGGCGACGTTCTCGGGGCTCCACTCGGATATGGCAAGATCGTTTTTGCGGTACATCCCCTCCCCGGAGCAGGGCGCGTCGACCACCACAAGGTCAAAAAACGCGGGATACCACTCGGCAAGATATTTGCTGTCGAGATTGGTGACGCAGACATTGGCAAGCCCCATGCGCTCGACATTCCCCGCAAGGATGCGACTCCGCGCGGCATTGTACTCGTTGGCAAGCACGGCGCCTCCGTTCGGCGCGCACAAAGCCGCCAGCTGTGTGGTCTTGCCTCCGGGCGCGGCGCAAAGATCAAGGATCTTCAAGCCCTGTTGCTCCCACAGCTCCGCAGGGAGCGCCGCAACTGTCGCCATGGCACCGGGGTCCTGCATATAGTAAGCCCCCGCGTGATGATAGGGATGCTTGCCCGCCTGTGCGTCCTCGGAGACGATGAACCCGTCAACCGTGTAAGAGAGCGGCGTCAGCGAAAACGGTGCGTTTTGGAGAAAGGTCTCGGCAGACACCTTGTGCCGATTGACACGCAAACCCTTGACGGCGCTCTCGGTGCACAGCGCTTCATAAAATGCACCGTACTCGGCACCGAGAAGCTGTTTCATTCGTTTTTCAAATACTTGTGGCAGTTGCATCCGCAGTCACTCCTTAAAAAATCATCAAAAATGTAAAAAAAATTATGTAGTTATTTTAGCGTATCAAAACGGGAATATCCCCCGAGGTATCCCAATGCTCTTGCGGCCATTCAATGCGTTCGTGAAATACCCACCGATCGGTCCCCTCCTCAGCGGTAAAGTACCCGCACTCGGTAACGGCAAGACGGGCACCGTATGCCGTGTAATCACCCGCCGTCTCGACACAGTAAAGGCTGTAATACCACCTTGCGTTGCCCGAGGCTTGCTCGCCCACCAAGCCGCCCTTGTACTGCGCGGTGATCTTTCCCTTGGCATAGCAGGAAACCAATATCCTCTGCCCGCTTACGCCGCCGTTGCAATATCCCGCAATCCCGCCAAAGCTCTGATAATAGGAAAAATACTTCCCGTTGGAGCCATAAAGGATACTTTCATCTATCCAATCCAATGTAGAAACAATATCTCCCAAAAACACGCAACGCCGAATGGCAGAGTCGGTTCCCGTGCCGTAAAAATAACCGCAAATACCGCCGCAATAATATTTGGCATGGATTTTTCCCGATTGATAACAGTCAGAGATGACGATCCCGTAAGAGCTTGCATTCCCCACAATGCCGCCCACACGGACAGAGGCATCGGTATCGGAGCACACGTTGCCCGTATTGTAGCACTCCTTGACGTCTGCAAAGCCCGAGTTGGGAGAAGAAATGTCGCCGACAATACCGCCAACGCTTTTTGCATCGGTCTCTGGGCAGACCGCTCCCTCATGAATGCAACGCTCGACCGCGATGCGCCCCTTGCCCGTCGCGCTTCCTTTTCCCAAAACGCCGCCAAAGCCGCCCGCCGTCGTATCGACCGGCGCAGAGTTATAGACCTCACCGCCGCCCAGACAGTTGATGACTTTGCCCGTGGCGCCCGTCCCGTTTGCCTCGGAGCTGCCGCAGATCCCGCCGACCAAGCCATCGCCGCGCACCTTGCCCGAAAAATCACAGCGTTCGATCACAGCGGTCCCGTTTTGCGCACATAACCGCCCGACAATACCGCCAACCGATTGTACGCCCGACACCTCGACCGCCTCCGCACGGCAATTGTGCACCGTTACGGGATTTTCCGTTGTCTTGGAAAGTGCCAAGCCGCAGATACCGCCCACATCCTCACTGCCTTGAACAGAGGCGTTTTTCAGAACCACATTTTTCACGGTACCGCCCCAAACGACACCAAACAAGCCCACGGAACCACTGCCCGACACCGTCAAACCGCTGATCTCATGTCCGTTTCCGTCAAACGTCCCGCAAAACGCATGGGCTTCGTCACTGCCGATGGGCGTCCAGCGGTGCATAGCATCAAACCGCAGATCGGCTTGCAAACGGATGGTTTTATTTGCAAAATCCACGCCGTCCCAATTGACCAGCCTTGCCAATCCCGCCAATTGTTGCGGTGTGGAAATTTCAAACTCAGCGTATTTGGAGGAATACCAAGAGGTATCCGCACTGCCGTCCCAAATCACGATAGGCGTTTCCTGCGGTTCCGCAGTCTCGGTATCGTCAACGGTCACGGTGCTGTCGGTAGGATCGGTATCCGTGGGAAGTACCGACTCACCCCGTTGCTTGCCCAATCGCACGCAAAGAAAAATGATGAGAAACGCCGAGAGCAACAGCACCCCCGCCGCAGCAATCCACAACGGTCGCTTTTTTCGGAGAACAGACTTCGCCTCGGCAATCTGCTCCGTCGGAACAATTGGCTCCGCCACGGCTTCCTCCGATGCAAAACCCGCCTCAACAGGCGCCTCATCGCTCTTTGGCAATGGGAGTAACAACTCGTCCATAGAGCAACGGAAAATGGGCAGCATGGCAATCAAGGTCTCGGTTTTTGGCACAGCGAGCCCCGTTTCCCATTTGGAGACCGACTGCCGCGATACATTCAACCGCTCGGCAAGCGTCTCCTGCGCCATTCCCTCTCCCATGCGGACACGTTTGATATTTTCGCCCACCGCAGACGGAAAGATCTCCCCCTTGGCTGGAAGTGCCGGATCCTCGATTGCGGGATTCAGCAACGCATCCGCCGAACAACCGAACAACGCGCAAAGTACCTGTACCTTTTCAAGATCGGGGTAGGCAATTCCCGACTCCCACTTGGAGATCGCCTGTCGGCTCACGCCCAACTGTTTTGCCAAAGCGTCCTGTGACAGTCCGACATTTTTTCGTAAACACGGAAGCTTTTCAAAAAAATACAATATCTCTTCCTCCTTTTCCCTGCCCGAGCGTTTTTCCGCCGAGGCATCCCTGTATTTGCCTTTATTATAGCAAAAACAGCATCCCATGACAATCAACCTAAGGTAGACGAACGCAAACTTACGGTTGCGAAAGGGAGAAAAATCGATCATATCTCAAAGATTCATAAAAAAATAAGAGTTTACCGATTGGCACGTCGCATGAACATCGCGGGAATTCCCCCGTAGGAGCGTTCTTTGAACGTCCGGGGGCGAACACAGTTCGTCCTTTCAAATATCAATCTTCTTTATCCGATTTTCCATATTTTGCTGCTTATTTTTTTCAAACCATGCATCTTCAAACCTTGGAGTTTCTCTGGCAACAAACATATAGCAAAAAGCATCTCCGGTTTCTAAATCGCTACAATAAGGAGCATTGTATTCATATTGATCAGCAATCCCATAAGCAGGTATAAATGTTTGCCAATATTTACACCAATCGTGCATATGATATTCCGGATTTTCCCCATCGCATAAGGTACTGCAGTAACACCGGCAATTAAAGCAAGTTTTTTTCATTCTCTTGTCCCCACCCTTAAGATTTATCGTATAAGCATGACATCCACAATGTACAAGGGAAATCTTTTTTTCTTTTACTCTATAAACATGGCCTCCGCGAACCTTACGGGACGCAGGATTGAGCTTTCGCACAAACGTTCCCGTTCGTCCAAGAAATCGTTCAAGACAAGGCGCACCGCAGAAAGCAAGGCGCAGGCGTAGTTACCTACGTCAAGCCGCTTTCGAGGAGCAACGCCTATTGGGCGATTATTGGATGAACATAGCATCCGCGATGCTTACGGGATGCAGGATTGGATTTCGCACAAACTTTCCCGTTCGTCCAAGAAATCGTTCAAGACAAGGCGCACCGCAGAAAGCAAGGCGCAGGCGTAGTTACCTACGTCGAGGGAGTAGGCGAGGAGCAACGCCGTATTGAGCCGCTTATTGGATGAACATAGCATCTCCAAAACTGAAAAATCGATACCCCTCCTCCACCGCCGTGCGATATGCCTCCATCACCTTGTCACGGTCATAGAACGCCGAGACAAGCATGAGCAGCGTGCTTTCGGGCAGATGAAAATTGGTGATCAGTGCGTCTACCGCTTTAAAGCGGTAACCCGGGTAAATGAAAATCCCCGTGTCGCCCTGCATGGCGGGGATATGTCCGTTCTCATCCGCCACCGACTCGATGGTGCGGCAAGAGGTCGTCCCCACGCAAATGAGCCGCCCTCCCGCGGCTTTGCGCTCGTTGATGATGCGCGCACTCTCCTCGGGGACCGAGAAAAACTCGGTGTGCATCACGTGGTCGGTGATGGCGTCAGCTTTGACGGGACGAAAGGTCCCCAAGCCCACATGCAGCATCACGGGTGCGATCGCCACTCCCTTTTGTCGGATCTTATCCAACAGCTCAGCGGTAAAATGCAACCCCGCCGTGGGTGCCGCCGCCGAGCCCTCCTCACGCGCGTAGACCGTTTGGTAGCGGTCGTTGTCGCGGAGCTGTTCGGTAATGTAGGGCGGCAGAGGCATCAGCCCGATGAGGTGCAAGACCTCGTAAATATTGGCGTATTTTTGGCGGTCGTAGTCAAACCGAATGAGGCGGTTGCCCTCCTCGACAATGTCGAGCACCTCGCCTGTCAGCATCCCATCGCCAAACACCGACCGCATCCCCACACGGGCGCGCTTGCCGGGCTTAACCAAGCATTCCCATGTATCTAACTCGCGCTGACGGAGCAGTAAGAGCTGGAGCTCCGCCTCGTCGCGTTCCTCGACATGTCCATACAGACGCGCGGGAATGACCTTGGAATCGTTAATCACCAACACGTCCTCGGGGTTTAAGTATTCCAAAATATCGCAAAACCGACGGTGTGTGATACTTCCGTCGGCGCGGTTCAGCACCATCAATCGGGAGTGATCCCTCTGCTCCGCAGGGTGCTGTGCAATCAGCTCCTCGGGCAGCTCGTAATAAAAATCCGACGTGCGCAGGTCTGTTTTCGCTTTTTCGTTGATAATGACTTTGTTCATATGTTCCTGTCCTTTGCATTGACGTTTTTCGCCGCATGGCATATACTGAAACCGGGGGATGTATCATTTTTTCTTCTTTCTATGATACCACAAAACCCCGCCGATTGCAACGCTTTTTTATGAACAACACAAATTATTTCCCAAAAAGAACGATACAAAAGGAGGGAAGCTTGCATGAGCCTCCACAAACCGACGATCTTCACGGGTGCGGCAACCGCCCTCATCACGCCCTTTCTCGGCGGTGAGCTTGACTATGAAGCACTCGGAAATCTGATTGAGATACAAATTGAAGCGGGCATCAGCGCGCTGTTGGTTGCGGGGACCACGGGTGAGAGTGCAACACTGACCACCCGAGAGCTGCACGATCTGGTCGCCTTTGCCAAAGAGCGCATCGACGGACGCGTCCCTCTGCTTGCGGGGTGCGGCTCCAACTCCACCGCCCACGCCATCGAGCTTGCCAAAAGCGCCGCTGAGGGCGGTGCCGACGCGTTGCTTGCTGTGACGCCCTACTACAACAAAGCCTCCGACCGCGGTCTGCTCCTCCACTACCGCACCATTGCCGACAGTGCCGCCCGTCCGCTGATCCTTTACAACGTCCCCTCGCGCACGGGCTACCATCTTTCCATGGAGCTCTACCGCGAGCTTGCCAAGCATGAGAACATTGTGGGAGTCAAAGAAGCCTCGGGAGACCTCGGGCTCCTCGAAGCGCTTTGCGCCGAGTGCGGTGACGATTTTGATGTCTACACGGGCAACGACCACCAACTGGTTGCCGCCATGAAGCTTGGCGCGCAGGGTGTGATCTCGGTGGCTTCCAATATCATCCCCCGCGCCGTTACCGAAATCTGCCGTCTCTGTGTCAACCGTGACTTCCGCGCCGCGGGACAGCGTCAGCGTGCCGTCCTCCCCCAAATGCAGGCGCTCTTCCGCGAAGTCAACCCCATCCCCGTCAAATATGTCGCCTCTCTCAAAGGCCTCTGCGCCGCCGAGTACCGCCTCCCTCTCTGTCCTCCCGCGCCCGATACCGCAAGATTCTTGCAAGGGATATTTTATAAGTGAGGTTTATTTATTTTTTCGAGAAAACTTTTTGAAAAAAGTTTTCTCGAGCTCTTTCAAAAACTTTCACCGATTGGGTGATGGCTACCCTCCGAAGGAACTGCCGACATTGCGGTTCCTTCTTTGATTTGCGAATGGTGAAAGCCGCTCGTGCGGTACGGTTTTTGGGTTGGTGCAGATTTTTCTGCTCATTCGAACCGTCTTGCCAACGGAAAGTTACTTTTGCCTCCCTCTTGAGGGAGGTGGCAAAGGCGTAGCCTTTGACGGAAGGAGTCCTTTCAAAAAAAATCAATCATCAAAAGAATAATCGTTTAGCTCTTCAAAATCCAAAAATTCCGCAAGTGTCATGTTGAACACCAATGCAATTTTGTGTAATGTTTTTGCGGTCGGATTTTTGCTGATCCCGCGCATAATATTATCCACCGTAGATTGACGAACATTTGCCATGGTTGCAAGCTTGTTGATTGTAATTCCTCTCCTATCGCACAACCGGCGTATTCTCTTTTGATAAATTTCTATATATTCCATTTTAAAAGCCTCCACACACATATTACCCATATTTAGGTTGATATTATCATAACAGAGAAAAACAAAAAGTTACCTAAACATAGTTGACAACTGAAGAAAAATGTTTTATAATTTAAAAATAAACTATATATAGTTAATTTTGAATGTTTAAGAGGTCAAAATGGTTTGTTGTGTGATAGGGAACAAAATCAAGCGGAACACTCTGGATATGCACCGCGAAATGATGCTGAGATCTGCTTTATGGGATGAGCTGGAGAAATTAATTTATGAAGATTATTCTTGTTTTCTCTGTGGGATCAAAGAAGGCTTGGAAATCGATATGGCAAGCCACCTTGCATATTTAAAAAAAGTGGAATATCAGCATATATCCTTGGAAATCGTGCTTTCAAGAAAAGCAGATACCCAAAATTGGGATGGTGATTATTACTCAAAATATGTGGATGCCAAGTCGGAGTGCGACAAAACAACTGTAATCTCTCCGGTGTATTGCAAAAAAGCGATGGAAATGCGCAATCGGTATATGATAGATCAATCGGATTTGGTTTTGGTCATTTGGAACGGTATAAAAAAAGGAGATATATGGAATGCCATTCAATATGCCCAATCAAAAGGGAAAAATATTCTTTTGATGAAACGAAAAAAAATTTTTTGCAGTGATCTTGCCAAAGACTAATCTTAAACAGTCACCTTTAACAATTCATCCCTATGAAAAGCGGAGCCTCCTTTCGGAAGCTCCGCGAAAAAATCACAGCAGACCGTACCGATCCGCAACCGTCTCACCGGAAGCGGGGAGCGATGCCTCCACTGCTGCCACCGCGTCGGTGTAGAGGGCGAAAAAGCGTTCGCTCAGCTCCTCGTTTTCGTCCACGGTCAGCATTGCCGCAAGGTAGTAGGTTGCGGGGGCAACAAATACCTCACTCAGCGGAAAGGCTTCGGTCAGCTCCATATACGCCGCCGACGTGGGTGTCACCGCCGTCATGCCGTGCGCCAAGCGATATCTTGCATCACTCGCGGCGCAATGCCCGCAAAAGGTGGGCAGGATGTAGGCGGCGCGGTCCTCGTAGTCGGCGCTTGTGTCGTCATCGGGCTCCTCACAAACCATGTGCACCGCCGCCTCATAAATCTCACGCAAGGTCATGTGTGTTCCCTCCCATTACGCGGGGATGTTCAGATCGAGCAGAACCATCTCGGAGGGGTATACGACCTTAGCGCCGTAGAGGTGCAAGCCCTTGACCGCGTCGGCAAAGCGAAGCTCGGGGCGGTATGCGTCGATCTCGGAGAGCTGTTCGGCAAAAGCGATGGCGCGTTTGGTACGTGCCAAGCACTTATGCTCCATGCCAGCGCTGCCCTCCAAACGGCAGACGTTATTGGAGACGTAGATCTTACAGCCGCCGATGCTGCCGATACAGCCGTTTTCGAGTGCGTCGGTATTGTCGGTTGCAAGGCTGACCTTGGCTTTGAGGATGAGCCCCGCGATCTCGGGCGTGACCTCGAACACGATGTCATGCGGATCGGATACATTGTTTGCAAAAAGCTGAGTACGCGCGTCGATGAGCAGATTGATGATGTTATCGGCGCTGACGCTTGCCTCGGTGATGGTAGAACCGGCTTTTTCGTACAGCCCGTAGACATAGCAGTCGGCGGCGTCGGCGAGCGCATTTGCGGCGTTTTTCATTGCCAGCTCCATCAAGCGGGGCGTGGACTGCGCACGGTCGATGTCATCGATTTGGAAGTTGAAGTATTTTGCCTGGTCGATAACAAGATCACGATAGTTGTCGGAGAGCGTCTCGGGCGTTTCCATATTGGTATTTTTGGTGTAGTCGGAAACATTAACGGCACCGAGGCCGCAAATTTTTACGGTATTGCCCTTTTCTTTGATATCGCCCTCGTAGTCGCGGTTGCAGTTGGAGACCGCGATATACTGTTTGTCAAGGGCTTGATAGAGGTTTTCGCTCCAAACGGTAGAAATAAAGTTTTTGATTGCCATAATAATAAATCCTTTCTGTTTTTAAATTTTTTTATTTTGTTGTTTTTTGGTTGCACCGTCGGCATTTTATTTGCCGCGGATCCGTGTTGCACTTCAACGCCATTTTTGCATGGAACGCATAATGCTTTGATAATTGGCGCGCACCTCACTCTGTGACATGGCACGCACCTCGGCGGGGGAAAAATAATCGTCTTGGGCACCGCCCACAGCCCCCGCACTTCGTTTTCCGTTTTCGAGATTGCTCTCTTTTGCGCGTTCCTCGGTGCGTGCACGGCGGCGCTCGGCAAGCGCGTAAGCCGCCGCCAAGGGAATGCCGCGGCGCACGTCGTCCCAAACACTGTCGGGAAGAGATGAGAGCGAGGCATCGGGATAGAGTGCGGAAAACTCCTCGCATTCCTTCCCCAGTCTGCCAAAAAAGGCGTCCCGCTCGTCAAGCGCACGGCGAAGCTCCCTCAGTTCGGTTCGCAATTGCTCCATTCCATCCTCTGCAAGCGGCGCAGGATCGGCAGGAGCACTAAGATCAAGATCCGTGCCGGGATCCTCAAAAACTGCCAAAGCTTCCGCATCACGGGGAGCAAGCGTCGAAGCATCCGTCCGAGCCGTTCCCTCACCGCCGTCGACCTCCGCACCCGTCGGCGGTAACGGATCGCCCCCATTTGTACCCGTCGAATTTTGATCGTTTGTAAAGACCGTGTCCTCATTCATTTCTTACGTCTCCTTTCTTTTGCATTTTTTCCAATAGTGCCGCGCGGTCATCCAGTGTCCCCTCGGGCAACAGCTCCACATACTGCGCGGGTGTCAGATGACCGCCGTCCAACAGCTTGTCAAGCAGTGTTACGGTTGCCGCGGGCGTGTAAGCATCGATGTGCGATACCTCGGCGGTGGCACGCAACAGTTCGTCTCTGAGCAAACGGTAATCGGGACACATTGCGGCAATGTGCTCGCCCTCCGCCACGGGAAGTCGACGTCCCGCGGGACAGTACACGCAAAGCATGTCCGCCCAGATTGAGGCAAGCTCGCCGATGCAACGGCAAAACGCGGCGCTCACTTGACGCAAAGCAAGCTGTGAAGCCTGTTGCAGGACGAGAATGGCACTGGTGTTGTTGGCATCCTCGTCGCCGAGTGCCGACTCCGTGGCACCCATCATACTTTTGGTGGTCTCGATGACGTTGGTCAACAGCTCGAGGTAGCCCTCCTGCATTTTTCCCACGCCCACCACCGAGACCGCGTCGGCAACATTTCCGCCGCCCACCGCCGCAATCGCCTCGCCGACCTCGTTCGACCACTCGGGGATACGGGATTTGTCGTACACGACCTTGGAAAATGCCGTGTCGTACATGTGCTTCATCACCATCGCATAGGCGGTATTGATGTATTTTTGATTGGCGATCATATCACTGATCGGCGCATTGCCGTGAAAGCACCCCTTGGCGGGATACCAATTGAAGTAGGCAACTGGATAGTAGCGCAGTCCCGTGCGCACACGGCGCAACAGGTGATGACGGGTGGATTTTTCAAACACAACCTCTCCCCCCTCTCGGAAAAAGCGGATGAGATAGGTCGCCTTTTCGTTTCCCTGCAGCTCATAGGCGGCAAGGTCTCCCGCGCGCGTCTCGGTCTCGCTGTCGCCCACGATGGCGGCGGCTTCGCGCTCGCTCATGCCGTTCTCCACCGCCTCGCGCCGCAAGCTCGACACCGTGGCTCTGCCCGCGAGCAGAATGTACTCCTGCCCTTGCAGATCGGTACTGTTGACGTCGGCAACAAACAGGTCGGTGTTGTCGATCAGATCGGTGCGGACCTCCCCTAAAAAGGGCTGACCGTCGTTTGCCTTGGCATCCCACCAACAGTAGAACACGCCGTCGCCAGCGGTTGCGGCGTTCAGCAGTGCGCGGTGTGCCAGTGCCCGCAAATTGCCGCGCTTCCAACGGTAAGCGGCGTTGCGGTCAAGGATCTCCAACCCCTTGATGACCTGTGCACGCACCGCCTCGCTTTCGAGATACGGCAACTTGTCGTCGGTGTAGCGGATCGAAATGTCGCCCGGCAGAACACTGCTCACAAGATAATCGGTGATCCGTCGGACCAGATTGAATACGGGGCGCGGCAGGTCGCTCTCGGAGCCGTGCCATTGGTCACCGCGGTAAAAGCGCTCATTCCGCCTTACGGTCTCATACAGACCGATGCGGCGCTTGTAATCCTTCCCCGCCTCGTACAACTGCCACGCCTTGGTTGTTTGTTCGTTCATAATACTCCTTTCTTTTTCGTAGTTTTTGTCAGAAAACTTTTCAATGTTTTTTCCGTGGGGAACTTTTGAAAAAGTTCCCCACACCCCTCAAAACTTTCAACGCATTTTATACTTTGGTATCATGGGAATGTTCGTACCTCTTTCGTCAGTTTTCTGACGGTATGGGAATGTTTATTCGCCATTCTAAGCAATAGCTCCCGCTGACCATTACACTTTCTCCATGGGAGAAAGCGGTTACCACCACCCAAAATGGTCCACAAAGTTACTTTTGCCGAAACAAAGTTGGCATGGTCACTTTTTATGGCTCCTTCTGACGAGGAAAGGCGCAAGCGCCACAGTCACTAAAGCGACTTTACGCTCCCGCGCAGCGGGTGAGGGAGAGACCTTATGAAACTAACTGTTTTCTTCATTTCAAGAAGTTTCCGACAAAAAGCGTGTTACAAATTTGCATACAACGCCAGCCGACCGTATCGGGATCGCGCCGTGCCGCTGTCGCAAAGACGGACGCGCAAAAGTGTAAATCTCCCAAGTGTCAGACGGCGGTCGAACAGCACGGGATCTCCCTCCGCGTCGCTTTGCAAAGAGATCATCCGCTCCCGCTTTTCGGTTTGAAAAGTAAGCTCCGCCGTGTTCCCCGCGCCCTCGGCGCAAAGCGTCATGCGCAGCGACCGTTTGACTGCCTCGGGCGAGGAAAAGCCCAGCCAGCCGCTTTGCCACACCGCTTGGAACGCCGCACCGCCGTCGGTGGTCAGCGTCTCGTCAAACAGGCAAATTTGATTGTCCGACGCAAAGCCGCAACAGCCGTCAACAGACAGGAAGAAGTCGGCAACCATCCCATCAAAGGTATACCACTGTTTTCTCACCGTGTGATACACCCAAACGGTCCCCGCCGTGTCGGTCACATCGCGGAACCACAGCTCCCCATGCGCCGTATCGGCAAACGCCGTCGCGTTTTTCAAAAAGGACGCCGTCAGCATGCCGCGCACCCCGTCGGAAAGACAGGTCAGTTCAAAATCGTCGGGCTCGGCGGCGGTCGACGACAGCTTGAAGATCCCGCCCTCGTTGAGGATGACGGTGTCCCCGTTCAGCGTCAAGTCGATGTGCGCCGTGCATCCCACGCCCCGCAACAGCGCGTAGCTGTCCACGGTGTCGTCCTCCTCGGAGAGCGTGACCGAAGCCGCGCCCAAGGCGTGAAACGCAAGGATGCGGTCACGGTCGTGGCACAGCGTTGTAACGGGATGCAATCGGTCTCCCACTGTCAGCACACCGCTCGCCTTGCAGTAAAGCGGGTCGGCGTCGGTATACGCGACCTTGCACGCGTTGAGCATATTGCCGTCGACCTGTGCCGAGCAGAACAGCGTTTCCCCCGCCTCACCGCCCCACAGGAGCAGTGCCTCACGGTCCCCCGCGTAGTCCAAAAATGCGCGGGTACAAGTTTGGAGCTGTGTGTAGAGCGTAGAAGTGTACAGCATGGTAAACGCGATCTCGACATATGCCCCTACACTTGACAGCGTGATGCTGTTGGAGCCCGCCGTAAAGCTGTAGCCCGTGGTCGCGGCATTGTCCACACGCACAAGGTCAATGCTTTGGGCATAATACGGCAGGATGAAGGTCGTTGTCCCCGTGCTGTTGTAATAGTGCACGCGCAGACGTTTGGAAAACAGGTTGAGCGGCTCGTTGACCTCCCCCCACTCAGTAGGGTGCCAGTTGCGCCCGTACATCGGCGCATATCCGGGCGCCGCCTCAAAGGTGTCGAGCGCCTCGGCGTAGACGTAGATCCGGTCCCCGTCCAACAGGTAGAGATGTCCGCGGTAGAGCACGAACTCGACCCGTCCCGAGGAATACATCAGCCCGCCGACCGCTGTTTTGCGCCCGTTGGCGATGCGGTACACGGTGTCCTCACTGACAGCAAAAACGCAAGACGTCCCGTCCATCGGCCCCTGCCACACCCCGCGCACCTCGCCAAGCAGCTCCTCCCACACCTGCCAGCCGCACCGTTTTTCCAACGAGCCGTCGGCAAGCAAACGGAAGTTGCACAGCTCTGCCGCCGTATCGCCGAGCATCTTTGCTGTTCCCAGCCCCGCAAAGCCGTCAAATACCTCTTTGACATCGGCACGCCGCGGTTTGATTTTTGACATTTGTTTTCTCCTTTCTCTCGGTTCTCCGAATACACAGAGCGTCTTTATCAAGCAAATAAATGTTAGCTTACAAAAACTTGTCAGCCGCTTTTTCTTTGACCATATAGGTGCAAAGAAAAAGCTTGCAAAGAAGAAAAGGTCGCAAGCGACCGATGCCCACAAGTGGACACAGCGCCGAAAGAGAACTTTCGCCCTCTGCGGAGGGCGAGAAGAGGCGCTGCCTCTTCACTCCGCGAGCTTTTGAAAAAGCTCGACCAAAACTTTCACCAAACTGATGTAAAGCGCTGTTTAGGTCTACCATTTAGCTTTGCGATTTGATATTTTATTTAGAGAAACCGATTGTTATTTTTTTGATGAAAAAATCGGAAATTGCGGTCGGGCTCTTCGTTTTCCGACCATGACGCATAACGGCTCATCACCGCGTAGCGCAACGCCTCGGGCGCGTGCGTCACGGCATGCGGCTCTCCCGACGCGTCCTCGGGACGTGTCGCATCCGAAAGCAGTGCGGGGAGTGACTCGGTCAGCACCCTGCAATCCGCGCTGATACGGAGCACGGGCGAGGCGCTTTCTTCATTGAGGTATTCGCGCAACACACGCCAACCGGGGATACGTCGGTCATCCGCCGCGCACATCGGCGGCATTCCGCGCACGCCTTGCATGATCTCAAAGCCGCTCCGCCCCGTGTCCTGTCGGCGGTTCCACAGGTCGGGCGACGCCACCGCGTACTCGACGTTCTCTCCCGCGCACAGCTCTGCCACCGCCTCGCCCGCCGCACGCAAGGTCAGATCGGGACGGCAGACCTCGCGCAAGACAAACAGGTTGCCCTCACCGTCCGCGCCCAACAACAGCGCTGCCAGCATATCCAAGCCGTAATCAAAGGCGGCAAACCTACGCAGCCGCGTCGGCAGTTTTGCGGGCGGGAGCACGTGTACGTCATAGCGAAATTCGGGAAAAAACTGTCCCTCAAACACATCCCACCGCCCAAGGAGCCAAGCGTCCCTCAGCTTTTTGGGCAGGCTTTCGAGCTGACGGACATAGTCGGGGTCGGCTTGCATCAGCACGGGATTGTCGTAGACCTGCGCGGGGATAAAGACATAGTCCTCGGGACGCTCGTCTCCCTCAAACTTGCGGTCAACAAACAGCCGTTTCACCCACGCATGCCCGATCCCGCCGGGGTTGCAGGTCAAGTACATACGCCGCGGCGCATCACTCACACCGCGCAAACATGCCTTGAAAATGGAAAACTGATGCTCACTCAGCTGTGTCGCTTCATCAATGGCAATGATGTCGTATTCTTGTCCTTGATACCGCAAACAGTCCCGCATCGAGGCGCAATAGCCCAACGCAATACTGCTCCCGTTTGGAAAGTACAGGCATTTTTCGCTCTCCCGATAGCGGATCAGCTCCCCGTACTCGGCAAGCAACGGGCGCACATGGTTGGCTTTGAGCTCGGCGTAGGAGCGCCGCACCAACAGGCATCGGATGCCCGCATAACGCAGACAAAGACCGACCAGCTTGCGCCGCAGCGCCCAGGACTTTCCACCTCCGCGGGAGCCGCCGTATGCCGTGTAACGGGCACGCGAGGCGAAGAAGCGCTTCTGTTTTTCATTCGGCACACCGCCGATCTTCAAAACGTGTTCTCCCGTGCTCATTCTCCGTCCTCCAGAATGTCATGCGCAAAGACCAGCTGTAATGCCTCGCCCGTATTCTCGGGCTTGTCTCCGTAACCGAGACGCTCCTTGAGATAGGCGTTGACGATGGCGGGCGAGCGTCCGGAGTTGAGCGCCTCGTCCTCTAAGATCGCCGCAACATAGTCGAACTGTGACGGATACGTGCACCGCAACTCCTCTGCCGAGGCAATGCCGCAACCGAGCATCCCGCAAAAGCCGGCAAGCGTGGGAAGCCGTCCCGGATCCTTTTTGGGGTCGGCATCCTCGGGCGGGCGACAGCTCCGCAGATATTTTTTCAGCTTTCGCGAAAGACTTCCGTCCTCCGCCGCGCACAGCAGTGCGTTCGTCTCGCACTCCTTCATGGTTTCGTTCATACCAAGGGTATCACCTCCTTTTTGCTCTGTGCATTAAGATTTTACCACGCGCAACCGTGCCAAGTGTGCCAACTTGTGCCACACTGTGCCAACTTTTTTCATTTTTTTCGAGACTCTTTCAAAACCGATTAGATCACGACACTATTATTCCGTTCACCGTATCTAATATATCCTTATACAGATTGGAGGGATTATGATGGCTTATAAAATATTGATCGTCGATGATGAGGCTATGCTCACAGAGCTGCTTGCCGACCATTTACAAGACTACGGTTATCTTGCCTATGTCGCAGAAAAGCAGAGCCGATGAACTCGTGATCTACTCACGGGTCATCGGCTCTGCTTTTTATATTGAATATTTTAATGATCGGGGAACCGAAAACACAAGAATCCCCCAACGGAATTAATCGGCACAAGATTTGAATTCCTCAATCATATCCTGTTCATCGGCAACATCCTTTTTATATTTCAGTTGACATTCAAGACTTTCCCGGCGGTAAAAACCGAGAATGCTTTCAAGTACCGCACGCCAGTATGTCGCATATACTATGCTTGGGGTGATATATTGTGAATCCGTGCGAACTGACCGCATCCATTACCGCACTTGCCAATGCCATCGCGTGCAGACTGACCGTAAACGAACTAAATCTGCTTGCGGCGGTTTTGTCACAGCTTGGCGATACGATGGCAACCATCGCAACACAAAGAAGTATTTGCGAGGAAGCAAGTGAACAATCGGAAGATGATGATCAATAAAACTATTATATCATTAGAAAAAAATATTGTTTTTGCATTAGTCGCGTTGGTTTGTCTCCAGCATTTGTTTGTGTTCCCTCCAATCGGGCAAAAACAAGGAAAGCTGTTGATAAAATTTGGGCGAGTGATCGGGTTGCAAAAAATGCGTAAACTCATGCACCACCACATACTCGATGCATGGGAGTGGCTGTTCGACCAACGCGTAATTAAAGGTCAAAACGCCCTTTTGCACCTGACAGCTCCCCCAACGCGAGGTCATATGCCGAAAACGAAGCGTCGGAAACGGGATCCCGTAAGCTTGAAACGCGGGATAGACCTTTTCACACAATGCCTTTACCGTGGCTTGGCAAAGCGCCATCTTCCATTTTTCCATCAATGCGCTTTTTTGATCGAAGTTGCCGACATCCTTTACGGTCATGGTAATGCGCTCCCCATCGTCTGTAACCGTGTTTTTCTTCCCCACTGTCACGTGTAATATGCGATCCTCTCCCAAAATACGGAACACTTCCCCCTCCGTGTAAGCCTTTGGCGCGGGCGTATTTTGGGCGATCTCTTCACAGCGTGCAAGCGCTTTTAAGATAAAATCGGCTTTGATGCGCATAAAATCCTCGATCACACGCACGGGAACTCTGCGGTTCGCTGAGACCGTAACGCTTCCGTCGGCTTTGATACGAAGATTGATGTTCTTGACATTTTTTCTTTGCAGCTCGTATGTGACCGTTCGCCCGTTCAATGTAATTTTTTTCACCATGGTTCTGTATCCTCTTCAAAAGCGCTCTTTTTCTCCGATGAAAGGCATCGCATTTCTCTTTCCGACTACCGCCCATGCCTCATCCAAACGAGCTTGTGTCCATACGGCGTTGGCGGGACTGGTGGACGGCAAACACATCGCTTCTCTGCCCGTCACGGGTTGGAGATAACGGCAATAGAGGCGGTACGCGGTGGCACCGTTGGTAAAAATGCGCTCGATCGGTGCCGCGTCCAAAATACCGCCGATGTCGTTGGGAACAGCATCTTTGATCGAGCTATCCGAAGAGCCCGTGATCTCGCAAGATGCGATCACATCCCAAAGCGCGATGCCGTGGGAAAGCAGAAATACCTTCTTTTGTTCCACCGTCCGGGGAATTTCATCCCCCAACACATGGGCAAGTGTCCGCCAAAATCGGTTTTGCGGGTGTCCGTAAAAAAATCCGACCTCACGCGAGCGCACCGACGGAAAGCTCCCCAAGATCAAAATACGGCTGTTTTGGTCGTATACGGGCGCGATATTGTGCAGTTGCGTCATGCGGGATCTCCCCCGTCCAAATGTACGGTGCGATAGCCGTGATGTACGGCGGGCAAAAAAATATTCAAAACATCGGCGGTGCGCAGTCTCAGACTGGAGGTGTTGACGCAAGGGTGACAGCCGAGCCATTCTCCCGTCAGTACATCCTCGTCAATGAGGAGTTGTACGTGATTTTCGGTGTCGTTCATCAACCCCATGACGCTGACCGCGCCTGGGTGGAGGTCAAGGTATTCCTCCATCTTCTCGGGACTTGCAAACGACAGACGCGCCGAGTTGATCTGCGCCGAGAGTTCCTTGGTGCGAAAGGGCTTGTCCCCCGGCATCATCAAAAGATAGAACGCCGTCCCCTGCCGATTGCAAAGCAAAAGGTTCTTGCAAATAACCGCCGAAAGGCTCTTTTCAATCTCACGGCATATCTCCATCGTGTCGGCGGACGCATGGTCAAGCCGCTGATAGAAAATATCCAGCTCGTCCAACTTGTTGTATGTACGCACCTCGCGTGTTTCTCTGCCCGCAATATCCTGCGGTCTGCCTGTTTGTAATATCATTGCTTTTCTCACGGGAGGGCTTCTTTGAAAAAGCACCTCCCAAACCTCCCCAAAAACTTTTACGCAATTCGCTTTGCGGTCTTTTTATCATAACAGTTATATTATATCCGATTATTTTATATTTTTCAAGATACGAAAGAAAAAAATAAAATTTGTCAAGATTTTGGATTGACAAAAGTTTTCAACTGTTGTATAATAATCACAGTGAAACTAATATTGGAGGATTTTGAAAATGGAGATCAAAAATAAAAAGATCAATTTTTTGGGGGACAGCATTACGGAAGGCGTTGGCGTCAGTGCACCCGAGTTTAAATACGTAGAAGTTTTTAAAAGAAAGTTCGAGCCTGCAGTTGTTCGCAATTACGGCATCAGCGGAACACGTATTGCCCGTCAATACACGCCGTACCCCAATCCGCGCTTTGACCTTGATTTTTGCTCCCGTGTTGCCGAAATGGACGAGGACGCCGACATCGTGGTAGTATTTGGCGGCACGAATGATTTCGGTCACGGTGACGCGCCGTTCGGCGCTCCCGAGGACCGCACCAAGGATACCTTTTACGGCGCTTGCCACGAACTGATGACAAGCTTGATCGAGCGCTTCCCCACCGCAACCATCGTCTTTATGACACCCTTGCATCGCGCTGTAGAGGAACAGCCCAACAAACAGCCGCTCTCGGCTTACGTGCATGCCATCCGCGAGGTCGCCGAGATCTACGCCATCCCTGTGTTGGATCTTTATGCCACTTCGGGCATTCAGCCGCAATTGGCCGTACATCGTGAAGCATACGCGCCCGACGGTCTGCACCCCAACAACGCCGGTGCCAAAAAGCTTGCGGACAGACTCGGCAGCTTTTTGCTCTCTCTTTAAAAATGCAAAAGATCGCTCTGATGTGTTGTTCCATCAGAGCGATCTTTTTCAATCGGTTTTATTTTCGCTTGTCTCGGCACCCTCGTCACGCCGAATACCGATGGAATCGGGATAGGTGTCCTTGCGCAAGCGCACGAATAGAGAAAGCAAAGCCTTGCCGTTGAACGGAATCAAGGGATAGAGATACGAGCGCTTGCCGTTAACGGTCTTGTTGGTGGCAAGGAAAACAATGATCAACGCCACACCCGCGAGGAAACCGATCCAATTGAACAGTTGGACCAAAACGATCAATCCGATACGCATAAACTTAAAGGCATAACCAAGCTGATAGCTGCGCTGTGAAAAATTGGCGATCGACACAAACGCCATATAAACAATGACCTCGGGGATCAGCCAACCGATGTCTACCGCAAAGTCACCGAGGATCAGACCTCCCACCACCGACAGCGAGTTGGAGAGCATGTCGGGGGTATTCATGGATGCCATGCGTAAACCGTCAATCATAAATTCGACAAGGATCAACTGCACAAAGATCGGGATCTTTCCCGTGCTTTCGGGCAGGATAAATTGCAACCAGCTTGGCGTGATTTGCGGATTTTTGGTCAGCAAAAACCACATGGGCACCAAAAACAGCGTCGCCCAAAAGACAATATGACGCACAAAACGGATATAGGTCCCCGTCAGCGGGGGAAAATAATAGTCGTTGGTCTCCTGTAAAAAGTCGAAGATGGTACTGGGCAGGATCATGACCTCGGGCGAGTTGTCCATCACGATCAGCACACTACCCTCCAACACCTGCGCCGCCGCAACGTCGGGACGCTCGGTATAGCGGATCTTGGGAAAGGGATTGTACCAGCGCTGTTTGACCAACAACTCCGCCAAGGACTCATGCCCCATAGTCAGCGCTCCCGTATCAATACTTTGTAGCTTCTTTTGCAGCTTTTGCACATATTTGGCATCCGCCTGCCCGTTGAGATAACACATGACGATATCGGTCTTGGAGCGAGTTCCAATCGTCATATACTTCATGGTAAGCTGCGGGTCGCGCACACGCCGACGAATCAAGGCGGTGTTAAATACCAGTGTCTCGACAAAACCGTCACGTGAGCCGAGCATGACACGGTCATTTTCCGGCTCCCCGACCGAACGCGTGGGATAGGTGCGCGAATCCACGACAATGGCATACGCGCCAAAGGTCTCGCCCAGGATCAGCGACGTTCCCGACAGCACCATCTGCATCATCAGCGCGGGATCTCCCGTCACCTCCGCCTCCACGTAAGGCACGTGATGCGCCAAAAACCAACGTGCCGCCGCCTCGCCGCGTTCCTTTTCCTCCCCCAAGCTCTTGAGCGACAAGAAATAGATGATCATCTTGTTCATCGCGCCGCCGTCCACAAAGCCGTCGATATAGTAAAGCGTGATCTCCTCTTGCCCAAGATATATTACCTTTTTGATCAGATCATAGTTTTGATCCACCCGCAGTGCCGCGTCCACCCGCCGCACATTCTCGCGGTAATCCTCGCATAATTCCAACATCGAAGCAATTCCTTTCAAGAATACAGAATTATCATTATTTTTTTCATACATTGTTTTTTTATGCGGGATTTTGAATGGCAAAGTTTGTTTTTTCACTTTTGCGGACACAGCAACGGTACCTGCTTGAAAAAACAGACGGCAAAAATTTTTTATTTCTTTTCCCAATTTCCCGTGCGATAAAAGATAACAGACAGCACGGTGGCAATCGTCCAACCGATAGGCCATGCAAGCCAAATACCGGTCGAAGCAAACGGAATAGACAAGACCTTGGCAAGAACCACGCGCAGAATAAGATCGGTAAAGGTCGCCATCATAAACTTTTTCATCATACCCGCTCCGCGAAGCACACCATCTGATACAAGTTTCAGAGATACCACGAAATAGAACGGGGATAGGATACGCAAGAATGTAGTTCCCGTCGAAAGTGCCGCCTCACTTGGCGCATCAAGGAAAGCATACAATAGATATTTTCCTGCGAATAAGTACAAAAGGACAAGCGGAATACAGATGATCCATACCAACCCGACCCCTGCGCGAAAGCCTGCTTTCACTCTTTCGGGCTTTTCTGCACCGAGATTTTGAGCCGTGAAATTAGATATACCGTTTCCGAGCGTTGTCAGTGAGGTGATTACAAGGTTATTCAGCTTTACAGATGCCGCATAACCCGCAATAACGCCGGCGCCAAAGGGATTTATTGCACTCTGGATGATGATATTTCCTACCGATATGAAACTCTGCTGTAAAATGCTTGGTATGGCGATAATAGATATCTCTTTAAGAAGCGGCCACGAGAATATCTTGACACTCCCCTCGGTCTTGATCGTCGTTAGGCGTTTGAACACGAAGAGTAACGCAAGAATACAGCTTATACCTTGACAAATAAAGGTTGACCACGCTACTCCCGCTACCCCCATATCAAAGGCGGTTACAAACAGAATGTTCATAAAAATGTCGGCTGCTGATGAACAAGCGAGGAATATAAACGGGGTTTTGGAATCTCCGAGTGCCGAGAATATTCCCGTTGCTACGTTATAGAACAGAACAAACGGCAAGCTCCATATGTAAACCTCAAGGTATAGCCACGAATCCGCAAATATATTTTCGGGCGTATGAATCAGATGCAGAAGCGGTTGACCGAACAGAAGTCCCGCCAGCATCAATACGATGCAGAGAACACCGCATGAAATCAGAGTTGTATAAACCGATGTTTTTAAGCTCTGAAATTGCTTTGCTCCAAACAATCTTGAAACGATGACCGAGCAACCAATATTGCAACCAAAACCAATGGCGATAAATATCAGCGTAATTTCGTAGCTATTGCCAACTGCGGCAAGCGCATTTTCACCAACAAACTTTCCAACAATGATACTATCCCCCAAATTGTAAAGCTGTTGAAAAATGACGCTGCAAAACAGAGGCAAACAAAATTTACATAATACCGTAGACGGTTTTCCAACAGTTAAATCCTTATTCATTTTGGTCACCTCTTACCTGATTGCAAGGGTTGAAAGCAAATAATTTTTTCATAAATAACCTCCAAAAAATAAAAATATTGCTTGACAAATCCTTTGACAACCATTATAATACAGATATCAATATATGTAAACTGTTTATTTGCAATATTGAATATGTCAATTTGATATGGAGTGTGGATATGAATATCAGCTATGACTACTATCGGATTTTTTATTATGTAGCAAAACACGGCAGCTTTACACAAGCAGCCAATATTCTTTTAAACAACCAGCCCAATATCACCCGTGCAATGAAAAATTTGGAAGCCGCGCTTGGCTGTACGCTGTTTGTACGCAGTAATAAAGGTGTAACGCTGACGCCCGAAGGCGAAGCATTGTATTCGCATATCTCTTTGGCTTTTGAGCATATCCAAACAGGTGAAGAAGAAATTGCCTTGAATAAAGGATTGCAAAAAGGGATCGTCTCCATCGGAGCCAGTGAAATTGCACTGAGATGCTTTTTACTGCCCATATTAAACGAATACCGAACAAAATATCCGGGCATCCGAATTAAGATCTTTAATCTGACAACCCCGCAAGCATTATCAGCGGTAAAGGATGGACTTGCCGATATTGCCGTTGTCACCACCCCCGTAAAGGTCTCCGATGAAGTGTGCAAACGAAATCTGAACGACCTTGAAGAAGTGCTTGTTTGCGGAGAGACCATACACAAACAAATCGGAAAACAAACGCTGTCACTCAAGGATTTAACGGAATATCCGCTCATTTCTCTCGGTAACAGAACCTCGACCTACGCACTTTATTCGGAGCTTTTCTCCCAAAACGGACTTGTGTTTTCTCCCGATATCGAGGCGGCAACGGCGGATCAAATTCTGCCGCTGGTCAAGCATAATCTCGGAATCGGCTTTGTGCCCAAGGAGTTTTTGAAAAACAATTTTGAGGCGGAGGGAATTTATACCGTACCGCTAAAGGAAAGTATTCCGACACGGACAATCTGTCTGATTACCAAAAAAAGCAAAGTACTCAGCTTGCCCGCAAAGGAGCTGGAACAAATGATTCAAGGTTAAAGTATTGCAAGTTACCATTCATCAACTAACATCACCATAAATTTTTACCTCATAAACAAATACCCCCGCAGATCCAAACCGATCCGCGGGGGCTCATATATGATTTGTAAGATATCATTAACCTACGAAGACTTCGTCCTCGTCGACGATCTCGTTTTCACGGACGCCGACACCATGGTAGCAATCCATACCGGTTCCGGCGGGGATCAGCTTACCGATAATGACGTTCTCCTTGAGTCCAAGCAGACGGTCGACCTTTCCGCGGATTGCCGCCTCGGTAAGAACCTTGGTGGTCTCTTGGAAGGATGCCGCCGACAGGAAGGACTCTGTCTGCAACGATGCCTTGGTGATACCAAGCAGAACGGTGCTTGCCTTTGCCTGCTCCAAGCCCTCCTCACCTGCCGCAATGCGTGCGGCAACGGCGTTGTTGGCTTCCTCAAACTCCATCATATCAATGACAGAGCCAACGAGTAGCTCGGTGCTTCCGCTTTCCTCTACGCGCATCTTGCGGGTCATCTGACGCGCAATGATCTCAACGTGCTTGTCGTTTACGTTACAGGACTGCGAACGGTAGACCTTTTGAATTTCCTTGATGAGATATTCGTAAACCGCATCAAGTCCCAAAATTCTCATGATATCGGCAGGTGCCTTGCTACCCTCGGTCATTGCCTCACCAACCTCAAGATGCTGTCCCTCGATGATGGAAAGCTTGGTGCCGTAGGGGATCTGATACTCCTTGACTTCGGGGATCACACCCTCGGGCTGTTCGGCATCGGGATGGATGGTAACCACATGGATATTGGAGTTTTCCGCCATACCGATATGCGCGCTACCTCTGACCTCTGCCATGATGGCTGCCTTTTTGGGCTGACGTGCCTCAAACAGCTCCTCGACACGGGGCAAACCTTGGGTAATATCCGAACCTGCGACACCGCCCGAGTGGAAGGTACGCATGGTCAGCTGGGTACCCGGCTCACCGATCGACTGTGCGGCGATGATACCGACAGCCTCACCAACTTGAACCAGCTTGCCGTTTGCAAGGTCGGCACCGTAGCAGTGTGCGCAAATACCCTGTTTTGCATGGCACTGGATCACAGTACGGATATGAACGCTGTGGATGCCGGCTTTTTCGATCTGATCGACCACTTCCTCAGTAATCATTTGGTCGTCCTCGAGGATTACCTCTCTCGTCTCGGGATGAACGATCGGTCCCATGGTGAAACGACCGACGATACGGTCTGCCAAAGGCTCGAGAATATTCTTATCTTTTTCGTCAATGATGTCATTTACCCATGCGCCCTTGGTGGTGTCGCACTTGACCTCACGCACAATGACTTCTTGAGAAACGTCAACCAGACGGCGGGTCAGATAACCCGAGTCTGCGGTACGCAGAGCGGTATCCGACAGAGACTTACGCGAACCCTTTGCTCCCATGAAGTACTCCAAAATGTTCAGACCTTCACGGAAGTTGGATTTGATCGGAATCTCGATGGTACGGCCGTTGGTTGCAAACATCAGTCCGCGCATACCCGCAAGCTGACGCATCTGTGCCACGGAACCGCGGGCTCCGGAATCCGACATGATCTTGATCGGGTTGAATTGGCTAAAGCTGTCCTGCAGGGCGGCGGTCACGTCGTTGGTGGTCTTATCCCACAGCTTGATAACGGCGTTGTAACGCTCCTCGTTAGAGAACAGACCTTGACGGTAGTAGCCGTTGAGGACATCGACCTGCTTTTGTGCCGCCTCGATGAGCTCGGGCTTCTCCTTGGGGATGGTCATGTCGTAGACCGAGATCGAGAAGGACGCTCTGGTGGAATACTGGTAGCCCATTGCCTTGATATCGTCAAGCATTCTCGCGCAAACGGCAAAGCCGTTGTTGCGGATACAGCGGTCGATAATTTGACCGAGCTGTTTCTTTTTGATGACGAACTCGACCTCGAGCTTGAATTGGTTTTCGGGCTTGCTTCTGTCCACAAAACCGAGGTTCTGCGGCAGAGGCTGGTTATAGATGAGACGTCCGAGCGTGGTCTCGATGATCGCAGACTTCTTCTCGCCGTCGATCTCCTTGTAAACACGTACACGGATCTTGGCATGCAATCCAAGCACCCCGTTGCGGTAAGCGGTCATTGCTTCGTTAAAGTCACGGTAGCAGCTACCCTCACCCGGCTCACCGTCCTTTTCCATGGTCAAGTAGTAGGAACCGAGGATCATATCCTGTGAAGGAACTGCCACGGCTTTACCGTCCATGGGCTTTAAGAGGTTATTTGCCGAGAGCATCAAGAAGCGTGCCTCCGCCTGTGCCTCCGCGGACAGCGGAACGTGTACAGGCATTTGGTCGCCGTCGAAGTCGGCGTTGAACGCGGTACAAACCAGCGGGTGCAGCTTGATCGCACGTCCCTCGACCAGCACAGGCTCGAATGCCTGGATCGACAGACGGTGAAGTGTGGGCGCACGGTTCAGAAGCACGGGATGCTCCTTGATCACGTTCTCGAGCGCGTCCCAAACGCAAGCATTTGCGGGATCGTATGCGCGGTCGATCTTCTTTTGTGCGTCCTTGACATTGGTCGCCTTGTTCAACTCAACCAATCTCTTGATCACAAAGGGCTTGAACAACTCGATCGCCATTTCCTTGGGCAAACCGCACTGATAAATTTTAAGGGTAGGTCCTACAACGATAACCGAACGACCGGAATAGTCGACACGCTTACCGAGCAGGTTTTGACGGAAACGTCCCTGCTTACCTCTGAGCATTTCGGACAGAGATTTAAGCGGACGGTTGGAGGCACCGGTAACAGGCTTGCCCCTCTTACCGTTGTCGATCAGCGCATCCACTGCCTCCTGCAACATTCTCTTTTCGTTGCGGATGACGATTTCGGGCGTGCGGATCTCCATCAGCTTGCGCAAACGGTTGTTGCGGCTGATGATACGGCGGTAAAGCTCGTTGATATCGGAGGTTGCAAAACGTCCACCGTCAAGCTGTACCATGGGACGGATATCGGGAGGAATGACCGGAACCACGTCCAAGATCATCCACTCGAGGTGGTTGCCGGACTTACGAAAGGCCTCAATGACCTCCAAGCGCTTGATGATACGCGTCTTTTTCTGTCCGGACGCGGTATTGAGCTCCTGCTTAAGCGATGCGGAAAGCTCGTTGATATTGATACCGGCAAGCAGCTCCTTGATCGCCTCGGCACCCATGCCGACACGGAACTCATTGCCGTAAAGCTCGCGGTACTCAACGTACTGCTTCTCGGACAGCACCGTCCCCTTTTCCAAGGGGGTGTTGCCGGGATCAAGAACGACGTTCTCGGCAAAATAGAGCACCTGCTCGAGGGCTTTGGGCGACATATCCAAAACCAACGCCATACGCGAGGGCACGGCTTTGAAATACCAAATGTGGGAAACGGGAGCGGCAAGCTCAATGTGTCCCATTCTCTCACGGCGTACCTTTTTGGTGGTGACGTCAACGCCGCACTTTTCACAGCGAATGACCTCCTTGCTGTGCGAATTCTTATATTTACCGCACGCGCAAGCGCCGTCCTTCATCGGACCGAAGATACGCTCACAGAAAAGTCCGCCGATCTCGGGCTTGAGCGTTCTGTAGTTAATGGTCTCGGGCTTGGAAACCTCGCCGTAAGACCACTCACGGATCATATCCGGAGATGCCAGACCGATTTTTATGGAAGAAAATTCATTATGCTCCACAGTTGTAACCATAAATCCTTTCTATGCGTAATTATTCGTCAAATCCGGGGTAATCGTCGGACTCAAAGTCAGCCTCCGCATCCTCTGCGAAATACTCCTCATCGTCTTCCTCATCCTCAAGAGCATTGCCGTCCTCATCCTCAAAGAAGAAAGATTTGCGCATCTCGTCATCCTCGACACTGCGTCCGAGAACTTCGTCGATCGCGGCGGCATCTGCCTTGTTGATGCCCGAGGATTCCTCCTCGCGTCCCAGCTCAGAGAGCGCGATCTCGTTGCCGTCGCGGTCAAGCACACGGATATCGAGTGCCAGTGCCTGCAACTCCTTGACCATGACCTTGAAGGACTCGGGAACGCCGGGCGTGGGGATATTTTGTCCCTTGATGATCGCCTCGTAAGCGCGGCGGCGTCCGACGATATCGTCCGACTTCACAGTCAAAATCTCCTGCAACGTATAAGCGGCACCGTAAGCCTCGAGTGCCCAAACCTCCATCTCTCCGAAACGCTGACCGCCGAACTGCGCCTTACCGCCCAAGGGCTGCTGCGTGACAAGAGAGTACGGTCCGTTGGAACGGGCGTGGATCTTATCGTCAACCAAATGGTGAAGCTTGAGGTAGTACATGATACCCACGGTAACGGGGTTGTCAAAGGGCTCACCGGTACGGCCGTCATAAAGCACGGTCTTACCGTCAAGGATCTTGAGCTTGCCCTCGGAGCGAAGCTGCTCCATATATGCTTCGTCCGCACGCTCCTCAGCCGTCAGTGTACGAAGCTCTTTCTCGCCGGTCTCCTCGTTGATATACTCCTCATAAAGGTCTTTCCCCTCGGGATTTTCCAGCGGGAACATATCTCTTTGCAAGCCGGCTGCCTTGAGGCACTCGAGAATGTCCTTTTCGTTTGCACCGTCAAATACGGGCGTCATGATCTTCCAGCCCAGCTTTCTTGCGGCGATGCCAAGGTGCACCTCAAGCACCTGTCCGATGTTCATACGTGAAGGCACGCCCAAGGGGTTGAGCACGATGTCAAGCGGCGTACCGTCGGGCAGGAAGGGCATATCCTCGGGCGGCAGAATGCGCGAAACGACACCCTTGTTACCGTGGCGTCCCGCCATCTTGTCTCCCACAGAGATCTTACGCTTTTGCGCAACATAGACCTTAACGACCTTGTTAACACCGGTGGGCAACTCGTCGCCCTGCTCGTGCGAGAACACACGAACGTCAACAACGATACCCGATTCCCCGTGTGCGAGACGCAAGGAGGTGTCACGAACTTCTCTGGACTTTTCACCGAAGATGGCGCGAAGCAATCTTTCCTCGGCGGTCAGCTCGGTCTCACCCTTGGGAGTGATCTTACCGACCAAAATATCGCCCGAACGAACCTCGGTTCCCTTCTTAACGATACCCTCGGCATTCAGATCGCGCAGCGCATCCTCACCGACGTTGGGGATCTCACGGGTAATTTCTTCCGGTCCTAGCTTAGTATCTCTTGCCTCGTGGGTATATTCCTCGATGTGCAAGGAGGTGTAAATATCATCGCGGACAAGTCTTTCATTAAGCAGAACCGCGTCCTCGTAGTTATAGCCTTCCCAGGTCATAAAGCCGATGAGTGCGTTTTTACCCAGCGATACTTCGCCGTTGGAGGTTGCGGGACCGTCGGCAATGACCTGTCCCTCCTCTACGCGGTCACCCTTTTTGACCAAGGGGCGTTGGTTAAAGCAGGTACCTTGGTTGGTACGCTTGAATTTAATTAGGTTGTAAACGTCCTTGACACCGCTGTCACAAGTGACAACGATACGGTCGGCTTGGACACGCTCAACGGTGCCCGCGTGCTCGGCGATCACAACGACGCCCGAGTCAAGCGCCGCCTTGTACTCCATACCGGTTCCCACGATGGGAGAATCGGTGACCATCAGCGGCACAGCCTGCTTCTGCATGTTCGATCCCATGAGTGCACGGGTGTTATCGTCGTTTTCAAGGAACGGGATCATGGCGGTTGCGACCGAGACCAGCATCTTGGGCGCGACGTCCATGTATTCGATATTTGCGGCATCCGCCTCGACGATTTCGGATTTATCGCGCGCGGTGACCTTTGCGTTGATAAAGGAGTTATCTTCTGCTAAGGGCTCATTTGCCTGTGCGACGATGAAGTTATCCTCCACGTCGGCGGTCATGTACTCGACCTCGTCGGTAACGATATGCTTGATGTTACCGTTCTCGTCGGTCACATGCTTGACCTTGCGATAGGGAGCCTCGATAAAGCCGTACTCGGAGATACGGGCATAGGTGGTCAGATAAGAGATCAGACCGATGTTCGGACCTTCGGGCGTCTCAATCGGGCACATACGTCCGTACTGGGTGTAGTGAACGTCACGGACGTCAAAGGAAGCACGGTCACGCGAAAGACCGCCGGGACCGAGTGCCGAAAGACGGCGCTTGTGCGTCAGCTCCGCCAAGGGGTTGTTCTGATCCATGAACTGGGACAACTGGCTCGAGCCGAAGAACTCGCGGATCGCCGTGGTCACGGGACGGATGTTGATCAACGCCTGTACGGTCAGCTTTTCGTTATCCTGCGTGGTCATACGCTCCTTGATGATCTTATCCATACGGGTAAAGCCGATACGGAGCTGATTTTGGAGCTGTTCTCCCACCGAACGGATACGGCGATTGCCAAGGTGGTCGATGTCATCCACGCAACCGACGTCGTGCGTTAGGTTCAACAGATAGTTAATCGAAGCAAAAATATCGTCAATGGTAATGTGCTTTGGGCAGAGATCAGCAATTCTCTCCTTAGCCATTGCCTTAATTGCGTCAATATCACCCTCGCACGCCTGCATAATCTCAAGCAGGACGGGGATGCGCGCCTTTTCACGGACACCGCAATCTTTCAAATCGCAACCGATGAGGTATTCGGGCTCCACGGTGTTGTTGCCCATGACCTTGATCACGTCGCCGTTATCCAATGCGATCTTGACCTCATTTACGCACGCATGCGCAATGTCAAGAGCCAAAGCGGGCGTGATCACGGTTCCCTCCTCGCAAAGCAGCTCACCCGTCAAGGGGTTGACCACTGTCTCGGCGGCACGGTGGTTGGCGATACGGTTGCTGATCGCCATCTTCTTATCATATTTATAACGTCCGACGGGTTGGATATCGTATCTCTTGGCATCAAAGAAGTAATTGTTGAGCAGAGTACGCGCGGCTTCCTCTATGGGAGGCTCACCCGGACGGAGCTTTTTGTAGATCTCCTTCAGAGATTCCACACCCACGGTAGAACGATTGATCTCGGCAAGCTGCTCGGACTCGTCGCGGTCGAGCGTCATTGTCAAATGCTCGTCCTCGCCGAACATCGCATAGATATCCTCGCGGCTCTCGACACCGAGCGCGCGGATAAACATCGTCAGCGGGAGCTTACGGTTTTTATCGATGCGCACGTACATCACACCGGCGGCGTCGATCTCGTACTCGAGCCATGCGCCGCGGTAAGGAATCACCGTGGTTGCGTAGGTCTTTTTCCCCGCCTTGTCGATCTCGGAGGCATAATACATACCGGGAGAACGGATGATCTGCGAAACGATGACACGCTCGGCACCGTTGATGACGAAGGTACCTGTCTCGGTCATCAAGGGGAAATCGCCCATAAAGATGTCCGCTTGCTTGACCTCACCCGTCTGCTTGTTTGTCAGACGGACATTGACCTTGAGGGGGGCGGCGTAGTTGACGTCTCTCTCCTTGCACTCCTCCACGGGATATTTCGGATGCTTGTCATCCAAGGTATAGGAAATGAACTCAATGACAAGATTGCCCGAAAAATCGGTAATGGGCGAGGCGTCACGCAGAACCTCCATCAAGCCTTCCTCTTTGAACCATTCGTAGGACTTGGTTTGGATCTCAACCAAGCTGGGAAGAGGATAATCGAATCGGGATCTGGAGAAACTCTTTCTTGTGTTCTGACCAAGCTTCTGATCTTTTACATGGATCATTAAATCAATCACTCCATTCAAAAAATTGGTAACGCTCCGGATTTTCTTCTTTTGCCGCTGCGTTTTTCCCTTGGAGCGCAAAGCGTTTTTGTGCAAATTGCTGCTGTACAATTTGTCGCTTTTCGTCAAAGTTTACGCAGTACGAGCGATTATAATGCAGTTTACTATTTTAGCATAAATTTCTTTGTTTGTCAAGAGCTTTTTCGCATTTTCCATAAAAAACTTGATTTTTTAAATTTTTTTCTTTTTTTCACAAAATATTTTTTGTTGACATCGGCAATAGACGGTGGTATAATATATAAAAAGTATAAAATCGCCAAAGAAAGGAAAAACGAAAATGGATTTTACAAAGCTGGAAAAATACCTGGACGTTCTCCCCGAGTTGGGGATCCCCGTCAGTGATACCGCCGTCACCTTGGGTGGCAAGACGGTCTTTCGCCACAGTGCGGGCTACGCCGACGCCGAAACCAAGCGCCCCATCACCAATGATGACCTTTATTACGTTTTTTCGGTTTCCAAGATCACCGCTTGTGTCGCCGCCATGCGGTTGGTGGAAGAGGGAAAGATCGCATTGGACGATCCCGTCTCCAAATACCTGCCTGCTTACGCTTACCTCACAGTCAAGGACGCCAAGGGCAATCCCGTGCCCGCGCAAAACGTGATGACCGTTCTGCACCTGTTTACCATGACGGGCGGGCTGAACTACAAAATCAACACCGCGCCCATCGTGCGCATTCAGCAATCGTCCGAGCCCACTACCCTACGTCTGGTCAACGCCTTTGCGGAAATGCCGCTCGAGTTTGAGCCCGGCACGCGTTATCTGTACAGCCTTTGCCATGATGTTCTTGCGGCGGTGGTGGAGGTCGCCTCCGAAATGCGTTTTGCCGACTATGTGCAAAAATACATCTTTGATCCCCTCGAGATGAAGAACACGGGTTATCATCTGCCCGAGGAGCTCCGCCCCCGTCTGTGGACCTACTACACCTATACCAACCAATTGATGACCGCCACGCCTGCCCCGGTCGATCTGCAATACATTCTCTCGGATGTCTACGACAGCGGCGGAGCGGGACTTTACAGCAGTGTGGATGATCAGATCAAGCTGATGACAGCACTTGCCTGCGGCGGAACATCGCCAAACGGTTACCGCTTGCTCAAGCCCGAGACCGTGAACATGATGACGGTCAACCGTCTGCCCGACTGTGCCAGACCGCAATTCGGAGCCACCAGACTTTTCGGCTACGGTTGGGGACTTTGCGGCAGAGTCCATGTCAATCCGCTTGCTTCCAACTCTCGCTCCACGGTGGGTGAGTTTGGCTGGGACGGCGCTACAGGCTCCTATGCACTGGTTGACACCCAAAAACAGCTCGCGCTCTACTTCGGAACCCATGTCCGCAGCTGTAACTACGTCTATCATACCGTACATCCGATGGTATGCGACCTGACTTACGAGGCTCTCGAAAAATAATCTCACAATAAAAAAATATTTTTTTCAAAAAACACTTGATTTTTGAGTTCGTTTGTGCTATAATATCAACGTCACACGCCGGTGTGATGGAATTGGCAGACGTGCTGGACTCAAAATCCAGTGGTAGCGATACCGTGTCGGTTCGACCCCGACCACCGGCACCACAAAAACGCACCCTTGTTCGTTGAACAGGGGTGCGTTTTTGAATGAAAACAATTTGTGAATTTCTGTTTACCATTTTTGAAAATCTATTGAAATTGGTAAAAAGCTGTGGGATAAGACTCTACAAGAGGTGATATCGCACGAAACCTATTACTCGAAATCAATAAAAACAGAACAGGCATGACCGAAATCATGCCTGTTCCAAGAAATTCAAATATTACTGTTTTATATGCAGGGCGCATTTGCGGTCCTGCTTTTTTCGTGGTGTCATAGATAATAAGCAAGCTGTATTGTCGGAAAACCCGCTCAATCCGCCAATCGGATCGTACCGTCGATCTCGACGATCGTTTTGAGGATCAGATGCTCAAAATCACCGTTGGACTGCTTGGCATTGGGACCGTGGAAGGAAAGCACCGTGGTCCCGTCCTTCTTTTGAAAGATCATACCGTGTCCGCCGTCTACGGTGTACGTGGGCTTGAGTCCTTTGGCATACAAAAATTCGTCCTCATGCTTCCAAGGTCCTTCGATCTCCCCGCTTTCGGAGTAGACCTTTGCAATCACATAGCCGTTTTTACTGAAATTCGACCAGATCATCAAAAGCCGTCCCTCCTCGGTGCGGTAAAGATACGGACCGTCGGTAACACCGTGCGTCGCCCATTCCTTATCACGGGCACGGAAAATGTCGACAGGCTCGCTGACCAAGTGCGTCAGATCGTCGGAAAGCTTTGCAATCGCCATCGAACCGTTTTTGTCGGGCATGCTGGTCCATTCGTGCACGAATACCAGCCAAGGCTGACCCTTGCCATCCACGTAAAGCGTACCGTCGATGGTATCCCATTCACTCGGCGTCACGGAGCCGTTGGCGATATCCTCAAAGGGTCCCAACGGATTGTCGGCACGGTAGACCGACACGTTGCGGTGATTGCTGACCGAAGAAAAGACGGATGTAAAAATATAAAAATTGCCCTTGTAATAATGGCATTCGGGCGCCCAGAAAAAGTCCTTGACCCCGTGAAAATCGGCAGGCGGCGTAAACACCGTGATCGGAGTTGACCAATTTTCAAGATCATCGCTGACACAGCACTGTATTCCCGCCGCACCCGCACTGCGATACAGATAATATTTGTCACCGTACAGCAAAATAAACGGATCTCTGCAAGCAAGCTTTTCATTTTTCTTCACCGATAACTCGGCAGGGATCGCTTTTTTCAAGTCTTTTACGGAAATGTTCAAATTGGAAAATTTCATTATCTTCCCCCCTGTTTGATATTTGCGGCATAAGCTCTGTTTAATTATACATCATTTGGTTTTTTCTGTCAACCTTTTTTTAAAGATTATAAAAAAATTATTGCACTTTCAAATTGATTGAAAAAATTCGTATTCCTATCTTCCAAAAATACTTTTTTATTCATACGCAGTTCATGTTTTATTGATATAATGAAAGGTAAATTATCGCAGAAAGGTGCGAAAGGTCGTACATGAAAACACTTGGTATCGATATCGGGTCTACCACGGCGAAGCTGGTGCTTCGTGAAGGGAATCGAATTTTATACGAAAAATACGAGCGTCACTTCTCACAGGTGCGCCAAAAAACACTGGACATGCTGGCAATGATGCCGAATGTGAGTGAGAACGAAACGCTTGCGGTCGCCATTTCCGGCTCTGCGGGACTGGGACTTGCGCAAAGTGCCAACCTTGCTTTCGTGCAAGAGGTCTTTGCCACAGGCGAGGCGGTCAAGCGCATTGCCCCTGACACCTCCGCGGTCATCGAACTGGGAGGAGAGGATGCAAAAATCATCTTTTTTGAGGGCGGCACCGACGAGCGTATGAACGGCTCCTGTGCAGGCGGTACGGGCGCCTTCATCGATCAGATGGCTACTCTACTCAATGTCACGGTAGACGAGATGGACAAACTCAGTCTTTCGCATCAGCGTATCTACCCCATCGCCTCACGTTGCGGCGTCTTTGCAAAAACCGACATCCAGCCGCTGCTCAACCAAGGTGCGCGCAAAGAAGATATTTCGGCAAGCATCTTCCAAGCCGTGGTCAACCAAACCATTGCGGGCTTGGCGCGCGGACGCAAGATCACGGGCAAGGTGCTCTTTCTCGGCGGTCCGCTCTACTACTGCAAGGGCTTGCAACAGCGTTTTCAAGAGACGCTCGGGCTTTCCGACGAGAATGCGGTGTTCCCCGAGGACGGTCGCTTTGCCGTTGCCTTGGGTGCGTCGCTGTATGCCGAAAAGAACCAAACGACGCTGACCTTCTCCGCGCTCTGCAACGCGATCCGCAGCAGCCTTTCTGCCGCTCCCATAGTCAGCCGTTTGGCTCCCCTGTTTGAAACGCAAGCGGAATACGACGCCTTTGCCGCGCGTCACGCAAAAGCCACCGTCAAGGAGACCGATCCCGCGACCTACACGGGCAATGCTACCCTCGGCATCGACTGCGGCAGTACCACCACCAAGCTGGTGTTACTCTCGGCGCAAAATGAAATTCTTTACTCCTACTACGCCTCCAACCTCGGCAATCCCGTGGCGGTGGTCAAGGAACAACTGGAACATATCTACGCACTTTGCGGTGACCGTATCCGCATCACGGGCAGTGCCGTAACCGGCTACGGCGAAGAACTGATCCGCGCAGCGTTTGGCGTCGACCTTGGGGTAGTAGAGACCATTGCACACTACACCGCCGCAAAATTCTTCCGTCCCGATGTCGATTTCATTCTCGACATCGGCGGTCAAGACATCAAATGCTTCCGCATTCGCGGGGGTGCTATCGACAGCATCATGCTCAACGAGGCTTGTTCCTCGGGGTGCGGCTCCTTTGTTGAGACCTTTGCAAAATCTATGGGCTACGGCATTGCCGAGTTCGCGCGTCGCGGGCTGTTTGCAAACGCGCCCGTTGACCTTGGCAGCCGTTGCACCGTGTTTATGAACTCCTCGGTCAAGCAGTCGCAAAAGGACGGCGCTACCGTGGAGGATATCTCGGCGGGACTTTCGGTCAGCGTGGTGAAAAACGCGATCTACAAGGTGATTCGCGCGGGTTCTCCCGATGAATTGGGAGAACACATTGTCGTACAGGGCGGTACGTTCTATAACGACGCCGTGCTCCGTGCATTCGAGCGCGAGCTGGGCAAGGACGTGATCCGTCCCGCCATTGCGGGGCTGATGGGTGCTTACGGCGCGGCGCTCTACGCACAAAAGGTGACCTATTCCACGCTGATCCCCCCCGACCGTCTCGCAGTCTTTGAGCACACCGCCAAAGCAGCCACCTGCAAGGGCTGTACCAACCACTGCCGTTTGACCGTCAATCGCTTTGGTGACAACAAAAAATACATCTCGGGCAACCAGTGTGAGCGCGGCTTGGGCTACGACACGTCCAAATCAGAAAGTGTCCCCAATCTGCACGCGTTCAAACGCGCCTACTTGAAAAATCTGACCCCCGGTGACGGCTCGCGCGGCACCGTCGGCATTCCGATGGCGCTGGGAATGTACGAGCTCTATCCTTTCTGGCACGGGCTGTTCACCTCGCTCGGTTTCCGCGTCATCGCGTCCGAGCAATCCACACGCCACACCTACGAAAAGGGGCAATTCTCAATTCCCTCCGACACTGCTTGCTACCCCGCAAAGCTGATGCACGGGCATGTGGAGGAGCTGATTGCCGCAGACTCCGACATTGTATTCTATCCCTGTTTGACCTACAACGTGGACGAAAAGAGTGCCGATAACTGCTACAACTGCCCTGTGGTCGCCTACTACTCCGAGCTGCTTGCGGGCAATGTGGAAAATCTGCAAAAGACGAAATTCCTCTACCCCTACCTCAATATCAACAGCGACAAAGAACTAACGAACGGGGTGCTCAAATCCCTCTCCCCCATCTATCCCGACATCACCAAGGCAGAGATCAAAGCCGCAGTCAAAGCGGCAAGAGACGCCTACGGACGCTTTATGAAAGCCGTGCGCGACGAGGGTGAATACGCAGTAAAATACGCGCGTGAAAACAACAAGCGCGTGATGATCCTCGCGGGACGCCCCTATCACATCGATCCCGAGATCGGTCACGGCATCGACAAGCTTGCCGTCTCTCTCGGTTTTGTGGTAGTCAGCGAGGACAGCATCGCGCACTTGACCGAGCGTCAGCCGGTGCATGTCCTCAACCAGTGGACCTACCACGCGCGCCTCTACCGCGCCGCTCGCTACGCCACCGAGCATCTTGACACCGAGCTCGTTCAGCTCGTCTCCTTCGGTTGCGGCGTCGACGCCATCACCACCGACGAGATCCGCTCGATCCTTGAGGAAAAAGGCAAATATTACACCCAGATCAAGATCGATGAGATCACCAACCTCGGCGCTGTCCGCATCCGCCTGCGCTCACTTCTCGGTGCGTTGGAGCAGTGATTTTTGTCCGAGCCTTCTTGAAAGAAGGTTCCAACACCTCCAAGAACCTTTATTGCATGGATACGTTACCGTTTCCAAGCTTCAAATGATTTTGAAAGGAACCGTAATGGATAACAACTATATACAATTTACCAAAGAAATGAAAAAGGACTATACCATTTTGGTGCCCAATATGTTGCCCATGCACTTTGAGCTCATCCTTCAGGTCATGCGCAACTACGGCTACAAAATAGAGTTGCTCCGCACCGACGGGCGAGAAATTGCCGACACGGGGCTCAAGTACGTCCACAACGACACCTGCTATCCCGCATTGCTTGTCATCGGTCAGTTTATTGACGCCATCAAAAGCGGGAAATACGATCCTCACAAGGTTGCACTCCTGCTGTTCCAAACCGGTGGCGGCTGTCGTGCCTCCAACTACATCTCGCTCCTCCGCAAAGCGCTTGCAAAGGCGGGCTACGGCTATGTTCCCGTCATCTCGTTCAGCTTCTCGGGACTCGAAAAGCACCCCGGTTGGAAGATGGATATTCCCAAGATCCACCGCATGATGTACGGTATTCTCTATGCCGATCTGCTGATGTCCTTGGTCAACCAGTGCAAGCCCTACGAGGTTCACACGGGAGATGCGCAAGCGCTTGCCGACCGTTGGACGCACGACCTTGCCAATGAAATGTATCACACACGCGTGCTCTCCTACAAAAAAGTGAAGGAGAACTACCGCAAGATCCTGCGCGACTTTAACAAGCTGGAGGTCGTGCGCACCAAAAAGCCCAAGGTTGGCATTGTGGGTGAGATCTTTGTCAAATATTCGCCGCTCGGCAACAACCGTCTCGAGGAATTTTTGGTGCGTGAGGGCGCCGAAGTCATCATTCCGGGACTTCTCGATTTTTGTCTCTATGTCGTCTACAACAACATGGAGGATGCGCGTCTTTACGGCATTCACAAGCTGTTGGCAAAGGTCTACGGCGTTGCCTATCGCTTCTTTAACAAAAAGGTAAGCGATCTCATCGACATCATGCAAGAGGAAAGCGATTTCCGCACCCCCACACCCTTTCCCCATACCGCCTCCTTGGTGGAGGGGTGCATCCATCACGGCACAAAGATGGGCGAGGGATGGTTGCTCACCGCCGAAATGCTGGAGCTTGCCGACAGCGGCATTAACAACATTGTTTGTACGCAACCCTTTGGCTGTCTGCCCAACCACATTTGCGGCAAGGGCATGATGAAGCCGATCAAGGAAAAGCTCCCCAACGTCAATATTGTTGCCATTGACTACGATCCCGGCGCGACACAGGTCAATCAAGAGAATCGACTCAAGCTGATGCTTGCCAACGCACGCGACGCCGAGGAAGCATCTCCCGTCCCCGTGCCGCAACCCGAAAAGATCAAGGAACCGGCACTTTCCGTTTAAACCCAAAAGGAGTAACAAATGAAAATCACAACCGTATTATTCGATCTTGACGGAACACTGCTCCCGATGGATCAAAACGTATTTGTCAAAGCCTATTTCGGCGGTCTTGCCAAAAGACTGGCGCCGCTCGGTTACGATCCGCAAAAGCTGATCGAGGGAATTTGGTCGGGTACCGCCGCCATGGTCAAAAACGACGGCTCACAGCTGAATGAGGACGCGTTTTGGGAGTGCTTTGTCAAGCTGTTCGGTGAAAAGGCGCGCGAGGATATCCCCGTATTTGATGCTTTTTATCGCGAGGATTTTGACAAGGTTGCGGCAAGCTGCGGTTACACGCCGGCAGCAAAGCAGGTCGTGGAGCTGCTCAAGTCCCGCGGCATCCGCGTCGCCCTTGCCACCAATCCCATCTTCCCCTCCATCGCAACCGAAAAGCGGATGCGTTGGGCAGGTCTTTCTCCCGAGGATTTCGCGCATTACACCACCTACGAAAATTCCCGCCACTGCAAGCCCAATCCCGCCTACTACGAGGACATTTTGCGCGAGCTGAAGCTGACCGCCGAGGAATGCTTGATGGTGGGCAACGACGTGGGCGAGGACATGATTGCAGAAACACTTGGCATGAAGGTCTTTTTGCTGACCGACTGCATCATCAACAAAAAGGATGAGGACATTTCCCACTACCCGCACGGTGATTTTGCGGCGCTCACGGACTATTTGAACCGGCTGATCCCCGAAAAAAACTGATACTCTCGGAGGTGCTCCATGAGCAATGTCTTATTCGATTTTCTCCTATATGTGGGCAAGCTGTTGCTTTTGACGCTTGGTGTGTTCGTTGTCTGCGGCTTTGCCGTGCGCTTTTGCTCGCGGGCTTTTTCCTCGCTTTCGGGCAGTGGATCGGGAGCCGTATTTGACATTACCTCGATCATCGGCACACCGGTGCATGAGCTCGGCCACGCGGTGATGTGCCCGTTGTTCGGTCACAAGATCACAAGAATGAAGCTATGGTCACCGCGCGCCGAAAATGGCGTATACGGCTATGTGGAACACAGCTACAACCGCAAAAACCCCTGGGCGCAATTTGGGAACCTGTTGATCGGCATCGGTCCGATCTTTAGCGGACTCGGTGTTGTGATCTTGATGCTTTGGCTCTGTTTTCCCTCACAATGGGACGCTTATCTTACCTCCTCCCGCACGCTGGTCGCCGACGGTACGACCGTGGCTGAGCTGACAAGCGGTGTACTTTCGCTCTTTCGCGCCATCCTCGGTGCTTTCAAAACCGATTGGCTCCGCAGTCTCATCGGCGTACTGATCATCCTGCCCGTCTCTCTGCATATCTCGCTGAGCTGGGCGGACGTCAAAGGCAGTCTCGGCGCGCTCCCCGTCTATCTTTTGATGCTTGCGGTATTCGCCCTTGTGACCTCGATCGCGGGCGTGGCAGCTCCCGTCCTCTCGGGACTTTGGCTCCTCAATCTGCGCGTTCTCTCGATCTTCTGCCTCGTCATCGCATTCGCCGCCGTTTGGGTGTTGATCGCCTTGCTCATCCGCCTGGTGCGTATCATCATCGGTTGGTTTTAAAGAAGTATTTTCACAAATACCAGTAAACAGAAAGCACCGTCGTTGGGGTGCCTGCGATAGAGCAGGTTCACCCCAAGCGGCGTGCCTTCAATCAGAAACGGTATAACATTCGGTGTTATGCCGTTTTTACTTTTATATTTTCTTTTCTATCGCGTAAATGCTCTTGGAACATTTCTTCTACTTCCTCGGGTTCGGGAATGAATACATATCCTACACCGTGGTAGTAGATGTCAATTCGCTGATGCCGCTGTTTGTTCTCGCGGTACGGAGCATATACGTCAATTCTTGAAATAAATTCGCGGACGATTTCGGGGGTAAGTTCTTGTATATCGGTGATTGCCTTCACCTTCGCTATGAACTTCTCAATGCCGTCGTTCTGCTCTTTGTCCTTGTCAAGCTCCGTGCGGAGTTGTTCAGCAAGGGCTTTCTTTTCTTTTTGCTCATCCTCGTAAATGATAGACATTTTAGAAAAGTGGTCATCAGACAGCTTTCCCGATACGTTGTCCTCGTAAATACGCATAAAGAGTTTATCAAGCTCTGCAATTCGCTTTTCGGTCTTTTCAAGCTCACGCTTTTTGCGGGCAAGCTCCTTTTTGGCTTCTTGCACGGATTTCTCTTGAAGCTGCTTTACGAACAGATCTTCATAGCATCGTGCGAACCAAAAGACTCGGCGCATACTTTCAAGAACCGCTTTTTCCAAATAGACCTCTCGGATGAAATGTGCCGTGCATTGCTCCTTGTTCTTGCGAGCCTTGGCACAAGTAAACCAATTTTGCTCTTTGGAAAAATTCTTTGCAGTACAGAAATACATCTTTGAGCCACAATCCTTGCAGAATAAGAGTCCCGAAAACATACTCACTTTACCTTCTCTCGTAGGTCTGCGCTTGTTCTTGCGAAGCTCTTTTACAATGGCAAAGGTTTCTCGGTCAATGATGGCAGGGTGAGTATTCTCAAATATCTTCCAATTTTCTTCGGGAACGTGTACTCTCGTTTTGTTCTTGAAAGACTTGGTGGTATAGCGGAAATTGACCGTATCTCCCACATACTCTTGACGTTCAAGCATATCTGCAACACAGGTCTGCACCCACCTTCCGGGAACGGCAGGAGGATTACCTGCCTTTAGCCCTTGGCTTATCCAATATTCCGTAGGTGTCGGCACATTGTCATTCGTAAGAATGTCCGCGATCTGCGTTGGACCGAAGCCCTTGATGCAGAGGTCAAATATTATTCGTACCACCTCCGCGGCAGGTTCGTCAATGAGCCACTCCTTCGGATTTTCGGGATTTTTCATATAGCCGTAAGGCAATCCCGTTGTCAGAGGAATACCCGACTCACCCTTGTGTTTGAATACCTCGCGCACCTTTTTAGAGGTATTCTTGGCGTGCATCTCGTTGAACCAATCCTGCACGGGAAGAAAATCACTCAATCCCTTTGATGTGTCGATATTGTCAAGAATGGCAATATAGCGAACACCGAGGCGGTCAAATTCTTCCTCCAAGAGTTGTCCGACGACCAAACGATTACGTCCAAGACGGGAATGGTCTTTTACGATAAGCGTTCCTATCTGTCCCGCCTCCGCAAGCTCCATAATCTCCGTAAAGGCAGGGCGAGCGAAGTTCGTCCCCGACCAATCGTCATCCACGAATACTCTCGTATTTCTGAAGCCGTTTTCTTTTGCGTATTTTTCAAGTATAGATTTTTGGTTTGTTATTGAGTTGCTCTCTCCTTGCAGTTCATCGTCGCGCGACAGTCTGCAATAGAGGGCTGTTAT
>JAFTKO010000015.1 GCA_017453205.1 Clostridia bacterium | reverse complement strand
TCTTGGGATGACCTTGCAGACCAAGCCGGAGGAGATCTACCGCGCACTGATCGAGGCAACTGCATACGGCACACGCGTGATCGTCGAGCAATACGAACAAAACGGCATTGCGATCAAGAGCATTTGTGCCGCGGGCGGTATCGCGCAAAAGGACGAGATGATGATGCAGATATACGCCGATGTGCTCAACCGTGAAATTCGCATTGCAAGCTCCACACAAGCTGGTGCCCTTGGCAGTGCGATCTACGCATCGGTTGCGGCGAATATCTATCCCGATGTCAAGACCGCCGCCGAAAAGCTTGCCAAGCCCGATCTCAAGGTATACAAGCCGAACCAAGAACGTCATGAACTCTATTCCAAGCTCTATGCCGAGTACAAAAAGCTGCATCATTACTTCGGTAAGGGCGGGAATGATGTGATGGAAAAATTGCGATTTTAATAAACCAAAACAAACATGAAAAGGCGATACGAACCAATTTGATTCGTATCGCCTTTGTATTGGAATTATGAATAGAATAACTTTTACCGATCTCTCAGCTACTCTCGCCAAGTGGGGGGCTACAAATATTTCAGCCTTTTCAATCGCTGTATTCTGCTGTAGATTCGGCGGTTTCGGAAGGGCTTTTTTCTTTGCTTTCGCCGTTGACGGGGGTGACGGTGATGTTTTTTTGAATGATGGAAATATTATGATGCGAGTTTTTGTAGGTCTGTGGAGAGACTCCCATGTATTTTTTAAAGATCTTGCTGAACAGGGTGTAGTCGTCGTAGCCGATCAGTGCGGCGGCTTGCGTGACCGTGCATTGGTGAAAGGTGAGATGATTGGCGGCGCATTCCAGCCGTTTGCGGATCAACAGCTCCCGCAACGAGTATTTACAGTACTTGGAAAAAATAACACGCAGATACGAGGGGGAGATGTGCAAATACTCCGCAACGTCCTTAGGAGTAATGCCGTCAAGCAGGTATTCTTGAATGAAGATCAACGCTTGCTTGTAATAGAAAAAGGCCTCGTCCTTTGGGGTGTCTGTGCTTTGGATATTGCTGTTCTTGTGCAGGGACATCAAACGCAGGAAAAACGACATCAGATAAAAATCGGTGTCGCTGTCGGTATGCGGCTTACAAAGCGGCTCGTAAAAAAGCGAGGAAATCTTTTCGATAAAGCGACATTCATGGATTTTCGGGACCGAAAAAAAGCCTGCGTTGCGCATGATGTTCTCTGTTCCGGGGCCCGCGATGCCGATGTAATAAAATTCCATAGGATCCTTGTCATCGGTGGTGATGTTGTATTCCTCATAGGGATGCGTAAAAAAGAGCTGTCCTTTCTGCACAGGAGTGCCGCAAAAGGTCCCCGCGCCTCGCACCACGTAGTGAACGATAAAACGGTTGACCAGACGCGAAATGGTTTTGCCGGGCCAACTGCACTCGTGACCAAGGGAAATGACATGGCAATTGGGCGCGTCATCCTTTTCCGAGGTGTAATAGCGGTAGGTGTAATAAGGATAGTTTTTGAGCTCTCTGTCAAGCGGTGTCATGGAGCGGATCGATCTTTCGGCGGAGTTTTCCTGCGGGAATGCGAGGGCGTAACGGTAATAAGACATCTCGGTTCTCCTTCCGGGTTGGTGATTTTAGATGCGGTACGGGATTAGTATAACATGCGGCGGGAGAAAAGTCAATAGGCTATCGTCGAAAAAGCAATTTTTGATTTGTTGGTAAAAAACGTAATAATGAGCAAAATAATTGTCAATTTTAACAAAAATAAATGTAAAATTTAAGTAAAATAGACGGAAACGAAAGAGGTCCAAAATTATAATAGTCGAAAACACCATATTTTATATCGAAAGTGTCATTGCATACGTTGCGCGGAAATGTTATAATACGAATAGCAACCCCGAAGAGGGGGAAGGAGGCTTGTTTATGAGGAGATTTCGGAACGTGTTTCGCGTCGGAGTCTTATTTTTGGCGTTGTGCAGTCTGCTGACTGCGTTGGGGTGTACGGGAAACGGTACTTCAAGCACCGATCAGACGGGAACACAGACACCGACGCTTGAGGATGACGGAAGAACCAAGCTTGTACAAAACGGGATTGCCCTCTATACCGTGGTCTATCCCGACAGCTGTTCGTCTACCGTGACAGCCGCGATGGAGCGTTTTGTTTCGGCGATCGAAGAGGCAACGGGCGTGACGCCGCCGACCAAGTCGGATTATCTCAAACGCGGAGCGGTATATGACACGTCCGCGCCCGAAATCCTGTTTGGCAGGACCGATTACAGCGAGACATCGGAGGCGCTCAAGGGATTGCAGGACGATCAGTTCACGATCCGAAAGGTGGGCAATAAGATCGTTGTCGCCTCTCCAAAGGATGTCAATCTCGATGCGGCTGTTACTTATTTTAAGGAACATTTGTTGCAATCAAATCTGATTGAGGAAGCAACGGGTATGAAAACACTTTATTTTGAGGAATACACCTCGGTACATCAACAGGATGACGGCACTGTGCTGATCGGCGGTGCACCCTTGACCGATTTTGTCATTGTGTACGAGACCGAGCGTACGGGATATATGGAGGTCGCCGTCAAGCTGCGCGATCTCATCACCGAGATGCACGGCGTAACGTTGCGTCTGTATGCGGACAGCAATGAGACATATACCGAGAGCGCCAACGAGATTTTGATCGGCAAGACCAATCGTGCGCTGTCCGCCGAGATCTGGGCGCAAAAGGTCCCCAAGCTGATGACCTATGAGGCGGTGGTGCGGAGCGGAAAGTTGCAGATCGTTTGCGGCGGACCTTACTCGGCAAGCGCGTGCGTCGATCACCTGCGCTTTGGCATTTCGGCATCGATGGCGGAGGGCGAATATTACGCCACCAACCTTGCCGCAGAGAGCTCGGCACGTTCCGAGGATACCGACCTGCGTTTGATGACCTCGAATGTTCTCGCCGCATGGTGGGGGGAGCAGACCTCCGACACGATCCCGCCCGTCGCACAGCGCGCCGAGATCTTTGCGGCAGTGCTGGCGGTCTATCAGCCCGATGTTATAGGCGTACAGGAGACCGACCCGACTTGGCTCCAACAGTTCCCAAGCTACGTCGAGTTGCTCAAAACCGACTATGGTGTGCAATATACATGGTTGTTTACCGAGGTTGACGGGCTTAGCAATCTGACCTCCATGCTGTACCGGAGTGACAAATACAATCTCAAGGCCTCGGACGCTGTGCCAAACTCCTACTGGCCCGCGTCGAGCAAAAAATATCACCTTCGCATCATGGATTGGGTGTACCTTGAGGAAAAGACAAACACCGCCAACAAGTTCATTGTTGTCAATACGCACTGGGCGCACGAGAGTGCCGATTGGATCGCGGGGAGTGTAAACGAGGAGATCGAAATGGTCAACTCGCTCCGCAATACCTACGGAGTGCCGATCTTCTGCACGGGCGATTTCAACAGCAAGACCGACTCGGCGGAGTATAACAGCCTTGTCTCTTCTGCCGGTGTCACCGAGCTTTTCAAGCAGGCAAAGGCGGCGGGAACGTTGGTCAACGAGTGCGGCGGTTGCGGTACCGTGGGCACGGTGCGCACGGGCGGCAACTACATCGACCACATCTTTGGTACGGGGGCGTACAGCGTCCAAAAATATGAAACCGTAGTGGGCAATCGGATCCAGTGGCTATCGGATCACGCACCCCACTTTGCGGATATAAAATTCAACTAAAAACAAAGGAGGAATTTTACCAATGAAAACAGTAGCCAAATTGTTAACCCTGTTGCTGGTCGGTGTGCTGTTGCTGGGCGTATTTGCATCCTGCAAGAATGACACCAAGCAACCCGTGGATACCGGCAGTGACGAGACCGAGGATGTCGGCGACGGTCTTTACGATGCCAACGGGTATCTAAAGGATTCCTTGCCCGCGTCCTACGACTTCAATTCCGAGTTCGTCATCTACGCATGGGAGGATCAAAAGTCCTGGGAATGGGTAGAGGACGAGACCATCGAGTCGGGTGTGCAGCTGACCGAGGTGGAGCAATCGCTTTACGAGCGTGAGGCCAATGTGGAGGATCGCTTCGGAGTTGATATCCGCCGCGTTTACAAGCCCGGTGAATGGAACAACTACACCACGTTTATCTCAACGCTTTCTCAGTCGGTCCTTGCAAACGACCATGAGTATGACTTGGTTGACCAGTATACCGGTGCCGCAGGTCCCGGGGCTGTCAACGGTTTGTATTCCAATCTCAACCAAAGTGATTATCTCGATCTTTCCAAGCCTTGGTGGCCCGAGTCCATTGTAGAGACCGCTACCATCGGTGACAAGCTCTACTTTGTTACGGGTGATATCACGCCCTTGCTGATCCGCAATGTGCAATGTATGTTTGTCAATCTCGATATGTACGGTAGCTACAACTGTGCCTCTGCGGTGGGCGGCAGAACCATCTACCAAGTCGTCAATGATTACGACTGGACCGTGGAGAATATGCTCAAAATGGCGCTCGACCGTGTCAGTACCGACGCAGGCGATTACGGTATCTCATTTTTAAATGAGGTAACGGCGGATTCCTTCTACTACGGCGCCGGCTTTACACTGCTTCAGAATACCGACGGTATCCTGTCGCTCTCGGGTGACCTCACCAACAACCTGCTCATCAACTATTTCGATGACATGAAGGAGCTGTACACGGGCAGATATGCCGATGTGGCGATTGCGGGCTCTCAGGTGTTCCAACAGGGCAAATCCATTTTCTATGTGGGCAACGTCTCCGATTCGCAGGTGTTTACCACCGAGAATGTCAAGTTCACCGTTCTCCCCATGCCGCTTTTGAACAGCGATCAGCAGGAGTACAGAACCTGTGCCAGCCTGTGGGTAAGCATGTTCAGCATTCCCGTGGATGCCAAGGACTTTACCATGTCGGGTGTCATTCTCGAGGCGCTCGGCTCCGAGGCATACCGCACCGTAACCGACGAGGTCTACTACAACCTGTTCCAAATGCGCTACAACGGGCTTGATTCCGACAGTGCAAAGATGTTTGACATTGTATCCGACTCTGTAGTCTGCGATACAGCAAGATTTTTTGCAGTGGATTTGGGTATGTTTGCACAGTTCCGCAACGGTGTCAACAGCACCTCGGGTAGTTGGACCGATATTTACAATACCAATTCTTCCTCTTGGTCGCAAAAGGTCACCGACCTTTACGGAAAGATCGGCTGACGCGCGATAAAATGAAAAAAAGGAGACTGTTATGAAAAAACTATTATCCATCATTCTGACGGTTGCTTTGCTGATCGGTACGTTCGCACTGTTTACGGTATCCGCCGAGGAAGCCAAAGCGGTGTCGGTAGACGGCACAGAAAAGACCTTGACCGAGTTTGTTGCCGAGGCAGAAGCAAACGACTGGTACAGCGGTAAGACAGTAAAGCTGCTTGCCGATCTCACGCTCCCCGCGGGCACGGCATCGATCGCCGACTTCAAGGGGACACTTGACGGCAACGGCAAGAGTGTTTCGGGCTTGACTGCTCCGCTGTTTGCAAAGCTGACGGGCGCTACCGTCAAAGATCTGACACTCAACGGTACCATCACATACGAGGGGAGCCAGTGCGGTGCCTTGGCTTGCCAGTCTTACGACACGGTCACGCTTGAAAATGTTGTCAACAATTGCGATATCTCATTTACGCAGACCGGCTCCAACGCCAGCGGCGCGGGATTGGTGGGCTTCTCCAATGCCAAGATCATTGTCACCGATTGCGTCAACAACGGTGACGTGGCGGCAAAATCCGAAAATAATATTTCTGTTGATGTTGGCGGCATCATCGGCTATGTCAAAGGTACGGGCTGTGAGATCGTTGCTACCCGTTGCGTCAATAACGGAAAGCTGACGACTTATGTTTCCGGCACCAAAAACGGTGCACCCACCTCCAATACCGGTATTATCGGCGGTATTGCCGCATGGGTTACAGGACCCGCAAGCTTTACCAAGTGCCTCAATACCGGTGCATTGGAAACGGTTTCTCCTGTTTCCGCAGGCGGACACAAGGTCGGTGGTATCGCGGGTGTGATTGCTGCGACCGGTGCGAGCTTCTCCTTTGACACTTGTGTGAATACAGGCAATATCGAAAGCTTCTGTCAAGCCGGCGGTATCATTGGCGAGGCACAGACCGATAAAATGAGCATTAAATATTGCTATAACTTTGGAGATATGACATCGGGCGGTGACACTGATACCGGAGCTAATACCAAGACGAACTCTATTGCCGCGGGTATTCTCGCTTATCAAAGAAAGGGAACCACCACCATCGAGGCTTGCGCCAACTACGGTGATATTATCTCAAAGCAAAACAATGTCAATACCGTGATCTACTCGGGCGGTATTGTCGGCTGGGTAGACACTGCCATTACCATCAAAAATACCTCCAACTACGCTGATGTCAGCTCTGTCCTCATGGCGGGCGGTATCATCGGCTATGTCAAGGGAGATTGTGCGGTTACGATCGACACTTGCTTTGTTTCCGAGACCGTCACGCTTCCCGAAGGGAAACTGGACGGTGCGGTCGCAGGTGCACTGATCGCCAAGATCAACGCAGGTACCGTGACCTTGACCAACACCAAGCATCTTTCCACGGTCAACACCGTGTCTTATACCGGTACCGTAAAGGATGCCGCAGACAGCTATGCGGTAGAGACCGAGGCGGCATGGAGAGCCGATCAAGCGATCAATTACGAGGGCTTCCAGTACAGCGCGGCAGCAGACGGCAAATTCAATGTGCGTTTGGTTGCAAGCTTATCTTCTCTCGATTATCTCAATGCGGGCTTTGAAGTGATCCGTGTGGCAAACGGCACGGTCGGACGTGTGAATGTTGAGATCAAGACCGTTTACGAGTCTCTTACCGGCTTTGACGAGGCGGGCGTGCAGAATGTTTACAAGGCTTCCGAGTTCGGTGCCGATTACCTTGCGGCACTGACTGTCAAAGGCATTTCCGCAACCGAGGACGTGACCTTGATTGTCAGACCTTACTTGACCTCCACCGAGGGCGCCGTGATCTACGGCGAGGCATACACGGTCGCTTTTGCGAACGGTGCTTACGTTGAGTAAGCGGTGACGAACGTTTCAACCAAATCAAAGAAATGAGGATACGTCAAATGAAAAAAATACTGATATTTTTGTTGGCAGCTTTGTTGACGCTCAGCCTTTGCGCGTGTGGGGATACGTCGGACGATCCCGCAGATACGGGAGAGACCGGCACGAAAGAAGAGATCACCACATCCGGCGGCGTGATCATTCAGCCCAGTGGCAATACCGCAACCACAGTTAAGCTCAACGCAAACACCGAGGATATTAAGCTGTTCGGTGCACGTGAGAGCGCCTCGGACTCCGTGCTCAACTGCAACACCCCCGGCGCGGGCTTTGAGATCGTTATCGACGGTGACGGCGGCGTGGTCAACGTGCGCACACAAACCGTCAAAACCGTTTCTTTCCGCGTTTGGGTAGACGGCGAGGCTTGCAAGAACGCCGACGGTGGCGACTATTTTGAGGTCAACGGTGTCAAGAACATCGAGATCCCCGCAGTTACGGCGGGCAAGCACACCATCCGTGTCATCCGTGTTTCGGATAAGAGCGCGGGCACGGCAATCTTCTACAACATCAGCTTTGAGGGCGAACAGGAGACGATTGAGGAAAGCAATGAGACACCTTTGTTCATCGAGTTTATCGGTGACGGCATCACGGGAGGCGCCGGACTTGGCGGCGACCGCGAGGATGCAACACAGGCTTACGCTTACTTGACCGCCAACGCAATGAACGCCGATTATGCCATCGCCGCGTTTGCGGGACAGGGACTGACCGTGGGAGAGTCTCCCATTGCAAGCAACTATGCAAAAGACGGCAACTATGACGCAAAAGCCGATATCGTGGTTGTCAATGTCGGTGCCGAGGACTTTGCGCAGACGGGTGACAACGCGGTCGATGCAGATGCTTTTACCACCGCATACAAAAACTTCTTGAAGGCGGTTCGCGCACAAAACGGTTCCTCTTGTAAGATCGTTTGTGTTTCGACCTCTTCCAACGAGGCACTCAACACCGCAATTGCAAGCGCTTGTGAGGCTTTGGGCGGTAACCAAGCGGGCTACTATGGAAAGGCGCTTACCGCATCCGCGGCTACCAATCCCACTGCCGCAGAGCACGCGGCATACGCAACCGAGCTTGCTACCTATTTGAACTCTATCAAGGATGATGTCATCTCGCTCAAGACGCTTGACAGAGAAAATGCGGGCTACGGCGAAGAGGTTGACTACGATTCCGCAGATTGGAACTCCTAAGTACATTTCCAATAAACCGCATTTCCATTGCACCGACCGTCCGACCTTTTCGGTCGGGCGGTCGGTGGTCGTTGCTTTTTTGACCTGCTATGGAGCAGAAAGGATAAGAAAATGATTGTTGTTCATGACGTACACACGCACAATGTTTTTTCGCATTGCTGTACAGACCGCACCGCGTCTACCGCGGCTTATATGCAAAAAGAGACCGAACTGGGAATGAAGGTATTCGGTCTTTCCAACCACATTTGGGATGAGAGTGTCAAAGGGTGCTCCTATTGGTACTCGCATCAAACCATCTCGCTTGCCGAGGAGGCAAAGGCGAGCTTTGCAAACGCGCCCGCGGGACTGAAATGCCTGTTTGGCGCGGAGAGCGAATACTACGGCTGCTTTGACAGACTCGGCATGTCGGTAGAGGGCGCCAAGCGCTTTGACTATCTCATCATTCCGCACAGCCATCTGCACATGCGCAATGAGGTTATGTCGGATTTTCCGGAGATCATCGAGATCCGCAAGCGCATCGAGGCAGAGATTCGCGAGGCTTGTCCCTATCTTGAGGACGATACGGTCAAGGTCATGATGTCGAGCTTGAAGGAAGCGCATCTGAAAAAGTACGTCCCCGAAATGACCACCGACCTGGGGCGCTTCAACGTTCGCGCCGCCATCGATAACTTTTTGGCGTTGGTCGAAAACGAGACCTTCCGTCAGATCTGTAAGACCGTTCCGACCTCTATTGCCCATCCGTTCGGGCTTTGCGGCGTGTCCAATTCGCTCAAAAACGGATATCTGCAGCTCATCGATGATGCCACGTTGCACGATTGCTTTGCGCGCGCAAAAAAAATCGGCGCCTATGTCGAAATCAATACAGGCGCGGTCAAGGAATGCGGGCTCGATCTTGCGCATAACGGGCTGATGCGCGTCTTTGCCATCGCAAAAGAGGAGGGATGCCAATTCACCTTTGGCAGTGACTCCCACAGCGTCAAGGCGCTTGAGGTCATCAAGGTGGGCAACGATGTTTGCAAATACCTCGGTCTCACTCCAAGCGACATCGCCGAGTATTTGCGGGATGGCGTGATTGAATAATAAAAATTTTTGTGGGGAAACTTTTTTTAAGTTTCCCCACACCCCTTCAAAATTTTTCACGCATTTTTAAGAATGAAATTTTGAAATCTGTGCGTTTTCTCTTTCAATAGCTCCCGCCGACGTTACACTTTCTCCAACGGAGAAGGCAGTTACCACCACCCAAAACGCCGCGCAAGGTTACTTTTATTTGAAAATAAAACGCGTGTAAGGTTCTTGAAAGAGAGAGGGGCGCGGGGGAGAGGGAAAACTTCTTGCAAGAAGTTTTCCCTCTCCCCCGCATATTATTTATTTATCCTTATATTACGGTTGTTTTTTCAATACGACGATCAGTTCTTCGAGTTGGGACGAGACGGCATAGCCTTGGTCAAGGTAGGCTTGCATGGTATCGAGATAGCTTTTGTAACGCATATCGAGGACAACGTAGTCGATGTCGGGCGCATCGCCGTGGTATTTGACTTCGTAGATGACGTCACGGTCGGCGATGTGCGCAAGGAGGAAAGTTGATGATGACACCGAGGCATCCGCGGGGATGGCGGTGTCAAGGAACGCTTCCATTTGCGCGTAGGTTTCTTTTCCGTTCTCCCAACGGTTGACATAGGTGTTGAGCTTGGGCACAACGGTAAAAAGATAGATGCAACAGCACGCCGCCGCGGCAACCCCGAGCAGATTGCGACGCGTGGGCGCGGAGAGCGCGGGCAGATTTTTGATCATGGCGTAGACAAGAAACGCCGTGATGCCAAAATGGTACTGGAACCCGATGTCGTACTGGTACTGATAATAGGTCAAAAGATTGATCAAGATCGGGGATACAAGGAGCCAGCGGGAGGGCTTTTTCGAGCAGAAAGGTAGCAACCCGAGCGGCAGCAGCATTTGACAGGCGTAAACCAGCTTTTCCCAGGTCCCTTTGCTTGTGGTAAAGAGCTGTGTCAAGAGATATCCGGGATTGACCAAAGCGGTCTTGATGGCGCCGAGCAACCCGTCGCCGCTGTCGTAAATGAGGTTGTTAAAGCGGTTCACCATCATGCCAAGCCCGTGCTTTTCGAGCATGTAAGCGCAAAAGCCAAAGTAACCCACCGAGAGCACGGTGAGCACCGTACCATGGAGCCAATTGCGCTCCGACAGCAGGACGAACAGCGCGAACAGGAGCAGATAGATCGCCGCGTCCTCCTTGACGGCAAGCACACAGAGCGCCGAGAGATACATGGGGATATATTTCTTCTTTTCGTAAAAAAGAAAGGTCAAGAGCAAAAAGAGCGGCAGAAAGCAATTTTCGTGAATGTCGTAAAATGTTCCGCAGCTGAGCGCCGGGTAAAAGGCATAGAGTGCGGCGATAAGGAGCGTCGTTCTGCCCGAAAGCTTGTGATGTCTTGCCAACAGCACCACGGGGATCACGCCCAAGGCAAGCGCCACCGCCTGTCCGATCTGCAGGGTCATGGGCGAGGGGAACAGCGCATAAAAGGGCAGTAGCAGATAGTAAATGGGCGAGATGTGCACCGCAAAATGCGAGAGCAGATAGTCGCGCTCACTGGTGATCATGGGGAGTCCCGTCTCTTTCATATTGTAGAACATATTGCAAAAGAGACCAAAATCAAAGTTGGGGGAGGAAAAGGTCTTGTAGCGCAGACAGGTGATGACGGCAATGACCGCACAGGAGGCGATACCGATCAACAAGGCAAGCCCCATCACCGTGCGCTTGCCGGGGTGCCATTCACGCAACAGTGCTTCATTGGCGCGCAAGCAGTAGACCACGAACAGCGCGTAAACAACAATGACCACCAGCACAAATAAAAACGAGGTGTCGTCTCCCTCAAACTCGAGCAGCCATCGGAACACGCAAAGGCTTGCGGCAAGCAACAAAAACCATGAGTCGGAGGGGAGGTCGGCAAGGAGCAACGCAACCGCCGAAAACAGGACAAAAAACAGCCCCGTTCCAAGCACGATCTGCCAAAAGGCAACGTCTTGCGCATAGGCAAGCTCCGCAAAGCCGGAATTGAAAAGCAGGACCGTCGCCGCAAATGCGCACCATGAGGCGATCAGTCTGCAAATGCTGCGCTCCCAAGCAAACGCCGCGCGCATACGCTGTCCGAAAGTAAGGTTCATGAAAGCTCCTCCGTTCTTGTCTTTCTTACAGTATACAACATTTTTCATTCAATGTCAAGGAATGCTTGTTGCTTTTTTCAAAGATTTATCCAAAAATGCGGTTTTCGAGCCAATTTCATGCGCGGTCAAGTCTTGACAAAAAAAGGGCGGTGTGCTATAATAATAAAAGATGTATCTTTGGAAAGGAGCCGAAACGATTATGGCAAAGCTTAAATGGCGCGGAGGGACACTTCTTTCACCGGTACCGCCGGCAATGGTGACCTGTTCGGACGGTGAGCATGACAATGTGCTGACCATTGCGTGGACGGGTATCATCAATTCCGATCCGCCAAAAACCTATATTTCGGTGCGCCCGTCGCGCCACTCTTACGAGATGATCAAAAAGAGCGGTGTGTTCGCTGTCAATCTGACTACCAAGGAGTTGGTCAAGGCGGCGGATTGGTGCGGTGTTTACACGGGTGCCAAGGTCGACAAATTTGAGCGATGTCGACTGCAAAAGGAGAAAGCAAGTGAAATCGACTGTCCCATCCTTGCGCAAAGCCCGTTGGTGCTCGAGTGCCGTGTGACCGACGTCATCCCGCTCGGCTCCCACGATATGTTTCTTGCCGACATCGTGGCGGTGGACGTGGACGAGGCGCTGGTGGACGAAGATGGAAAATTGCACCTCGACCGCGCGGGACTTGTGGCGTATTCGCACGGCGAGTATTTTGAGCTTGGCAAGCGCATTGGAAAATTCGGCTACTCCGTGGCAAAGAAAAAAACGCCGCAGAGGAAGAAATGATAAAATGCGAGTAGAAGATCAAACAACTTTGCATTTGGAAACTCCCCTCAGCCATCTTTGGTGTCAGCGTATAAACCATTCGGTAAAAAGTTTTTGGAGATAGGGTGTGGGGAAGAACCTTTTCTCAGATAAGCTTCCTTGACGTAAAAAATACGATATTACCTGCTTTTAACGGATTGTTACGTATTCGTCAGTCCATTTTTGGTGGTGGTAACCGCTTTCTCCCGCGGAGAAAGTGTAATGGATTGCGGGAGCTATTGAAGAAGTAACACGCACAAATTTCAAAACCTATTTCTTAAAAATGCGTTGAAGGTTTTTGAAGGGGTGTGGGGAACGAAGCGGCTTTGCCGCTTACAACGTGGCTTGCCACGTTTACTTTTCTCAAAAGTTTCCCCACGAAAAAATATTTTACGATAACAAAGCTTATCTTCAAAGAGGTTCTTCCCCGCAAGAAAGGAACACTTATGTATTTATATAATTCAGCAACCAAAACGAAAGACGAGTTCGTCCCGCACGAGGCGGGCAAGGTCAGCATGTACACGTGCGGTCCCACGGTGTACCATTTTGCGCACATTGGAAATCTGCGCACTTATATCATGGAGGATATTCTCGACCGCTATCTGCGCTATTCGGGTTACGAGGTCACGCGCGTGATGAACATTACCGACGTCGGACACTTGACCTCGGATGCCGACACGGGCGAGGACAAGATGCTCAAGGGCGCAAAACGCGAGCACAAGACCGTTATGGAGATCGCAAAGTTTTACACCGACAAATTCTTTGAGGATTGCAAGGCACTTAACATCCGCCGCCCCGAGGTGGTGGAGCCTGCAACGTCCTGCATCGACGATTTTATTCGCGTCATTGAGTCCCTCCTCGAAAAGGGTTATGCTTACGAGGCGGGTGGCAACATCTATTTCGACACGTCCAAGCTCAAGCAATATTACGTGTTCCACAATTTTGAGGAAGAGGATCTTGCAGTCGGTGTCCGCGAGGGCGTGGAGGAGGACGGCAACAAGCGCAACAAAGCCGACTTTGTGCTTTGGTTCACCAAGTCCAAGTTTGACGATCAAGAGCTCAAATGGAACAGCCCTTGGGGCGTGGGTTACCCGGGTTGGCACATCGAATGCTCCTGCATCAGCATGAAGCACCTCGGCGAGTACCTTGACATCCACTGCGGCGGTATCGACAATGCGTTCCCGCACCACACCAACGAGATCGCGCAATCCGAGGCGTATCTCGGTCACAAGTGGTGCAACTGGTGGGTGCATGTCCTGCACCTCAACACCAATTCGGGTAAGATGAGCAAGTCCAAGGGCGAGTTCCTCACGGTGTCTTTGCTGACCGAAAAGGGCTATGATCCCATGGTCTACCGTTTCTTCTGTCTGCAATCGCATTACCGCAAGTCGCTGGTGTTCTCTTGGGAGAATATGGATAACGCCAAGGTTGCCTACAACAAGCTGATCGCACGCATTGCCACACTCAAAGAGGACGGCGATGTGGACAAAGCGGTATTTGACGCGCAAAAAGCCAATTTTATCAAGGCATTGGACAACGATCTCAACACCTCGTTGGCTGTCACCGCAATTTATGATGTGCTCAAAGCCGACACCAACGGCGCGACCAAGCTGGCGCTTCTTGCCGACTTTGACAAGGTGCTTTGCCTTGACCTCATCGAGAACGCCGCCAAGCTGAATGCCGAAAAGTCCGCCGAGACCGAAGCGGTACCCTCCGACGATCCCTTTATCCGTGAGATCGAAGCGCTGATCGAAGCCCGCAAAGAAGCGAAGAAAGCCAAAAACTATGCCGAAGCCGACCGCATTCGCAACGACCTCGCCGCACGCGGCGTCACCCTCATCGATACCAAAGAGGGCACGACCTATAAAATAGATTGATTTTCTCGGGGAAGCTTTTTCATGAAAGCTTCATAAACGAAAAACAATGTAAAATATCATCCCTTTCCAATGGGAAGTTACCTTTTGGACCATTTTGGGTGGCGGTAACCGCTTTCTCCCACGGAGAAAGTGTTGGAGTGTAGACCAAAAGTACAAAAAATGTCAAATTGTACAAAGTCTTTAGTCGCTTTTTCTTTGACCATATAGGCGCAAAGAAAAAGCTTGCAAAAAGAAAGCGCCGAAAGAGGAATTTCGCGCTCTGCGGAGCGCGAGGAGGGCTCCGCGCCCTCCACTGCGCGAGCTTTTAAAAAAGCTCGACCAAAACTTTCAACAAACTGACGAAACTCGTTAGTTTTGTCTACAGTCTCCCGCTTTCTCCCACGGAGAAAGTGTAATGGTCAGCGGGAGCTGTTGAAAGAGTAAACGCACAGATTTTAAATTACTTTCTTTAAAAATGTGTTGAAAGTTTTGAAGGGGTGTGGGGAACGAAGCGGCTTTGCCGCTTACAACGTGGCTTGCCACGTTTACTTTTCTCAAAAGTTTCCCCACGAAAAAAATATTTTATGTTAACAAAGCTTACTTTTAAAAGTTTTCCCGTGCCCTTTCAAATCTTTCACCGAAAGGAAAGCAGGAGAAAAGGATGAAAAAGAAAGAATGATTGAAAAAATCAAAGCATTATGTGCACGTTTCCGTGAGCAACTGTTATATCTGATTTTTGGCGGTCTGACCACGCTGGTGGACTGGGTGGTCAGCTTTTTGCTGTACCGCGTATGGGATCAGGCGATCGACGCACACGCGTTCGTCATTCATGGCGCTAACGTCATTGCATGGGTGGCGGCGGTGCTGTTTGCCTTTTTCACCAATCGCAAATGGGTGTTTGAAAGTACGCAACGCGGTGTTTTGCCGATCCTTGGTGAGCTTTGCACCTTTGCGGGCGGACGCGTGTTGACGTTTTTGTTGCAGGAAACCATGGTAGCCGTCTTTTTCGATTGGCTGGGGTTGAACAAGTATGCCGTCAAGCTGATTGCCGCCGTGCTTGTGGTGATCTTAAACTACGTGATCAGCAAGCTTGTGGTGTTCCGAAAGAAGAAATGATTCAAACGGGGAAGAGAGTCGGGTGCGGCTTTCTTCCTTAATTTTATATGGAAATATATTTTTCCAAAAAATCCGAAAAAACTATTGACAGCGGGGGAAAAATGTGCTATAATATCTCTACCTCTGTTTGAGGGCTTTTTCTTTGTGCGCTTTCGGTTGGACAAACCGTCGGTGCGCGGAGAGCAAATTCGGTCAATGCGCCACCCGTATGGGTTGACCGATTCCTTCTCGGAGGGAGGTACACTTACATTCTGCGAATGTAAAAAAATTTTTATGGGAGGTGCCGCTAAATGGCGAATGACGCAAGAGTCAAAATTACTCTGGCATGCACCGAGTGCAAGCAGAGAAATTACGACACAAAGAAAAACAAGAAAAATGATCCGGACAGACTGGAACTCATGAAGTATTGTAAATTCTGCCGTAAGCATACGCTTCACAAGGAAACCAAATAATCCTTGTAAAAGCACGACACGTATTTACAAAATTGAAGAAAGGAATCAAGGTTTTAGTATGAAAACAGGAACCCTGTTGAAAAAATGGGTAGCAGTGCTTTGCGCCGCTCTCCTTACGATTTCCCTTTTTGCGATTCCTGCTTTTGCCACAACCCCCGAAGAAGACGCCGATGCGTTCAAACTTTCCACCGGTGCCATTGTTGGTATTATCATCGGTGTGGTCGTTTTGGCCGTAGCAGTTGTTCTTTGCATTAAGTTCCGTGAAAAGATCAAGAAATTCCTTCGCGTTTACAAAAGCGAAGTGAAGAAGATCGTTTGGCTGCCGTGGGATCAGACCAGAAAGAGCACTTGGGTGGTTCTTGTGGTCCTGTTCATCTGTGCCGCTGTGATCTGTCTGCTCGATTTCGGACTCGGTCACGGAATACTCGCATTCATCAATCTGTTCTAAGGCGCAGTTATGAGTGATATCAATGAAATGAACGTTGGCCCGAGATGGTATGTGGCGCACACGTACTCCGGCTACGAAAACAAGGTAAAAGCAAATCTCGAAAAAATCATCGAAAACCGCGGACTCGGTCATTTGATTTTTGACATCCGTATCCCGGTGGAGACCGTGATCGAAAAGAACGGTGACACCGAAAAGGAAGTGGAAAACAAGATTTTCCCTTGCTACGTGTATGTCAAAATGGTGATGAACGAGGAAAGCTGGCATGCCGTCCGTAACATTACGGGCGTGACCGGCTTTGTAGGTCCCGGATCCCGTCCCACACCGCTTTCCGACGAGGAGGTTGCCGCACTTGCCATCGAGCAGGTACAGCAGATTAAGCTCTCCTTTAACATCGGCGACAGCGTGACCGTAACGGGAGGCTTGTTTGAGGGGTACACAGGTACCGTTCAGGCAATTTCGGAGGATCTCAAAAATGTTACCGTGTTGGTCAAACGCGGCAACCGCGATATGCCTGTTGAGCTGGAAAGCTCGGAAGTTAAGCTTCTGGCATCGCAAAACTGATTTCGCAACGGCATCGTTGCGCGTGGGAGGAAGAAAAATTCTACTTAAATTCTTCCGCAAAAAACCACATTTGGAGGTAATTTAAATCATGGCAAAGAAAATTTTGGGTTATATCAAGCTGCAGTTGCCCGCAGGTAAGGCAACTCCCCAGCCCCCCGTAGGTCCCGCACTCGGTCAGTACGGTGTTGCAATTCCCGTATTTACCAAGGAGTTCAACGAAAGAACCAAAAATGACATCGGTCTCATTATCCCCGTTGTTATTACCGTATATGCAGACCGTTCCTTCACGTTTATCACCAAGACTCCTCCCGCTCCTGTCCTCATTAAGAAGGCAGCCGGCATCGAGTCCGGTTCCGCAGCCCCCAACAAGACCAAGGTTGCAAAGCTGACCAAAGAACAGGTCCAGAAGATTGCCGAGACCAAAATGCCCGACTTGAACGCGGCAAACTTGGAATCCGCAATGAGCATGATCGCAGGTACCGCACGTTCCATGGGCGTTACCGTTGAGGAGTAAGGAGGGAACCGACAATGGCAAAAATGGGTAAAAAGTATGTAGACAGCGCAAAGCTGATTGAAAAATCCAAGCAGTACGATCCTGCTGAAGCAATGGAGCTGGTTTGCCAGACTTCCAAGGCAAAGTTCGATGAGACCATCGAAGTACACGTTCGTTTGGGTGTTGACTCCCGTCATGCAGACCAACAGGTCCGCGGTGCGGTCGTTCTTCCCAACGGAACCGGTAAGACCGTAAAGACGCTCGTTTTCGCAAAGGGTGACAACGTGCAAAAGGCTCTCGACGCAGGCGCAGATTACGCCGGCGGTGCAGAGTACGCCGAGAAGATCCAAAAAGAAAACTGGTTCGATTTCGACGTTGTAATCGCTACCCCCGACATGATGTCCGTAATCGGTCGTCTCGGTAAGGTTCTCGGTCCCAAGGGCTTGATGCCTTCTCCCAAGGCCGGCACCGTAACTCCCGACGTTGTTCGTGCAGTTACCGAGGCTAAGGCAGGTAAGATCGAGTACCGTCTTGATAAGACCAACATCATCCACTGCCCCATCGGCAAGGCTTCTTTCGGTACCGAGAAGCTCAAAGAGAACTTCGACGTTCTTCTCGGCGCAATCATCAAGGCAAAGCCCGCCGCTGCAAAGGGTCAGTATATCAAGAGCTGTGTCGTGGCTTCCACTATGGGCCCCGGCATCAAGGTCAACCAGGCTAAGCTTGGCTAATAAAGTTAAAATGTTTTTTTGTGGGGAAAACTTTTAAGAAAAGTTTTCCCCACACCCCTTTCAAAAACTTTCAACGCATTTTTAAGAAATAAATTTTAAAATTTGTGCGTTTTACTTTTTCGATAGCTCCCGCAAGAATTTTGAAACAGAAAAAAGAAGATCGACCTCTCAACAAGGTTGATCTTTTTTCATGTGGAGCGCTTGGGGTGGTGGTACCCAAGCGCTTGCGGGAGCGATTGTTTGGAATAACGTATTCACATTCCCATATCATTGGATAACTGCCGAAAGAGGCAGAAACATTCCCGTGACAACAACATAAGAAATGTGTTAAAAATTTTGAGGGGTGTGGGGGACTTTTTTAAAAGTCCCCCACGAAAAAACGAAAAAACGAAAAAACGAAAAAACGAAAATCAAATCTTCTTTTCCGGAAAATGACAGGCGACATAGTGACCTTTTTCGACCTCGACAAATGGGGGAGGGACGCGTTCGCATTTTTCGCACGCCATGTAGCAACGGGTGTGAAATTTACAGCCGTTTGGCGGGTGGATGGGGCTGGGGAGATTTCCTTTGGGGATGATGCGTTCGCGGCGGTCGTTGTCCGCATCGGTGGTGGGAATGAGCGAGAGGAGCGTGACGGTGTAGGGGTGACGGGGATCGGTGTACACATCCTCGGTGCTCCCAAGCTCCACAATGTTCCCCAGATACATCACGCCCACACGGTCACAGATATAGCGGACGACCGAAAGGTCATGCGAGATGAACAGATAGGTCAGCTTTTCTTTTTCCTTTAATTCGAGCAACAGATTGATGATCTGTGATTGGATCGAGACGTCGAGCGCTGATACGCACTCGTCACAGACCACAAATTGCGGCTTGACAGCAAGTGCGCGGGCGATGCAGATTCGCTGACGTTGACCACCCGAAAATTGGTGCGGGTAACGGTGGAGCATGTGCGCTTGCAGACCGCACTCTTCCATCACCTTTAAAATATAATCTTGCAATTGCGGGGAACCGGGTTTGAAAAACCGATGCGTGACTAAGCCCTCCGCAATGATCTGTCCTACGGTCATGCGCGGATCAAGCGAGGAATAGGGATCTTGAAAGATGATCTGAAGATCCTTGCGGAGCCGACGCATTTCGGCGTATTTCAAACGGCTGAGATCGATTCCTCCGTCAAGATACCCTTCGTATTCCGCAAATCGCTTGTCGTTGGCGTAACGGCTTTTGAGTGCTTGGATTTGGTTGGTTTCTTCAAGTTGCTTTTTTTGAAGCTGTCGGAACTTTTCAAACAGTTCTTTTTTTCTTTCGCCGTTGCTTTCTTGCAGGGCGGCTTCGAGTTTGGCAAGCTCCACGTCGGTGCGGTGCTTTTGCAAGAGGAGCGCCGCACCCTCGCGGCAATCGTCAAGTGACGCAAACCCGCCAAGGAGCTTGACCACCTTTGCAAATGCCGTTCCCGCCTCGGCAATCGCCAAATTTTTGCTTTGCAATTGAGCAAAGGCGGCATTCTCTCCCGCAGCTTGACATTCGCGCTCCAAAGCGTCGGCTTTTTTGCGCTTTTTTTGGTATTCCGCAAGCAGATGCGGTGCGTTTTTCAGCGTTTCTTCCACGTAGGCGGGCGCGACCTCGGCAAGCCTCCTGCCATAGTAGAGCGTGGTGCCCGCAGTCTGCTCGTAGAGCTGTAGGATGGTTCTTCCCAATGTGGATTTTCCGCAGCCCGATTCTCCCACCAGCCCCAAGGTCTCGCCGCGAAAGATGTCGAGCGTGATCTCTTCGTTTGCGCGGACGTAGAGTGCTTCTTTGCGGAAGAGCGACGAATTAGCTATGGGAAAATACTTTTTGAGATTGGTGATGGATAGTAATTTTTCGGTGCTCGGCACTGCGCCTCACCTCCTTTTCGGGATAAAAGCATCGGATCTTTTGATCGGGGGTCACATCAAAGAGCGCCGGCTCCTTGTCCACGCATTTTTGTGTGGCATATTTGCAACGGGGGGCAAATTTACAGCCCTTGGGGAGCTCTAACGGATGGGGGACCGCCCCCGGGATCGGCTCGAGCCGCCGCTTTTCGGCGTGGGGGATGCTTGCCATCAATCCCTCGGTGTAGGGGTGGCTTTGCGGGCAGTCGGTAAAAAGTCTCTTTTTGGAGGTCTGCTCCACCACTTGCCCGCAATACATCACCGCCACATCATCCGCCATTTCGTTGATCACGCCGAGGTCATGCGTGATAAAGAGGATCGCGGTGCCGTTTTCCTTTTGCAGGTCTCTCATCAGCTGTAAAATTTGCGCTTGAATGGTCACGTCCAGCGCCGTGGTCGGCTCATCCGCGATCAGAATTTTCGGCTTGCAGGCAAGCGCCATGGCGATCATCACGCGCTGACGCATCCCGCCCGAAAGCTGATGCGGATAGCGCCGCAATACTGTCTCGGGCGATGGAATCTGCACCGCGGCAAGCATTTTCAGCGCACGCGCCTCGGCTTCTTTTTTGTTCATTCGTTGATGAATGAGAAAGGGCTCGGAGAGCTGACGCTTGATCGTGAACACGGGATTGAGGGCGGTCATGGGTTCTTGGAAGATGACCGAGATCTTGTTGCCGCGAATGTCGTACATTTGTTGCTCGGAGAGCGCGGTGAGATCGATTCCGTCAAAGAGAATTTGTCCCTTTTCGATCTGCCCGTTGGTGTCAAGCAGACGCAAAATGCTCATCGCGGATACCGATTTTCCGGAGCCCGACTCGCCGACAATCCCCAAGGTGCGTCCCGCGTCAAGGGTATAGGAGACACCGTTCACCGCGTGAACCTTGCCTTTTCGCGTTTGAAAACAGACGTGTAGGTCTTTTACTTCCAACAGTGGCATCACATTTTCTCCTTTCGGTCTTGGGGGTAAAATAAGCGTATATCTGATCAGTACGCATACTCCTTCCGTCGGCGGGAATATCACTTATTCGAACTTTGAAACAAAACTACCCGCCGCCACCTCCCTCACGAGGGAGGCTTTTTTATAAAGCGGTTTCCATTGTAGCCGCTTAGATAGGAAAATGGAACAGCGCATCAATATTCCCAACCATTTTCAAATAAAAGTAACCTTGTGGGCGTTTTGGGTGGTGGTACTCAAATGCCTGCGGGAGCGAATGAAAGAGGCAAGCGCACAGATTAAAAAAATTCATTCATAAAAATGCGTGAAAAGTTTTTGAGGGGCGTGGGGAATCGAAGCGGCTTTGCCGCTTCCAACACGAAGTGTTTTCTTTTATTCAAAAAGTTCCCCACGAAAGAAAAGTCCTCATTTTTCGCGATTGCTTTTGGGATCGAGCACATCGCGCAGGGTGTCGCCGATGATATTGATGCTGATGGTGGCGATGGAGAGGAAGAGGGCGGGGAAGATCCATTGCCAGCTGTAATTTTGGATGACGATACTGTTATTGGCACCCGACAGCATGTTGCCCCAGGTGGGCTGAGGCTGTTGTACCCCAAAGCCGAGATAGGAGAGTGAGGACTCGGTCAAGAGACACCCCGCAAAGTCGAGCGTCATGCTGACCAAAATCACCGAGATGATGTTGGGTAGAATGTGCCGAAAGGCGATTTTCCGCTCCCGTACCCCCATCGATTTGGCGGCGAGAACAAACTCCTTTTCGCGCTCCGACAGCACTTGACCGCGGATGATGCGCGCAAGGCTCGTCCAACTGAGCAAACCGAGGATCAGCATGATAATAAAGATGCGCATGGTCTCGCCGATCGGATAGTAGCGCAGGACAAACGAAAGCAGCATGGCAAACGGGAGAAAGGGGATTGCCGAAAAGATTTCGGTCAGACGCATGAGAAGCAGATCCACCCAACCGCCAAAGTAACCCGCCAGACACCCAATGATAATGGCGATGAAAGACGAGACGATGACAGCCACAGCACCCACGGTCATGGTCATTTTGCCGCCGTGCACAATGCGGGTGAGGATATCTCTGCCGCGGCTGTCGGTGCCGAACAGATACCCGCGAAAGCCGACCTTTTTGATCAGTTTTCCCCCCGCGTCGGTCAGATAGGTCTGCTTGGCACCCGCAAAGATGCGGTCGGCGGCAACCCCGTCAAGGCTTGCTTGCCCACCGTCATTGTGTCCCCATGACCAAGCTTTTCCCCCGTCGGTCAGCGCCGCAAAATGCCGCGTCCCCGCCGTGAGCGAAACAAATTTTTCACCGTCTCCGATCACGGGGATCTCGTCCTCGCCGTATTTTGCGGCACCGTTGACAAGAATTTCCCCGTCCGAGAGCAAAAAGGCAAAGCAGTTGTCGGTTGCCGCAATATCGATGATCTCTTTGTCCGCAAGATAATTTTTAAAGTTTTTGATTTTCCCGTTTTTTGACGAGACCGCCGACTCACGGTTGAAGATCAGATTGCTCCCCGTCATGGTGCCGTCCTCAAACAGTACCGCCGCGTAGTAGTTGGAGAGCGCGATTTTTTTGACACGGATGTTGTTTTGTGCGGTGTAGGTGTCTGCCGCTTCGAGTAGCTCGTCCATATTCAAAAGTGCCGCGCTGTTGCCCCAAAGATAAAGCTTGCCGTCCAGAATGAGCGCGGACGCTTGATAGCCGCAGGTAAGCTGTTCGATTTTGGAAATGTCCACCGTGCCGTGCAAAAGCGCGTCCGGCATTGGGAGGAGATCATCGGAGGCATCTGCCGCGCCGTATTGCCCGCGGCTGTTGTTGCCCCAGCCCACCACCTTGCCGTCGGTGGTAATGGCGATGATGTGGTCGTAGCCCGCCGATGCCGCACAGACATTTCCGTCCCGTATTTCCGCGGGGAAGTCGGAGTAGTCGAGCCCCGTGATGAGATCCTTGGTGTAGCCCCACATAAAAAGCCGATTGTCATTGCTCACACCAACGGTAAAGTTTGCGTAGCCGTTGATATCGCGGATCTGTCCCTTGAGCGCGCGGGGGAGAGAGAGCATTGCGTAGTTGGGTGCGATGTTGGCTTGCAGTGCGTCGGTGTAATTGACATCCATCGGTAAAAACAGGGGACCGACAAAGACGAACAGGAACAGCGCAAGTAACACCGCAAGCGCCGCCACCGCCAACTTACGGCGGAAAAAGCTCCCCAGTGCCAAGCGGGAAGGGCTTTCCCATTTGGGCGAGGCGGGATCCTCGGTCAGCGACTTGCTTGGCCCCAACACCATGCGCAAAAGCCATCCGAACGGCGTGGTAACGGCACGGAGAAAGCCGCCCTTTTTGCGCGGCGTGTCGGCAAATTCCTCATTGGTCGGTTCTTTATGGTTGTGATCAAGCATACGAACCTCCCTTAACGATCCACACGGACACGCGGATCGACAAACCCGTAGGCGATGTCGATGAGCAGATTGCCCGCAAGAGAAATGAGGATATAAAACATCTGCAACGCAAGCACCACCTCATTGTCACTGCCCGAGAGCGCGTCGAAATAGACCTTGCCGATGCCATTGAGCGCAAAGATGTTTTCGACCATGAGCGAGCCTGCAAAGATGCCGAGGAACCAACCGATGACCAGTGTCACGATGGGGATCAGTGCGTTTCGCCATGCGTGGGAATAGATCACCCGTCTTTCATGCAAGCCTTTTGCGCGCGCGGTACGGATGCAATCCATCGAGAGTGCCTCGCTCATCGAAGCGCGGACGTAGCGCGTCATCCCGCCCAGCGAGCAAAAGGTCATGACGATCAAGGGCAGCGCAAGATGACGCAAACGGTCAAAAAATTGCCGCATGGGGCTCCACGAGGCACTGCCTGCGGTGTTCATGCCCGAAACGGGGAACCACCCCAGCTTGACGGCAAACAGCCAGATGAAGACAATGGCGATGATAAACATGGGGAGGCTGTAACCGACAATCGTCCCCACCTGTACCGCAGTGTCACGTCGGCTCCCGCGCCGTACCGCGCAAAAGATACCGAGGGGGATCGTGATACCCAAGGCAAGAAGTGTGGCGCAAAGATTGAGCAAGACCGTGTTTTTCATCGGCTCTGCCAAGACCTCCGCCACAGGCTTTGCATATTTGGTCGAGGTCCCGAGGTTGCCTTGGAGCAAGCCGTGGAAGCTCCCGTCGGCATACGGGTAGAGACCGAGCCAACGCAGATAACGCTCGAATTTGGAGCCGTTCAGCCCGTAGCGCTCCTGCCAGTAGGTGTAACGCGCGTCGTAATCGAGGTTACGGTCGGCGGTTACCTCCTCGCGCGCCTTTTCCGCCGCCTTGTCCACGGGGAGCAGATTGTAGATCATAAAGATCAAAAATGAAAGAATGAAAAAGACGATCACAATATACAGGATCCGTTTGAATATATATTTGGTCATCGGACCGCCTCCGTTTCAAGAATAGTTTTCCCAAAAATCAGCCTCGTCACGCAGATAGTTTTGCGAGTAGTTGCTGTAGAGCGCGGGATCAATCGTCCATGACAGGGCGTAGTCATATGCCGCGCTGGTAAAGCCCGTGGCAAAGTTGATGGCGTTGAGCTTTGGGGTGCCGTTGTAGCCGTATTCGGTCAGTCGGTGCAGCTCGGCATACAGCCCCGTGTTAAAATCGGTGGAGGTGTATACGATATACATGCCAATCGCCTCGGTTGCCACGGGATTGCGTGCCCAAGCGGTCAGCAGTTGGTCGGTCACAGGGTTGGGTTGCGTGCCGTAGTAGTTGATGGCAAGCGGCATATAATAGTGACCGTCTGCGGCTTTTTGCGTGCGGTAAGCGCCGTCGGTGGTGGCAAACAGCAGGTTGTCGAGACTGCGTGCATAGCCCTCGAGCCGTTTGTAACGAATGCCGCCTTTTTGTGCATCATAGGCGCTCCCGTCGGCGTTGTAAATCCATCCGCCCTCCTCGAGTACCTCGATCGCACTGTCAATGCTGTAAGCGTAACGGTTGAGGTTGATCTCATCCTTGACCGCGCGGTAAGCTCCATAGCCCGTGTAGTAGGGACCGTGAACCACCGAGCCGTACCCGCCCGTAAAGGTCTGTGCGAACTCGGGGCGGTTGATGGTGTACATGATCGCTTGACGTACTTCGACAAACGAGGTCGGACCGAAATCGGCACGAAAGCCGAGCTTGCCGTACCCCGCGCGGTCGTAATGCGTTTCGGCATATTTGTTGGGATCGGAACGCACCACCGCCAACGCCGCAAGTGTTTCGGTCGCTCCCGTGATCCCTGCTACCACATCGATCTGACCTGTGGTAAACTGATCCATTTGTGTTTCGGTCACGGCTTTGACATAGGTGATGGTGTCAATGGAGGGGGTTCCGCGCGCGTCATCTCCCGTGTAATAGGGGTTGCGCGTCAAGGTTGCCACAAGGCTGCTTGCGTTGTAATTGCTGACCGTATACGGGCCCGAATAGGGGAAGGGGGAGTTCCATTTGAGATTTTCTGTGATCCGTGCGGCGGTTTTGTAGACCGTTCTCCCATCCTGTTGCGCGGTCGCGTAGTACGCCGCGTTCAGTCCGCAGGAGCTGTTCCCATTCACAATGATTGCACCGTCGCCGAGAGAAAGCCCGAGGGGGGTGGGGGAAAAGGAGGCGTAAGACATGGCGTAATAGTAGTTGGCGTAAGTCGGCGCGACCGTGACCGAAAAGGTGTAGTCATCAAGCAGCTTGACGCCCTCAAAATAAACGGTATCTCCCGTGCCCTTGTAAGCCGAAAACGCATCAAAGCCGACCAAATACATGCCCGCGCGCCCGTTGCCGCCCGCCGCCACCGAGACGGGTGTGGAGTTGGAGAGAAGCGTGGTAATATAATTTTGGGCTTTGATTGCCGAGCCGTCGCTGAATTTAAGCCCTTTGCGGAGCGAGATCGTGTAGGTCAAGGAGCCATCGGCATTGTGCACAGCGTTCGGCTCGGAGGTGAGTGCCGAGAGATTCCAAATATAGGAGCCCTCGCTGTCGGTCATCACAGTGCTGTGCCCGGTGGTCAGATTTTCGATGTCAAGGTCGGCGGAGCCGGGGGAGGATTTTCCCCAATCGGCGTCACGAAAGGCGCCCGAGAGCTCGGTACTGCTCCCAAGGATTACCGTGTTTTTCTCGCCCGCCTTGACCGACGCGCCGACAATGGCATCCGCGGGGGAGCGGTAGGGCGTGGTGACAAAATTTTGAATTTTTGCGTTGTAGAGGTCGTAGTAGCGGTTGGAGTAGAGCGGTACCTCGGGGACAAGATAATTCCAGCGTTGAATGTACAGCTTCCACCACTCGTGAAAAACCGCTTCGGAGGTCGTGTACCTGTCACTGTCTGCGGGGATCGATGTGTTGTAGACCATCGCCATCGAGAGGAAATCCATACCGAGCTCGTAGCGCTTGCCGTCCAAGGTGACAAAGGCAAGACCGTTTTCATCCTCCTCCACCATGTCCACGGTCACACGGTCGCCGATCTTTTCGTAGACCGACGTAAAATCTGCGTGTTCGACCGCGTCGGCGGTATCGATGTTTGACACCGTGGCTTGCTTTTGACAGCCGACTGTTGACAGCATCAGCGCCGCTGTGAGCACGAGCGGAACCGCTTTCAAAAGCCTCATGTAACACCCCTCCCCGAGAAAAGATTTTCAAGTTTCCGAACTTTTGCGAAAAAACACTTGCATTCCACGCAAAAATGTGGTATACTATTCATGTTGCGCAAATGCCGTGACAATTTTTTGAATTTGCGTTTTCCTAACGATAGTATGGGGCGCGCATTCAAAATTCATGCAAGCAAATCTTTACTTGCATTCCATATGCACCATTAGCCCAGATGGATAGAGCACAAGCCTCCGACGCTTGGTGTCGACGGTTCGAGTCCGCCATGGTGCGCCAACAAAAAAGTCTGCCGTTAAGGCAGGCTTTTTTTGGCGTATTTTGACGATAAGAGAACCCATGTCTTTCAATCGCAGTCAAAAGTAAATTCAAAGAAAACAAAAAGCGATTGAATACGAGGCGAAGCCGAAGTTTGGTTCTGAGTCCGCCATGGTGCGCCAAACAAAATCCGCTTTCGTAAGAATGCGGATTTTGTTTGTATTATTCGCTATTCATTATTCATCATTCATCATTCATTAAACAAAAGCGGATTTTGAATGAATATTGAATAATTGAGGTGGCTTTTCTTCCGTTGCAATGATACCCGCAACCGCCGATGCAACATAAAAAACAAAAACCGCCGAGCAATCTCGACGGTTTTGCTTTTTAAAAAATTATTTTGCGGCCTTAACGCCTGCGGAGGTACCGTAGTAGATCATAGCACCGGACTTTTTCACAACCCAGTCAGAGTCGTCTTCTTTGTTGTCCTCTGCATACTTCTCAACGGTTTCCCAAGCTTCGTTTGCGGCATCCTTGTCTTCAAAGTAGACAATGGTGATGTGCTCGACCTTGCCGTCTGCGGTCTTGGTTCCGCTGACAACACTGTCAATGTCGTCAACTCCGAGTGCCTTAAGCGCAAGCGGAATGAGAACTTTGTCCTCGGCAGCAGCGTAGTCATTCTCCTTCAGAGCTGCAAGCGCGTCATCGGGATCCTTTGCAGGACCGCCGCAGGAAGCGAAAGCGGCAACCAAGGTGACAAGAACGATCGAAAGAGCCAAAATTCTGAGAGCTTTTTTCATGATGATAACTCCTTTCTTTTGTATTTGCCTTCCTAAGTCGGTTCAGCATCGTTATCATTATAGCAGAGTTTTGGGCTTTTGTCAAGGTCTGCGGTTTAAACTTTGTAAAAAGTTTGTTTACATATTCATTTTAATTTCAACATTATTCAAAATTCTATTGACATTTGGGCAAAAATATGTTAAAATAAAACATATTTTTCACACACCTTGAAAAATATGCAAAAAAAACATCAAAGGAGATTCCGAAAATGAAACTCAAAAAGCTTCTCACCCTCACACTTGCCGTTTTGCTTTGTGCGATCGGTACACTCACGTTCGCTTCCTGCGGTCAAAAGGCATATAATTTGCCGATTGTTTGCGGCGAGACCGGTATGACCGAGGTCTGCGGTGTTGCAACCTACGGTGTGGATTATTATGCACTGGGTGTCAAAGCCGGTGATATGGCTGCCGACATCCTCCTCAACAATGCAGATGTTTCCACCATGGCTGTGCAGTCCGATCCCAATCCTGCGCTTTATGTCAACGAAGAGGTTGCCGCAGAGATCGGATTTACCATTCCTCAGTCGGTCCTTGACCGTGCAAACGCCACCGGTACCCAAAAGGTCACCCGTGAGACCTCTGCAATTGTGACAGACGGCGCCGATTTTACCATCGGTATCCTTCAGTTGGTTCAGCACGTTGCGCTCGACCAGACCAATGAGGGCTTCCAGGATCAGCTTTCTGTTCGTATGAAAGCTGCCAACAAGACCTTTCGGGTTTTGGATGAGAATGCCAGCAACGAGCAGGCAAACAATGTGACCATCGCAACCGGTTTTGTTGCACAGAATGTCGATTTGATCTATGCGATTGCGACCTCCTCAGCACAGGCTGCCGCAGAGGCAACCGCAGAGACGGATATTCCCGTGCTCTTTAATGCTGTTACCAACCCCGTTGAGGCAAAGCTGGTGGCTTCTCTTGAGGCGCCCGGTGCAAATGTCAGCGGTGTGTCTGATATCAACCCTGTTGCTTTGCAGGTCGATCTGATCGGCGAGTTGCTTGGTAAGGATGATATCAAGATCGGTTTCCTCTATACCTCTGCCGAGTCCAACTCTGTTTATCAGATCAACCTCGGTATTGCCGAGTGCAATGCAAAGGGTTACTCCTATGTTGACAAGGGCATTGGTGACATCAATGATATCCAGTCGGCTTTCATCGCCTTGAAAGCAGAGGGAGTTGATGCTGTTTACATCCCCACCGACAACACGCTTGCAAACGGTGTTGCAAATGTGCATTCGCTCAACATCGGCGAATAATTTACAATATCAGCCATACCAAAATTAAGTTAACTGTGTGAGGCTTGCAAACTTGTTTGGCAAGCCTCACAGTGTACGTTTTGAAAGGAGATGATCAAACAATGGTAGATATTTTGCTGTCGGGCACGACACAAGGGCTGATTTGGGCGATCCTTGCACTGGGAGTTTATGTTTCTTACCGTGTGTTGGATATTGCCGATCTGACCTGTGAGGGCTGTATTACTTTGGGCGCCTCGGTTACAGCGCTTTTGCTTTGGAAAGAAGTCAATCCTTGGCTTGCCGTATTGATCGCTTTCCTCGCGGGTTGCATTGCGGGGGGGATCACAGGCGTTTTACATACCAAGATGAAAATTCCGCCGATCCTTGCCGGTATTTTGACAATGATCTCGCTTTATTCTATCAATATTCATATCATGAGTATTGCTACGGAGAAGCAGGGAACAGCAAATCTTTCACTTTTGCGTATTGACAATTTGTATACCGATTTCAGCAGTTCCAAACTGGGTGAACTTTTGAATATGGGTAAGACGAACGCGGCGCTTTTGATCGGTGTGATTTTTTGTGTGGGAATTATCGCGATACTTTACTGGTTCTTTGGTACGGAGCTCGGTTCCTCGATTCGTGCCACAGGTAACAACGAAAAAATGTGCCGCGCACAGGGGATCGATACCGATTTGACCAAAATCATCGGTTTGGCGCTTTCCAACGGCTTGATTGCTGTTTCCGGTGCGTTGTTGAGCCAATATCAAGGATATTCCGATGTTAATATGGGCGTCGGTTCCATCGTGATTGGTTTAGCTTCGATTATCATCGGTGAGGCTATTTTTGCACGCACCAAGCGTTTTGCCATTATGCTGATCGGTATTGTTGTGGGATCGGTGATCTATCGTTTGGTGGTATCTCTTGTTATTTTTTCCGGAATGCCTTCTACCGACCTCAAGGTGATGACTGCTGTTGTTGTGATTGTGGCGCTTTGCCTAACTTCTTTTGCAAGCAAAGTCCGCGCAAAATCTGCAAAAGGAGGGAAAGGCAATGTCTGAACCGCTTACTCCCATGCTTTCCCTCAAAGGCATTCAAAAATCCTTTCACCGCGGCACCGTCAATCAAAAGGACGTGCTCAAGGGCATCGATCTCGACCTCGCCCCCGGCGATTTTGTCACCATCATCGGCGGTAACGGCGCGGGAAAATCCACCATGCTCAACGCCATTGCGGGCGTGTGGAAGGTCGACGGCGGTACGATCTCGGTCGATGGTGTGGATGTGACCGCGACCTCGGAGCACAAGCGTGCCAAATATCTCGGACGTGTTTTTCAAGATCCCAACATGGGGACCGCCTCCAATATGCAGATCGACGAAAATTTGGCGCTTGCCGCACGCCGTGGAAAGCTCCGCACACTCAAATGGGGACTTACCTCGGGAGAGCGCGCCTCTTACCGCGAACAGCTCAAAATGCTGGACCTCGGGCTCGAGGACCGCATGAGCACCAAGGTGGGCTTGCTTTCGGGCGGTCAGAGACAGGCGCTGACGCTCTTGATGGCGACCCTACAGCGTCCCAAGCTCCTGTTGTTGGACGAACATACTGCCGCACTCGATCCCAAAACCGCGGCAAAGGTGCTTTCTCTTACCGATCAATTGATTGAGGAGAACCACCTCACCGCCCTCATGGTCACACATAATATGCGCGATGCCATTGCTCACGGCAACCGCCTCATCATGATGCACGACGGTCATATCATCCTTGATATTGCGGGCGAGGAAAAGAAAAAGCTTACCGTCGAGATTCTTCTCGAAAAATTCTCCCAAACCAGCGGCAGCGAGTTTGTCAATGACCGCGCATTGTTGGGATGATAAGTTTTTTTGTGGGGGACTTTTGAAAAAGTCCCCCACACCTCTCAAAACTTTTAACGCATTTTATATTTTATCACGGGAAAGCTTGTACCTCTTTCGGTAGTTTGCTGACGGTATGGGAATGTGAGTACGTTATTCCAAATAATCGCTCCCGCAAACCATTACACCTTCTCCGTTGGAGAAGGCGGTTTCCACCACCCAAAATGGTCCACATGGTTACATTTGATTACAATTTGCCGTGAGTTTTTGCCCGAAAGGACTTGACAAACCTTTTTGAATGTGCTATAATACAGAAAACCGATGAAGAAGAGTAAGTAGGCGCAATCCCTTTTCCCGCAGAGAGCCGTAGGCGGTGTGATTACGGCGGAAAACATGGCGTTGAATGGACTTCCGAGGGCGAACGGAAACAAAGACGCAGTTTCAGATACGGTTTTAAGTGCGTTTTTGGAGTATGTAAGACGGAGTTGGCGCTCCGTAATCAAGGGTCGGCATATCCACGGTTGCAAAAAAGCACCGACGTATGCATAAGCGGGCGTAGCGATACGCCAAGCAGGGTGGCACCGCAGGAAGTTTAATCCTGTCCCGGCAAAAAGCCAGGGACGGTTTTTTTGTTTTTACGGCTCCCCAAATACGGTACCGATAATATGATAGGAATAGAACACTCAGAAAGGAGACTGCATAATGTCTGACAAAAAAATCCCTTACAAAATCTATTTGGAGGAATCCGAACTGCCGAAGGCATGGTACAATCTGCGCGCCGATATGAAGAACAAACCCGCACCACTGCTCGATCCCGCTACGCACAAGCCGATGACGGCACAAGCGCTTTCGGGCGTGTTCTGCGACGAGCTGATCAAGCAGGAGCTGGACGACTCCACCCCGTATTTTGAAATTCCCGAGGCGATCCGCGATTTTTACAAGATGTACCGTCCCGCACCGTTGGTGCGTGCGTACTGCTTGGAGGAAAAATTGCAGACGCCCGCAAAGATCTACTACAAGTTTGAGGGCAACAACACCAGCGGCAGCCACAAGCTCAACTCTGCTATTGCACAGGCGTATTACGCAAAACAGCAGGGGCTCAAGGGCGTGACTACCGAGACGGGAGCAGGGCAGTGGGGCACCGCGCTTTCCATGGCGTGCTCTTATTTTGGTCTGGACTGTAAGGTCTACATGGTCAAATGCTCCTACGAGCAAAAGCCCTTCCGTCGCGAGGTGATGCGCACCTACGGCGCGTCGGTTACCCCCTCTCCCTCGATGGAGACCGAGGTGGGCAGAAAGATTCTTGCCGAGCATCCCGGTACCACGGGCAGTCTCGGTTGCGCAATCTCCGAAGCGGTCGAGACCGCAACCAAATCCGAGGGCTATCGCTATGTGTTGGGCAGTGTGCTCAATCAAGTCATGCTGCACCAATCGGTCATTGGACTCGAGACCAAAGCCGCAATGGATAAATACGGCATCAAGCCCGATATTATCATTGGCTGTGCGGGCGGCGGCTCAAACCTCGGCGGTCTGATCGCTCCCTTTATGGGCGAAAAGGTGCGCGGGGAAGCCGACTATCACTTTATCGCAGTAGAGCCCGCGTCTTGTCCCAGCTTGACGCGCGGCAAGTATGCCTATGACTATTGCGACACGGGTATGGTCTGCCCGCTTGCCAAGATGTATACGCTGGGCAGCGGCTTTATTCCGTCGGCAAATCATGCGGGCGGCTTGCGCTACCACGGTATGAGCTCCACGCTGTCTCAACTGTACGACGACGGCTTGATGGAGGCAAGATCGGTCAAGCAGACCGAGGTATTCGAGGCGGCGGAGCAGTTCGCACGCGTTGAGGGAATCCTCCCCGCACCCGAGAGCTCCCACGCAATTCGTGTGGCGATCGACGAGGCGCTGAAGTGCAAGGAAACAGGCGAGGAAAAAACCATCCTGTTCGGTCTGACCGGCACGGGTTACTTTGATATGCTGGCGTATGAGAAATTCCACAACGGCATCATGACCGACTATATCCCCACCGACGAGGAGATTCAAGCAAACTTCGCAAAGCTGCCGAAGATCGACTGATTTGCTTTCCCATATACAAAAAAGCTGTTTTAAACTCTGTAAAGAGCCTTGAACAGCTTTTTTGATTGGTGGAAAAGGGTTATATGGATAGTATGTAGTGTTTGTGCTTCTTTCCATAGTTTTTTGACGGCAAGTGTATGTTTGATCGCTTTATCTGAGCAATAGCTCCCGCTCCCATTTTGGGATCACTAACCCAAAATGGGCTCCCGAAAAAAGTTCCATACTTTAATCAGAGATTAGCATAAGTCGCACAAATTTTAAAATTTCATTCTATTCTTCGGCAGTCCGGTTTGGGTGGTGGTACCAAACCGGATGCGGGAGCTATTGTTTGGAATAGCGAACAGACTTTCCCGTACCGTCAGAAAACTACCGACAGAGGCACTGACATTCCCATGATGCCAAGATATCAAATGCGTTAAAAGTTTTTGAAAGGGGTGTGGGGAAAACTTTTTTAAAAAAGTTTTCCCCACAAAAAAATTCCACCTTAAAAAGACATCAACAATTTATTCCTCCAACCGCACATACCCGCGGATGTTTTGGAAGAGCGGGCGCTCGACCACCGCCGAGTGGTTGTGATAGTTGCCGATGGCGACATCCATACTTTCCTCGGTTACCGAAAGCACCACGCCCATTTGCGTCACGCCTTGCTCGGTGGGTTCAAATATGACAAGGTCACCCACCTCGGGACCATCCGCGGGAGAGAACCACAGCCGAATTTTGGGGAGCCTTGCGTACTGCTCCCAAGCCTGCACATAGGCAAACGAGCCGCATACGCGCGGATCGGGATAGCGTACGGGCATGCCAAGCCCCGCCGCCTCGGTGCACAAAAAGGCGAACGCGCCGCTCCAATCGGTGTTCAGACTTTCAAGCGTTACGTCGTCCGCCGCTTCAAACAATTCTGCCAAGGGCTGTAGATTTCCGATTGCCGCCACCGTGTCTCCGTGATAGTTTTTGCGCGCTTCCTCGCGTGCGATTTCCGCCAATTTGATGTTCATGTCCCTCACCCCTCCATATCTTAATTATATTGTATCATATCTTTTCGGCGATTGCAAGAGTTGTGTCGAAATTCGGAAAAAAACTTCTTTTTTTCATATTTGTGAATTGTTTTTCATTCCTTTGCAGAAAAATGTTGACAAGTGAACATATTTGTGTTATAATAAATTGAACCATGTTCACAAGTCAACATTTTTCGACCGAACGAAAGGAGGTCCGCTCATTCCGTATGACTGTGGAACGATTTTATCTGTTCACTCTTTTGATTGACGGAATCCATAAATGTATTCATAAAATGAAGATTGACACCGCACCCTATTTTGGGGTTAAGAGTGTCCATATTTTTTGGGTATACGAGCTCCATGCGCACCCCGAGGGTCTGACCGCCGCCGAGCTCGCGTCCCGAAGCATGATCTCCCGCTCGCTGGTCTCCCGCGAGATCGAAATGCTGTTGCAGGACGGCTATATCCAAATGCCCATGTCCGCGCACGGCAAACGCAAAAATTACAATTCGCGCATTACGCTGACCGAAAAGGGCGAGGCGCTTGCCTGTACCATTTCCGCCGAGGGCATCCGTGTGCAAAACGAGGTGAGCGAGGGGATTTCCACCGCAGAGCTCGCCGCATTCTATGTCACATTGGAAAAGCTTTACCGCAACCTCAAGCGCGTGGCAAAGGAGCGTGAGAGCGTCGGCACCCCCGATGCCGGACCGAAACAACCGCGCACGGACAATTTTCAACAATCAGAATGATCAATGATAGATAAGCCGTTCCCAAAGTAAGGGGCGGCAATCGGAATGAAAGTACAGTTCCGATCAGAAAGGAGTTTTAAACTATGAGAAACTATGTCATCGTGACCGATTCCTCAGCAGACCTTACGCCCGAGATGTACCAAGAGCTCGGCGTTCGTACCGTTCAGCTTGGTGTTATGGTGGAGGGCGCGGCGGTCAAAGCCAACAACGCCGTCGACGTCAAAGCCATTTATGCAATGTTGCGTGAAAAAAAGATGGCAACCACCTCGGCTGTTAACATCGACGAGTTCCTTAAGATCTTCGGTGAGATGCTCAAGGAGGATGTTGACATCCTTTACCTCGGCTTTTCGTCGGGACTCAGCGGTACCTTCAGTGCAAGTGCCGTTGCTCTGCGAGAGCTTTCCGAAAAATATCCCGACCGTAAGCTTTATGCGGTGGATACGCTCTGCGCCTCGATGGGACAGGGACTTTTGGTCTACTATGCGGCAAAGCTTAGGGAGAGCGGCGCCGATATCGATACGGTTAAGGATTTTGTCGAAAACAACAAGCTCAACCTCTGCCACTGGTTCACGGTGGACGATCTCTTCTTCCTTAAGAGAGGCGGACGCGTCAGCGCGGCAACCGCGGTCGTGGGCTCCTTGCTGAACATCAAGCCTGTCATGCATGTGGACAACGCGGGCAAGCTCATCAACGTCTCCAAGGTGCGCGGCAGAAAGGCCGCCATTGATGCGATGTTTGAAAAGACGAAGGCAACCATGCTCGAGGGGAAGAACGATGTCATGTTCATCAGCCACGGCGACTGTATTGAGGATGCCGAATATTTGGCAACCCGTTTGCGCAATGAGCTTGGCGTCAAGCAAGTGGAAATCAATTACGTCGGTCCCGTGATCGGCGCACACTCCGGCCCCGGAACGCTGGCAGTATTCTACCTTGGAAGTGAGAGGTAATTTTTATGGTAATCGACGGACAGACCTTATGTGATATGGTCATCTCGGCGGCAAACGCGCTGGACAATAATAAGGTCACGATCAACAATATGAATGTGTTCCCCGTACCCGACGGTGATACGGGTATCAACATGACGCTGACCATGGCGTCGGTGCGTACCTTGAGCAGCTTTGACGGCACGGTGGGGGACTGCGCCGAAAAGATCGCAAACATGGTCTTGCGTTCGGCACGCGGCAACTCGGGCGCCATCCTGTCGCTCTTCTTCCGCGGTATCGCAAAATCGCTCAAGGGGCTGGAGACGGCAACCGCCTCCGATATTGCTTTGGCACTCAAGCGCGGCACCGATGAGGCGTATAAAGCAGTGATGAAGCCCACCGAGGGAACGATCCTCACCGTCATGCGTGTCTGCTCCGAAAAGGCGGTGGAGCGCGTGAACAAGGGACGTTATAAGGACGATCCCGCAGGGCTTTTCGGCTATGTACTCAAAACCGGCGAAAGAACGCTGGCAAAGACGCCCGATCTGCTCCCCGTGCTCAAGGAAGCCAACGTGGTGGATGCGGGCGGCTACGGATTTTTGTTCCTCATTTCGGGGATGCTCGCAGCGCTCAAATTCAACCCCGTGGTTGCAAAAGAGACCACCGTGGCGGTGGAAAATCAAGCGACGTTTGCCGATTTTGATACCGATTCCATCGTATTTGCTTACTGCACCGAGTGCATCGTGGGCAAAAAGCCGCAGTACCGCGGCGAGGGCACGGCAACCGATTTCCATGATTTGGTCTGCGGCATCGGTGACAGCGTGGTGTTCATCGACGCCGAGGACATTATCAAGCTGCATGTGCATACCAATCATCCCGGGCAGGTCATCGAAAAGGCGCTCGAATACGGTGAGCTCGAAATGCTCAAGGTCGAAAACATGCGCCTCCAACACTCGAACTTGGTGGAAAACGAGAGCACAGGCGGGACGACCGAGTCGGCTCCTGCGGCAACCGCCGCAAAGATCGAAAAGGAGTTCGGGTTTGTCAGCATCTGCATGGGTGAGGGCATTCGCGATACCTTTACGGACCTTGGCGTGGATGTCACGGTATACGGCGGGCAGACCATGAACCCCAGCACGCAGGACATCATCGACGGTGTCGACCGTACCCCTGCGAAATACGTTTACGTACTGCCCAATAACAAGAATATTCAAATGGTCGCGGCACAGGCGGCGGAAATGGTCAGCGATAAAAAGGTGATCGTTCTGCCAACAAAGAGCGTGCCGCAGGGAATTTCGGCAATGATCGGATTCAATCCCGACGCCGACGAGCCCACCAACACCGCGCAAATGACCGAGGCGATCGGAACTGTGCGCACCGCTCAAGTGACCTACGCTGTGCGCGATACCTCGATCGAGGGTATTAAGATCAGCAGCGGACAGACCATGGCATTGGTGGACGGAAAGATCATCTGCTCGTCCGACAACAACGCCGACTGCCTTGCCGCGATTGGCGAGAGCTTTGCGGACGCCTCGTATGTTACGGTATTCTACGGCGAGGAGATCTCCGAGGAATGCGCCGAAAAAGCCGTTGCGATCCTGCGTGAGAAGCTCGGTGCCGGTACCGACATCGTCTGCATCGCGGGCGGTCAACCGATCTACGATTATATCATTTCCGCTGAGTAAGGATGTGGTTTTTGTGGGGAAAACTTTTTGGAAAAAGTTTTCCCCACACCCCTTTCAAAAACTTTCAACGCATTTTCTATCTTGGCATCATGGGAATGTCAGTGCCTCGTTCGTTAGCTTTCTGACGGTATGGGAAAGCTTGTTCGTTGTTCCAAACAATCGCTCCCGCAGCCGGTTTGGTACCACCACCCAAACCGGACTGCCGAATCAGTAACCATCCGTGAAAAGCAGATAATATCGTATTTTTTACGTCAAGGAAGCTTACTTGATAAAAGTTCCGCATACCCCTTTCAAAAACTTTCAACGTATATCAGCACACACCGTCTCTATGCATCATCTTAAACATAGTAAGTAACTTTGTGGACCATTTTGGGTTGTGGTACCAAAATGGATGCGGGAGCTGTTGTTTGAAATCGCGAACAAACATTCCCATACCGTCAGAAAATTACTGAAAGAGGCACAGGCATTCCCATCATACAAAAACAGAAAATGCGTTGAAGGTTTTTGAGAGGTGTGGGGAACTTTTTTAGATAGACTTCGCTAACGTAAAAAGACTATACGAACTATTTTAATAAAAAGATACTTATTCGGCAGTCCATTTTGGGTGGTGGTACCAAAATGGATGCGGGAGCTATTGTTTGAAATCGCGAATAAACATTCCCATACCGTCAGAAAATTACCGAAAGAGGCACTGACATTCCCCGTGATACCAAAATAGAAAATGCGTTGAAAGTTTTGAGGGGTGTGGGGGACTTTTTCAAAAGTCCCCCACAAAAAAGACATTCACCTTACTCCGCATCCATACACGATACGTTGCGCATGGCGGTGCCAACTTGGTAGAGAATTTTTGAGGTGCGTTTGATGGCGCGGGCGGCGCGGAGCTGCTTGCAGTTCCAGACCATGGCGGCAGCGGCGCCGAGAATCGTGACGCCGCCAACGGCGCCGAGGGTAATGAAGATGGCTTTTTTATGGGCTTGCAGCATGTTCATATTCATGTTCATGGGCATGTTCGATTGATCGTTGGTGTTCATAAGATGAGAGACCTCCCAAAATTTTTTATTAGTATCGGCGCAGGTGGGGAATTTATTCGTGAGGAAAGTCAAAATTTCCTCTTTTTTTCATTTTTTCGAGCAAAAAAGAAGCCGAAAGCAGTCCTTTTTGAAGCAAACGGTAGCCCGTGCGGCGTGAAAATCCGAGAATGTTTGCGGCGTGCTCAACACTTTCACCGCGGATGTAGTGGTAGTAGAGCAACAGCTTTTCGCGCCCGTTTTTCATGCTTGAGATCAGCGTGCTGACCTCATACATCCGTGCGCGCCAAAAGGCTTCGTTGCCCAAAAGAATGTCGTCACAGTCGCAAGCGTCCGAAAAGGCTTGGGCGCGTTTGCGCTCGTAGCGGCGTAAGTTCAGCATGTCCAGGCAGAGCTGATAGCCGCACAAAAAGTTGCGTGCCTGTGCCATGCGTTCTTCGGTGGTTTGGGGGATGCGGTCTTGGTTTTCGGTCATAGTACCTCCTTAATTATATTGTGTATTGGATGCGGAGCGCGATTGCTCCAACCCATTTTGATTGGATGCTTCGCAAATGCGGACTAAAATAGGAATATTAAAAATGTTGCAACATTTTGCGCAGTACGGAAATCCGTGCATGCGGTAAAAGTCGTTTTTTCTCTTTTTGCAGAATATTTTTTTCGGTTGTATTGACATTTGAACAGAAATCCGCTATAATATACTTAGGTGTATTTATTATATCGCATTTCCGAACTTTTGTCAAGATATATTTCGGAAATTCGCAACATTCGGCAGAACTGTACAAAAGTGTAGGGCGAAGATTGGCGCATTCCGCAAGCTTCGCACAAAATAACCGAAAGGAGCCGACAAATATGGAATATACAGCATTTGAAAATCTTTTGCGGTCGCACGGTCTCACGGTTTATCAAGTATCCAAAGCCACGGGGATTGCGGCGTCGACCTTCAGCGACTGGAAGAGCGGACGCTCCACCCCCAAAGCCGACAAGCTGGCGCGCATCGCGGATTTTTTTGCGGTCAGCCTTGACGAACTGTTGGGAACCAACGAGGGCAAAAAGAGCGCCGAGGCGTCCTACCGCGCCTTGCGTGCGCATAAGATGGTCCCCGTCATCGGCGTGATCCGCGCGGGCGCGCCCATCGTCACCGACGAGACGCTTTTGGGGCGCGAGTTCGCCGACGTAAACGACATTGATGAATATTTTTATCTTGTGGTATGCGGCGACAGTATGAAGAACTGCGGCATCGTGGAGGGAACGTATGTCCTGTTCCACAAACAGCAGTACGCCGAAAACGGTGACATCGTGGCGTGCTTGGTCGACGGCGAAAGCGCCACCGTCAAGCGCTTTTTCAAGCAAAACCACCGCATCGTGCTGCAACCCGAAAACGACGCGTATAAGCCGATCACGCTATCTCCCGAGGATTTTGAGATCGGACGCGCGCGCATCCTCGGCGTGGCGATCGAAGCAAAGACCAAGTTCTGATCGGAGGGGAAAGCTTCATTTATGTTAGCCATCAGTATCAATGATCTGTCGCTCAGCTACGGCACCGTGCCGATTCTGGAAAAGGTCTCGTTCTCGCTTGAGGAAAATGACAAGCTTGGCATCATCGGTGTCAACGGGTGCGGTAAATCCACGCTCTTTCGCTTGATCCTCGGTACAGAGGAGCCCACCGAGGGCGGCGTGTATCTTTCCAAGGGCAAGACCGTGGGCGTGCTCACGCAGGACGGCGCTTTTGACGCGGGCGAGGACGGACAGACCGTGCTCGAACGCATGTACCTCGCATTCCCGCAGTTGCTTGCCGCAGAGGAGCGTCTCGCCATACTCGAGCCACAGCTTAAAAGCGGCGACGCGGCGGTGATCCGCGAATATACCGACCTCCACGACCGTTACGTGCGCGAGGGCGGCTTGGAATTTCGGTCAAGATGCGCGTCGATCCTGCAAAAGCTCGGCTTTGACCGCCTTGCTATGGAGCAGACGGTCTCTACGCTCAGCGGCGGTCAGCGCACACGTCTGGCGCTTGCCGTCGAGCTTTCACGCGAGCCCGATATCCTCATGCTCGACGAGCCCACCAACCACCTTGACATCGCAACGCTCGCTTGGCTCGAGAGCTTTTTGGTCTCTTACCCCAAGTGTGTCATGGTCATCTCGCACGACCGTTATTTCCTCGACCGCGTCACCAACAAAACGCTCGCCATCGAGCATCACCGCGCCAAGCTCTACAACGGCGGATACACCAAGAGCATGGAGCAAAGAAAGGTTGACCGCGAGATCGCCGAACGGCATTGGAAGAACCAGCAAAAGGAGATCGCGCGGCAGGAGGCGTATATTGCGCAACAGCGCGCATGGAACCGTGAGCGCAACATCATCGCCGCCGAGAGCCGACTCAAAATGTTGGATAAAATGGAACGGCTCGAACGCCCGCAGGATGCACCAAAAGCCATTCAAATGCGGTTTTCGGAGGCGTTGGCATCGGGCAACGACGTGCTCGAGGTGCGCGGACTTTCGATGGGATACCCGGGACGGACGCTGTTTGAGGGGCTTTCGTTCCTTGTAAAACGTGGGGAGCGCGTTTTGATCATCGGACCCAACGGATGCGGAAAATCGACGCTCATCAAGCTGATCTTGGGACAACTGACACCCACCAAAGGTGTTATCGAGGCGGGGTACCACGTGGAGATCGGTTACTACGATCAGGAAAACCAAAATCTGACGCCCGAAAATACCGTGCTCGACGAGCTTTGGAACGCCTATCCCACCATGAACGAGACCGATGTGCGCAACACGCTTGCCATGTTCCGCTTTACGGGCGAGAGCGTGTTTAAGACCGTGTCGGTGCTCAGCGGTGGGGAACGCGCGCGGCTGACGCTTGCAAAGCTGATCCTTTCGCGCATGAATTTGTTGGTGCTCGACGAGCCGACCAACCACTTGGACATCGATTCTCGCGAGGCGCTGGAGAGTGCGCTCGAGCAGTTTGAGGGAACGATCATCACGGTCTCGCACGACCGTTATCTTATCGACAAGCTTGCCACGCGCATTTTGGAGATCAAGCCCGGGGAGGCTTTTGCCAAGGACCTGTTGGACTTTCACGTTGACCGCGCGGGGAAAGCTTACACCGAGTTTAGCGAGTACAAAGCGGCGCGCATTGCCGAACGCGCGGTGAGTACCGATGCCACTGCCTCGGCGGCGCCGATCGCCTCGGGCAAGGAGCAGTACCTCAAAAACAAGCAAGCCGCCGCCGAGGCACGCAAAAAGAACGCCCGCCTCGAACGCTTGCGCCGTGAGTGTACCGAGCTGGAGGCAGAGTTGGAAAAGTTAGAGGAAGAGCTGTTTGGCTCCGCCGCCGCAGATTACGTCCGTGCCGCCGCGCTCGATGCCCGCAAAACAGAGGTCGAAGAGCGTTTGATGGAGATTTATGAAGAATTAGATTAATTCTTATTTTAAATTCTGAGTTTCGGAAAGGATTTGAAAGGATGAAAAACAAGCCGATCACTGCCTCTGCAATGGCAAAAAAGTTGGTTCTTGCATGTTCCCGCCACGGTATTACGGTTGGGAGCGCCGAATCCTGCACGGGAGGTCTGATCGCAAAGCTGATTACCGATATCCCGGGGAGCTCTGCGGTTTTGGCGGGCGCGTTTGTAACCTATACCAATGCGGTTAAGGTCGGCGTGCTGGGGGTCGATCCCGCCATCATCGAACGCGTGACCGAGGTCAGCGCCGCATGTGCCGAGGCAATGGCGGCTTGTGCGCGGGAAAAACTGGGGACGACCCTTGCCGTGTCGGCAACGGGCTTTGCGGGACCCGGCGGCGGGACCGCAGACGATCCCGTGGGGACGGTCTATCTCGGCATTGCAACGCCGCATGCTGTTTACAGTGAGCGTTTTTGCGCACCCGCAGGGGCTACCCGTACACAGGTGCGGAGTGCCGCCGCTTTGCGCGCACTGGAGCTGTTGTGGGAAACCGCGATGGAAGTATCGGTCGACCGAGGCGAATAGCGAAACAAACCTGTGCAACCTGACACAAAAACGCCTGCCGATTTTGTGCTATCTGCCGTGCAAAGGCAAACAAATTGTAAAACCTTAAGGATTTTGTGGACATTTTCATATTTTTATGATACAATAATGTCAATCGGCACGGAGGGAACCCCTTGCGTTGTCAACGCCCGCCCGTATTTGGCGCGGGTAGAGAGGAACTTTTTTTATGAAACGAGTTTTGGCTGTACTTCTGCTGATCCTGCTGACATTGCAGGTGACCTCCTGTATTCAGCTCAAGCCCGAATACCGCGCGGAAGAGCCGAACGACGGCACTGCCCACGACGGTACGGAAACGCTTGCTCCCGCAGATGCGCTTGATGCGGTCTTTCCCTCGTGGAGCGATGTTGAGAAGAATGCGAAGCTGTTTTTGACCGCGACCGAAAATCCGATTGTGGATGCTACCGACGCCGCGTATTCCTATACGGATATGGCAACCGATCTGCAAATCCTTGCCAATGCGTACCCCACACATCTTTCCTACCGCTCCATCGGCAAGTCGGTGGCGGGACGGGACATCTATCTCGCCGTGCTCGGCAATCCCGACGCACCGCGGCAGATCGTGGTCAGTGCAGGTATCCACGCGCGTGAGTATATGACGCCGCTTTTGGTCATGAAGCAGATCGAATATATCCTTGCCTATCGGAATGATGGGGCGTGCAACGGATTTTCCTATGCCTCCATCCTCGAAAAATATTGCTTTTACATCGTCCCCATGAGCAATCCCGACGGCATCATGCTCTCGCAAGAGGGGCTTTCCTCGCTGAGCGACACGGAGCTGTGCGACAAGATCTTTTCGATCTATTATGCCGACTTTGCTGCGGGGATCACCAACGCGGGGAATGTCAACGAGTATTTGAAGTATTGGAAGGCGAACGCCGCAGGAACCGACCTCAACCGCAATTTTGACGCGCTTTGGGAGGAATATGACAGGATCTTCCGCCCGAGCTGTCAAAATTACAAGGGGCCGAGCGCGGCATCCGAGCCCGAGACACAGGCGCTTGTGACATTGACCGAAAGCTTGAACAACATCCAAGCGGTGCTTTGCATCCACTCGCAGGGCGAGGTGCTGTACTGGGATTGCGGACAAAATGCGGCACTTTCGGAGGCGACGCGCGCGTTTACCGCGATGATTGCCGCGCGGAACGGATATTATATTGTGGATGAGCAGAACAACGACGCGTCGTACAGCGATTGGTGTGCGTTGGAAAAGGGACTGATCGCCGTGACGGTGGAGACGGGAACCGGCTCCTGTCCGTTGCCGATCGAGCAGTTTGAAACGATTTGGAGCGATAATTTTGACTTGCTGTTGCTCAGCGCGGTTTACTTTGAGTGATCCACCGAACCGAAAACCGATTTATAAATCATAAAAATAAAGCTGTTTGAAGCCCTGTAAAAAAGAGTTTCAAACAGCTTTTTTATACCGTGAGGTGTTTTTCGAGAATGTTGTTTTTCAACAACGGATTTCCATTTGAAGTAAGTCTAATTCTTTGGCTCCCTCGTCAGAGGGAGGCGAAAAATTACTTTGCCAAAACAAGCATGCCTTTTTGAGTGTATGTAACCGTAGGCTCCCTCTTGAGGGAGCTGGCGCGAAGCGACTGAGGGAGTCCCCGATGCAAATTTGCTTTAAAAAACTCCTTCCGTCAATGGGGATATAGGTTGTAAAAATTTTAAACCGTATTTTCCCATTGCCACCTCCCTCAAGAGGGAGGCTCAAAAATTGTTTTGCTGTAACAATGATGGATGTTATTACAGTGCAAATATAATCTTAGGTTCCCTTTGACGAGGAAAGGCGCAAGTGCCACAGTCGTTAAGACGACTTCACGCTCCCGCGAAGCGACGGAGGGAGTCCCCAATGTAAAGTTGCTTTTTTACATGAAGGAATAAAATACACCCCGCACGTAACCTCGACGCGCTATCCTACTCCGGTGAGGAGCAAGCCTATTTCTAAGGAGCTGTGCAAACCTGTTCCTCTTTGTTCTGCTTTTTTCTCATTCGCAACCAATTAAAAAAGCCGTACAGGTCGTTAAACAAAAACATCAAAAAGCAAGCCACCATCGAAAGGTACGAGAGGTCTTGAAAGGACGCGACCACCCACAAAACAATCAACACCACGTCATTCGCCGTGTAAGCCAACGCATAATAAGGACTGCGCAAAAACAGCAGCGACGCTGCCAAAAAGCTGGTGGTCACCGACAGCGTGCTGACAATCAACTCGGCATTTCCCAGCCATTTCAGAATCCAATAAAACACCAAGGTCACCAGTGCCGTTGCACCGAACAGCAAAAACGTTTTGCCGACCGTCATGCGCGCAATTCGCACCTCGGAGTGATCCTTCCCATACGGATGCCGCAACCACGATACAATGCTGAATACCGCCGCAGGCGCACTCATGCAAAGATAGGTGATCATCTCGCCGTAGTATCTCTGCTCCCACGATACGATGGCGTAAAGCACGGCAAACAGCACCGACAAAAACTGCCCCGTGACGTCACCCTTGGCAACAAAGATCAACGCGGTGACACCCAACAGCGACGCGCACAGCGAAAGGAGCCCCCCGCTCCCGCCGACGAAAAAAGAGACCGTCACTACGGCAAGCGAAACACCCCAAAGGCTCCATTCAAATTTGGTCAAATGACGAAACGGATTGTGAATTTTCATAACGACGTATTTCCTTTCCGAAAAAAAGCACCCGTCACACATCTTCCAAGACCTAACGATGTGTACGAGTGCAAATGCACGTTACCCGGTGGCAACTGCACTTATTATAACACACTTCTTACGGAATTGCAAGAGCTTTTCAAAAAAATCCACGATGACAGCATTTACTTTTATTTTTTGTGGAGGAACTTCTTGAAAGAAGCTCCCCCACGCCCCCTCAAGAACTTTCAACGCATTTTCTATCTTGGCATTATGGGAAGTCAATGCCTCTTTCGGTAGTTTTCTGACGGCATGGGAAAGCCTGTTCGCCGTTCCAAACAATAGCTCCCGCTAGTCATTACACTTTCTCCGTTGGAGAAAGCGGTTACCACCACCCAAAATGACCCACAAAGTTACTTGCTTTACTTAGGATAACGCACAGGGGCATGTGCAGTACATACATGAAACCTAACGCATACCGCCGCACACTGCCTCTATGCGTCATCGCTGAGCAGGAGTGCAAGCACTCCGATAAAAGCAGTGTGGACAGTGGCATAGGACAATCATTTGGGACAGAGTGCAGTCGAACCCGACAGGGCGCGAAGCGGGATCTTCTAACAACTCTTGCCCCGAGAGCAAAGTTGCTTTTTATGAAAAAATTCCCTCCGGCTCGCATTGCTCGCCACCGTAAAGTCGCCTTGGCGACTGTGGCGCTTGCGCCTGCCCCAAAGGGGAGGCTCAAAAGTTGTTTCGCTGTAAAAGCGACAGTGGCGCTGTTACCATGCGATTGTAACCTTAGGCTCCTCCTTGGGGGAGCTGTCGCGAAGCGACTGAGGTAGTTCTCAATACAAAGTTGCTTTTTTATGAAAGGATAAAAAGTAACTTTTCGTTGGCAAGATAGCAAAACTTGTTACGAGATACCCCGGCTCTCACGCCCTCCCAAAACGCCCCACCTACTCCATATAATTATTGTTATTTCTTTGACAAATTATGTATTGTTTATTCATTTTTTGTTAACGAAATACGTCTGTACTTGTTTTGGGGTGTATGATATAATATTTATAGATATATATACAAGGAAAAGCCGTGCTTTTCGGAAAGGAATGCAAAACAACAGTGAAATTTACCTTTCGGGGTGGCACACACCTCAACGAGCATAAGGAAACAGCAACCTTACCGACGGTAAGACTGCCAGAGCCGCGGACGGTGTCGATCCCGCTTTCTCAGCACATCGGCGCGCATGCAACGCCTACGGTGGCTGTCGGGGACAAGGTCTTGGTCGGACAGGTCATCGGTACGGTCGAGCAGGGGCTGGGATGTCCCGTCCACGCCAGTGTTTCGGGAACGGTCAAGGAGATCGTCACACGGCACAACGCGCAAGGTATCCCCATTCAAAATATCGTCATCGAAAACGACGGCGAGCGTACCCTGCACCCGAGCGTCAAGCCTTGGGGGAAGCCCTTGGCACAGACCGCCCCCTCGGAGATCATCGAGATCGTCCGCAAGGCGGGCATCAGCGGTCTGGGCGGCGCGACCTTCCCGACCTATGCCAAACTGCAAAGCGCATTGGGTAAGGTCGATACGGTCATCGTCAACTGCGCCGAGTGCGAGCCTTACATCACCGCTAACCACCGCTTGCTTTTGGAGCGCGGCGAGACCGTGATCACGGGGCTGGAGATCGTGATGCACGCGTTGTCTGTGACCGAGGGCATCATCGCTGTCGAGGACAACAAGCCCGACGCCATTGCCCTGTTGCAAAAGGCGGTAGGGGACAACCCCAACATCCGCGTTTGTGTGGTCAAGACCAAATATCCGCAGGGCGACGAGCGTCAGCTTATTTACGCCATCAAGCACCGCGAAATCCCCGCGGGCAAGCTGCCCGCCGATGTCGGCTGCGTGGTCATCAATGCCGAGACGTTGTCTGCAATCAGCCGCGCGTTCTACCGAGGCATCCCGCTGGTGAGCCGCATCGTTACCGTGACGGGGGATTGCATCAAGAACCCGCAAAATGTCCGCGCACCGCTGGGGACACCGTACAGTGAGCTGATCGAATTTTGCGGCGGTCTTGTCAAGACGCCAAAAAAGATCGTCAGCGGAGGTCCCATGATGGGACAGGCGCAGTGGGACATCCATGCCCCTGTGACCAAAGGAACCTCGGCGATCCTTGTTTTTTCCGAGGAATATGACAGGATCAACACCTATCACAGCGCTTGCATCCATTGCGGCAACTGCGTCACGCACTGCCCAATGCACCTCATGCCCAACTATCTTGCGCAGTACGCGCAGGCGCGCCGTTATGACGACGCCGCCAAAATGAACGTGATGAGCTGTGTGGAGTGCGGTACCTGTACCTACAACTGTCCCGCGGGCGTGCAGATCGTCCAATACATCCGCGTGGCAAAGGGCGCTTTGCGCATGAAGAAATAAGGAAAGGGAAGGAACAACATTCATGGATCAAAATCAAAATCCCGCGGTCAAGGCGCCCGAGCTGTTGACCGTTTCGCCCTCGCCGCACGCGCACAGACAGGTGACGACGGCATCGGTGATGAAGGATGTCCTCATCGCGCTCCTGCCCGCCACCGTTTGGGGCATTTACCTCTTTGGCATTCGCGCCGCGTTGGTCGTGGTTCTTTGCGTGGTGTTCTCGGTGCTCTTTGAGCTTTTGACACAGCTCGTTCTTCGACGCCCCGTGACGATTTCGGATTGCTCTGCGGCGGTTACGGGACTGTTGCTCGGCTTAAATCTTTCGCCCACCGTACCGTTTTATGTGCCTGTGGTCGGTTCGGCATTTGCCATCATCGTGGTCAAGCAGCTCTTCGGCGGCATCGGTAAGAACATCATGAACCCCGCCTTGGCGGCAAGAGTCTTTCTCATGATGGCTTGGACGGGCGAGATGACCGTCTTTCCCGCGGCATACGACCGTGTGGCACTCAGTGTGGACGCTGTGGCGTCGGCAACGCCTTTGGTGTCGCTGAAGCAGGGCGTTCTGCCCGATGCAAGCCTGTCGGAGCTCTTTTTCGGGCAGATCGGCGGCTGTATCGGTGAAATTTCGGTGCTCATGCTTCTCGTCGGCGGTATCTATCTCTTGGTGCGCAAGGTCATCACTTGGCATATCCCCGTAGCGTTTCTCGGGACGGTCGCGCTTTTGACCTTCCTGTTCCCGCAGGGCGATCTTCCGCGTCTGACCTTTATGCTGACCTCGCTTTGCAGCGGCGGTCTGGTGCTCGGTGCCTTCTTTATGGCGACCGACTACGTAACCTCCCCCGTCACTCCCGCAGGACGTATCATCTTTGGCGTCGGTTGCGGTGCATTGGTGGTCTTTCTCCGCTACTTTTCGGGCTACAACGAGGGTGTGTCGTTTGCCATCCTCATTATGAACGCCCTTGTTTGGTACCTCGATATGTGCACCAAGCCCCGCGTGTTCGGTAAGAAGCGCCGGGAAAAGAAAGCGTAAGGAGGTTGCCATGTCAAAAGAGAAAAAGAAAACAACGGTAACAAAAAACGAGGCGGGCAGTGCCAAAAAGAACTTTTGGCAAGCCGCTGTTGTGGGAGCAAAGCTGCTCCTTATTTGTGCCATTGTCGCGGGCGTGGTCTCCTTTGTCTACGCGCTGACGGCGGAGCAGTACGCCATCAATATGCAAGCCACCAAAAACGAGGCGATCGGTGAGATCTTCGGGCTTTCGGCACCCAAATGCGAGGCGCTTCCCGCCGAGGGGCTGGAAATAGAAGAAACGGTTTTCAAGGTCTATGACGGCGACACCCACGTGGGCTACTGCGTGGAGGTCAAGAGCGGCGGCTTTGGCGGCGATATCACCATGATGGTGGGTTACACGGCAGACTGTACGGTGCTCGGCGTGGAGATCGTTTCGATGTCCGAGACTCCCGGGCTTGGCTCCAAGGCGGGCGAGGCACCGTTCCTGTCGCAGTTTGCGGGCAAGACCGACACACTGACGTTGGGTGAAGACGTGGATGCCATCTCGGGCGCCACCATCAGCTCAAAAGCCGTGACCGAGGGGGTCAATCAAGCCTTCCAATCACTCCAAAATGTGCTGTCTTTGAACGGAGGTGCCATCCGATGAACAAATACATCAAACAACTCAAAGAGGGGATCCTCGATAACAACCCCACGCTGGTACAGCTTCTCGGCATGTGTCCCACGCTGGCGACTACCACGTCGCTCAAAAACGCCGTGGGCATGGGGCTTGCAGCGACCGCCGTACTCATTTGCTCCAATCTGTTTATCTCGCTGTTGCGTAAGTTTATTCCCAAACAGGTGCGCATTGCCGCGTACATCGTCATCGTTTCGGGCTTTGTGACCGCCGTCGAGCTGTTGATGCGCGCGTACTTCTACTCGCTGTATCAGTCGCTCGGACTGTTTATCCCGCTCATCGTCGTAAACTGTATCATTTTGGCGCGCGCTGAGGCGTTCGCCTCCAAAAATCCGCCACTCCCGTCTTTGGTGGACGGTGTCGGTATGGGCTTGGGTTTTACCTTTGCGCTGTGTCTGATCGCATCTGTGCGTGAGCTGCTCGGCGCGGGAACGCTCTTTGGCCTACAGGTCCTGCCCGACGCGTATCCCGAAATGACTTTCTTTGTTCTGCCTGCGGGCGCGTTTGTGACACTTGGCTTTGTCATTGCTGCGGTGCAAAAGATCCGCAACAGCGCCGCCGACCGCGCGCGGCTGAAGTCGATCGAGGAACAGAGATACCCCGCCGCTCCCGCTCCCGAACAGGTGGGCGAGACCGAGACCGAAAAGGAGGTTGACCTCGTATGAATTTCGGAAATATCCTACTGATGATGTTCTCTGCGATCTTGGTGGAAAACTTCATTTTTGCAAAATTTTACGGCTGTTGTCCTTTCCTCGGAGTTTCGGAAAAGCCCGATACCGCATTGGGAATGGGCATGGCGGTGACCTTTGTCATGACGGTCTCGGGGGCTGTGACTTGGGTGGTCTACGAGTGCTTGCTCGTGCCGTTCGGCTTGGAATATTTACAGACCGTGGCGTTTATCCTCGTCATTGCGGCATTGGTGCAATTTATCGAAATGTTTTTACGCAAGTTCATTCCCGCGCTGTATAACGCACTCGGAATTTATCTGCCCCTCATCACCACCAACTGTGCGGTGCTCAGCGCCGCGCTCCTTGCCGTGCAAAAAAGCTACTCCTTTATCGAGGCGGTCTGCTTCGGCTTTTCGGCGGCGCTCGGTTTTACGCTTGCCATTACCGTGTTTGCGGGCGTGCGCTCGCGGATGCAAAACGCCGATCCTCCTCGCGCCTTCAAGGGCTTTCCGCTTACCCTCATCACCGCAGGTCTGCTCGCCATGGCGTTCTCCTGCTTCTCGGGGGTAAAGCTGTAAGACAAGGAATTTACGGGGCTTTGCCCCAAACCCCGCATGAGGACTTTTTTCCAAAAAATTTCTTAAACGGGGAGCGGGGTAGCCCCGCAAAAAAGAAAGGAAACATACATATGCAAATTTCAGATGTTTTGATACCGGTTGGGATCTTTGCCGCGTTGGGCGTTTTGTTTGGCGTACTGCTTGCGGTGGCATCCAAGGTGTTTGCCGTCAAGGTAGATGAGCGGATCCCCGCAGTCTTGGAAAATCTCCCGGGGGCGAACTGCGGCGGATGCGGATATTCGGGCTGTTCGGCATTGGCGGAGGCGATCGTCAAGGGGGAGGCTTCTCCCAACGCGTGCAACGGTTGCAGTGCCGCGGGACTTCGGAAGATCGGCGAGATCATGGGCATGGAGGTTGCGGATCCCGTTCCGCTCCACGCACAGGTAAAGTGCTCGGGCAACTGCCACACGGCGGTGTTCAAATACCGTTACGAGGGCGCCCGGGACTGCATTGCCGCCGAACGGATGGGGGGCGGAGACAAGGTCTGCGCCAACGGCTGTATCGGGCTTGGTACCTGTGTTGCGGCGTGCAAATATGACGCCATTCGGGTTGTGGACGGACTTGCCGTGGTGGACACCGCCAAATGTATCGGCTGCGGTGCCTGCGCCAACCTTTGCCCCAAGCACCTCATTGCCATGATCCCCGCAAAAAGCAAATACGATGTGCTGTGCCGTTCGGTCGAGAACGGCGCCACCACACGCCGCCAGTGCGCGGTGGGCTGTATCTCTTGCCGCATTTGTGAAAAGAACTGTCCTGCGGGCGCGGTCACGGTCAACAATTTTGTGGCGTCCATCGACCAAAACAAGTGTACGGGTTGCGGCATTTGTGCCGAAAAATGTCCGCGTAAGATCATCAAGCGCATCGATTGAGCACCTTGCAAGCCCGATGATAAACTTTTTAAAAAAATTAGAGCAAACTACTTGACAAATCCAAGGTTTTGCTCTATCATAAAGATACGAGGGGCACACCGATGACGGTTGCTTCCCTCTAAATGGTTAAGATAACCGCTTCAGCTAGCGAGGCAGGGCGGTTATCTCTTTTTATTTGTGAAAATGTTTTTTACCACAATTGGACGCATTTGTCAATAAATTTTTTATTTTGAAAACTTTTTTTCAAAAAGGACTTGAAATTTTGCACAAGATGTGGTAAACTATATAGGTATATGGATGAAAACCGTGCGCACCCTCTCAGGCGCCGCTTTTCAAGTATCATTTCTTTCAAAATTTAAAGGGAGGTGAACACAAATGCCGAATATCAAGTCTGCAAAAAAGAGAGTCAAGGTTATCGAGACCAAAACTCTGCAAAACAAAATGCACCGTACCGCACTCAAGACTGAGATGAAGAAGTACGAGGCAGCTTTGGCTTCCGGTGATATGGAGGCTGCACAGGCAGCTTACAAGTCCGCTGTGAAGAAGGTTGACCAGGCAGCAGCTTACGGAATCATCCATAAGAATGCCGCAGCTCACAAAAAGAGCCAGTTTACCAAAAAGCTCAACGCGCTCAACAAATAATCAAACACCAAGCGGACCAACCCATCGCTCGGTGCGGAAAATACGCAATGATTTCGGTCATTGCGTTTTTTCTTTGATATTGACAAATTCTGCTTTTTATGGTATCATATTCTTGTAACCCATTCGGAAAGGATCAAAAAACACATGAAGATCGCACTTATTGCACACGACAAAAAGAAGAACGAGATCATCGAGATCGCAAAGAAATACAAGGATGTTTTGGCAGAACACGAGTTGTATGCCACGGGTACTACGGGAACGCTGATCATGGGTGAGACGGGACTTGCCATCCACCGTATGAAGAGCGGACCTCTCGGCGGCGACCAACAGATCGGCGCCATGCTTGCCAACGGGGATATCGACCTCATCATCTTTTTGCGCGACCCCCTCACCGCACAGCCCCATGAGCCTGACGTCTCGGCGCTCCTTCGCCTCTGCGACGTGCAAAGCATCCCGCTTGCCACCAACGGCACCAGCGCTGTCATCATGCTCGAGGCACTCAAAAATAAAATCTTTTTCACGTAAAGAGCAAAGATTATTTATTAACGTAAAAATTTTTTCGTGGGGAACTTTTTGAAAAAAGGTTCCCCACACCCCTCAAAAACTTTTCACGCATTTTCTGTTTTGCTATCATGGGGATGCCCGTGCCTCTGTCGGTAGCTTTCTGACGGTATGGGAATGTTGCTGTGTTGTTCCAAACAATAGCTCCCGCCGGCGTTTTGGCACCACCACCCAAAACGCCCCACAAAGTTAGTTTTACTTTGATTTTTAGCTATTTTTGTGTGATAACAAAGCTACCGAAAGAGGTACTATCATTCCCTCGAAAATAACATGTAAAATGCTTTAAAAGTTTTGAAGAGGTGTGGGGAACGAAGCGGCTTTGCCGCTTACAACGTAGCTTGCCACGTTTACTTTCATCAAAAATTCCCCACGAAAAAATAAACTCTTTACTTCACATACAAATTGACATCCCAAGCGGGAACGCCGGGGAAGCGGCGAAGATAAAAGTGCGCGTAATGGGGGAAGAGATGACGGATGAGCAACGGCAGATCAAAAAGATCCTCGTTGCGGTGATAGAGCGAGACCAAGAGCGTGGGCTTGTGGGCACGAATGGTTTTGACCGAACCGAGGAGCGCCTCATGCTCTGCCCCCTCGACATCGTATTTGATATAATCGACCGATGCGCCGCCGAGAACAGCGTCCAAAGGCTCGGCAGAGATCGGCGTCAGCTTCACGGGACGTTCGGCAAGCGTTTCGGAGCGGTTGGTGCCAAACGAGGCGTTGCGGTTACCGCTCCCGTCAAAATACAGCGTCGACGATTGCGACCACGCGCCCGCGTTGCAAGCAACGATCTTTGCCCGCGTTTCCCCCTCGGCATACGCCTTGAGCTTGCGGAAATTGCGCGCGTCGGGCTCCATGGCGTACACCGTTTGCAAATTTCCGTCGGCGGCGTCCAACAGCTCGCGCACGGTATCGCCGTTGTAGGCACCGAGATCGGCGGCGGCACGGAATGAACGCGGACGGACCAACGTCTCCATCACCTCCGCGCGGTCGCTTTCCGCATTGCGCAAAAAGCCGATGTCGCCCGACAGCTTATATTGCACCACGTTCTCAAAAATTCGACGCGATTCGTCATCCGAGAGCAGCTCCCACGCCGCCTCGAGTTCCTTGCGGTGTGCTTCAAAAAAAGCACGGTCAAACAGCCCGTCTCCAAACGCGGGGACATCGGGGGCGTACAGCTCGGCTTCTTCCGCCACGCGGTAAATCGTTTCCAGTACCTCGGGGCGCGACGAACCGAACGAAAGGAGCACAATGACGTTTTCCGCGCCGTATTTTTCTTTGACCGCGCTCCACGAAAGTACCGTCTTGCCGTGAAAGCTGTGCCCGCGCACAAAGCCGTCGCTGGCAAAAAAATCGCTGACCGTGATCCCTTTTTCGGCGCAAGCGCAAAGAATTTTGTCCGCGCCGTTGCCCATCCCGTACATCACCACTCTTTTGTCGGTGGCGGCAAGATGTTCCCATAGATCACGGGGGCAGGTAATGTTCATTTGATGTCGCTCCTTTGAATTTTTTGATATTTTGGAAAATCCTGTTGTCGAGAGTTTGATCACGGCAACAGCATTTACTTTTTAAGTATGAAATCGGAATTAAATGTAACCGTGTGGAGCATTTTGGGTGGTGGTAACCGCCTTCTCCAACGGAGAAGGTGTAATGGTTTGCGGGAGCTATTGTTTGGAACAGCGTATCAACATTCTCATGCTGTCAGAAAGCTATCGACAGAGGCACAGGCATCCCCATGATAGCAAAATAGAAAATGCGTTGAAAGTTTTGGGAGGGCGTGGGAACCCCTTTTTCAAAAGGGTTCCCACAAAAAATCTCAAAAAGTAAATGCTGTTGCCGTGAGAGTTTTATTCGGACTTCTTGACAAACAGGGTGGTGTGTGGTATAATGAATGCAGGTGTCATACCTTGTTTTCGCGCTCTTTTTCGCTTTGTCAGTTTTTTAAAATCCATCATGAAAGGAATAACCACCATGTCCGACTGCCTTTTTTGCAAGATCATCGCGGGAGAGATCCCGTCCACCAAAGTTTATGAAAACGACGCGGTCTATGCGTTCCGTGACATCGCTCCTATGGCGCCCGTCCATGTTCTTGTCGTCCCCAAGGAGCATATCCCCTCTGCCGACGGCGTGAACGAACAAAACAGCACATATGTTGCCCGTATCTTTGAGGCGATCCCCAAAATCGCCGCCTCCGAGGGGCTATCCAACGGCTACCGTGTCATCACCAACTGCGGTGAGGATGGCTGTCAGTCGGTCAAGCACCTCCACTTCCATATCCTCGGCGGCAAAAAGCTCCCCGAGACCATGGCGTAAGGGAACACATTTACACGTTTGAAAGGAACCGTAAACAAAGCGGTTCCTTTTTGTTTGATATCTCAAAATAAAATATTGTTTTTTGTCAGAAAACTTTTGATGAAAGTAAATTATTCGGCAGCCCATTTTGGGTGGTGGTAGGTATGTTATAATATGAAGTGCAACACTTCTAACATCAAGATAAAACAATAGAATAATTAAATTTGTATTTTTTGAGAGAAAGGCGTAGCCTTGAACGAAAAAAATACAAATTTCGGCAAAAGTATAGACTTCATGCCGTC
>JAFTKO010000014.1 GCA_017453205.1 Clostridia bacterium | reverse complement strand
GTTTGTTTGTGGTATAATGTTTCATGAAGTGATTGAGTCCTTTCTGTTAGATTTGGTTGTGGTGACTTTATTTTAACAGAACTCAATCACTTTTTCTATTCTTTTTTTACTTTTAGTCTCACATCTATTGTAACACAACAGTTACCGTCCAAAAAAAATCCGCAATCCTCTTGCATTTTGCTTGCAAAGGGTGTATAATAATAGGGATAAATTGATTTGTTCCAACAGAAAGGAAGTTAAACATGTCGGAATGTACGCATAACTGTTCCACCTGCTCGTCGAATTGCTCGTCGAGAGAAAAAGAAAGCCTGCTGGTGCCCGCAAACGCACTCAGCGAGGTCAAGCATATCATCGGTGTTGTCAGCGGAAAGGGCGGCGTCGGGAAATCGCTCGTCACCTCCATGCTGGCGGTGCTCCTGCAAAGAGAGGGCTTTAAGGTCGGTATCCTCGATGCCGATATCACGGGACCTTCGATCCCCAAGTCCTTCGGTATGAAAAACGTCGAGGTTTATGGCGACGACAACGGGATGATTCCGCCGTCTACCACCACGGGCATCGACGTCATGTCGGTCAATCTGCTCCTCGGTGACGAGACCAAGCCCGTTGTATGGCGCGGTGCCATCATCGCGGGTACCGTCCAGCAGTTTTGGAAAGATACCATTTGGAACGCCGATGTGCTCCTTGTGGACTGTCCTCCCGGTACGGGCGACGTTCCGCTGACCGTGTTCCAGTCTCTGCCGTTGGACGGTATTGTCATCGTTTCCAGCCCGCAGGACCTCGTCTCCATGATCGTCAGCAAGGCGGCTAACATGGCGGATATGATGAATATCCCCGTGCTCGGTCTTGTGGAAAATATGAGCTATGTCAAGTGCCCCGATTGCGGCAAGGAGATCAAGGTCTTTGGTGACAGCCATATCGAGGAGGTCGCAGAGAAATTCCACTACGATCTGCTCGCGCGTATTCCCATGGATCCCAAGCTCTCCGCGCTGGTCGACCGCGGTATGATCGAGCTGATGGAAAACGATTATATGGACAAAGCCGTAGAGACGCTGATCGAAAAGCTGAACCTCGAGCGCAAATAATGGAGAGCGAACCGATGAAGATCGGCATCAACATGGACTTTTACAAGGGGCTTTCGGATGACGAACAGATCTCCTTGATGACACAAAACGGCTTTACGGCAACCTTTTTTCACTCGGATGTAAACGGTCTTGATGAGCGTGTTGCCAAGCTGCGACGCGCAAATATCGACATCGACTTTTTGCACGCGCCCGCCAAAGGCATCAATGATCTTTGGCTCACGGGAAAGGCAGGCGAGGTCACGCTGGCACGGCTGATCGAAAACCTCGAAAACTGTAAGCGAAACGGGGTTGACGCAATGATCGTTCACCTTTCGTCGGGGGACAACGCGCCTCACGTTTCTGATATCGGATTTTCGCGCTTGGATCGTTTTATGGAACATGCGCGCCGTATCGGCGTGATACCTATCTACGAAAACCAACGCAAGCTCGGTGCCATTGCCTGTGTGTTTGAAAGGTACCCCGATGCGGTGTTCTGCTGGGACGTGGGACACGAAGCTTGTCTTGCCGACGGCAGAGCATTTATGCCGCTGTTTGGCGATCACATTGTCGCTTTGCATTTGCACGATAATTTTCAAATTCACAACGGCGATCTTCATTTGATTCCATATGACGGCAGTATCGATATGGAGCACGCCGCACGTGTGCTGGCGGGTAGCCGCTATCACGGTCCCATTATGCTCGAATTGCACGGTGCCGAGACCAACTACGCGGAGATCTCTTTTGCACAGTGTTACGAGCGCGCCGCTGTTGCCGCCCGAAAATTTGCAAGCCGTGTGGAGTTTTACAGAATATAAAATAGAATATAAATTTGTGGGGGAAGGAACTTTTCGAGAAAAGTTCCTTCCCCCACACCCCTATTCTCAAAAGCTTTTACCGAAAAATATAAATTTTATGTCCGAAATCGGCAATTTCTACCGCTATATAAGCAGAAGGAGGTGAGACATGAATGCAGGACAACAAGGTGAATGTCATTTGTGATACGGCGATCACACAGATATCGAGGGGCGATAGGGAAGCCCTTTCCGTCATTTACGATCATATGGCGCGAATGATATTTTCCGTTGCGGTTGCCATCACCGGCAATGATGCCGACGCCGAGGACGTGTTGCAGGAGACGATGATCGAGATCGTCAAATATGCGCACACCTACCAAAGCGGAACCAACGCACGCGCGTGGATCCTTTCCATGGCGCGTCACAGGGCGATAGACCTTGTGCGGAAAAGAAAACCGACGGTTTCGATTGACGAAACTCTGTCGGAAAGCATCCCCGATCCACAGTCGGAAGTCTCGCAAACGGGAGTTTTGGAGCTGTTGAATTTGCTTGATGAGGAAGAAAAACAACTGGTCGTTTTTCGTTTGTATGAGGAGCTTTCGTATGCGGAGATCGCAGAGATGATGCGGATCAGCGTTGCTGCCGCCCAAAAGCGGTACCAACGCACGATCAAAAAACTGAAAAAAACTTATTTTACGTAAAGGAGATCGGATATGAACCGTAAAGAATTAAAAATGATTTTGAAACAGCTCGATGACCGCCCATTGCCCGATAAAAACAAAATTTTGGCAGCTTGCGAGAGGGGCTTTGAAGAGCAGATTCCCCGTGTTACAGTGCCGCGGATACGAAAAAAGCCGCGCCGACTTTTGCTTGCAGCTTGTTTGTCGATTGCATTGTTGGTATCTGCGTTTTCGGTCTGTGCCGTGGCAGATGAACAGCGCGAATATCGGGAGGCGGTGACCTTTTTTGAACAACACGCGCTTTCCACCCAAAATCTTAGCCGCAAGGAGATCAAGCTGATCTACCGCGATATCGCCACGGGGAGCTTTTCTTATGAAAAAACCGCGGATGCAATCAGCGCACGTGTCGGCGGCTACGAGATCTTTCAAGAGGCTCCCACACCGGAGGAGTTGGAGGCTCTGTGGAATTACAAAAATCAATATCCCGAGGGAATGGACAGCGTGAGCGGTTTTGACACGCATGGAACGGTGCTTGACAGCGGTGTTTCCTACCGTTACAGCAATGAAGTTCGCTATTCGGAGACCTCGGCAGACGCTTACTCCATTCTCGAACGCTACCGCGACGGTGAGCTTGAATGGTCGGTGACCTTACAAAGCTTTTCGGTCGACCTGCTTGAATTTTCAAACACACATATTGTGCTTTACGGAATGGGGGCCGAGGACAGGGAAATCCGTCTTTTAACCTCTGACGGCGAGACGCTTTGGAAAAACGACCGCCATCAATTTTATTCGGTTTCTTCTGTTTTTGTTGATGACGGCGGTGTGACGCTGATTGGAGAAGCAACGAACGGAAAATTTGCAATTTGCTCCTATGATCTGCAAGGCAAGTGCTCCCAACGTCTGACAAAAAGCTATTTGGATATGGGACTCTCCGACGGTAGCTACGCCGTTACCGATGCCGTCCGCGTGGATGATGGCTTTATCGTAGGTCTTACCAACTCCAAAACCGAAGAATTTTTTATTAAAATTGATGGCAATGCTAATCTTTTGGGCATGTTTACCTATCTGTCCGAGGATGAAATTTACTATTTTACGGATATGATCGAGTACAACGGAAATGTTTGGCTCAGCGGTTACGCACTCCAAAAGAACGGTGGCGACACCTATGATGCCTCTTATGAGAGCGCGTTGCTAAAAGAAACATTGGAGGCATCCCAAAAGCGCACATGGACTGCCGCAGAGCTTGCCGATCTGGTGGGAGCGCAATACTCCGCCGTGCTGATGATCTGTAATCCCGACACGGGCGCCATGCAAGCCTTTTACAGCATTCATTCCTCGCTTGGCGGAGAACTTACCATCGATAACGACGGCAATCTCGTTTGGCGTGTGGAGCGTCCGATAACGCTTGCTTATCAGAACATCGGAACGGATGAGAGCGTATATTCGATCAACGGGACCTGTACGGTCTATGCCTATACCTTTGATGCCAATGGCATTTTGATCGGGCAGACCAATACGGGTGAAAGCGCCGTATTTCGGAGATAAGCGATCGGTTTGCATAAAGTATAAGATTGGCGGCTCACTTTGCGGGTGAGCCGCCTTGTTCGGTTTTTTATTTTAATATCATTTCTTACCGGAAAAATCCCCGTAGATCGGTTGCGACCAAGCCATGCGGCCTCTGTCATCGGTCACGGTGATGCGGACATAGCCGGGATAATATTTGCTCAAATCAAAGCTTGCTTCACAGATGGGGGTATACTGAGACTCGGGATAACGCACGCTTGCTTGGCGAACCGCAGTTGTCAATGCGATCTTTGCGGCGGGAGATGTCTTGACGTGCAAAATACCGTCCTCAATGTAAAGCTCATGGATCTCGGGACCTGTGGAGGCATAGAAGTCACCTTGCTTCAAAGCATTCAAAATTGCTTTGTAGGTCAGTTCGGGCGCTTTGATCATCACAAATCCTCCCAAGGAATCCCATTTTGCAGTGCCTTTGGGGGATCCGTTATGATTGTCGTCGGTCGCCGTGCAAAAAAGCTTGTTGCCGCGGCGCAGCATTTCATCGTAGATATGGCAGTTGATCTCGTCATAGCCATCCACGAAGCAACCGTGATTGTAAATCTCCATGGCAAAAATATGTTCGGTATCAAGCAGCTTGTAGTCCTCCATCGTTTGTACCGACCATGTGGGGTGGTTCAGCATGGCAATAAAACCGTGCTTCGCAAATTCGGCGATCATTTCATTGATCTTTTCGTAATCGCGGACATAATCGGGCGTACCGACATAGGCCTGTGATTCCCGCAGGTCGGCATGATTTTCTCTGATATATTTGGGGTTGAAACAGGGAAGGGCGGTGTTGTGTTGATCATTCGGATAGAAATTGATGTGATAACAAGGCCTTTCGATCCAGCTTTCCTCTCCCTTTTTGAGCAGATCGATCTCCACCGAGGTCAGTGTGAGAAAATTTTCGTCGTCCAATGCGGAGTGGTCGATCAACACATTGTGGTCGCTGTATGCCAAAACCGAATAACCCGCATTTTTGTAGACTTCTTTCAATTCTTCGGGCGTCAGCTTGCCGTCGGAAGCGGTGCTGTGGCAGTGCAGATTGGCTTTATAAAAAGCGCCTTCTGCGGGAATGATATATTCTTTCATGGTCGCGTATTCCTTTCTTTTTACAAATTCGCTTTTATAAGCGATCACTTTCATTTATTTTAGCATAGTTTAAGGATTTTGTAAATAGATTGGAAAACAATTTCTTTCAAAAAAATTGTGATATTCGAATTTTGCAACCAATGCTTGCGCAAAACGCAACAAGGCGGACCTTTGAATGCCTTGGTTAACATTCGAAGGTCTGCCTTGGAGATGTTTAGGGGGACTTCCCGCAGGAGGCCCCCTAAGGTTTTATTTATAAAAAATTATTTCTTCAGATTTGCCTCGAGTACGGCGAGCTCGTCATAGAGCTCGGCAGGAACGCGGTCACCAACCTGCTTGTAGAAGGCTTTGATATTCTCAACGTCTTCCAGCCAGCTTGCGGTGTCGATGGTGAGCAATTCGCGGATGGTGTCAACGGTCACGCCGTCAAGACCTTCGATGTTAATGTCCTCTGCCTTCGGAACAAAGCCGATGGGAGTTTCCACTGCATCAACTTCACCTGCGCAACGAGCGAGGATCCACATCAGAACTCTCATGTTGTCACCGAAGCCGGGCCAGATGAAGTGACCTTCGTCATCGGTGCGGAACCAGTTGACGTGGAAAATCTTGGGAGCATGGGGGATCTTTTTGCCCATTGCCAGCCAGTGAGCAAAGTAGTCACCCATATCGTAACCAACGAAAGGACGCATTGCCATCGGATCGCGGCGAACCACACCGACAGCACCTGCGGCTGCAGCGGTGGTCTCGGATGCCATGATGGAGCCGACAAAGGTACCGTGTTGCCAGTTGCGGGATTCGTAAACCAGCGGAGCAGTCTTTGCGCGGCGGCCGCCGAAGATGATGGCGGTCAGCGGAACACCTTTCAAGCTATTGAACTCGGAGGAGATGCAAGGGCAGTTGGTAGCCATTGCGGTGAAACGGGAGTTGGGGTGCGCACCGGAGGTGTTGACCTTGTCTGCCTTGTCGTACGTGGTGTAATCCCACTTCTCGCCCTTCCAGTTGATGGCGTTCTTGGGAGGATTGTTGTCAAGACCTTCCCACCAAACGGTGTTGTTGTCAAGGTCGTGGCATACATTGGTGAAGATGCAGTTCTTTTTGGTGGTCATCAGCGCGTTGTAGTTGGAGTGCTCGTTGGTACCGGGAGCCACACCGAAGAAACCGTTTTCGGGGTTGACAGCCCAAAGTCTGCCGTCCTCGCCGACACGGATCCAAGCGATGTCGTCACCGACGGTCCAAACCTTATAGCCTGCTTTCTTATAGATTTCCGGCGGGATGAGCATTGCAAGGTTGGTCTTACCGCAAGCCGACGGGAATGCCGCAGAGATATATTTGATCTCGCCCTGCGGATTTTCGAGACCGAGAATGAGCATGTGCTCAGCCATCCAGCCCTCTTTGCGTCCGAGGTAGGAGGCAATGCGGAGCGCAAAGCACTTCTTGCCAAGCAGAACGTTTCCGCCGTAAGCCGAGTTGACGGACCAAATGGTGTTGTCCTCGGGGAAGTGGCAGATGTAACGGTTCTCCTCGTCACAATCGGCAGTTGCATGCAGACCCTTTACGAAATCTGCCGAGTCGCCCAATGCTTCGATCACATTCTTGCCGACTCTGGTCATGATGATCATGTTGAGAACGACGTAAATGGAGTCGGTCAGCTCGACACCGATCTTTGCAAAGTCGGAACCCACAACACCCATGGAGTAGGGGATGACATACATGGTCTTGCCCTTGTAGGAGTTTTTGTAGAGCTTGGAAAGCTTTTCGTAGCATTCCTTGGGATCCATCCAGTTGTTGATGGTTCCTGCATCCTCTTTGGTGCGGGTGCAAATAAAGGTTCTGTGCTCAACGCGTGCCACGTCGTTCACAGCGGTGCGGTGCAGGTAGCAGTTGGGGTACAGCTCGGGGTTCAGTGCTTCCAGCTCACCGGTGCTGCAAGCCTCGGCACGCAGGGCATCTGCCTGCTCCTCGCTGCCGTCAATCCAAACGATCTTGTCGGGATTGACCATTTCTGCCATTTCGTTGATCCAACTCAATACAGCTTTGTTATTGGTCATTGGTCTGTCTCCTTTTATAAATAAGTAATTTTTTGACTTTGTTAAAACATAAACAATGATGATAAGCCAACTTATCACCCATTATATATTTTACACGCTTTTTCGCTATTTTTCAAGAGACTTTTGAAAAGGTTACGAATTGTTCATAATTTTAAATGTATTTGCAACTCAAAAATGAAAAAATGCAGGATTTTATTCGGAAATTTGCAAAAATATCTTTTCAAATCCGCGTTTTTATGCTATAATGAAACTGGACACGAAAGAAAGAGAGATAAAAAATGCAAAAATTGAATGCGAAAGAAACGGCGGTGTTGGATTGTATCCGACGCTCGATTGCCGAAAACGGATACGCGCCGAGTGTTCGTGACATCGGGGAAGTCCTCGGGTACAACAGCACCTCTACGGTACAGATGTATCTTGACCGCTTGGAAACTTACGGATATCTTCGGCGGAATGGCGGCAAGAGCCGTTCGATCACGCTCTGCCGAGAGAACGAACCTCGCAGGATTCCGCTTTTGCACGCTGACGCATCGCTTGACGGACCGCTGACGCGGGAATGCTTTGCGGGCGAGCTTGATTTTTGCTATTGCGGAGACCTGCCCGAGGATGCAGAAATCTTTGCCTGCCGTCTGTCGGGCGCGTATGAAGGTGAAATTGCAGTGGTTGCAAGGGGCACGGATTTACCGCAATATGCTTATTCACTGGTCAAAGGCACGGGTGGCTTTGGCATATGCCGATCGGAAGCATGTCTTAACGAGGATAGGATCGGCTTTGTAATTTCACTTTTTTCGCTGCTTTGATTTTTATGAAATGAAATTTATGAAAAAATGATCCCGTCGAATACTTTTTGTTTCGACGGGATTTTCAATAAATATGTTTTTAATTTAGAATAAAACTAAGTTCTATTCTAAAAATGATTGCTGTTCGGTTGAAAATCCATGGAAATATCGATTTGATATTGACATTTCCCTTTTTTTTTGCTATAATAATTAACAGGCTGTTTTCTTTACTGTTTCTGTGAGGCGCAAAACACAAAACGGAGGAAAATAACAAAATGGGAAAATATTTTGGCACGGACGGCTTCCGCGGGGAGGCCGGTGTCACGCTGACATCCGAGCACGCATACAAGATCGGACGTTTTTTGGGGTGGTATTACAGTGACGGCGGCAAGCACAAGGTGCGCGCGGTCATCGGTAAGGATACCAGACGCTCCAGCTATATGTTTGAGTACGCCATCGTCGCGGGATTGACCGCTTCGGGCGGCGACGCGTATATGCTGCACGTTACCACAACGCCGAGTGTATCTTACGCGGTTGCCGGCGACGATTTTGATTGCGGAATTATGATCTCCGCAAGCCACAACCCCTACTATGATAACGGCATCAAGCTTGTCAACAGCCACGGAGAAAAGATCGACGACGCGACCATCGAAAAGATCGAGCTGTACTTGGACGGAAAATTGCAGGAATTGGGCATCAACACGCCCGATATCCCGTTTGCCACGGGTGCGGATCTCGGTCAAATCGTGGACTATGCGGCGGGCAGAAACCGTTACATCGGTTATCTGATCTCGCTCTCCCGCTATTCTTTCAAGCAGTTCCGTGTCGGATTGGACTGCGCAAACGGCAGCTCGTGGATGATTGCCAAGAGCGTGTTTGACGCACTGGGCGCCAAGACCTACACCATCAATGCCGATCCCGACGGTCTCAACATCAACCGAGACGCGGGCTCGACGCATATCGAGGTGCTTGCAAAGTATGTTCGGGAGAACCGTCTCGACCTTGGCTTTGCATTTGACGGCGACGCCGACCGCTGTATCGCGGTGGACGAAAACGGTCAGGTCGTTAACGGTGACCATCTCCTGTATGTATTGGCACAGTATCTCAAGCAAAGAGGCGCGCTTGTCAATAACACCGTTGTCACTACCATCATGTCCAATCTCGGCTTGTACCGTGCTTTGGACGCGGCAGATATCCGCTACGAGCAAACCACCGTGGGTGACCGTTATGTATATGAAAATATGCAGCAAAACGGACATTGCCTGGGCGGTGAGCAGTCGGGACACATCATACTCTCCAAGTTTGCCACCACCGGTGACGGAATACTGACGGCGATCAAGGTCATGGAGGCGGTCATCAGCAGTAAGCAGACGCTTTCCAAGCTTGCCGAGCCCGTGCGTATGTTGCCGCAGGTGACCAAAAACATTCGTGTTGCCGACAAGGCAGCTGTGCGTGAGAACGCCGCTGTGCAAAAGAGCGTTGCCGCCGTTGCCGAAAAGCTTGGCGACTCGGGACGCGTGCTGTTGCGTGAGAGCGGGACGGAGCCGGTCATCCGCGTGATGGTGGAGGCTTCCACCGAGGGGATCTGTCAGAGCTGTGTTGACGAGGTCGTCGATGTGATCTACGCCGAGGGCTTGGCTTGAGCTGACAGAAAAACCGAACATTTTCCAAAAGAAAGAAGTAAGATCATGGCAAAAAAGGAAGAACTGAAAATTTCGGCACTTTATCAATATCCGGAACATTCGGTGGCATCGCCTTTGCTTGCCCGCTTTGAATATCCGTGGGAGGCACTCGGCTTGATCTCCGCGTTCATTCGCGAGCTCGGCGAGAGCCTTTCCGCGGAGCTCTATGAAAAGCGCGGGGAGGACATTTGGGTGGCAAAGACCGCTAAAGTCGCTCCCTCGGCGTTCATTGCGGGACCTTGCATCATCTGCGACGGTGCGGAGATCCGTCACTGTGCGTTTATTCGCGGCAGTGCCATTGTCGGCGCGGGTGCCGTGGTGGGTAACTCCACCGAGTTGAAGAATTGCATTCTGTTTGACGGCGTTCAAGTGCCGCACTACAACTATGTGGGGGACTCGATTCTCGGATACAAGTCTCACATGGGAGCGGGTGCCATTACGTCCAATGTCAAGAGCGACAAAACGCTTGTCACGGTCGATATCGGCGGTGAGAAGCTGGAGACCGGATGCAAAAAGTTTGGAGCAATGCTTGGCGACCATGTCGAGGTTGGATGCAACAGCGTCCTCAACCCGGGAACAATCATCGGTTGCGGCTCCAATGTCTATCCGCTGTCACCGGTACGCGGATTTGTGCCGGCAAACAGTATTTACAAAGCGCGCGGCTCTGTCGTAACCAAACGGCAAAGGTAAGCGGCAAAAATTGCGCCTCAATGAACATTTAAGAAAACAAACCTCCCGAAAATCAGGGAAATGATAGCGCCAGACCGACCGCAGTGCGTTTGCGATCGGTTAACGAGGAGAGAAGTGATCGAAAATTCGGCGGATGCTTCTCCGGTGTCAAGGACATCGTAAAAAACAGGTCAAATATGCGGGTGACTGCAAAACAATCCCTGTTCATCTAAATAGACGGCGATCCTGCCGTTTCCGAAAAACGAGAATGCGGAAACGGTCTTTTTCGGTCGCCCGAAAACAGAGAAAGGGAACAGGCAGTGCCCGTTTTTTGTCATGCCTTTTTACGGGCGGGCATCTGCCGACAGGTAAACAGAATATGTGTGGAATTATCGGATATACGGGGAACGAGAACGCCGTCCCCAAGATCACAAAAGGACTTTCGGTGCTCGAGTACCGCGGATATGACTCGGTTGGCATTGCGGCGCGCACCGGAAACGGGATTGAGACCGTCAAGTGCCGTGGACGTATCGGCGCATTGGAGGAAAAGCTGGAAGCCAATCCGATCACCGATTGCTCTTGCGCCATCGGGCATACCCGTTGGGCAACCCACGGCGGTCCCTCGGACATCAACGCGCACCCACACCGTGCGGGGCGAGTGGTATTGGTCCACAACGGGATTATTGAAAATTATAAGGAGCTCAAAAGCGAGATGAGTGCCAAGGGGGATCGCTTCCTCTCGGAGACCGACACCGAGGTTGCCGCCGCAGTGCTCAACGACGAGTATGGAAAGCTCGGTACTCCCGCCGAGGCGATCCGCAAGGCAATCGCGCGCATGACGGGCTCGTATGCGTTCGGCATCCTGTTTGAGGATCTTCCGGGCGAGGTCTGGGCTGTGCGTTGCGGCAGTCCCTTGATCCTTGCAAAGGGCACGGACGGCTATTATTTGGCATCCGACATGACAGCGCTGTTGCCGTTTACCAAGGAATATCATTGCCTTGAGGAAGGACAACTGGCACATCTGACACCGAACAGTGCAGAGCTCATCACCGCCGACGGAGAGACCGTTACTCCGACATGGAGCGTGACGGCAATGACACCCGAGTCGGCGCAAAAGGGCGGGTACCCGCACTTTATGCTCAAAGAAATTTACGAACAGCCCGAAGCCATTGTAAAGTCGGTGTCTCCCCGTATCAAGGGTGGTTTGCCCGATTTTTCGGCAGACGGTATCAGTCCCGATTTTTGGGCAAAGGTAAAGAATATTCAAATTGTTGCCTGCGGCTCCGCGACGCACGCGGGACTTGTTGGCGGTCGGATCTTGGAGCAGGTGGCGCAGGTGCCTACTTCTTCTTATATTGCATCGGAGTACCGTTACCACCCGCCGCTTGCCGTCGACGGTACACTCGTTGTGGTGATTTCCCAGTCGGGTGAGACTGCCGACACCTTGGCGGCATTGCGTTACGCCAAGCAAAAAGGACTTCCCACGCTTGCCATTGTCAACGCTGTGGAGACCACCATTGCGCGCGAGGCGGATTACCGTATTTACACCTATGCGGGACCCGAGATCGCGGTTGCGACCACCAAGGGCTATTGCACACAGGTCTCGGTGCTGTATATGATTGCGGCGGCGATCGCGCACAGCTGCGGCAGAATTTGTGAGGCTGATGCAAAAGAGTTGGTACGCAGTGTACTTGAGGACGCACCCGTGGCGATTCATCAAATGCTGGAGCAGACCGATGCGCTGCGCCGTATGGCGGGAGATATTTGCCACCATGAGCATGTGTTCTATATCGGACGCGGACTTGATTACGCAATGTCTCAAGAGGCGTCGCTCAAGCTCAAAGAGATTTCCTATATCCATTGCGAAGCCTATGCCGCAGGAGAACTGAAGCACGGAACGATCTCACTGATCGAGGAGGGAACTCCCGTCATTGCAATCTCAACCGAGGCGGCACTTTACGACAAGACCGAAAGCAATGTGCGTGAGGTATACAGCCGCGGCGCGCGCGTCATTTTGATATGCCGTGACGATGCCAAAAATCCTCAAGCGTCCGCCGATGATGTGATCCTATTGCCTACGACCTCCGGTGCGGCAACGCTGTTTGCAGCGCTTGCCGCCGTTCAAGTGCTGGCATACGAAACCGCTGTCCTGCGCGGTTGCGACATCGACCGCCCGCGTAATCTTGCAAAATCCGTGACGGTGGAATAAGATAAGAATAATTTTTATGGGGAAAACTCCATACAAGAAGTTTTCCCCATAGATCTAATTTTTAATAGAAGGGAAATGTTATTCTTACAAATAGCATTTGTGTATGTGTTGTATCAATGTTCGCACGAACAGCGCAATTTACTTTTTTCAATTTTTGATATTGACTTTTCCAAAAGAATATGATATAATAATGTCGTACATAAATCAGCGTTTGCATGACTGACGGATAATGCGGGCTACCGCAGGGGAATACAAACGTAATAACGCCGACCGTCTGGGCAATTCAGTTTATCAAGCTGATTTGCCCTTTTTTTACGGCAAATCCGCGATCTAAGGAGGAAAAAACAATGGAACACAAAAATTGGATCGGATTTCAATCGGGAGTATGGCAGGATGATATCAACGTGCGTGATTTTATTCAGACCAACTACAAGGAGTATCGGGGCGAGGCGTCCTTCCTTGCGGGCGCGACTGTGCGCACCGAGGGCATGATGAAAAAGCTGAACACACTCTTCACCCTTGAGCGGCAGTACGGCGGCGTTTTGGATATCGACACCGCCACCGTTTCCTCGCTCACCAGCTATTCACCCGGATATATCGATAAGGAAAACGAGCTTATCGTGGGTATGCAGACCAACCGTCCGCTCAAACGTGGTGTTAACCCGTTTGGCGGTATGCGTATGGTTCGCCAAGCCTGCGAGGCATACGGCTATAAGCTCAGTGATAAGGTGGAGGAGGAGTTCCGTTTCCGCACCACCCATAATGACGGCGTGTTTCGCGCTTACACCGACGAGATGCGTATGGCGCGCAAGTGCCATGTCATTACGGGATTGCCCGATGCCTACGGCAGAGGACGCATCATCGGCGATTACCGCCGCGTGGCGCTTTACGGCGTTGACCGCTTGATCGAGGAAAAGAAGAAAGATAAAAAGGCGCTTTCCGACTGTACCTTTGATACCGCGCATATCCGCCAGGATGAGGAGCTTTATCAGCAGATCGCCTTTTTGGGTTATCTGAAAGAAATGGCGGCAATGTACGGCTTTGACATCAGCCACCCCGCCCAAAACACCCGTGAGGCGATCCAGTGGACCTATTTTGCATACCTTGGTGCCATCAAGGAGCAAAACGGCGCGGCAATGTCGCTCGGACGTGTCAGCACTTTCTTTGATATCTACATCGAACGCGATCTCGCGAACGGCACATTGACCGAGGAGGGCGCACAGGAGCTGATCGACGATTTCGTAATGAAGCTCCGCATTGCACGCCACTTGCGTACCCCCGAGTATAATGAGCTGTTCGGCGGCGATCCCATGTGGATCACCGAGGCGGTAGGCGGCATGGGCGAGGACGGCAGAACGCTTGTTACCAAGTCAAGCTACCGTATCCTCAATACACTTTATACGCTCGGTTCTTCTCCCGAGCCCAATCTGACCGTGCTGTGGTCGAACGCACTGCCCACCCCCTTTAAAAAGTTCTGTGCCAAGGTCTCGGCAGACACCGACTCGATCCAGTATGAGAACGATGATGTGATGCGTCCCATTTACGGTGACGATTACGCCATTGCCTGCTGTGTGTCGGCAATGAAGGTCGGCAAGCAGATGCAGTTCTTTGGAGCGCGTTGCAACCTTGCAAAGCTTTTGCTTATCGCTATCAACGGCGGTTACGATACTACCGGCGGGATCCACATCGGTCCCCAAATGCCGGTGTTGGAGGGGGACAAGCTCGATTTTGACACGGTGATGGAGCGTTATCAAATTTACATCGAGTGGCTCAGCCGTCTCTATGTCAATACCATGAACATCATCCACTATATGCACGACAAATACGCTTACGAAAAAACGCAGATGGCGTTGCACGACACCGATGTCGAGCGCTTTATGGCGTTTGGTATCGCGGGACTTTCTGTGGTTGCCGACTCGCTCAGTGCCATCAAGTACGCAAATGTCCGACCCATCAAGAATGATGACGGCTTTATCACAGAATTTGAAACGGTTGGCGATTTTCCGAAATACGGCAACGATGATGACCGTGTCGATCTGATCGCCAAGGATATGACGCACCGCATGATCACCGAGCTGCGCAAAACACCGACCTACCGCAATGCCATCCACACGCTGTCGGTGCTTACCATTACCTCCAATGTGATGTACGGTAAGAACACGGGCGCAACTCCCGATGGCAGAAAGGCTTCAGCACCCTTTGCCCCCGGCGCCAATCCCATGCACAACCGCGAGGAAAACGGCGCGCTGGCATCGCTCAACTCGGTGGCAAAGATCAGCTATGACGATTGCCGCGACGGCATTTCCAATACTTTTTCGATCACACCCGAGGCACTGGGCAGAACCGAGGAAGAACGAATTGATAACTTGGTCTCGATCCTTGACGGCTATTTTGCAAAGAAGGCCCATCACATCAATGTGAATGTGCTCAACCGCGAGACATTGAAAAAGGCATACGAGGATCCCGAGGCATATCCCAACCTTACCATTCGTGTTTCGGGCTATGCGGTCAACTTCAACAAGCTTTCACGGGAGCAACAGCGTGAAGTGATCAGCCGTACCTTCCACGAAACGATATGAGCAATACCCAAATCACGGGAAAAGTGCATTCCATTCAAAGCCTTGGCGCTTTGGACGGTCCCGGTGTGCGCTTTGTCGTGTTTGTGCAGGGGTGCCCGTTGCGTTGCGGCTGTTGCCATAATCCCGATACGTGGGAGAGGGACGGCGGTACCGCCTACACCCCGCGCGAGCTCCTTGAAAAAGCCTTGCGTTACCGCGAATATTTTGGCAAGGAGGGCGGCATTACGGTCTCGGGCGGGGAACCGCTTTTGCAACCCGATTTTGTCCGTGAATTATTCTCTCTTTGCCATGAGGCGGGCATCCATACCTGTCTCGATACCTCGGGGTGCATTCTCAATGAGAAAACAAGATCGTTGCTTGCCGAGACCGACCGCGTGCTGTTGGATATCAAATATACCAACGATGCACAATACCGCGAATACGTGGGCTGTGGCATTGACACTCCGCTGTCGTTTCTCGCGTATCTCAACGAACAGCACATTCCCGTCACATTGCGGCAGGTCATTATTCCTACGCTCAATAACAACGTGGAAAATATTCTTGCCCTCAAAGCACTTGCTAAGGCACATTCGTGTGTGGATAAGCTTGAGCTGTTGCCGTTCCGAAAGCTTTGCCAAGTCAAATACGATAAGCTGAACATCCCGTTCCGTTTTGGCGACCTTCCGGAACCTACAAGCGAGGAGATCGCATGGTTGGAAAACGCATGAAAAACGCAGTCATTCTGAAAGATGTTAAGAGGAAAAAACGATGGAGCTTTGGGATATTTATGATAAAGACCGCAACCTAAAAGATGGGACGATGGTGCGCGGGGAACCGATCCTGGATGGGGACTACCATTTGGTGGTACACGTTTGTATTTTTAACAGCAAGGGTGAAATGCTGATCCAAAAGCGCCAGCCGTTCAAATCGGGCTTTTCGGGAATGTGGGACGTGACCGTAGGCGGCAGTGCTGTGCACGGGGACACAAGCCGACGGGCGGCGGAGCGTGAGCTGTTTGAGGAAGTGGGAATCAAGGTTGATCTGACAGAGGTCCAACCGCATCTCTCGGTCAACTGGGAGCAGGGCTTTGACGACATCTATTTGGTGCAAAAGGACGTAGATATCGAAACGCTGACCTTGCAGTATGAAGAGGTCGAGCGCGTGTCGTGGGCAACCGAGGAACAGATCCTTTCTATGATCGACAGCGGGGAGTTTATCCCGTATTACAAGCACCTTATTCAATTGTTGTTTTCTATGCGCCAAGGCTACGGAGCGCATCAAAATTAAAAGGTGAAATCATGATCAAAGCAGAGTTTGGGATCATTGATACCTTTCGGAAAAACAAGATGTATTCCCAATATGAGCCGCAAAAATATCATTGTGTGGCGATAGATGATGACGTGTATATCAATGATTGGTGGCATAAGTTAATGGAGATTGATACTTTTAATATGTCATTGAAGCAACCGCAAAAGGCGCTTTCCAGATGGGGGATCACAATTATTCCTCCCGAGTCACTTCCGACTTTTTTGATGATCGTAGAAAATGACCGCCGATTTTACAAGGATCCAAATCTGTTTGCACTTTCCAACCTTGTTCGGCAAGCCATTTCAAAAAATAAATATATGATCCATTTTGGAGTATAACAAAAGCCGATAGACCGAATATGGTCAATGTCATTCAGTTATGAAAATTGGTCTACCCTCAAAAAACGCCCCGTAATTCAAGCGAATTGCGGGGCGTTTTTGACGGTAGATCCATTCGGCCAATACGGGTTTACATGGATTTTACATTGATTTTACGAAACTGTGATAGTAAACTTTGCGTTGGCGTGCTAAAATATATAAGGGTTATTTTGTGAAAAAGGTAATTTTTTTCCACACAAAGTAACAATCGAGTGTATGACGCTTGTAAAAAGATATAAGGAAAGGTAATGTATGGATATTTTAGGATTTTGGAACCAAATGACGGCAAATCCTTTGTTGTTTATCGCGGTAACGCTGACACTCGGCGTTATATTGGTAAACGGTTGGACGGATGCGCCAAATGCCATTGCCACTTGTGTTGTGACAAGATGCATGCCACCCAAGGCTGCAATACTTATGGCGGCGGTATTTAATTTTCTCGGCGTTTTTGTGATGACGATGATTAATGCAACCGTTGCCGAAACGATCACAAAAATGGTTGATTTCGGCGTTGATCCCGATAAAGCAATTATTGCTTTGAGCGCGGCATTGTTTGCCATCGTTCTTTGGGCTACGCTTGCTTGGGTATTCGGTATTCCCACGAGTGAAAGTCACGCGCTTATCGCAGGACTTACGGGCAGTGCGATTGCATTACATAACAGTTTTGAAGGCGTCAACGGCGAGGAATGGATCAAGGTCGTTTACGGTATCGGAATTTCCGTTCTGCTCGGTTTTGGCTTGGGGTGGCTGGTGTGCAAGCTCGTTACCAAACTGTTCTATAAGGCGAACAGACCGAAAACCGAGCCTTTCTTCAGAGGCGCACAGATTGTCGGAGCAGCGTCAATGGCATTTATGCACGGTGCACAGGACGGTCAAAAATTTATGGGGGTTATCCTCCTTTGCGTATATATGTCACAAGGACAGTCGTTACCATCTGACATCAGTATTCCGATTTGGCTTATGATCGTTTGCTCGGTTGTGATGGCAGCGGGTACTGCTATGGGCGGTAAAAAGATCATCAAGTCCGTCGGTATGGATATGGTAAAGCTCGAAAAGTATCAAGGCTTCTCGGCTGATATTGCGGCGGCTATTTCGCTTCTGTTCTGCTCGATATTCAGTCTTCCCGTTTCCACCACGCACGCAAAGACAACATCTATCATGGGTGTCGGAGCCGTTAAGAGAGTATCTGCCATCAACTTTGGTGTTGTAAAGGAAATGGTTTTGACTTGGGTGCTGACCTTCCCCGGTTGCGGACTCGTAGGTTATTTAATGACCAAATTATTTATGTTTATATTTATCTAACAGAAAGGAATTACGAAAATGGCTAAAGGTGATAGATTCTATTTTGAAAACTTTGAGGAGTGCACGGCACTTGCAAAGAAGGCGGCAGCTTATCTTGTCGAGTGCCTTGAAGATTACGATGCAAGCAAGATTGAAAAGATGCTTGAAGAAATGCACGTGTTTGAGCACAGCGCGGATATAAAGAAGCACGAAATGAATGAAACACTTGCAAAGGCGTTTGTGACACCCGTTGACCGCGAGGATCTCGATATGCTGAGCCAACAGCTCGATAATGTACTCGATATCCTTGAGGAAGTATTGCAAAAACTATACATATATGATATTAAGAAAATTGAGCCCGCTGCTATCGAGTATGCAAAGAACCTCGTCAGAGCCTGCGACCTACTTTGTGAGATTATGGGTGAGTTTGAGAACTTCAAGAAATCGAAGAAAATTTATTCTCTCATTGTTGAATCCAATGACGTTGAGGAAGAGTGCGATAAACTCTACCTGTCCACGATGCATGAGCTTACAAAGAGATCAAGCGATGTTCTTACAACGCTCTCTTGGTATAAGATATATGATTGCTTTGAGGCTTGTGCCGATGCTTGCGAACATGTCAGCGAATGTGTCGGTTCAATCATTATGAAAAACACCTAATTTTGTTTATAAGCACACGAAAGACAGAGATTGCAAACCTCTGTCTTTCTGTTATTTAGTCTTTCGATGACTGCATATATTTGTGCATCGTTTCGGCAACGACCTTACTGTGTGCAACCGCTTCAACAACGGTTCTCGGTCCGTGAACCACGTCACCGCTTGAGAAGATGCCGGGGCGCGAGGTGTTTCCGTACTCATCTGCCACAAGCAAGCCGTTGTTGTTCGTGACAAGTCCCTCGGTAGATTTAACGATGACATTCTGCGGCCCTTGGCTAATGGAAACGATAACGCTGTCAGCCTCATAAAGCTGTTCCGTACCTTCAATATCGGTAAACGTGCCGTCCTCATTCTCAATCACATCGCAGAATATAACTCCCTCGTCAACGATTTCTACAGGACGCTTATTATATTCAAAACGAACACCTTCAAGCTGTGCATAGGTAAATTCATACTGACTTGCGGCAACTTTCTTTGTGATAGAGAAGCAGGTTAGATATTCCGTTCCGTGTCGGAGCGCAGTTCTTGCTACATCCATCGCCGCGTTACCTGCGCCGATGACAATAACGCGCTGACCGAGCTTGAAGAAATCGGGGCTGTTCAGATAATTGATACCGAAATGAACGTGACCGAGTGCTTCGCCCTTGATATGCAGAGCGTTTGGTTTCCATACGCCTGTTCCAACAAAGATAGCCTTATATCCGTCACGAAATAGGTCATCAATCGTGATTGAGCTGCCAATGTGTGCGTTCGGTCTAATCTTGATGCCTTTCATCTCAATATGACGGTATTGTATATCGTCAAGAATCGCTTTTGGCAGACGAAAATCGGGGATGCCGTAGCGAAGAACTCCACCGATTTCGCTCTTGTTTTCAAATATCGTAACCTTGTATCCGTAACGGGCAAGTATGATTGCTATGGTGATACCTGCCGGACCGGAGCCGATAATAGCGGCTCTCATGCCGTTCCATTCGGTAGGCCCTTTGACCATCTTGGGAGCATAGGTTCTTGAAATATACTGTTCAATCGTGGAGAAATGCACCGATACTCCTTTTTTACCGAGTACGCAGTGTCCCTCGCATTGCTTTTCATGATTGCAGATTAGGCTACAAACGGTTGTCAGCGGATTGTTCTCAAAAAGAATCTTGCCAGCCTCGTCAAGTCTGTTTTCTTTCAGCAGTCCTATGACTTTCGGAATAGGTGTTTGTATAGGACACCCCTTGACACATTGCGGGTTCTTGCATTGTAGACAGCGGTTTACCTCATCCATTACATGTAACGCCATGATTTTTGTCCTCGATTACTTTAAATTCTATCCTATTATACCATAAAATCCATCTGATTTCAAGTGCGAAAGGCGTTTGATACACGGAAATTAATTTAGTAATTAAGGTTTGTTCGCAAATTTAAGAATGTATTTACTGTCGGCTTTACAAAATAGTCATTGTCGCAAAAGAAAGAAGTGAGCTCATATACATATACGGCTCTTGTTCCTTCGCATTGTGTATCGTAAGATAGATTGTGCAGACACCCCCACAAAACGGTGTCACGGTATCGTTCGTGATCTTTTGATTGCTCAAGAGTGATGATGCCCAAGCCCTTGCTGCATATATCTTTTAAATTCTTTTTTGTTCAATTTTTATCTCCCAATAAATATATGGCTTTTATTTATTATAACTCCGATATTAATAAAAGTCAAGTGTCTTTTTGGTTTACAACCGACAGCTCACTATAAAAACAGGAGAGACGCTAATCTCTCCTGCTTTTAATTTTGACTTCATTTTGAAACTGTAATTTCCGCAACCAACAGGTGATGATCCGAGTGATTGGTTTGGATCAGCGACACGCCGTTCATCGTGATGTTTTTGGAAAAGATCATATTGTCAAAGGCCTGCCCGTTTTTGGTCGTTTCCAATCGGTTGCCGTCATCGTTTGCGAGCGTAGCGTTGAGAAATACGGAATGGAAAAGTGAAAAGTTTTGATAGTTAAAGTCCCCGAGCACGGCGTAGGGGGCTTTTTTAACGGCGAGTTGACTGATTGCTGTGAGTTGTTGTGTGATGGAGACCTGCTGGCTGTGAGTAACAAAGCAATGCAATTCCACGCCGTCCACATTTACCGTGGCACAAAGAACGGCACGCTGTTCTTCATTTTCATCCGATTTGGGGAGATATTGAAAGGATGTATCAAGGATCGGATATTTGGATAGCAAACCAATCCCGTACTCACCGCCTTGATAGGGGGAGATTGTGGGAACAAAGTAGTAGTATTCCCATCCTGTAAAGCGTGAAAGCTGAGCCATGGTGTCACGGTTTCCGTTGCGGTTGGTTCTTTGGTCAACCTCTTGCAGTCCCACGATCGAGGCTCCCGAGGTCAAAATATCCTGTGCCAGGACGCTGTAATCATAGTTGACGTCTCTGCCGTTGGCAATGTTGTAGGTTGCGATTTTGAGTGTCATGCTTTTTGTCTCCGTATCTTTTTGAGTGGATTGTTTTTGCAAACAGAGGTCTGCGGGGAGGGTTGCATTGTTGCCGTCGACGGTAAGCTGCTCCCAAAGCAGTGAAACCGCCTCGGAGAGTGCTGCGTCATTTCCGGCGACAAGTATGATCTTGTCGTTTTTTACTTGTATAAGGATCTCATCGTTCGTAAGTACCGTGTCTGGCGTCCGAGAGGTGTTACCGATCAGAATTTCGGTGGGGGTTTCCGACGCGGTATCATTGACGATGGGAAGGATCAAGCCGAACGCGGATTGGAATTTCAAGTAAAGCTCCTTGGCGGCGTTTTCGGCTTCTTTGGAGGAATTTTCTGGGAGTACGATGCGAAAGTCGCTTTTTCCGTTTTGGCAGACCGTTAGTCTTGCGGATGCCGAGGTGTCGGCAGTGGTATCGAGGGTGGAGGTCGGTTGTGTTTGGCAAGAACAAAACAGCGTAAACAACAGCAAAAAGGCAAGCAAGCGTAAATGTCTCATGGTCGATTCCTTTCTTGTATATGTGAGTATCAGTTGAGTCGATGCTTCTTTTTATAGGCGAGCGGCGAGATACCGTCACAATGTTTTTGAAATACATAGCAAAAGTAGTTGGGATTGGAAAAGCCGAGCATTTCCGCAATGACATGGATTGGCAGATCATGCTCTGTCAGCAGGATCTTTGCGCAACGGACGCGGTAGGTATTCAAATAACGAATGGGTGAGGTACCCGTTTCCTCTTTAAAGATCTTGTGCATATAGCGCGTGGAAAGATGTACCAGATCCGCAAGCTCGTCCTCGCAGGTAATGTTGGCATAGTTTTCATGAATATAGTTGCAGATGGTGCGGACATAAGTGGTATAGTTGCTGTGCTTTTGCTCGCTCTGCTTGGTGGCGGAATGTAGGGAAAACAACTGGCAAAGTCCCGCCATCATATAATAATGATCATTTTGGTTGACATAGCCGGAGGGGGTTTGCAGATCTCGCAGAATATCGTAAGCTTGATGGATATAGGGGCAAGGGAAGCAGGAGGGCTCTTCGGGAAAGCCTGCGTCGCTCAGCCAATCCTTGATGCCGGGACCCGAGAACATGATCCAGTATTGTTCCCATTGCGGCGTATCGGGGAGGTCATCGATGCAGTAATAATGAATATTTTCGGGAGTCTCCAAAAATGCGCACGGACCTTCCACGGTTTGTCCGTAATATTTTCCCTTTCCGCTGATCACATAATGAATGACATAGGTGTCTCTGCACAGTTTTTTGGATTCATAGCCGGGTGGGGGGAAGCTGTGCCCAACCTCAATGACGTGGGGCAGATTCTCAGGGGGATTTTCCGGCATGCAGATATCGGTGTTGTTGTTTACGTAATGGACTTTATACATGGCATTTCTCCTGTTCTGAATGTTGTTCTTTCGCAAGAGGCTGTAGCTACATTATATCCTCTGTGAGGGCAAATGTCAAGATTATGCGTGAATTTCGTAGATTTTGGAGAAAATATGGTATTTACTTTTTTGGGGGCATGTGTTACAATTGTTTTAGTAAATTGCCCACATTTTTTGCGGTGACATATGCGAGTTTGTGATATATGTCAAAATGCACAAAAATCGAGGCTCGTTTTTGACACCTTGAAAATTGGGAAATTTATGAATATTTTGAATATTTTAAAGGAGAACTCACGTATGAAAAAACTTTTGCTATTGCTTCTTTGTTTGTCAATGTTGCTTTCCGTAACTGCGGGACTTGCTTCTTGCAATAAGAACGGCAATCAGCCAACGGACGGGGACAACGATACCTTGGGGGAGATCGACGAGACCGATCCGGAAGCCGTGCTATACGAGGATCTTGCCAAGGTAAACTATGCGGAGGGAGGAACCTCCAAGGAATTTAACATTCTGAATGCCGAAAGTGACTGGGGACTGGTCACAATGGATACCGACAACATTGGTACCGCTTTGGACTCTGCGATCTACTCGCGCAACCGCTATGTGGAGGAACAGCTTGGCATTCTGATCAATGTGACACAAGCCGAGTATCATCAAGTCAATGATAACATCTATAACCTCGTTGCCTCCAATATGTATCAATATGATATTTGCTACAATCAGTCGTGGAAGCAAACGGCACTGGTGTTAAACGGTGTTTATATGTCCGCCAACGAATACGATCAATACCTTGATTTCAGTAAGCCTTGGTGGTACAGCGACGTGCTGTCGGATATGACCATTGCAAATAATCTCTATTTGATTGCCGGCGACATGAACATGATGCTCAATGACTCGCTTTGGTGCTTGGCATTTAATGTGGATATCATTACGGACCACAATGCAGAATCTCCTTACAGACTGGTCGAGTCGGGCGAGTGGACCTATGAAAAGCTTTACACATTGTCCAAGGACACGCGTGAGGAGGGCAAGTACGGCATTGTTTCCCACATTGCGCTTGCCGATGCACTGATTATCGGTGCCAATCTGGCACTTACCGTCAAGAACGAGGACGGCATCATTTCCCGCAATCCCATCGATGACCGTTTTACCACGATCTACCAGACCATGGTTACCTACTTTTTTGAAAACAACGGAATGGGCGAGGAGAACGCCATTCGTACCGCCTATGATTCCGAGAACTACACCGGCGGTAAATTTAACACAAGCTTCAATCAACAAAACGAGTTTACCACGGGCAATGCCACCTTTCTTGGCGGTACGGTAGGAGACATGAGAGTGTATCTGCCCTCCAGTGAGGTAGAGTACGGCATTGTTCCGATCCCCAAGTATGAGCAGAGCCAAAAACAGTACATCAGTTACGTTTACCGTGCGGCATCGATCTGCGGCATCCCGAGCAATATTGACCAACAGGCAGAGGGAACACTTGCACGTGTGTGCAATGTCATGGAGTGGCTCAACGCATATTCTTATAAACTGGTAAAACCCGTTTACTATGATGTGATCCTGTACGGAAGAATTTCCAGACAGCCCGAGGCGGTCGATATGCTGAAGATCATCTTCGGTTTGGAAGACAATGGCGTCAAGAGGATGGAAATGGACGGTGTGTTGGCACTGGGCATGACCAACGTGCTGGAGGTTTGTGCATCCGATTGTTCTACGGGGATTTCGGGACGCATCCGTGTCATCTCCGAGCTGGTAGACGACACGCTCAATACAACTGTCAAATATTATCAAAACAATTGACGGAGTAACAGCGCATGAAACGTTACATACGCTTCAAGTCTGTTTGGGCGGGTCTGCTTGCCGCTGTCACAGTCTTCGGGATGGGTTCCTGCCGTGGGAACCCGTCCGATGACGTGACCGAAAGCCTCACCGAAACGGAGGCAACATTGGCTTCAAGTGTGTTGCGATTGATCGATGAGGGGAGTCCCGTTTGCCGTGTAGTCTATCCCACGCAGTCCAATGCCTGTCTTACCGAAGCACTTGACGCATTGCAAAGCGGCGTCAAAAAATCGCACGGTGTCAATTTTTCCACCGTTTCGGATCAGTTGACTACCGCGGGGAATACCGAGCTTCCGTTGATTTTGTTGGGTGAAACCACGTTTGAAGCTTCAGTGTCTGCGGCGTCGGCACTTCCCGAAAATGCCTTTTCGATTACTGTTTTGGAAAAACAGGTGGTCATCGTCGCCTCCAACGACGCGCTTTACCGCACCGCAATCGAGCATTTGCTGGCAGCTTGTACCGCGACCGATGGCGCGTTGACATTACCCACGGATTATTCCTATACCAGTCAAAGCTATGAGGTTTATCCGCTGATTGTAAACGGTTCATCCTCTTACAGTATCGTTTACGCGCATCAAGTATCGAATGCAAAAGAATGCGCCGAAAGCCTGCAAAAAGCAATTTTTGAGGCAACGGGTACGCGCTTAAACGTTTTGAGTGATGCAGAGAGCATGGAAGGCGATTGCGAGATTTTGATTGGAAACACCGACCGCGCTTTCTCTCGCCAAAGCGCGTGCAAGTTTTTTGATTTCGGCATCTCTTGGGATGGCAAAAGCAACAGTATCGCCCTCACGGGAACGGTCGAAAATGCCGTCGCGCGATTTGCAGGGCTGGTCGGTGCATTGGGAACGAAGGGGGAACTTTCCTTGGTAACCCCGGTTTTCGGTACCTTTCAACCTAAGGGCTACGGTCGGATTCCCGCATACCGAGAGGAATACGATTTGCTTCGAGCGTCGGATTTTAATTCCTACTATGTTCTTTATTATGAAAGCGATGCCGACGAATATGGTGCCTATCTGACGCGTTTGGAAACCGACGAGGGCTTTGCCAAGCATGCGTACCGAGAGGTCAACGGCAATCTGTTTTCCACTTATACCGACGGGGAAACGGTTTTGACCGTCAACTACACCAAATATACGGGAACCGTCCGCATTACGGCGGAAACAACGGAGTCTTGTATACTCCCATCTCTGACCAACGAGGTAACAAATACTGTTACCACACCGCAACTGACGCAGTTCAACGGCGCTTGCGCGTTCATGCTCAGGCTTTCGGACGGTAGATTTATGATCATGGATGGCGGAATGAATTATGAGCGCAACTGGCAAAGCATTTATGATCAGTTGTGTGAGCAAAATGTATTGGAAGGGAAGCCCGTGATCGCGGCTTGGATCCTTTCTCACGCGCATGTCGATCATTTTGGTGGATTTCTCGGATTCTCGGAGCGCTATTCTTCCTATGTCACTCTTGAAAACATCGTTGTCAATCTGCCAAGTTATGAGATCTATTCTCAAAATACCGAGGCATCCAATGTGACACCCGATATGCAAACGACGATCGAAGCCTTTCAAGACACGATGAAACTGAAATACCCGCAAACACAGCTCGTGATCCCGCATGCGGGACAGCAAATGTATTTTGGCGATGCGCTCATCGACATGCTTTATACCCATGAAGAACTCGCGCCCGAGGTGATGAAAGCCACCAATTCTTCCACTCTGATTTATACCGTCACAATTGCGGGACAAAAGCTTACTTTCCTCAATGACGCGCATGATGACAGCTCGTATATTGTTTATCGGATGTATGGGGAAACGCTGAAAACCGACATCGTGCAGATTGCACACCACGGCTACAACGGCGGAAACACCGCCATGTATGAAAAAATGGCGGCAGACACCGCGCTTTGGACCTCGCCCTATCAAACGATTTTGGAAGGAAGCCTTTGGAACAATCCCCGCAACAACTTTGATATCGACAGTGTCAAAGAAAATTTGATGATGGAGGATTGGTCGGTGATGGTCATTCCTTTGCCGCACGCTGTAGGGGCTTTGCCCGCTTATGTACGTTCTTTTTCATGATTTTCCACCGAAATATTCGGTTGAAAATAAAAAATTAAAGGCTGTTTGAAACAGCAGAAAGGAAAAATCACTATGAAACGCACGCTATCCCTGATCCTGGCATTGTTTATGCTGCTCACCGTTGTTGCTGTCCTGCCTCTGTCGGCAGAGGAGGTACAGTTGGAAACCACGGTGTACCACAGTGTAGATTTTGCCGACCGTTACAAAGACGGTAATTTTTCGCAAGCCGTTGATGCCGACGATCTTGGCATCGGTGTTACACCCGTAAGCATGAATCTCAGCGGTAAAAACATTACCGAGGGGAACTTCTACAACAAACTGACCGAAAACGGCTTGGAGTTTGCAACCGTAAACGGACGTACCGCAGGCTTTGCGTTGGAGCAGTACGATCTGACGCAAAACACCACCTATACCATTTCGTTGGATATGAAGGCGACTACTCCCGCTACCAACTCCTACATTTATTTTGGCTTTGGATTTGATGCAACACTGGCATCTTACAACGCTTATGCCGCAGGAACCAATTTCCGCTATAACGGTAGTGCCAAGCTGCTTGTCAACGGTAGCTATGCGGCAGATGCATCGGCTCCCACGGGAGAGCTTTGGACCGATATCGTGACAAATGCAGAGGTTGTGAACTACAAGTTTGAAGTGGTTGAAAACAAGCTGAAAAACGTGATTGTGACCTGTGGTACGCATACCGCTACTTTCACCAATGCCACCGATACTGCACTTGATGCAAGCAAGGGCGCGTTTGGTATGACATGGAGATCCGCAGCCAATGACGTCAATCCTTCCTCGGTGCTGAAAAACATTTCGGTTACCGTTGGTAGCGAAACGGTTTATAGCGTCGATTTTGCCGCAATGTACACCGCAAAGGGCTTGACTGCTCCCGCAGATGCGATCGCGATCAGCGGTGTCGGTGTCGGCGTGATCGACAAGGCAACCGGTGAAAACAGCACTCCCGCAACAGCTTCCGATATCGTAACACAGCTTAATGCCGACGGCTATACCTTTGGTACGACCTTGAACCACACGACCGGTATCGTAATCGATGATTTTGATCTGACCAAATACGAGAACTATATCATCAGCATGGATATGTCGATCGATTTCCCCGCCGACGGTGCAAACGCATACATCTATTTCGGTTTTGGTTATGATGCAGAAAAACTGCACTACGAGACCTTTGCCTCCAAGACCAACATGCGTTGGAACGGAAAGGTTGACAATGTTTCTGCTTTGCTTATCAACAATTTTACGCAGTCGGGTGATTTTACCGATCTGTGGACCAAGACCATTACCGATAAGGCCGTTGTCAACTATCAATTTGTGGTCGAACACGACATGCTTGTCAAAGTAATTGCTACCTGTGGCGATAAGGTGGCAACTTACACGCTGGCAGGCGGCATGGACGCAAGCGCGGGGACCTTCGGTCTCAACCTGCGTGCAGGCAATAACAGCGTCGCGCCCAAGGCAACTGTAAAGAAGCTTGAGGTGCTCTCCCATGTCGCTTCCGATGCTGATCCCATCATCAACATTTTGAGCAAGGACCGTGTTCTCGCAACACAGCCAACCCTCACCTATGAGGATACCAAGACCACCAAATATGTGGACGGTTATGTGCTTCACAACATGGATTTCTCCAAGGTTGAGAATTTTGATCAGACCGGTTACTTTGTTACCAATGACGCGGAGCCCGTCGGCTTTGAAATTAAGGACGGAAATCTGAATATTATCACCAATGGCAGTGACAATGTCAAGATGATGATGACGGGTAACTCGATCCCCAAAAATATTCAAAACTACACCGTAAACATTAAATTCCGCTTCAACGAGTATTCTCCCAAATATTTCTGCTACATTCAAGGGAATACTCTGGACGCCGCAACCGGTAAAACCAGTGGTGAAAAGAACACCTGTATCCGTTACAACGGTACTATCGACAATGCAAGCTATCTTTCCAAATATGCCGAGGCATACACACAATTGCTTGCAAAGATGCAGGCGGGCGAATGGGTAGAGATGACCTACTCGGCGCTTGACCGTAATACCGGAGCCATCGTTCTTACTTGCGGTGAGTATACCGTAAAGTGGACCAAGACCGCCAATACCGCCGCACCGTTGGATAGTTACATGGGGATTTTGATCGGTGCGGGCTCCAACATCGATATTTCCACGATTCAAGTTGTTGCAGGTTACTACGAGGATTATGAAGCCTTGATTTGGCCCGGTGAAGAGAATGCACTGGTGCAGACAGTGGATGCGAATGCAATCAAGGTTGTAACCCCCGATCAGCCTTCTACCCCCTCTACACCTTCCACTCCCTCCACGCCGTCCGATGACGAAGAGGAGAGCACCACCGCGACTCCCGTTCCCGAGACCAATGCCCCCACAACGCAGGCTCCCGTAGCAACCGAGGAGTCGGGCTGTCAGTCGGTACTTTCTTTGGCACCTGTTTCCGTCATTCTCCTTTGTGCGATCCCGCTTGTAAAGCGCAAAAAGAAAGATTGATATAAAAAAGGGAACGCCGTATTACGGCGTTCCCACAAAAAATCTCACCCACTTTGACATCGGAAAAGAGAGGTTTATCAACGGTTTGCTTTCCGATATAGAAAGGATATACAGTTAACTATGAAAAAGATCAGAATGATACTGATCGGTGCCGGTGATCGCGGAACCACATATGCGGATCTCGGTGCGGAATTTTGTCCGGAATTTGAACTGGTCGGTGTTGCCGATCCCGATCCGGTCAGAAGAAATTACATCAAAGAAAAGTTTGGTCTGCCCGACAGTGCTTGTCATGAGACATGGCGGACTTTATTGAATGAGCCCAAGCTTGCCGACGCGGCAATCATTGCCACACAGGATCAAAAGCATTTTGAACCCGCAATGAAAGCGATCTCATTGGGATATCATCTGCTTTTGGAAAAGCCCGCGGCACCCACGCCCGAGCAGTGCTTACAAATCAGTGAGGCGGCACAAAAAAAGGGCGTTGAGGTCGTGGTCTGCCATGTGTTGCGGTTTACGCCGTTCTTCCGTCTGTTAAAGCAACTGATCGACGAGGACAGGATCGGAAAGGTCATCAATATCGTTCATGTGGAATGTGTGGGCAATGTCCATCAAAGCCACAGCTATGTCAGAGGAAACTGGCACAAAAAACAGGAGAGCTCTCCGATGATCCTTGCAAAAAGCTGCCATGATTTGGATATCGTACAGTGGTTGCTCGGTCAGCGTTGCACCCGTTTGCAAAGCTTTGGCAGTCTTTCTTATTTCCGTAAGGAAAATATGCCGGAGGGGGCTCCCGAATACTGTATTGAAGGTTGCCCTGCCGAGGAGAGCTGCCCCTACAGCGCACGCAAAATTTACGAACAAAGAGGCTTTCCCGCGTTTGTACAAACGGCAACGCGTAAGCATCAACCCACCGATGAGGACATCCATCGTGCCATTACCGAAAGTGATTATGGCAGATGTGTGTTCCGTTGTGACAACGATGTGGTCGACCATCAGGTGGTCAATTTGGAATATGAGGACGGTGCCACCGTTTCCTTTACCATGAGTGCTTTCAACCGCGGAGGCAGAAAGATCCGCATCATGGGCACCAAGGGCGAGATCAATGCCGAGATGTCCGACGATTTTGTCACCTTGTTTGATTTTGAAACGCGTAAGGAAAGCAAGATCAAAATTGCGGACGCGGTTCTTGACGAAAGTATTCGCGGCGGACACGGCGGCGGTGACCGCGGAATTATCCGTACCTTTTGTCAGCTTTTGTCGGGAAACTATCATGGGAACACGGTTACCGATATTTCCACCTCGGTCGAAAATCATTTGGTTGCCTTTGCGGCGGAGAAATCGCGTTGCAACGGCACGGTTATTACAATGGCTGATTACATAGACGGGTTAAAAAAGTAAAAAAAACTCTTGTATTTTTTTACCTTTTGATGTATAATAAGGGCGAAAGAACAAATATGACAGAAAAGGGGTTAAAAACATGAATTTTGACTTTTGGGAGTCAGCCAAGGAAAAAATTTTGATCGTTGCGCATAGAGGCACATTTGGCGGAAATATCCCTTGTAACACGCTTGCGGGATATGAGATTGCACTGAAGCAGGGCGCCGATGTGCTTGAGATCGATGTGGAGATGAGCGCGGACGGCAAGCTTTATATTTTCCATCCGGGTATGGAGCCGCATCATCTTTGCCACATGGAACGTATCCGAAATATGACAAGCGAGGAGATTTCTCGTTTGCGCTATGTCAATTATGACCGTACCTACACGCAATTCGGTGTGAATACTTTTGATGAGTTTTTGGAAGCCTTCAAGGGGCGTTGCTATGTCAATGTGGATAAGTTTTGGGGACATCCCAAGGAGATCTACGAGGCGATCAAACGCCACGGCATGACCGAGCAGATGATCGTTAAATCGACGCCGTCGGAAAAGGTCTTTTCCGTGTTGGAGGAGGTCGCCCCCGAGCTGCCTTATATGCCGATCGTCCGCAATACGCACCCGATGCACGAGCAATTGGTGAACAGTAAGCTGAATTATGTCGGCGCCGAGGTGCTGTTTGAACAAGAGGATGCCGAGGTCGCATCTCCCGCGTTTATTGAAAAAATGCACCGCGATGGCAAATTGGTTTGGGTAAACTCTATTATTTACAACTATAAGGAGCAGCTTGCGGCAGGGCACTCCGACGATACTGCGCTTTGTACCGATCCCGACCTTGGTTGGGGCTGGCTTGCCAAACGTGGCTTTGACTTCATCCAAACCGACTGGACCGGCATGCTTTTGAACTACCTCAAGGAAAACGACCTGCTTTACAAAAAGAAGTAAAAGTGAATAATTAAAGAGGCAACTCCAAAAACGGGGTTGCCTCTTTTACTGTTTCGGATCGGAATCGTCCGATTTTTTTTGCAAAATATGATTGGCGTAGTAGCGCGGTTCTTTTCCGGTGTATTCTCTGAAAATGCGGTTGAAATTGCGGATACTTTGAAAACCGCTTTCAAACGCGACGTCGGTAACACTCATATCCCCATGCAAAAGCAATTGCTTGGCGCGTTCGCACCGATATTCGTTTAAAAAGGTTTTAAAGTTGGTTTGAAAAATGTTGTTAAAACAACGGGACGCATAATGATACTCATACCCAAGCTTTTCCGCCACGTCTTTGAGTGTGATCTCCTGTTGATAGTGTGCGTAGATGTAGCTGATGATCTGATGGGAAATATCATTGGATTTTCCTTGCGGGAGCAGGGGCACTTGACGCAGATATTCCGCGCAAGCCGCATAGAGCAGTGATTTTAACAACAAAAGCTCGGGCGTTTCCTCGTGGATTAGCTCCTGTTCCAAATATTGCCGAATATTTTCGGTGCAGACGAATTTGGAGCAGGCTCCCTCACTTCCCGATACCGACTTTGCAAATTCGTATACAAAATTTTCCGAAAAGACGGCGATCCAGCAGGAGGAGCTTTCGCTTGTGTGGAATGAGTGAATCTGATTGGATAAAATCAGTGCAAATTCATGTTTGTGCAAATGCTCGGTGCGACCGTTTACCGTTACCTCAAGAATGCCGTCTGCCACATAAACCAACTCCAGATTTTTGTGAAAATGCTGAATAATATGGAAATTTTGGTAAAACATTGGGTTATAATCATAATTTCCCTTGGAATTAAAAGATTGGTAAACAATCATAGCAACCTCCGTGAAAAAAGATAAATTCCGTCTACTATTATACAACAAGTTTCTTTAAATGTCAACAGCAAACTGATATAATGTTTGTGGAAGGTGAAAAACGATGGAAAACGGAATTGTTTTTTCAATAGAGGAATTTGCAACCTTTGACGGTCCCGGGATTCGCAGTACGGTGTTTCTCAAGGGATGTCCGCTTCGTTGCATGTGGTGCCATAATCCCGAGGGGCAGGAGTTTGACGCACAATACGTGCGGAACCCCAACGGCTGTTTACACTGCGGTCGCTGTTTGTCCTCGGGAACGGGGGAACTGACACAGGAAAGCGTCGGTGCCTGTCCGCGCGGGTTGGTGCGTTTGTGCGGGGAGACCTATACCCCCCGGGCTTTGACGGAACGTCTTTTAAAAAACGCGTCACTTTTGCAAGCGGCCGGCGGAGGTGTGACCTTTTCGGGCGGGGAGCCGCTATCACAGCCCGTTTTTTTGAAACGCTGTCTCGACTTGATGGAGGGAAAGCTACACCGTGCACTGCAAACGAGCGGATACTGTGAGCCGACGCTGTTTCGGGAGATCCTCTCGCGGCTCGATTATGTGCTGTTCGATCTGAAGCTGATCGACGAGGCGGCGCACTTACACTACACGGGGGTCTCCAACCGTTGGATCTTAGAGAATTTTACGCTATTGGCAAAGAGTCGCATCCCGTTTGTCGTGCGCGTTCCGCTGATTCCGGGAGTGACCGACACTGCGGAAAATTTGACTTCCATTGCCTCACTATTGCGGGAAAATGGCGTTTCATATGCCGAGCTGCTCCCTTACAATAAAATGGCGGGAGGAAAATACGCGATGGTGGGTAGGGACTATACACCGACATTTGATGAGCACCAAGCGCCCGCGTCCCGTCCCGAACTTTTTGCGGCTTACGGCATCGACATCAAAATTTTATAATAAAGGAGGGAGATTATGACAGAACGAGTTCAAAACCTACTTTCCATTTTACAAAAACGGGAGTATCGGACATGGCGGGTAACCAATGATTTGGATATCAACGCCGAGATCAAGCATTTGGATCGGTATCACCGTGACGCTTACCGCTTCAAGATCATGCTGGAGCATGAAAAAGCGGTTTTGTTTGAAGGGGAGCGGATCGGTTTTTACCGACACGCAAAGGATTTTCCTTATTACACCCGTCCCGAGGACGGATACATCAGCGGTTGGGGCTTTGGAAATCTGACTCCCAATTACGAGCGCGTCCTCTCACAGGGGCTTGATGCCGTATTGGAGGAGATTCGCGAAAAGCGCAGAACCATGGATGCCACACACACGTCGTTTTTGGATGCCTTGGAAATGACCGTGGTTGCCGCGCTTGCCCTTGCCGACCGATACCGCGAGGCGGCAAAAGCGGCACACCCCGAGCTTTACGGTGCGTTGGGGCAGGTCCCGCACAAGCCACCGCGGAGCTTTTACGAGGCGTGCGTGTTTATGAAGTTTATCATCTTCACACTTCGCTGTAACGCAAATGTCCATTTGACCATTGGGCGCTTTGACCAATATATGCTCCCGTATTACCAAGCCGACCTTGACCGCGGTGTGGCACGCGAAGATCTGTTGGATATTTTGGAGGAGTTTTTCGTTTCCGTAAATTTTGACACCGATCTTTACCAAGGAATGCAACAAGGGGATAACGGACAGAGCGTGGTGCTTGGCGGCTACGATGCAAACGGGCATGATGCCTTTAACGATCTTTCGATGCTTTGTATGGAGGCTTCCATGGAGCTGAATTTGATTGATCCCAAGATCAATCTGCGTGTCAACAAAGAAACACCGTTCTCGCTGTATTTGTTGGGGACGCATATGACCAAACAGGGCCTCGGTTTTCCGCAGTACAGCAATGACGACGTGGTGATCGACGGTTTGGTAAAGCTGGGCTATGATTATGAGGATGCCGTCAATTATACCGTTGCTGCTTGTTGGGAGTTTATCATTCCCGGGTGCGGTGCTGATATTCCGAATTTCATTACCATGAATTTTCCAAAGGTTGTCAACGACACCCTGCATGCCGAGCTGGAAGGCTGTGAGAATTACGATCAGCTTTGGGAGAAGGTCGCGCAAGCGATCAGAGCAGAGTGCGATGCGCTGATGGAAGAGGCAAATACCAAATCCCAATTTTCCACCTGTGCGCGCCAATCGCCCTATCTTTCACTTTATATCGACGGTTGTTTGGAAAAAGGATTGGATTTTTCGGATGCTGCCGCAAAATACAACAATTACGGCTGTCACGGTGCGGGAATCTCCAATGCGGCGGATGCTCTTGCGGCTGTTAAAAAGACTGTTTTTGAGGAAAAGAGCATTGGAAAGCGCGAGCTTCTCGACGCACTTGAACGCAATTTTGAGGGCTGTGAGGAACTGCGGCTCCGTTTGTTGGATTGCCCGAAAATGGGCAACAACGACGATGCTGTTGACGATATTTCGATTGCCTTGATGGAGATCTTTTCTTCCTATCTGAACGGAAAGCCCAACGACCGCGGCGGTATCTTTCGCGCGGGGACGGGAAGCGCCATGGAATATCTTTTGAGCGCAAGCAAGGTCCCCGCGACCGCCGACGGCAGACGTGCGTTTGAGCCATATGCGTCCAGCTTCTCTCCGTCATTGACGGCAAGGGTAAACGGTCCGCTCTCGGTGCTCCAATCGTTTACCAAGTTTGATATGACAAAGATCATCAACGGCGGACCCTTGACCATCGAGATTCATGATACAACTTTCCGCAATGAGGACGGTATCGAAAAGGTTGCTCGCTTGGTTCAGCTTTTTATCCGATTGAAGGGGCATCAGCTCCAAATCAATTCCATCAATCGCGATCGGTTGCTCGATGCGCAGAAGCATCCCGAAAAATATCCGAATTTGATCGTTCGTGTATGGGGTTGGAGCGGATACTTTAACGAGCTGGATCTGCCTTACCAAAACCACATTATCCGCCGCGCCGAGTTTCGCGCCTAATCTTGGTAGAAGGCTTTTCCGGAAAGCTTTTTACATAGTACACCCATCCACCATTGCGGAGTGCCTGTACTCCGCCGCAAAAGAAAAAAAGGAGAAACCAAATGAAACAAAAAGTTACCCGCGGCATTTTTGCACGTCTTATGACATTGGCACTTTTGGTGATTATGCTGTTTACAACGGCGGCTTGCCAAAAGGACGAACAAAAGACCCCCGATGATACCGGCACCGACGCAGTCGGGGCAGAGACCGAACCATCCTACGATCCGATGCTGGAAGCAATCGACTACGAAGGCGATGAATTTGTCATTTTGCAGCGTTCCAACTACGGCGGTACCTCCTACGAAGAGTTTGACATGGAGGAATACACCGATGACAGCATCAATCAGTCGGTATTCGACCGCAATGCTTATTTGGAGGACAAATACAACATTGACATTGTGGTGGAGGTCGAGTCAAAGGAAAGCCTTCCCACAACGGTCTATAATTTGGTACAGACCGATATGGTGAATTTTGATCTGGTCAACCTTGATCTTGCGGGCATTATCAATCTGGCTCGGAACGGGCTTCTCATTGAGGCAAGTAACATCCCCGTGATCGACACCCAACAGCCCTACTGGTTTACCGATATTATTGATGCTTGTACCGTGGACAACAAATCTTTCCTGCTCACGGGGGATGCCAACCTGTGGGTGCTCCACTCGGTGGGCGCCGTGATGTTCAATAAGGGAATGGTGCAGGATACGGGTTTGGAAAGCCCGTATGATTTGGTAACAAACAATCAGTGGACCTATTCCAAGCTACTGGAAATGACCAAGGCGGTCAAGAATGAAAACGGTGACGGTGTTTGGAACGAAAACGACCGTTACGGTGTGGTCTCGACCTATGCCGCAGTGGAAACGATGTTTAACGGCATGGGCGGTCTGTTGGTGACCAAGGATGACCAAGATGTGATGAGTGTGGAGTATCTTTCCACGCGGAACTTGGATATCATTACCAAGATCGTGGAATACTGGGCGGATACCGAGTCGGCACTCTTGATCAACCGTTGGCCCTCCTATGTTTCGCCCAACGGTGCCAGCTCCAACATGATGGCGGATGTCTTTAACAGCGGAAATGCGTTGTTCGTCATTGAAATGATGTACCAGTTGCCCACCCTTGTGGACAGTGAGTTCGGTGTCGGTATCGTACCCGCGCCTAAGTATGATGAAATCCAAACAGACTATTATTCCTTTGTGCACTATTCGCATGCAACCGCTGTCGGTGTGCCGATCAGTTGGAAGGATGACTCTGAGCATATGGATTATATCGGGCGTGTTTTGGAGGATATGAACTTTAAGTCCAAAGAAACGGTACGCGAGACCTACTACGAGGACAACCTCCGCCGCAGACGCGCAAAGGATGAGGAAAGCTACGATATGCTGGAGGTCATTTATGACAGTCTGATCGTCGACATCGGTGGCGTACTTGGCGGTGCCGGCTTTAAGGCGGCGCAAACGGTGCGCTCATTGGTATACAACGGCGATACCAGCAGTATTTACTCGGGCTTGTTCTCTTATTATGAGCCGGATAAGGCAATTTTACAGGATCTGGTGGACAATTACTTCAAGACCGGATCAAATTGATCCGATGCGGAGGACGTAATGAAAAAATTACTGTTACTGTTGCTTGCGCTGTCTATGGTGATCGGCTTGGCAGGGTGCAAAAACACTCCCGAGGAGCCTCCTGTGACGGAGCCTACCGTTTTTTTGGAGCTGGTCAAAAACAAGACCTCCGATTATGTGATCGTTTACAGCTCCGCGGATAAGAACGGCAGTGCACTTGCCGACCGTATTTGGTCCCTGTTTGACCGACTGTACGGTGTTTCACTCAAGCTTCGTGACGACAGCTCAAGCTACGAGCATGAAATTTTGGTTGGGAATACCAATCGCGATGCCACCTCGAGGGTACAGGCAACGCTTACCGCAAGTGATTTTGCGATGATGCAGGACGGGGACGATTTGATTCTGCTTTCGACCGACGCCACAATGACCGAGAGATTGGTGCTGACCTTGGAACGCTTGATGACCGAGAGCGCCGCATCGGGCAGCTTTACCTTTACCGATCTCAACAACTATCTTTACAGTCAAAATCCCGATGCCGCCGCAAGCGGTGACGAGGTGATCCTGTTGGAAAACGGAGCATCACAGTACACCATTGTTTACAGCGAGGCGCAGGAATACGCACATGAGAGCGCTTCCTATTTGTCACGGCAATTCAAGCTCAAAACCGGTGTTTCGCTTCCGATCTCTACCGATGCCGAAGAGCACACCTATGAGATCTTGATCGGTTCCGGCGTGAGCCGCAGTGAGACAAAAGCGGTCAACGCTATGCTTGCGGGAAACAACGATTTTGCAATCTGTGTTTCGGGAACCCGCTTGATCGTCAGCGCTACCGATAACGAGGCGCTTTTCAAAGGTCTGAAGAAATTGCTTGAGGAAATTGCACAGGACAGCACCGACTGCAAGCTTTCCGAGGCCGACAATTATCTGTACAGCGGCTTTGGAAGGGACTATACAATTGATCTCGAAACCTTTATCACCGAATACCAAAAGGTGTACAACACCTATGCTTCCTCCTTTGAATATCTGTACGCAACGCAGTTGAGTCTGAGTACAAAATCTGACCAAGAGCTTATCGAGGCATTGGTGGAGCGTATGGGCAACGGTGCAGCATTTTATATCGGTAGCTCGAGTGTGCTTTATCAAGGATACAAGCAAAAGCTGGATCCTTCCGATTACCACCGCGCGGCAAAGGTTTCGGGTGGCAAGGTGCTGATCCCCGCCGATTTTGCCGAAAAATATTTTGGCAAAACACTGACCAAAACCTCGGACAACTATGTGGATATCTCATCCTTGTGTGCGGGCTCGGGTGATGTTTCACTCTACTACGACAGTGCGAAAAAGCTCGCAATACTGACGCCCTCCGATGTGGTATCCTTCTCCGAGAGCGGCAAGATCAACGGCTATACCAACGCGCAATATCTTCAGCGCATGATCGAGTTCTTTACCGATACCACCATTGAGCCCGCGAACAACAGTGAACAGAGCCGTGTGGTGATCGCTTCCTCCGAGTATCTGCGCGACAACCCCGACTACACCACAAAGACCTACACTGCATGTGCCTCTCCGAGTATTACGACCGTTACCGAAAACGGAAAGACCGTGCTTTATGTGACCTATGAGATGACGTTAACCAAGCACACCCTTGAGGAGCTGGATACGGTGACCTACATCAAAAAGAGTACCGACAACGGTGTGACATGGACTGCGGTGGGGCAGGTGGACGATTTGCGCTGGGGCTCGGCGTTTACGCTGAACAACGAGGTTTGGTTACTCGGCAACAATGTCCTGTCCAACAATGCGATGATCGCGCACGTGACCTCCGGCGGCAAAGTGGAGTCTGCAACGCTGATGTCGGGTGTCGGCGGCGGAGGACCTACCACTGTACTTGTGGCAAACGGACGTGTCTACAAGGCGTACAATGACCGCACGGTCAGCGCTCCCGTCAATGCCAACCTCCTCAGCGCGGACAGCTGGACGCTTTCCAATCGTATTACCGGTGTTTTGGATGCGGCATGGCTCAAGAGTGCAAGCGGAAAGGCGGTTACGGGCATACAAACGCAGGAATGCAACCTGCTGATCGGTCCCGACGGTGCAATCTATAACGTCATGCGCATTGAGGGATATGTGGTTGACAGCTACGGCAATAACAACAACATCCTCGGTGCGGGCTATGCCGCCATCCTCAAGCTCTCCGATGACGGCAGTACCTATACCGTTCCCGAGAGCGGGGCGCTCATCAAAAATTTCCCCACGGGCGTTTCCAAATTCAGTATCCGTTATGATGAGGCAAGCGGAAAATATATCTGCGTTTCCAATCTCTATACGGGAGCAAAGCTGCTCAATCAGCGCACCGTGATGGTGATCTCGACCTCAACCGATCTGCTCAATTGGGAGACCAAGGATGCGTTACTGGTGGAGCGTGAAATGATCAACCGCGATGTTTCCGCGTTTGCGCACGGATGGCATTATGCGGATTTTGTGACCGTGGACGGAGATTTGTATTATGTGGTGCGCGAATCGGTGGGAGACGCCAACGATTGGCACACGGGCAACTATATCGGCTTTTACACACTCGAGGATTATCAGAGTGTGATCTCGTAAGGAGGTTCGCAATGAAAAAACGACTGTTGATGTTCTCCCTGGCAATGCCGCTGTTGCTGATGTCTTTCCCGACCTCGGCAACCGTGGCGGATACCTTCTTTTCCGCTGTGCGCTACGGTGAGAATGTTGCCTTGGAAGAGAATTTACTCATGCGCTTTTACGTGACTTATAATGACGTCGCGCTGGAAACGGGCGGCAAGGTGGAGCTAAAAGTCTCCAAGGTTGACGGTATCACCCATACCGATACCGTCAAGACCTACGAAAAGCTGACCGACGGCAAGGTGTACGAGGGGAATATCTATTATTACACCGTACCGCTTTCCGCAATCAACGGTAGCGACATCGTCACACTGACCGTAACCGCGTCAATGGGGCAGACCTTTTCGTGGTCATCATCGGTCAGTGAGTATTGTACCGCATTGGCAGAGCAAAATAGTACCGATACCGCGCTGGTCAACCTTTGCACCGCGGTAAAAAGCTACTGCAATGCCGCATCCGCTTACTTCGATACCCAAACCACGGGCTATCTTTCGTCCTTTGAAAAAATGTACGCGACCTATACCACGCTTGCCGATGCGCGGGACGATCAGCTCTTGATTGAGGCGCTGATCCGACGCATGGGCAGCGGTGCGGCGGTCAGTGTGGGCAGTTCCAATGTGCTGTATCAAGGCTACAAGCAAAAACTGGATCCCGCCGATTACAGCCGCACGGCAAGGCTTTCGGACGGTGATATTCTCATCCCCGCCGCGTTTGCCGAGCGCTATTTTGGCAGAACCTTGACCAAGGACAGTGATAGCTACGTTAACTTGACCGAGCTTTGCGCAAGCCTGTCGGATTACTCGCTTTATCACGACACCCAATCGAACTTTGCGGTGATCCTGCCCGCCGAGGTACCTACTTTTGACGGCAGTACCGCGTATTACGGCTATACCAATACGCAGTATCGCCAAAGGATCATCGACTTTTTCAAGGACAGCACCTATGAGCCCGCCAACAACAGTGAGCAGAGCCGTGTGGAGGTCGCCACCGTCGAATTTGTTCGTGACGGCGATTACACGCAAAAGCATTTTTACACCTGTGCGTCTCCGTCGGTCACCAAAACGACCGAAAACGGGAACACCGTGCTGTATGCTTCATATGAGGTCAGCGAGACCTGCCACACCTTGGAGGAATTTTCGGTTGTCACCCATATCAAAAAGAGTACCGACGGCGGTACGACATGGGTGGAGGTCGGAACGGTGGACGCAATGCGTTGGGGCAGCCTGTTTACCTTGAACAACGAGGTTTGGCTGCTTGGCAACCATATTACACAGGGTAACGCGATGATCGCGCACCTAACCGCGGACGGCACCGTGGAGACCGCCATTCTGACAAGCGGTGTCGGTGGCGGCGCTCCCACGACGGTACTGTTAGCAAACGACCGTGTGTACAAGGCGTATAATGACCGTACCATCAGCGCGCCGATCACGTCGGATCTGATGAATGCCGACAGTTGGACGGTATCTGCAGATGTTCGTACCTTGTTGGATACAGCTTGGCTGGCAACAGAGACCGCCAAAACCTACGAGAGCCTGCAAACGCAGGAGTGCAATCTGCTTCTCGGTCCCGACGGCAGTATCTACAATCTCATGCGTATCGAGGGCTATGTCAAGGACAGCTACGGCAATAACAACAATGTCCTCGGCGCGGGCTATGCCGCTATCCTCAAGCTTTCCGCTGACGGCACCGCATATGAAATGCTTGACAGCGGCAGTTTGATCTCGTTCCCAACAGGCGTTTCCAAGTTTATCATCCGCTATGATGAGAGCACCCAAAAGTACATCTGTATTTCCAACCTGTATACGGGAGCAAAGCTACTCAACCAACGCACGGTGCTTGCCATATCGACCTCAAGCGACCTGCTGACTTGGGAGACCAAGGATACCTTGCTGGTCGAGCGTGAAATGATGAACGCCGATGCTTCGGCATTTGCACACGGCTGGCAGTATGCCGACTTTGCGATCGATGGAGATGACCTTTACTATATTGTGCGTGAGTCGTCAGGTGCCTCCAACGATTGGCACAGCGGCAACTCCGTCGGTTTCTATAAGTTGGAAAACTATCGGGACATTGTAAACTGACAAAAGGGAGCAGAGCTATGAAAAATATTCGTTCGGGGGCGTATCCCGTGATGATTACCCCCTACAACAAGGACATGAGCGTGGACTACAGTGCCGCCGAGGCACTGGTGGAATGGTACTGGGAACAGGGCTGTGACGGTATTTTCGCTGCTTGCCTTTCCAGTGAAATTTTTGAGCTCACACTCGAGGAACGTGTCAAGCTTTCGGCGCTCACCAAACGCACCGCCGACCGCTTGGCAAAAGCAGAACCCAGGCGCACACCGATGTCGGTGGTGGCGTCGGGACATGTTTCGGACGCCTTTGACGATCAGGTCAAGGAGTTAAACGCCATTGCCGACACAGGTGTGGACGCCGTGGTGTTGATCTCCAATCGCTTTGATATTGCCAATACAGGATTTGATGCTTGGAGGACAGACGCGGAACATCTTTTGGAGCGGTTGCCGTCGGAGTTGGCACTCGGTATTTACGAGTGTCCCGCTCCCTATAAAAGACCGTTGGATGCCGACATTTTGCGTTGGATCGTGCAAAGCAAGCGTTTTTCGTTTATCAAGGATACCTGCTGTGATGCCGATGAGATTGCAAAGCGGTTAAAGCTGTTAAACGGGAGCGGTGTTAAGCTCTTCAATGCGCACGCGGGCTCGCTTTTGCAATCGCTTCGAGATGGCGGCGACGGCTACTGCGGTGTAATGGCAAACTATATGGCACGTCCGTTTGTCAAGCTGTGCGCTTGTTACCGCGACGATCCGTGGCTTGCCGACTATCTGCAAGCGTTCCTTGATTTTGCCGCCACGTCGGAGGGGATGGGCTATCCCATTTCGGCAAAGTATTATCTCGATGTGTTTGAAAAGGTCCCCATGACGCATCTGTCCCGTAACAAATCGGAGTCGGTTTTGACCGACCGTTACAAGACCTGTCTGTCACAGCTTCGCGATAGCGTGGAGAGCTTGCACACAAACGGGTTGATTTAAGCCCCCGCATTAAGCCAATGTCATTTTGATTAAGAAAAACGGTTTTACAGAGTCTTTTCCTCACCCGTTGTGCCTTTGACCGAATGAGTGTTTTCAAAAAAGTAACTTTCCTTTGGATAAAGCCTTCAGTTGCTTCGCTCCGGTTCTCTCAAGGGAGCTGGCAAAGGCGTAGACTTTGACGGAAGGAGTTATTCTGAAAAAGCCTTTGGTTATTTTCTTAACGAAATGATCTTACTTAAAACTGTGCCCCTTGCGATCTCAAATAGGACGGAAAAACGCAAATTTTTGCGAAAGGAGGGAAGCCCCATCAAGTTCGTTGCCGATTTCCGTTTGAACAGGTCGTATCCTGCGCCTGCCCACACGGGGAGGATTGAGATTGCTCAAAATAAAATTTTAAAAATATTTGGAGGAAATTATGAAAAAGAGAATATCCCTAATCCTACTTTCCATGGCACTTTTGTTTACCGCAATGACCGCCACCGTTTACGCCACTGTGACCTCGGACAGCGTTACTGCAGATGATATCGAGGTTTTGAGAGGCTACGATGGTGACAACGCAGTTTCGTTCTCGGGCAACAAAATCAACCTCAACGGCTCGGGTGTCGTTTCCGCGGCACAGTATGTAGCGATTGATGCAGCAAAAATTGCTACAACACAAAGCAACATTAAATTTACCGTGACGTTTAATGAGGATTATACGTCTTTGAGCGGTACATCCGGTGATGCCAACTATTATGAAAATTACCGCTTTGCATTCGGTTTGATGGATGAGAGAGCTTTCCAAGGTGACAATAGCGGTCATGGCTTGGGCTTGGAATTGAGACTGTGGAGTGCAGCGGGCAATGTTCGTGCAATGGGATTTTGCTATGACGGAGCAAGCACTACGAGCATGCAATATCCCGGAAGAAATTTGTCAAGCGGTATCGCAACGGCGTCCAAGGGAACCTCTGTTGCCGTACAGATCAATTCTTCTTCCAATGGAACATGGAGTATTTGGATCGATTCAAATGATGCGGATAGTGCGGTTGATAAAAATGTTGCTACTTTTGTGTCAACCGATGCGGGCTATCCCACCGACCTTATGTCCGGTGATAAGCTTTATCTTGTTTTCGGAAGCTACAATGCCGATGCGGATATGAATGTTTCTATCTCGATTGACAGTGTGGACAATGCTTTCTCTCTGGTAGATGAGATTGGTGCAAGTCGCTACGGTGAAAACATTGCGCTGGAGGACAATATTCTTACCCGTTTCTATGTAGAGTATGACGAGGCGCTTTTGACAAGCGGTGCAAAGGTAGAGCTGAAGCTGGGCGATACCACCAAGACCTATGCCGCCATCACCGACGGTAAGCTGTTGGAGGGTACTACCAATGTCTATTATTACACCATGCCCGTTGCCGCAAAGCAGGGCGCGGATGACATTACCATTACCGTTACCGCAGCCAACGGAAAATATGTCACTTGGTCCACCTCGGTGGTAGACTATTGCACTGTCTTGAAGGCGGAGACCGAGGACACTGCTTTGGATACACTTTGCGATTCTGTCATTTCTTACTGCAACGCCGCAGCTGCTTACTTTGCGGCACAAAACGCAAACTGATAAAGGAGGAGCCGATATGAAAACATATTTCAGCCCCGAGCTGATGTTCCTGCTTTTGGACAATGAGGACGTCATTTCCACCAGTAACGGAACCACCACCCCCGCCTACGATCCCGAGGAACGCGGCGACAACGAGCTTCCCATTGTCAAATCGTAAGGCAACCGCCGCCGACTGTGCGGCATACACTGAATGACTTTTCGTTTTTACCCATCGGTTTTCGGGTTCTCCCGTAAACCAAATCAAACAAAGGAGACAATTATGAAAAAATTATCCGTTATTTTTGTTGCCATCCTGTTAGTACTTACCACACTTGCCGCAAGCCTTTCGGTCAGCGCAAATATGGCAACTGCGCCCGATGATGACACCATTACCGTTCTTCGCGGTTATGAGGGCGAAAAGGGCTCTTATTCGTTCGATAACAACAAAATCAATCTCAACGGTTCGGGCTTGGTCGCATCCGCGCAAAAGATCACTTGGATTCCCGGCTTGATCACGGGTGAGTGCGGTATCATCTTTACCGTGACCTACAACGAGGATTACACCTCCGTGGGGGATTCTTGCGAGGATTACCGCTTTGCCTTTGCGCTGATGGATTCTCAAAACTTCCAAGGTAGTACCTCGGGCAACGGCTTGGGCGTGGAATACCGCCTCAGCTCCGCTGAGGGGAACATCAAGGCAATGGGGCTTTACTATAAGGGCACCGAGGAAAACACAGACATCAAATACCCCGGCAGAAATAAGTCCAGCGGCATTGGCAACGCCTCCGAGGGCAAGTCTGTTACCGCAAAGATTGCCTATGCGGGTGGTACTTGGAGAGTTTGGATCGATACCAACGGCGATGCGACCGTAGACGCCTTGGTTGCCGAGTTTGATCCCAATTCCTCTTGGGAGGCACAGCAGTACGACGGTGCGGGCGCAGGTCAGTATTTCCCCACAAACCTGTTCTCGGGTGGCGAGGCTTACCTCGTGTTTGGTGCTTACACCAGCCAAAGCATGAATGTTTCTCTTACCGTTAACAGCGTTTACGGCGGTCTGACGCTTGAGGAGCCCGCTGTCGAAACCGGCACCGAGTTGGAGGGCGCTTACAAGGTAGGCAATGACTTTACCATGTTCTTGGATATGGAAAACACTGACCTCGTTAAGACCGGTACCACCTGGGCGCTTGCCGCAAAGGACGGCGCCATGGACGGCAAGGCTTTGCAATGCAACGCCGCCGCTGCCAATGTTTCGGGCGCGGGCGTAACGATCCGCTTCGCAGTCCCCGAGGAGGGCGACTACTACTTCTGGGGCAGAGTTTATTTCCCCAACCAAACAAGCAACTCAATGTTTTACAGCTTTGACGGCGGAACCGAATACATTTGGGACCTGCCCGATGAGGACTCTGCGGACAGCGCTTGCTATAACTCTTGGCAGTACTTTTACATGACCTACCGTGCCGCAGGTACCTATGAGGACACGACACAGTACGGCTCCTACACCATTCAGTACGGTGATTGGAGACATGCACCGCAAAAGGTACATCTTACCGCAGGTGTTCATGAGCTGAAGATCACGGGACGCGAAGCAGGCATGCTGATCGACGAATTGATCATCACCACCAATGAAGTGAGCGAGTACGACCCCAACGCTTGCGAGGGCAACACCAACTATTTGGAAACCTGTAAGTTCTGCGGTACCGAGTGGAAGCACTACTGCAAGGATGTTTACGCTTTGACGGGCACCACTGCCGAGAGCGCGTTCACCACGGCAAACACCAATGCCAAAACTTGGGTATGCCCTTACTATGATGAGCTGATCCCCACAAGCACCGGCGGTGACAACACCCAAGGTGGAGATAACACCCAAGGCGGTGACAACACCCAAGGTGGAGATAACACCCAAGGCGGTGACAACACCCAAGGTGGAGATAACACCCAAGGCGGTAGCAACACGCAGGCTGGAGATAACACTCAGGGCGGCAACAACGAGCAGACTACCACTGCACCCGAAACCGAAGCAACCACTACGACCGCACCCGCTACCGATGATACAGAGGGCGGATGCAAGAGCAGTGCTTCTATTCTTTCGGTGCTCGGCATGGCAGTGCTCGGCGGCGCTTGGATGATCAAACGTAAAAAAGAACAATAATCACACTCAAACAAGGCGATGATCGTTCGCCATAGGCAACTCTCGCCGGGGCAGTCGCTTGCGACTGCCCCTTTATGATGAAAGGAAATCCTATGATAAAAGTTGAAAAGATTCGGGCAAATCACAAGCCGCTCAAGGGTGACGCGCGTTACCGCATTCTCGAGGGCAAAGATGTTTTATTTTCATGGAGCGCAGTCTCGGACAAGGCAAATGACGCGCAGACCGCTTGCCGTGTTGCCGTGCGTACCAACCAAGCCCTGCTTTGGGACTCCGGCTGGGTAGAACAAGCCGAGCAATCTCTGTTGTATGTCGGCAAAACGCTTCCGTCCGAGGAAAGGCTCACTGTTTCGGTGGCGGTGCGCGGAAAGGGCGGGGAGAGCCTTGCGAAAGAAGAATATTTTTATATTTCGGCACTGTGTGAAGCTTCTCCCGATTGGATCACAGCACCGATCGACAAAAAAGAAAGCGTTTTGTACTTTAAAAAAGAATTTGAAATCACCAAAGCGCTCCGTTTGGCAACGGCCTATGTCAGCGGCATCGGCTATCATGCGCTTGCCGTCAACGGCGTTTCTCCCGATGAAAGCCTGTTGGAGCCTCCCGTCAGCGATTTTACCAAGCGCGTTTATTTTGTGATGCATCCCGAGGTGCAAGGCTTGCTCAAGGTCGGAAAAAACGTGCTGACCGTCAAGGTCGCGGAGGGCTGGCGACGCAACGAGGGCAAGTATTTGGATGCCATCGGTGACCGTGTGGTTGATTTCTTCGGACAGCCCCAGCTTTCTCTCCTGTTACATCTTGTCTATGAGGATGGTTCCGAAGAGACGGTGACCGTCGATGAAAGTTGGCTGGTGGGGCATGGCGCCGTGACACAAAGCAATGTGTTCAACGGGGAGACCTATGATGCCAATGTGCTGTCTGCCGACTGGGACGCCGTCGGTGTCATTCCCACGGGCTTTACCCGGGCGGTCAAGGTTCCCGAAACCGCCGAGATCTGCCGTACCTCCACCATGGAGCCGATCCGTCCGCAGGAGCTTTACGCGCCAAAATCGATCCTACCCCTCGGTAACGGGCGGGTGTTGGTGGATTTCGGACAAAATATTGCGGGCACGGTGCGGTTGCACTTGCCTAAAAGCATGAAAAAAGGCGCCCGTATTACGCTGTTCCACGGCGAGATCCTTGAAAACGACGGGACGATCAGCAAAGCGACCTTGCGCGAGGCGGCTTGTATCGATACCTACATTGCCGCGGGAGACGGGCGCGACCTTGCCGTTTGGCAGCCGCAATTTACCTATCACGGCTTTCGTTATGTCGAGGTGACGGGGCTTCCGCTCTTGTCAAGATCCGATATTACCGCGGTCAGCTTTTACACCGACATCGCGCTTGACAGCGAGTTTACCTGCGGCAGTGCCACCGTAAACGCGATACAAAAGATGATCGTGCAGACCGAAAAAGCCAACATTCACGGCATTCTCACCGATTGCCCGCAACGCGACGAGCGTATGGGATGGATGAACGATGCCACGGTCCGCTTTGAGGAAACGCCTTATCAATTTGATATCGGCGCCATCTTTCCAAAGATCGTCACCGATCTTGCCGATACCCAAGACGCGGACGGTGCCATCACCTGTACGGCGCCGCGCATTTACGGTGAGCGCCCCGCCGATCCGGTTTGCTCGTCGTTCCTGCTTGCCGCCCTGCAAGCCTACCGTTACACGGGGAACAAACAGGTGCTGGAGGAGAATTACCCGTACTTTGTGCGTTGGCAGGAGTGCCTGCAAGAGCATGCCGACGGCGACATCGTGCAGTATTCGCACTACGGTGACTGGGCGGCGCCCGTGTATGCCTGTGTGGGTGGGGATCACAATATCGATGCTACGCAAAATCTTTACACGCCCGGTATTTTTATGTCCACGGGCTACTATTACTACAATGCGAAATTGCTTTCTGCCTTTGCCGAAATTCTCGGAAAAGACGCGGATGCCAAGCGGTATGCAAAGATGGCGGAGCGCATCAAGAACGCCATGCTTGCCAAATGGTGGGACGGGGAGAGCGGAAAAATGGCGACCGGCTCTCAGGGCTGTCAGGTCTTTTCGCTTTGGCTCGGGATCCTTCCCGAGGACAAGCGCCCCCTTGCCGCAAAGGTGCTTTATGAGGACCTTTTGGCAAAAAATTACAAATTTACCACGGGCAATCTCTGTACGCGCTACCTCTTTGACGTGCTGACAGAATATGGCTATGTGGATGCCGCGTGGAAGCTGATGACAAGCGAGGAATATCCCTCCTACGGCTATATGCTCCAAAACGGTGCCACCACGGTTTGGGAACGCTTTGAATTGAAGCGCGAGCCCGCGATGAACTCTCACTGCCATCCCATGTACGGTGCGGTCGGATATTGGCTTTACGCCTATATCGCGGGCATCAAGTTTGCGGGTGCCGCGTGCGAAAGGGCAATTATCGAGCCCTATTTCCCATCCGAACTGCTTTCCGCGTCGGCGCGCGTGGAGACCGTTAAGGGGATGCTGTCGCTCTCTTGGAGAAAACAGTGGGGTGAGCTCTCATTGATCGTTTCGGTGCCGTTCGGTATGACTGCCGAGGTGCGTTTTGACGGAAAAACGACCGCGGTCGGCAGTGGTGTCACGGTCTTGCGCCGTGCGCTGTAACGGAGGTCCCAATGAAACATGCGGTTTGGATCACACACCCGCAATACACACCGCGCCGCTATCAAAATCCCTGGGATGACCACGGATACGCACTGGGGCGTTACAATTGCAAGGCGCTCCCGTTTGCGCCTTACGACGGTATTTTGACACTGTTGACCTCATTTTCGCCCAAAAAAGCCGTTGTGTCTGCAATATTGACGGCAACGGCGTTGGGTATTTACGATGTCTTTCTCAACGGCAGACGGGTGGGGAATGACGAATACAAGCCCGGTTGGACCGATTACCGATGCCGCGTGTTTGCCGATTGCTACGACGTGACCGCGCTGATCGGTACCGAAAACCGCTTGGTCGCAGAGGTATCACCGGGTTGGTGGAGCGGTCGCATCTCCTATGGCTTTTACGGCTTTCCGCGTTGTGCATTTGCGGCGGAGTTGGTCATCCGTTACGCGGACGGTTCGGAGGAAACGGTGGTTACGGGAACCGATTGGAAAGTGTCGATCTGCGGTCCTGTGTTACGTGCAGACATTTGGGACGGTGAGTATTATGATGCACGCATTCCGCACGCCTCGGTCGACCCCGATGCGCATCGGTGGATGAATGCTGCAGAGTTTGACGGCTTTGACGGGGAGATCGTTCCGCGTGTCGGACCTCCCGTGCGCGTAAAATCGGCTTTGGAACGTATCCCGCAGACAGCCGAGGTGATCAGCGGCACCGAGGAAAACGGCACGCCGTTGGGGGCGGTTCGGGTACTTAAAAAGCATCACGGCGCGGGCTGTGAAAAAGGCATTTTATCGGTCGGACACTCCCTGCTGTTGGATATGGGACAAAACATGGTCGGGCGTCCTTGTTTGTGCTTGCGTGCGGCGCGCGGCACACATATCCGTGTGTATGTTGCTGAGATGCGCAATGACTGCGGAGATCCCGCAAAGGGGAACGACGGACCGGCGGGAAGTCTTTACATGAGCAATTACCGTTCGGCGCTTTCACGTATTTGTTATGTGGCGCGGGGAGATGCGGAGGAGTGTTATTTCCCAACGCACAGCTTTTTCGGCTTTCGTTATTTGGAGCTCGAAGCCGATGGAGAAGTCGAGGTGCTTTCGGTACGTGGTGAGGTGTTGGGCTCGAAGCTGACCGAAACGGGGAGCTTTGTTTGTGACAATGACGAGGTCAACCGCCTGTATTCCAACATTGTGTGGGGAATGCGCGGCAATTATTTTTCGATCCCCACCGATTGCCCGCAACGGGATGAGCGCTTTGGTTGGACAGGGGACACGCAAATTTTTTGCGGTGCCGCCGCCTATCTTGCCGATGTGCGTGAATTTTTGCGAAAATGGCTGGGTGACTTACGGGATTCGCAGGTCGGTTGTGATGGTGCATATGCCGATGTTGCCCCGCGCATGCTGGCGAGCGAGCAAAATCTCGGAAACGCCGCTTGGGCGGACGCGGGCTTGATTGTGCCGTACCGCCTGTGGCGAATGTACGGTGACCGCTCGGTCATCGCCGAGCACTATGACTCGATGGAAGCCTACATGCGTTATCTTGCGCGCTACGGCTTGGAGGGCGCAAAGGATTTTTACGGTGATTGGCTCAATTACGAGCCTACCGACAACCGATATATGGCAATGTCCTATTATGCTTATGACGCGGCATTGATGGCGATCTTTAGCCGCATTTTGGAAAAGCACGAACGAGAGATCTATTATCAACAGCTTCATGCGCAAATTTTGACCGAGTGGAGAAAGCGTTATCTGAAAAATGGGGAACCGATCTTTCAAACACAAACCGCCTGCCTTTTGGCGTTGGCGTTTGATTTGTTGACACCTAAGGAACAACAGAGCACGGCGGCGCTCCTCAAACGCTTGATCGAAGAAAACGATTACACACTTTCCACGGGCTTTGTAGGTACGGGCTTGCTGTGTACCGTGCTGTCACACGTGGGCTTGGACGAGCTGTGCTACGATCTGCTGTTACAAACCAAGGATCCGAGCTGGCTCTATTCGGTCCGCCAAGGCGCCACCACGGTTTGGGAGCGTTGGAACTCCTATACCACCGCGGACGGTTTTGGCAAGGTGGAGATGAACTCCTTTAATCACTACGCATACGGTGCGGTGGCAGAGTGGTTTTACGCGGGTATGTGCGGGATCCTTCCCAATGAGGACCCCCCCGGATTTTCGCACTTTATTCTGCGCCCGTCCCCCGACCTACGCAAAGCACTTCCCAACGGTCAAACGCATATCGGCTCCGCTTGTGCGACTTATACCAGCGCCTACGGGACGATCAAAAGCGGTTGGAGCATCAAAGACGACCGTGTTGTTTATTCTTTGTCGGTACCGCAAGGGACGGATGCGGAGCTTAAATTGCTGTGTCCGAGCGATCGGTTGTGGATAAACGGAAAAGTATACACGGCAAAAGCACTTGACGCCCGACGAGACGGAGAACGTCTTTGTTTTTCCCTGCGGGCGGGGACGTATCAAATAGAAGTATTACTATAAAAAGAGAGGAACAAATGATGAAAACAGTAAAGGATAAATATTTGGTTGTCGGAGCCGATTTTGCGGGATATCCGCTGAAAGAGGCGGTTGTGGCACATTTGAAAGCCAAGGGCTGGAAGATTACTGACCTTGGTGTGACCGACCCCGACACGGAGGACAGTGAAAACATGTTCCATCGTGTGGGACTGCGCGTCGGTGCACAGATCTCCGAGGGGATTTTTGAGCGCGCACTGCTGTTTTGCGGTACGGGAATGGGCATTCATATTGCGGCAAGCAAATGCCCACATGTACATGCGGGTGTTGTGGAGAGCGTTCCCGCCGCACTTCGCGCCATTACGGGCAACGGTGTCAATGTACTCGCCATGGGTGCGTTCTATGTTGCACCGCAAATGGGCTGTGACATTGCCGATGCTTACCTCGGTGCCGAGCTGGGCAGTGGGTACGGGTGGTGGCATAACTTTTATGAGTTCCACAAGCTTGCCATCGATGAGCTCGAGGCGTTTGATTATGAAGCCTACAAAAAGAACGGCTTCCGTATCGAGCACTTGGGCGATTATCCGTTGACATTGGAAACCAAGCCGGAGTAAGCTGAAGCATGACCATGAACGAACACTTGAAAAAATACATTTTGAACGGCTGGGAGAAAACGGTCAGAACCATTACCGAAAAGGAGGCATCGGAGTCGGCGGACGGCAAGCTGTTTTTGCCATATCCCTACACCGTTCCGTGTGAGGAAAACACCTTTCAGTGCATGTTTTATTGGGACACGTATTTTGCCAACCGCGGTCTGCTCCTATCGGGCAAAAGTGATAGTGTTGCAAACAATTTGCGCAATTTTATTTATTTGATTGATACCTATGGGTTTATTCCCAACGGAAGTCTGAAGGTATTCCTCAATCGCTCACAGCCGCCATTTTTCGGTTTGATGTTAAGAGATTATTTTCTGGCAACGGGAGATGACGCTTTACTTGCGGACGGTATCCGCGCCCTCAAAAAGGAGCTTGTGTTTTGGGATACACGGAGAAAGGCGGCGAATGGACTGAACTGTTATTCCTGTGATGCCGATCCCGCTACTTACCTCGACGCACTGAGGTCTTACGAGAACCGCACGGGGATCGTTCGTGGCGGTGACAGGGAATACCTTGGAAAGAATGTATTTGCGGAGGCGGAATCGGGTTGGGATTTTTGCGGTCGGTTTGACGGCCGTTGCTATGAATACAATGCCGTGGACCTCAACGCACTCCTGTACTTTGATGAGATCTTTTTGTCCGAGCATTTGAGCGGCGCGGAAGGCGAATATTATGCTGACAGAGCGCGGAAGCGAAAGGAAAAAATGATTTCACTGATGTGCGGCGAGGACGGAATCTTTTACGATTATTGTTATGTCACGGGAACGTGTTCCGGGTTGAAATCCTGTGCGTCTTTCTTCCCGTATTTTGTAGGGCTTACCGATTGTCAAAAAGGAATCGACGGGCTGTTGCACGCTTTGGAGCTGGATTTCGGTCTCCAAGCCTCGGAGCCTGCCAAAGGAAACTTTCAATGGGGCGCCGATAACGGTTGGGCGTGCTTACAGCTGATCGCCTGTGAAGCGCTTGCCAATTGCGGCAGGGGCGCGGATGCCGTGCGGATTGCCGAAAAGTATGTGTCTCTTGTCGAGATCTGCTTTGAAAAAACAAATCATCTTTGGGAAAAGTACAATGTACGCGTTGGCAGCAATGAGGCAATCGGAGAATACGGTACCCCGACGATGATCGGCTGGTCCGCGGGCGTTTACCAAGCTTTATGTGATTTCTTACAAAGGTAATAGAAGCAAAGGTAATGGAAGCATACAAAAAGCTCTCCCCCTGCTTTGATGCGGGGGAGAGCTTTTGTATAAACAAATTTTGCTTTTTTCGGAAAGCCCATAAAATTATTATATCACAGTTTCTACGGCTTTGTAAAGAAAAATTTGCAGTCGAAATGGAATTTCTCTGTTTTAAACAAAAAAATATTGTTGATTTCTTACAAATTACCAATTGCAAAATTCAAAAAGTTGTGCTATAATATAAGCGTAGAAAGCAAGGAGGTACGGTCCAATGGGCAAGTAAATTTTGAAAGACTAGAGTTTTCAATCGCTTTGGAAAATCGTGTCGGAGATGATTGATGAAAAGATCGAAAAAACGGAGTTCCCCCGAACCGGCAAAAAACACGGCGGTGTAACGCATGGATATAGATTGGTGAGTGTGAGGGAGGAAAAAGTTCAGTTCAAATTGCCGGTGGGTGTGAAACGCCTTGTCGAAAAACGGAAATTCGCCTTTTGCAACAGGATCGCATCAAAAAACAGAAAGTGTTCTCATGAGGGAAAATCAGTTTGGAAGTGTTTGGGCATGGTAGAAATGTGGCAAAGGCAGACCGAGAAAGAGAGGATAACAAAAGATGTTAGATACTAAGAGTGAGCAGAAATGACCCTTGATTGCGAGAAAGAAGCAGTCAAGGGTCATTTCTTTTTTGCGGAGCCGGTCTGTTTTAAACGATGTTTGAATGATGGAGCACTTTGGGGGAGATGTTGTAAGAGTAAAATTCACGGATTTTAAATTGCCTAAAAAAATTTAAAAAACTATTGACAAAGAAAAAAAACGGTGCTATACTATTAACATCACAAACCGTTGAAGCGGAGATAACGTAAGAAAAGACTACACAGAGAGCCCGCAGTGCTGAGAGTCGGGTTAGAAACTGTCTTACAAATGGACCGCTGAGGGTGCAGTCAAAAGCACGGGAAGAGCCTGTGCCGAGTATTCTGCAACGTGTGGGCATACGTCAGTTGCCGGGGATATGTTGGTATCCCGCAAGCGCATAACCGTATCGGTTATGAATCAAGGTGGCACCGCGGATGGTTTTGGAACCGTTCGTCCTTGACGGAAGCGATATTTCTGTCAAGGGTATTTTTGTTTTATGGAGCATACTCCTTTGGCAGAGAGGTCAAAGGAGTATTTTTGTTTTGGAGGTAAGTGCTGTGAGAGTACAACCGAGCTTGGATGAGGTCAAAAGGATCGCCGAAACGGGGAAATATCAAGTCCTGCCCGTCAGCTGTGAAATTTTGTCGGACATTACAACGCCCATCGAGGCGATGAAGATTTTGAAAAATATATCGACGCACTGTTATATGCTGGAGTCGGTCGCGGAGAGAGAAAAATGGGGGCGCTATACCTTCCTCGGGTTTGATCCGAAAATGGAGATCACCTGTGCGGGAGGGGAAATGAAAGCAGGAAATATCAAATTCCAAACGCAAAATCCATCGGATTTCCTTCGTCAGATCCTTGCCGATTATCAAAGCCCACGGTTTGACTATCTCCCGTCCTTTACGGGGGGCCTGGTCGGATACTTCTCTTACGATTATCTCGGATACAGTGAGCCGACCGTCAGAACCGAGGTGCAGGATACGGAGGCGTTCAAGGACGTTGACTTGATGCTGTTTGATAAGGTCATTGCCTTTGATAACTTCCGTCAAAAAATCATCCTCATAGTCAATATGCCGCTCGACGATCCCGAAACGGGGTACAACAAATCGGTTATGGAGCTGGAACAGCTTGTCGAGCTTCTCCGCCACGGCAAGAAAAAGGAGGAGCCGAGCGGACATCTGACGGGCGAGGTCACACCGCTGTTTGACAAGGAGACCTATTGCGGCATGGTGGAAAAAGCAAAGCACCATATCCGTGAGGGGGACATCTTTCAAATTGTGCTTTCCAATCGCCTCAGCGCTCCCTTTGAGGGAAGTCTCTTGAACACCTACCGTATTTTGCGAACTGTCAATCCGTCGCCCTATATGTTTTATTTCTCGGGTACGGATGTTGAGGTCGCGGGGGCATCGCCCGAAACACTGGTAAAGCTGGAAAACGGCGTCCTCCATACCTTTCCGCTTGCGGGCACCCGACCGCGCGGCAGGACCGAAGAAGAGGACAAAGCGTTGGAAACCGAGCTGCTTGCGGATGAAAAGGAGCTTGCCGAGCACAATATGCTGGTCGATCTCGGACGGAACGACCTTGGCAAGATCAGCAAATTCGGCACGGTGCAGGTCGAAAAGCTCCATTCCATCGAGCGGTATTCTCATGTGATGCACATCGGTTCTACGGTGCGGAGCGAAATTCGGGATGACCGCGACGCTTTGGATGCCATCGAAGCGGTGCTTCCCGCGGGGACCCTGTCGGGAGCGCCCAAAATCAGAGCTTGTCAGCTCATCGGCAAGCTGGAAAACAACAAGCGCGGTATCTACGGCGGCGCCATCGGATATATTGATTTTACGGGAAATATGGATACCTGCATCGCCATTCGCATTGCCTATCAAAAGAACGGTAAGGTGTTTGTGCGGAGTGGTGCGGGCATCGTTGCCGACTCTGTTCCCGAAAAGGAATTTGAAGAATGTCTAAACAAAGCAAAAGCAGTCATCCATGCATTGAAACAGGCAGAGGAGGCGGATCTATGATTTTACTGATCGATAACTATGACAGCTTTTCTTATAATCTCTTTCAGCTTATCGGCGAGATCGAGTCGAATATCAAGGTCATCCGCAACGACGAGATGACAGTGGCGGAGATCGAAAATCTCTGCCCCGACCGCATCATTCTTTCCCCCGGTCCCGGCAGACCGGAGGAGGCAGGGGTGATTATAGAGACGGCAAAAACACTTGGCAAAAAAATACCGATCCTCGGTGTTTGTCTCGGACATCAAGCCATCTGTGCGGCGTTTGGTGCCACGGTCACATATGCCAAGCAGTTGATGCACGGAAAACAGTCGGACGTGACCTTTGACCCCGATTGCCTGTTATTTCGGAATTGTCCAAAAGTCGCCCCTGTTGCGAGGTATCATTCCCTTGCCGCCGATCCCGCAACCATTCCCGCATGCTTAAAAGTGACCGCGCTTACTGCCGACGGCGAGGTGATGGCAGTACAGCATACGGAATATCCCATCTATGGCGTGCAGTTCCATCCCGAGTCGATTATGACCCCCGATGGGAAACAGATGCTAAAGAATTTCATACAGGAGATATGAGCCATGATTAAAGAAGCCATTGTAAAGATCGTAAATAAAGAGGATCTCACTTATCATGAGGCATATACCGTGATGAACGAGATCATGAGCGGGGAGACCACCGCGACACAAAACGCCGCATTTCTCGCGGCACTTTCCACCAAAAGCGCCCGAGCCGAAACGACCGACGAGATTGCGGGCTGTGCCGCCGCCATGAGAGACCATGCCACCAAGGTCAAGACCGACATGGAGCTCTTTGAGATCGTCGGCACAGGCGGTGACGGCGCCCATAGCTTCAATATTTCCACCACCTCCGCACTTGTTGCGGCGGCAGGGGGGATGAAGGTCGCCAAGCACGGCAACCGCGCCGCATCCTCTCAGTGCGGCACAGCAGATTGCCTTGAGGCACTCGGTGTGAATATTCAGCAAAGCCCCGAAAAATGTATCGAGCTGTTGAGGAATGTGGGAATGTGCTTTTTCTTCGCACAAAAGTATCACACATCCATGAAGTATGTCGGCGCCATCCGCAAGGAGCTGGGCTTCCGTACCGTATTCAATATTCTCGGCCCGCTGACCAACCCGGGAAGTCCGAAGTTGCAGTTACTCGGTGTGTACGACGAATATTTGGTTGAGCCGCTTGCACAGGTGCTGATCAACCTCGGTGTCAAGCGCGGCATGGTGGTGTACGGACGGGATAAGCTCGATGAGATCTCCATGAGCGCCCCCACTACCGTTTGTGAGTTCAAGGACGGTTGGTTCAAATCCTATGTGTTCACACCCGAGGAGTTTGGCTTTGCGCGTTGCAGTAAAGCCGATCTTGTCGGTGGTACCCCCGAGGAAAATGCCAAGATCACGCTCGATATTCTGAATGGTGAGAAAGGTCATAAGAGAAATGCAGTGCTCATGAACGCGGGCGCCGCACTCTATCTCGGCGGAAAGGCGGAAAGCATGAGGGACGGGATTGCGCTTGCGGCGGAGTTGATCGACGCGGGCAAGGCACTTGAAACTCTGCACAAGCTGATTGCGGTCAGCAACCGTTTGGAGGCAGACGCATGACGATCCTTGATCAGCTTGCCGATTACGCACGTGAGCGGGTTGCCGAGGCAAAAAAGAAAATACCGCCGGATGAGATCAAACAGCGGGCGCTGTCTTTACCGAGAGGGAATTTTGCTTTTGAAAGGGCGCTGAAAAAGGATGGCATTTCGTTTATCTGCGAATGTAAAAAGGCATCGCCCTCCAAAGGACTGATTGCCCCCGATTTCGCGTATTTGCAAATTGCCGAGGATTACGAGGCGGCGGGCGCAGATTGTATCTCGGTGCTGACCGAGCCCAAATGGTTCCTCGGCAGTGACGTGTATCTTCGCGAGATCGCAAACGCGGTTTCGGTTCCTTGTCTGCGCAAGGACTTTACGGTCGATGAATATATGATCTACGAGGCAAAGCTTTTGGGGGCATCGGCGGTTTTGCTGATCTGCTCGATCCTGTGCGAGAAACAGATCAAAGCATATCTCGAAATTTGCGATACCCTGGGGCTTTCCGCATTGGTGGAGGCGCATGACGAGGATGAGGTAAGGATCGCCGTCCAAGCGAGCGCACGCATCATTGGCGTCAACAATCGAAACCTCAAGGATTTTACGGTGGATACCGAAAACAGCCGTAAGCTTCGTGCACTGATACCGAACAACGTCATATTTGTTTCCGAAAGCGGTGTGCGTGACGCCGAGGATGTGGCACGCTTGCGCGAGATCGGTGCAGATGCGGTGCTGGTCGGCGAAACGCTGATGAGAGCATCCGACAAAAAAGCCAAGCTTGCGGAATTGCGGGGGGCATTATGACAAAAATAAAGCTTTGCGGTCTCTCCCGTGCTTGTGATCTTGAAGCGGCAAACGAGCTTCGCCCCGAATATATCGGTTTTGTGTTTGCTCCGAAAAGTCGGCGGTATGTGTCGCCCGAAAAAGCGGCAGAGCTGAAAGGCATGCTTGCCTCGGGCATTCAAGCGGTGGGCGTGTTCGTCAATGAGGCGCCTCAAAAGGTTGCCGCGCTTTTGACAAAGCGTGTGATCGATATCGCGCAATTGCACGGAACCGAAACCGAAGAATATATCAAAGAATTGCGCACACTTACCGATCAGCCGATCATCAAGGCGTTTCGCGTGGAAACCGTGCAAGACGCGGTAAAAGTCAACCAAAGCCAAGCCGACTATGTGCTTTTGGATTCGGGCGCGGGTACGGGAATGGTATTTGATTGGTCACTGATCAAAATGATCCAACGGCCGTATTTTCTGGCGGGTGGACTTGACGCGGAGAATGTGAGCGAAGCAATCAAAACATGGCACCCATATGCGGTTGACGTCAGCTCGGGCGTTGAGCACGATGGGTATAAGGATAAAAACAGAATGGCGGCATTTGTCTGTGCCGTGAGAAAGGAAGAAACACTATGACAAATCCAAACGGACGCTTTGGCATTCACGGCGGGCAGTATATCCCCGAGACCTTGATGAATGCCGTGATCGAGCTGGAGGAAGCCTATCACCGTTATAAAAACGATCCCGCATTTCAAAGGGAGCTGGCAGAGCTTTTTAATGAATACGCGGGCAGACCGTCAAGGCTTTACTACGCCGAAAAGATGACAAAGGAGCTCGGCGGTGCAAAAATTTATCTCAAACGGGAAGATTTGAACCACACGGGTGCGCACAAGATCAACAATGTGCTCGGTCAAGCGCTCCTTGCCAAAAAAATGGGTAAGACCCGTCTGATCGCCGAGACGGGCGCAGGTCAGCACGGTGTCGCTACGGCGACCGCCGCCGCGCTGATGGGCATGGAGTGCGTGGTCTTTATGGGAGAGGAGGATACCAAACGGCAAGCGCTCAACGTCTACCGTATGCGTCTGCTCGGCGCCGAGGTCATTCCCGTAAAGACAGGCACTGCAACTCTCAAAGATGCGGTTTCGGAGGCAATGCGTGAGTGGACTTCAAGAATTTCCGATACTCACTACTGCCTCGGATCGGTCATGGGACCGCATCCGTTCCCAACCATCGTGCGCGATTTTCAAGCGGTCATCTCCAAGGAGATCAAGGAACAGCTCCTTGCCAAAGAGGGCAGACTTCCCGACGCGGTCATCGCGTGCGTCGGCGGCGGCTCCAACGCCATCGGCAGCTTCTATCATTTTATCGAGGATAAGGATGTCAGACTGATCGGCTGTGAGGCGGCCGGACGCGGTATTGATTCCTTTGAGACAGCGGCGACCATTGCCACCGGTAGACTTGGCATCTTCCACGGTATGAAATCCTATTTCTGTCAAGATAAGGACGGACAGATCGCTCCCGTCTACTCGATCTCTGCAGGACTGGATTATCCCGGCGTCGGTCCCGAGCATGCGCATCTTTATGACATCGGCAGAGCCGAATATGTTCCGATCACCGATGACGAGGCTGTAAACGCCTTTGAATATTTGGCAAAAACCGAGGGGATCATCCCCGCAATCGAGTCGGCACACGCTGTCGCGCACGCCATCAAGCTTGCACCCACGATGGGAAAAGACAAGATCATCGTTATCACCATATCCGGCAGAGGCGACAAGGACTGCGCCGCCATTGCCCGTTACAGAGGGGAGGATCTCCATGAGTAAGATCAAAAACGCATTTGAAAACGGCAAGGCGTTCATCGCCTTTATCACCTGCGGTGATCCCAATCTCGAGACGACCGCCGCCGTGGTCCGTGCCGCTGTGGAAAACGGCGCCGATCTCATCGAGCTTGGTATCCCGTTCTCCGATCCTACCGCCGAGGGGCCTGTCATTCAAGGCGCTAATCTTCGTGCACTCAACGGCGGTGTTACGACCGATAAGATTTTCAAATTTGTAAAGGAGCTTCGTAAGGATGTCAAGGTTCCCATGGTATTCATGACCTATGCCAATGTGGTGTTCTCCTACGGGGCGGAGCGCTTCATTTCCACTTGCCGTGACATTGAGATCGACGGGCTGATCCTGCCCGACCTGCCCTTTGAGGAAAAGGAAGAATTTTTGCCGATCTGCCGCGAATACGGTGTGGACTTGGTCTCCCTCATCGCACCCACGTCCGAAAACCGCATTGCCATGATCGCCAAGGAGGCAGAAGGCTTTTTGTATATCGTTTCCAGTCTCGGCGTAACGGGCATGAGAAGTGAGATCAAGACCGATCTTGCCTCCATTGTAAAGGTGGTTCGCCAAAATACCGATATCCCGTGTGCCATCGGCTTTGGAATTTCCACACCCGAGCAGGCAAGGAAAATGGCGGATATCTCCGACGGTGCCATTGTCGGCTCAGCAATTATCAAGCTGCTTGAGAAGTACGGCAAGGATGCGCCAAAGTATGTCGGAGCGTATGTGAAGTCCATGAAGGAGGCGTTAAAATAAAATGATAAGAGGCTGATTTTAGGTCAGCCTCTTTATATCGAATCCGTGCACCAAGCAATTATAAAATGTCTATGTATTCGCCCATCAAAGCTTTGTTCATGCTTCTGACGGCACAGAATTTACCACACATGGAGCAGCTATCCTCATGCTCCGGTTTCCTTTCATCACGGATCCGCTTTGCGGTCTCGGGATCGAGGGCGCATTCCCATTGCTTTTCCCAATCAAAGGTTCTTCTTGCATCAGCCATTGCATCGTCAAGGTCTCTTGCATGGGGGACCTTTTTTGCAATGTCCGCCGCATGAGCCGCTATCCGAGAGGCGATAATTCCTTGCTTTACGTCCTCCACGTTCGGAAGTGCCAAATGCTCGGCGGGAGTGACATAACAAAGAAATGCCGCAACCGACGATGCCGCAACGGCGCCGCCAATGGCAGAGGTAATATGATCGTAACCCGGAGCAATATCTGTGACGATGGGACCGAGCACGTAGAACGGAGCGCCCATGCAAATTGTCTGTTGAAGCTTCGTGTTTGCCTCGATTTGATCGAGCGGCATATGCCCGGGTCCCTCCACCATGACCTGCACATCTCTTGCCCACGCACGCTTGGTAAGCTCCCCGAGCCTAACAAGCTCTTCGATTTGGCATACATCGCTTGCATCGGCAAGACAGCCGGGACGGCAAGCGTCCCCGAGCGAAATCGTAACATCATACGCGCGGCATATTTCAAGGATCTCATCAAAATATTCGTAAAAGGGGTTTTCCTGTCCCGTCATACACATCCAAGCAAACACAAGAGAACCTCCGCGGGAGACAATGTTCATCTTTCTCTTATGCTTTTTGATTTGTTCGATGGTCTTGCGCGTGATACCGCAATGGAGGGTGACAAAATCCACGCCGTCCTCCGCATGAAGCCTTACCACATCGATAAAATCCTTAGCGGTAAGCGTGGCAAGGTCTCTCTGATAATGGATGACGCTGTCGTAGACGGGAACGGTGCCGATCATGGCGGGGCACTCCCGCGTCAGCTTTTGGCGGAAAGGCTGTGTATTGCCGTGGGAGGAAAGATCCATAATTGCCTCAGCGCCCATATTGACCGCCGCCATGACTTTTTGCATTTCGATATCGTAATCCTTGCAATCGCGAGATACGCCGAGGTTGACATTGATCTTTGTGCGGAGCATGGAGCCGACGCCGTTCGGTTCCAAACAAGTATGTAATTTGTTTGCGCAAATAACGACCTGTCCTTTGGCTACCAGTTCCTTGATCTCCTCCGCCGTGCGATATTCTTTTTTTGCGACTGCCTTCATTTCGGGCGTGATGATGCCACGCTTTGCGGCATCCATTTGTGTGGTATAGTCTCTCATATGGTTTGGTTCCTTTCAAGCAAATTATTCGGCGAACCGACTGTTCAAATCAAAAGTATGGTTCATCGGACCCGACCCGTGCCCGAGATCGAGCATAGCGGCAAGTGCACCGGAAATATAATCTTTGGCTTTTTGTACCGAGGATGCAAGATCATAGCCTTTGGCAAGATTGGCGGCGATGGCAGACGACAGTGTACAGCCTGTCCCGTGGGTATTGGGATTGTCGATTCGTTTTCCCTTGAACCAATGACACCGACTGTTCGCATAAAGAAGGTCATTGGCATCATTGATGCTGTGACCGCCCTTACAAAGAACGGCACAATGATAGGTATTGCCGATGATTTGTGCCGCATGGACCATATCATTTTTGTTGCGGACGGATATTCCCGCCAACACCTCTGCCTCGGGGATATTGGGGGTAACGACGGTTGCAAGGGGAAGCAACTCATTTTTTAAAATATCGATCGCATCCTCACCGATGAGTCTTGCTCCGCTGGTGGAGACCATGACGGTATCCACAACAACATTTTTCGCTTTGTAATATTTCAATCTTTCCGCAATGGTCTTGATCAGCTCAACCGAGCTGACCATACCGATCTTTACGGCATCGGGATGAATATCCTCAAACACCGCGTCTATTTGTTGTGCTAAAAATTTCGGAGTTACCTCCTGAATTGCGCTTACGCCGGTCGTGTTTTGTGCCGTCAGTGCTGTGATCGCGCTCATGGCATAAACACCGTTTAGCGTCATTGTTTTCAAATCTGCTTGAATACCGGCGCCTCCGCTGGAATCACTTCCCGCAATTGATAATGCTGTTCTCATTTTTTACTCCTTCAAGATGATTGGCATTATTTTTGTTGAGCGACAGAGAGTGGTGCCCCCGGTCTGCCGCTATTTTTCAAATTGTTTTTCTATCTGTGTGGAATTAAGTAATGTTCTGTCGGAACAATACCTTTGATTATTTATTTGTCAGTTCCTTTGCAAGCGCAAGCAAAGCTTTGGCTTCTGCCTTTGGATCCTCCGCTTTCATAATTGCCGATACGACGCAAAAGCCCGCAATATCGATCCCTTTCAATACTTGCACATTGTTTTTGTTGAGTCCTCCGATGGCGTTTACGGGAATGGGGACGGCACGGCAGATCGCATCAAGGGTTTCGGTTGAGGTCAAAACGGTTTTGACCTTTGTGGTGGTGGGGTAGATGGCCCCCACTCCAAGATAATCCGCACCTTGTTCATAGGCTTCAAGTGCCTGTGGCACGGTTTTTGCGGTTGCACCGATGATAACATCATCTCCGAGGATTTTACGTGCGATTGCAATCGGCATATCGCTCTGCCCAAGATGCACGCCCTCGGCTCCTGTAGCCATTGCTACGTCGATACGGTCGTCAATGATGAGCGGGACACGGTATTTTCTTGTCAGCGCGTGAACTTTCTCGGCAAGATAGATGTATTCTCTGGTTGTTCTGTCCTTCTCGCGAAGCTGTAAGAGCGTAGCACCGCCCTTTAACGCTTTTTCCACACGGCGCAAAAATTCTTCTTCCCAAAAACTTGTGCTGTCGGTAATAAAATAAAGTGTTGAGTCAAAATTTTTCATGGGGGTTCTCCTTACACATACAGGTAATCGTTCAAGACGGGTTGCAGTCCTTCATCGGCAATATCCTTATACATGGCTTCAAGACTGCGGCTGTCATCGATTTCAAATTGCTCGTCGCCCGCAACCTCGTTCGACTCCGTTCCGCTGTACTTGCTTTCGTGGTCGCCGATCCCCGTAGATACACCTGCGGAAACCTTTGTGGCGGCAATTTTTACGATACCGTTGCGGAACTCCGCACTCTCACGGGAGGATACTGTGATCCCCACAAAGGGCAGGAAGATGCGGTATGCGCAGAGGATCTGACAAAGCTGTTTTTCATGCACATCACGGGGATTTATTTTATCGTTGTTGATGATGGGACGGAGACGGGGACAAGACAGCGACATTTCGGCATGAGGATATTTGCGTTGCAAAAAGTAAACATGCAATGCACTTGCAAGGGCATCCTTGCGGAAGTCGGAAAGTCCTAAAAGTGCCGAGAATGCAACGCCGCGCATACCGCCGCGCAATGCACGCTCCTGTGCGTCAAAACGATACGGCCACACACGCTTATGACCGAGGAGGTGCAATTGCTCATATTGATCGGTGTCGTATGTTTCTTGAAAGACGGTTACATAATCCGCGCCGCACTCGTGCAGATAACGGTATTCATCGGTATTGACGGGATAGATCTCAAGTCCCACCATACGGAAATACTTTCTTGCCAGCTTACAGGCTTCACCAATATAATTTACGTCGCTCTGTCCACGGCTCTCTCCTGTGAGAATTAAGATCTCCTCCATACCGCTGTCGGCAATGACTTTCATTTCACGTTCGATCTGCTGCATACTCAGCTTCATACGTTGGATATGGTTGTAGCAGTTAAAGCCGCAGTAAACACAGTAGTTTTCGCAGTAATTTGCTATGTAAAGAGGAGTGAACAAATAAACGGTGTTCCCAAAATGCTTGCTTGTTTCCATTCTCGCCTTTTGTGCCATCTGTTCCAAAAACGGTTCCGCCGCGGGAGACAGCAATGCCTTGAAATCCTCAATCGTACAAGTCTGGTGCTCGAGCGCCGCCTTTACTTCTTTTGCGGTATAGACTGTGTGGTCATAGGCTCTCATATGTTCCATCACATTTGCACAGACATCCGACGCAATGATCTCCATGCCGGGCAAATATTCCATATGATTTTTACGGGTTGAGGGATCGGTTTCAAGCTGATGCTTTTTTTGGAGTGCTTTGGGAGACAAATTCTCCGAGTCGACAAAAAATTGATTTTCCATATGTCTGCTCCTTAATCGCGCAGAAATCCGGTTAAAGGATCGGATGCCGATGCGCCACGTGTCAGCACTCTGCCAAGCCCCGAAAGATATGCCTTGCGTCCTGCTTCAATGGCTTGCCGAAAGGCGGATGCCATCATGGGGATGTCGCCTGCCGTGGCAAGTGCGGTATTCGCCATGATCGCAGCCGCGCCCATTTCCATGGCTTCGCAAGCCTGTGAAGGTCTGCCGATACCCGCATCAACAATAATGGGGAGGTCGATCTCATCAATGAGAATTTGAATAAAGTCCTTGGTAGCAAGCCCTTTGTTGGAACCGATGGGAGAAGCGAGCGGCATAATGGTAGCGGCTCCGGCATTTACAAGGTCACGGGCAACATTCAGATCGGGATACATATACGGCATGACAACAAAGCCATCCTTGGCAAGGAGCTCGGTCGCTTTGATCGTTTCTTGATTGTCGGGGAGCAAATATTTGGAATCGCGCATGATCTCGATCTTTACAAAATTACCGCACCCAAGCTCTCTTGCAAGGCGGGCAATGCGTACCGCTTCCTCAGCAGTCCTGGCTCCACTGGTATTGGGAAGCAGTGTGACCCCTTTCGGGATAAAATCAAGGATGTTTTCGCGGTCTTTCGTGTTTGCTCGACGGACCGCAAGCGTGATGATCTCCGCACCCGCGTCTCTGACCGCCGCTTCAATTAGGTTGAGTGAATATTTTCCCGATCCGAGAATGAAACGGGAATTGAATTGATGTCCGCCAATGATAAGCTGATCGTTGTTCATTTCATAATCCTACTTTCCATATATTATGTATCAAAATTATCTGCCAAAATGCGCAAAACCATGTGTGCTTGATGCGCGGCGCAAAGCATAACGCGGGAGGATACAAGCCCTATCCCGTCATTGACATCGCTGATCTCGTCTCCGCAGAGATAGAATTGTTTTGTGATACGTCTTGTTTTTATGTTGTTTGCATTACCGAGTCCTGCCATGCCGGATGCCGCAATCAAATATTTTTCGCGCATTTGGTCTAAAACAATGTCGGTAAGCATTGCTTTGGCTTCCGGATGGTCAAATGCCTCACAGATGATATCGGCATCCCTCAGAAGCGCTACGGCATTATTTTCTGTCATTCGTTCCGTATGTGTTTGAATTTTTACATACGGTGCGATCTCCGACAGATTTTCGGAAAGCGCGTCGGTTTTATATCTGCCGATTTGAGATGCCTTATACTGCTGACGGTGGAGATTCGTGATATCCACTTGATCAAAGTCAATCAAGATGAGCTTTCCGATTCCTGCGCGGGCAAGCGCTATGGCAATGTTCGAGCCCAGCCCGCCAAGTCCGCAAACCGCAACGGTTGCGGAAAAAAATTTATCCTGCAAATCCTTTCCGTTACGATCCCTGAGCGCTTTTTGCATTTCCTCTTTCGTCGGTATCACTTTAGCCGCCTCCGACAAAACTAACGATTTCGACACTGTCCCCATCCGTCAGCAAGGTTTGACCATACTGTGATTTCGGGATAATTTCCTCATTGCGTTCTACCGCGATCCGTTTTGCGTCATAGTCTGTTGTTTCCAGATATTCCGCAAGTGTCTTGCCCGCAATATCAAGACTTTTTCCATTGATTTTTACCATGCTTTCACCTCCGAAGTATAACAAAAAGGGAAGCCACCTGTTTTGGTAACTTCCCGTTAAAATACACTTATGCTTAGGCATCCCTACGTTGGCATTATCCAAATCAGGTTCATGGGTCGAAGGTCATACCTTCCTCTCAGCCTGTCCGAGTAAATATACTCATCAAGCTCCCCTCTGTTTTATTGTAGATAACATTATACACCTTTCGGAGCAAAATTGCAATAGCTTTTAAAAAATAATTGTCAAACTAAATGTCAAATTTTAAAGCGCTGCACACAAAAGGAAAAAAACAAGCGGTCAAAATGTGCAAACTGTTTGCGTTGTTTGGCTTTTCTATGGATATTTTACGGCAGGGTTCTCCAAAACTTGTAAAAAATGCTTTTTTTAATGACAAAAAATACAAAAAACCTATTGACGAATTGGGTATTTTGTAGTATAATAAAAGCAATCTGAATTTTGCGAGGGGTTTATGCCGAGATTTTTCGTCAGCAAGGACCGTATCGCGGACGGTGTTGTGACGCTCACGGGCGATGATGCCCACCACATTTCGCGTTCCTTGCGGATGGCGGCGGGGGAGCACATCACGGTTTGCGATATGCAAAAATACGAATATGAGTGCGAGCTGATCGCCTTTTTGCCCGACTGTGTACAGGCACGCGTGCTGTCCACGGTCAAGTGTGACACCGAGCCGCCGTATCATGTCCATGTCTATCAAGCGCTCCCCAAGGGAGACAAGCTGGACAGTGTGATCCAAAAGGCGGTGGAGTGCGGAGCCGCGGAGCTGACTACCTTTGAAAGTGAGAGATGTGTGGTGCGCGCCAAGGACGGAGCCGAGGAGAAAAAGGTGGAAAGACGCCGCCGCATCGCCTTGGAGGCGGCAAAGCAGAGCGGTAGGGGAGTGATCCCCGAGGTGCACTCAACGGTGCGCTTTGCCGATGCGATCGCCGAGGCGGGGAAGGCTGACATCCCACTGTTTTGCTATGAGGGGGATGGTACGCAACCGTTGCCCGAGGTGCTCAAGACCTTGCGCCAAAAGCTCCCGACGGACGTGGCTCCCACGGTGTCGGTGATCATCGGCAGTGAGGGCGGGTTCTCGCTCGGAGAGGCCGAGGCGGCGATCAAAGCAGGACTTTTTCCCGTGGGGCTGGGCAAACGCATCCTGCGTACCGAGACCGCGGCATCGTTCGTTTTGGCTTGTTTGGTGTATGAGTTGGAGCTTTCCGAGTGATTTCTGTCACGACATTTCGTTAAATTTTCGTAAAAAATGACGAAAAATTTGACGTGATATGCAAAATGTCCGAAAAAAATAAAAAAATTTATAAAAAATATTAAAATACCTATTGAAAAAATACAAAAAATGGTGTAAAATACAAGTAGTTTTTTACAACCCCTATTTTTTCAATAACAAAAACAGAGGAGAAAGAAAATGTCTAACAGGTTGTTTCAGGGTGTCATTCATCAAATGAAGGATGCGATCGATCGCGTCATCGGTGTTATCGACGAAAACGGTGTGATCATCGCTTGCTCGGAATTGGTCAAGATCGGTGAGATCCGCCAGGGTGTCCGCGACGAGCTCAATTATACGAGCGACGTCATCACCAACGGCGGCTATACCTACCGTCCCATGACCAACGGTCCCAAGACCGATTATATCGTATTTGTCGAGGGTGAGGATAAAATGGCGGAGAAGATGTCCAAGCTGCTTGCCATCTCGCTCGGCAACATCAAAAATCTTTACGATGAAAAATACGATAAGGGATCCTTTATCAAAAATATCATTCTGGACAACATTCTGCCCAGCGATATCTACATCAAGTCCAAGGAGCTTCATTTTAACACCGAGGAAATGCGCATCGTCTTCCTCATCAAGTTCTACGGCAAGACCGATATGATGCCCTTTGAGATGTTGCAGAACATGTTTCCCGACAAATCCAAGGACTATGTCATCAGTGTAGGCGAGCATGACATCGTGTTGGTTAAGGATATCAAGCCCGGCACCGAGAGCCGCGACATCGAAAAGATCGCGACCAACATCGCCGATACGCTTTCTACCGAGTTCTACACCAAGGTTTCCATCGGTATCTCCACCATTGTCGAGAACATTAAAGATTTGGCACGCGCTTATAAAGAGGCACAGGTCGCACTGGAGGTCGGCAAGGTATTCGAGACCGAAAAGAACATCATCAGCTATGAGAACCTCGGTATCGGTCGTTTGATCTATCAGTTGCCCACCACGCTGTGCGAGATGTTCCTGCAAGAGGTATTTAAAAAGGGAAGCCTCGAGTCGCTTGACCGCGAGACGCTGATGACCATTCAGTGCTTCTTTGAGAACAACCTCAATGTTTCCGAAACCTCGAGAAAGCTGTTTGTGCACAGAAACACGTTGGTCTATCGTTTGGAAAAGATCCGTAAGCTGACGGGGCTTGACCTGCGCGAATTTGAGCACGCCATCACCTTTAAGGTCGCGCTCATGGTCAAAAAGTACCTCAACTCCAAACCCATTAAGTTCTGACATATGACGATTTTATGACGGCTGAAAGCGAAATGCAGGGCGGGTGTTTTTCCGTATCCATCTGCATTTCGCTTCTGTACTGTTTTTCAGAAAGCTTTTTGAATAACTTTCCTTTGCCGTCCATAAAATATTTAGGACCGATTCCACCTATGGGGAAAATGCAAAATACCGTGAGGATATATAGCCTCACCATAGGTGCGGTTCGGGTTTTATGAGTACGCGGGAACGACGCGTCTCGGAAAGGAACTCTAATGAACCCCAATAACCGTGATTATTATCCCGGAGAATGGCATGTTGGCGACATGGGCGCCGCGGTGCCGAGCGACCCCCCAAAAAAGAAGAAAACCTGTTCGGTCGGGTTTCTGATCTCGATGCTTTGCATCGTAGCGGCAATCTCGATCATATTGACTTACACACTTACCTCGGCTGCCAACCGTGCGTATTATTCCGAAAAGCTCGCGGTACAGCAAGAGACCATTGACCGGCTCAAAGCCGACAACGGCGTGGACGCTGATATCGATTTTGACAAGCTGGAGGTTCTTGCCGCCCTGTTTGAGCGTTATTCCTATTACGCGGGACAGGTGAGCGAGGAGGAGCTTCTTACCGCAGTGCTCAAAGCTTATGCCGAGGCGACGGGTGATCTTTACGCCGAGTATTACACCGACGAGGAATACAAGGCGCTGACCGATGAAAACGTGGGTGACTACGAGGGCATCGGCGTGAGCGTGATTCAAACGACGCTGACCGTTTCGGATTATGAATATATGGTGTTCCAGATCATTGCCGTCTATGCGGACGGTCCCGCCGCGGACTCGGAGTTGCAGGTGGGCGACATGATCTACAGCGTCAAAGCCGACGGTTCTTATCAGTTGGTCAACACGCTTGGGTACACCAAAGCGATCTCAATGATTAAGGGTGAAAAAGGCACGCAAGCCGAGTTCGCGGCGTTTCGCAAGAGCGGCGAGGGCTACGAGTCACTGGAGTTCAGCATCACACGTGACACCTTTGAGTCGGTTTCGGTGAACTATAAGCTTGCCGAGAATGATCCGACCGTGGGCATTGTGCAGATCAGCAATTTCGATCTGACCACGCCGCACCAGTTCAAAGAGGCGGTAAACGCGTTGTTGGCACAAAATGTGCAAAAGTTCGTCTTTGATGTGCGTAACAACCCGGGCGGCGATCTGCAATCGATCAAGGCGGTGCTGACTTACTTTTTGCAAAAGGGTGACTTGATCCTTTCCGCCATCGATAAAAACGGAAATACAGCGACCTCTTATTATGCCGAGGCGACCAAGCTTTCGGGTGATTACGCGTCGTGCAGTGTCGCGGAAAACGAGATTGGGATGTATGCGAGTCTTAACATGGTTGTTCTTTGCAACGGCAATACCGCCAGCGCCGCCGAGGTCTTTACGGCAACCCTGCGTGACTACGGCTTGGCAAAGGTCGTGGGCGAGACCACATTCGGCAAAGGCATTATGCAGTCCTTCCTACCGCTTGCCATGTTTGGCAATTACAGCGGGTACGTTAAAATGACGACCTATGCGTATGTTACCAAGTGCGGCATCACCTACCACGACATCGGCATCGATCCCTCCGAGGGGTGCGAGGTGGCACTCTCTGATGAGGCAAAGAAATATAACATTTACGTTCTGCCGCAAGCACTGGACAACCAACTGCAAACGGCAATCTCACAATTGCAATCATAATTTTTCATAACTATATTATTAAGGAGAAAGAACATGTCAAAGGGAAAACAGATGTATACACAGCAGGGCTATCAAGAGTTGGTAGATGAGCTGCATTATTTGAAGCACGAGAAAAGAGAAAAGATCAAAAACGATATCGCGGTAGCGCGTTCCTTCGGAGACCTTTCCGAGAACTCCGAGTATGATGAAGCGCGGAACGAGCAAGCCAAGAACGAGGCGCGTATCAAGGAGTTGGAGGAACTGCTTGAGAACGCGGTGATCCTCGATGAGTCCACCATCGACACCAGCGTAATCAGCTTGGGTTCCACCGTCAAGGTGCTCAATATCGATGCCAACATGGAGGTCACCTACGATCTGGTCGGTTCCAACGAGGCGAACCCCTTGGAGGGGAAGATCTCGGATCAGGCTCCCATCGGCGCGGCGCTCATCGGCAAACGCGCGGACGATGAGCTTGAAGTGGAGGTTCCCAACGGAACCATCCGCATGAAAGTTTTGGAAGTTTCCAGAACACAAGGCTGATCATTTATCAACAGCGGGACGGACTGAATTGCGGTGCGTTCCGCTGTTTTCCACCTGCGATGGTGCTCTCGTTCGGGGGGATGTTTGTATGAACATCTGCCACGATAGGATGTAAGAGAATATCAGAACAAAAGAATTGAAGAAAGGTTTTTTATTTTGAAACAGGAAAAAAACACGGCGGGGGAGATCGTCGTTAAGAACCGTTTTTTGACGTGGTTGGATAATTTTTGGTATCACTACAAATGGCCCGTGATCGTCATCGGCTTTTTTGTGTTTGTTGGCATCGTTTGCTTTGCACAATGCTCCACCAAAGAGACCGGGGACGTGACGTTGGCTTACGCAGGCAACTACACGTTGTCGGGCGAGGAGCGTGAACGCGTCATCGATGTCTTTAACGCTGTTGCGCCCGAAAAAGAAAAGGACGGCAGAACAGCGCAAATGGAGGTTCTACTCACCGATTACTCGGTCTATACCGAGGACGAATTGCGCCCGCAATATACCGACGCACAGGGGAATGTCGATCTTTACGCTTTCAACAATGCCAAGCAGGTTTCAAACGACAATCTTACTACCTTTGGTACATACGTTATGACGGGAGAGGCAGCCGTTTGGCTGGTGAGCGAGTATGTGTATGAGCAACGCAATCTTGCCGCGGTTGCGGTGCCGCTTTCCGAGTTGTTTGAAACGCTCCCCGAGAGTGCCTGCAACGATTACGCCATCCGCCTGGGTGATACCGCGCTGTACAAATATTACGACGCGCTAAAGGTTCTGCCTGCGGATACTCTCATCGTGATGCCGCACAGTTATGTGTGGGGCGCCTCCTCCGACGCGGAAAAATACGAGGAATTTAAAGCCATGTATTACGCCATTGTCAATTTTCAAGCACCCTAAAGTGAATATTTTTTTGGGAGACGTTTGCGAATGTTCTCCCGATTTTTTATGAAAGTAGATTGAACGATAGCTCACAATGCAAATTTACTTTTTTGAGCGAAAAGAAAAATCTCCCTGTGCGGGAAGTTTTTTTAGCTTTCTATGACTGTCATTTTGTCATTTGTTTTTTATTACCACATTCTACCACCCGGGATGACGCACGGAGAGATTGTGCGGCGGTATACGTTTATTTGAATTTTCAGCATACTGCTTTACATTTCCCATCGTGTTAAATGTTTTTACAATACATACCCCGACAAGCGGCCTCACCGCAGGTGGTGCTGGTGGCACAGACGGTGGAAATACAATCCAAAGTGCCATTTTTACAATCGATACTTCCTTTACAAACGGTGAGGAAAAAATTATAATAAAATGGGGAAAGGGAGTTTTCTTCCGTGCTCCCGTTGCTTGTATTTTTTAACCGAAAAAAAGGAGGTTTCAAACATATGTTATCCAAAAAACTGTTGCAGGAGGGAGAGGGAATCCTTCGCCTCAAGCCCACCTGGGTGCCGCGTTCGTTCTGCCGTCCCGGGAAAAGAATTAAACTCCATCCCGACGATTATTACGTCAAGGGCACCGAAAAGGGTGGAATCGACGAGCGTTGGTTCTCGTCCACCACATGGGCGGAGAACGGTCCCGATACGCCCGATGACGAGGGACTTTCCTACATCGTTTCGGCTGACGGAACAGAACAGATGCTACTCCGTGACGCCGTGGAAGAATTGCAGGGCGAGCTGATCGGCGACGGTCTGTGGAACAAATATCACCGTTGGCCCATGTTCAGCAAATTCTTTGACAATGCGGGACCTCTGCCGCACCACATTCATCACCGCGAAGAGCATGCCGCACGCGTGGGCGCTTCGGGAAAGCCCGAAATGTACTTCTTCCCGTCACAGCTGAATAACCACGGTGGGGAGTTCCCGTTCACGTTCTTCGGTCTGAACCCCGAGTGCACCAAGGAGGAGATCCGTGAGTGCCTCGCCAACTTTGAAAAGGGCGACAACCACCTGCTCGATCATTCGCAAGCCTACAAGATTACGCTTGACACGGGCTGGGATGTTCCTCCGGGAGTGTTGCATGCACCAGCAAGCCTGTGTACCTATGAGCCGCAGTTTGCGTCCGACGTTTACGCTATGTATCAGTCGGTCCTTTACGGCGGTCAAACACTTTCTAAGGATCTGCTTTGGAAGAATTGTCCCGAGGAGGAGCTGGGCAACATCGATTATTTGATGGATGTCATCGACTGGGAAGCAAATGTCGATCCCGACTTCCATAAGAACCGCTTTATGAAGCCAGTGGTTTGCCGTTCGGATGACCGTTATTGCGAGGAGTGGATTTGCTACCGTTGCAAAACGGTTTCGGCAAAGAGACTGACCGTCCATCCCGGACAGACGGTGGAGATCGTGGACAATGCGGCTTATGGAATGATCTTGATTGAAGGCTACGGCAAAATGGGGAAGTGGGATATTTCAACGCCTACATTGATCCGCTACGGCGAACTGACCAACGATGAGTTCTTTGTCTCCGAGGCCGCCGCCAAAAAAGGGATTCGCATTACCAATACCTCGGCAACCGAGCCTCTGGTCATGCTGAAGCATTTCTCCGAAAATCCCGACCTGCCGATGAATTTATAAAACCAATTTACCGTTCTTATATCAAAAGCCTCCCGATTCTTGTTTTGGCAAGAATCGGGAGGCTTTTGCGGTAAAAGTAACCTTTATACAAACGGTTAATGTTGTATCAATGTCTGCTCTTCCGTCGCCTTTTGCGGGTTTTTGCGTAGGGCGGCGGGTGGGATGCCGTATTTTTTGCGGAACTCTTTGGTGAAGTAGGCGGAGGAGGAAAAGCCGCATTTATCGGTGATTTCACCGATGGAGAGCTTGGTATTTAAGATCAGCGAACGCCCAAATTGCAAGCGCAGATTTTTGATGTATGCAGTACAGCTGACACCGGTTTCTTTTTTAAAGAACGCGCCAAGGTAGTTGGGGGAGAGGTAAAAGTGCTTTGCCAGTGTGTTGACAGAGAGCGTTTCGGCGTTAAAATTGTACTTGATATATGCACAAATGCGATGAATAAGAATGGGAGCCGATTTGGAGACGCCCGGCTTGCGGTTCTCCTTGGGAATTTGACGCAGAAAATAGACGATCAGCTCGCTAAAAAGCAATCGGATCAGCTCCTTGCGATAGGTGTTTTGGCTGTCGTATTCCCCTGTAATCTTGTCGAGAAGATTGCAAAGCATCTGCGAGAGCTCCTCGGGAAAGTCGGTAATGAACGCCGATTGGATAAAGAAGAGCTCTTGGAGAAAGTTGTCCGCAAGAATATTGGCATTAAAGCGCAGACTGTACAGCCAAAGCTCACAGCCCTCCAGTTGCACTGCGTGCAGATCGGACGGCGTAATCAAATAGGCGGAGCCGCGGCGCACGGCGTATTTTTCGTCGTTGATGAGAACAAAGCCCTCACCCGAGTGGATGAACTCGAGTTCAAAATTCTCGTGGCAATGGACGTTAGCGCTCTGCTTGGCTTGGCTTGAGCCCGGTTGTAGATGTTTTTTGGCAATCGAAAACTCGAAATCGGTCTCAAAATTTGAGGTAACAACTCTGATTTGGCTCATCTTAATCAAACCTTCCTTCCAAAAAATTTGCAGATATAAAACCTTTCTTTATTGATGTGACATTAAACATTTTACCATATAAATTATAAAAAGTCAATTTTTTTGTGTTGATTTTTATAAACATCGTTGAATTTTTATGATTTATCTTTGCTTTTTTATGGTATCGCTCTGTAAAATGTTGTACAATAATGACGGGATTGTACAAACGACCTCGTATTTCAAACCCCATTTGTGGGTAAAATTCCCACAAAATATAAAAAAATTCCAAAAAAAGCGTGAAAAAACACGCGAAAAAGCCCAAAGGAGGGACCTATTATGAAAAAAAGTCGCTTTTTGCTGATCCTCTTGTCGTTGGTTATGCTGTTCCAATTGGTTGCCTGTACCAAAGACGGCGGCGATACCGACACCTCGACCGCGGGGGACGAGACCGACGCACCCAAGCAGACGGTCACACTCTTTTCCGACGGTACTTTCCACGGTACCTTGGTCTATCCCGCGTCCAACACCGAAAACGAGTACGCACAGGTTTTGGCACTGCGCTCCTATCTGCTCAATGCCAGCGGTGCCGAGAGCATCAAGGCCTCCAAGGACGCGCGCCTAACGGGTGAGAACTACGACGCCTCCACCGTTGAGATATTGATCGGCTTTGTTGATTATGACGAGGTCGACGCGGCGATCGCCAAGCTTGCGCACAACCAATACATCGTTCAAGTTGCGGGCAATAAGATCATTGTCGCGGCAAGCGAGGATCTGGGCTTGCAAGCGGCAGTCAACGCGTTTATTTCGTATGTTTCGAGATACAACGAAAACGGCACACTGACCATGACCGACGGCTTTGAGATGATCGGCTCCGCAGAGGTCGATCTGCTCGATGCTTTGGATGGTGTTCCCGTCATTCGCAACACCAAGGTGGAAAAGATTGCCGACCTGGGTGACTCACATACACAGGTGCTTTACGGCGAGACCACGCTCGATGCCTTCCATGCTTACAAAACCGCTTTGGAGGCGGCGGGCTATACACAGTATACCACCAACACCATTGGCAACAACCATTTTGCCACCTATCAAAAGGATAATCAAATGGTGCACACTTATTACACCGATTGCGAAAAAGAGGTCCGTGTGATCGGAGCCAAAGACGCGTTGCTGCCCTCAACCGAGGCGCCGACCTACACCAAGGTCTGTGACGCGACTTACACCACTCTGGCGGTCATGACTGCCGAAGGCACAGTGTCGGGTGATGCGCTTGGCGGTATTGTCCAACTGGAGGACGGTAGCTTTATCATCTACGACGGCGGAAACAAGAACGCCGCCTCCGCAACGCAAATCTATTCTCAACTGGTGAAAAAGGCACCCGACAAAAACAACATCGTGGTGCGCGCATGGATCTTCTCACATCAGCACGGCGACCATGTGGGCGCATTCAATGCTTACGCAAGCTCCTCCTACGTGAATGCTTCCAATATTAAGATTGAAAGCTTTATTTACAATTTCTGCGACACCGAGGAGCAGATCGAGTTCCTTCCCAATGCCCGCAAGGAGTTTGACGGTGTGGCGGCATCGATCAAAAAGTTCAGCTACGATATCCCCGTATACAAGTGTCTCACGGGACAGGTGTTCTACTTCCCGGGGATGCAGATGGAAATTCTTTCGTGCATGTCCGATTTTGTCCCGCAGGTCATCGGCTACGAGACTAAGGACGTTGACAAGACCAACGGCGACGGCAACATCATGACAGTGATCCACCGAATGAAGTTTGCAAGCGGCAAGACGCTGATGCTGACGGGCGACGCGGTCAATATTTTGGTTGACCAGATGTGCGACCGCTTTGGCGCCGATTATCTCAAGAGCGATGTGATGACTATGCCGCACCACGGATTGACGGGCGACGCCTACCGCCGTCGCAACGGTACCAAGTATCTTTACGACAGCGTTCAGCCCAAGATTGCCATTTTGCCCTCGGCATCCAACAAGAGATTGGCATATGAGACCGCTGCTATCACCAACGAGATCAACATTTATTTGGTAAATACCTACAAGCCCACCATGGTATTGCTTGATGCCGTGCGAACCATCAATATGTCGACATTGGAGATCACGCAATAATTTTATCACAAAAGCCATCGGCAAAAAAAGGAGAACCATCATGTCCATGCAAGAAATCGAAAATTTCAAACAGCTGTCCTGTCTCCCGACGTTTGAGGGTGGCAGGGTAGAAAAGATCTGCGACATCGGCGACGATTATGCACAGATTACGGTCTTTGAGACGACCGCCGAGATGCTCGAAAATTACATAACGGTACTCGAGGGCGCGGGGTATGTTCTTTACGCCTCGATGTCCAAGGGCAACTTTACCTCTTACACGTTGACGCAACAAAATCATATGGTACATATCTACCGCGCGGGGTACTCCGGTGAGACGCGCATCGTCGCGGCGTTTGACGCGCTTTTGCCCGCACGGGAAACACCTACATACGAAAAGGTTTGCGAGGTTAGTTATACCGCGCTTGCCTCTCTTGGAAAAGAGGGCAACCCCACGGGCGACTCGCTGGGCGGCGTGCTACAGCTTGAGGACGGAACTTTTATCCTCTACGACGGCGGGTACGGCAATTTTCCCGCAGGCGAGCAGATTTACAAGGTGCTCAAAAAACTGGCAAAGGACGATGAGATTGTCATCCGCGCTTGGGTACTCTCGCATTTGCACTGGGACCACACAGGCGGCTTTTACCAGTTTGTCAAGGCGGTGGAGAAGGGCATTTTTACGGGCGTGACCGTGGAGAGCTTTATCTACAATCTTTGCAACACACCCGAGCAGAGCGAGTGTCTGTATTGCGGAGATACTGACTTTGAACGCATTGCCAAGGGTATTGCCTGTTTCCCCGAGGCGCCTGTTTACAAATGCCTCACGGGACAGGAGTTCTTCTTCCCGGGGGTGCGAATGGAGGTGCTTTCCTGCATGTCGGATTTTGTCCCGCGCGTTATCGGTTATGAGTTTCCCGATGCGGAAAAGGACAAGGGCGACGGCAACGCGACCTCGATCGTGGTCCGTCTTCTTACCGAGAACGGCAAAAATCTGATGCTGACGGGAGATGCGAACTGCACACTGCTTGACGATATGTGTCTGCGGTTTGAGGATCACATCAAAACCGACATTATGACCATGCCGCACCACGCACTCAACAAGCCTACCTACCGCGCACGCAACGCGACAAGACTCTTTTACGATTATACCCGCCCCGACATTTGCTTCCTGCCCTCGGCATCGGATGCGCGTTTGGGCGACCAAGGCTTTACCACCAACGAGGTCAATGTCTATCTGCAAGAGAAATACCACCCTGCCATCCTCTTGGCGGATGCTCCCCGCACCGTGCGCCTCTCCGACGGAGCGATCCTCGGGGAGATGAAGTTAGAGTAATCAAATCCGGTTCAGCCGCAAAAGCGGCAATTTACACATGAAAAGATCTTCTTTTAAAAGCAAATCACGGAGCCAAAGAGCTGGGAGCGCTTCGCAGTGCGATCAAACGGACGCGGTCGGACTTGCAGAACGCATACGGGCTTGACGGCGGCGGTGATTGCTGATAAAAAATTTTTCATAGAAGGAGGTAAATTTATGAAAAGAATGATCTTGATTTTCCTTGCGTTGTTGTTGACGTTTTCGACGATGCTCGGCATGGTGTCCTGTAACAAGGACGATGAAAATACACCTGTCGACACCTCGGATAACGGCGGCGACGAGGTCAAGGGAGAGTACGACGAGGACGGGTTCCTTAACGACGATCTTCCGGACTTGGACTACAATCTGGCGAATATTTCCATGCTGGTATGGGAAGATGTCACCATGCAGGAGTTCGAGGCGGAAGGGCTGAACGGTCAAGCGATCAACGACGCCATCTACTACCGCAATTTGGAGGCAGAGGCGCGCTTGAACGTCGAGTTCAGCTACACCGAAAAGGCGGGACACGCCGTAGAGGACTGGTTTAACACCTGTGAGATCGATTACAGCTCCGGTTCTAAGGCGTATCACATTTACGCGACCTACAGCCGTACATTTGCAACGCTGGCAACCAGAGGTTTTTTGGTCGACTTGAAGCAAACCACCTATCTCGATCTCGAAAAGCCCTGGTGGCCAGAGGGGTTGCGCGACAACTGCACCATCAACAACAAGCTCTATTTTGCGTCCGGCGACATTTCTTCCAACGCATTGTGGATGATGCACTGTATTTTTGTCAACGAGGATGCGGCAGACTCTTGGCGAGTCTTTGAGGAAAAGCAGCTTTATGACATCATCAACGACGGCGAATGGACACTTGACCTAATGTTGAGCATGTGCAAGGACGTGTTTGAGAACCGTGATGGAGATGACGCAGTCACCTCCGGTGATTTCTTTGCCTTTACGGCACAGGCGGTCAACCTCAACCTGTTCAGCACGGGCTCGGGACTGCTTTGCATGGCAAAAGATGAGGATGACGCGCTGATCATTTCCGACTCCTTGGCGAGCGAGAAGATGATCTCTGTCATCAACAAGACCAGACAGATCGCTTATGCCGACAACGCATATGTGCAGGACGGTATCGATGGCAGAAAGGTGTTTTGCGCACAGAACGCGCTGTTCCATGTTGACAAGCTCTTTGTATTGCGCGGCAAGGACAACCAAAATGCCGACCAAACCGCAATCTCGTTTGACGTTTTGATCGCGCCTTCGCCCAAGTACAGCGAGTCACAAAAGGAATACTACACGGCGGTGGGTGCACCCTTCACCATGTACGGTATCAACAATCTGTTGGATGCTTCCACGGTGGATATGCTTTCCGCGGCGCTCGAGTGCTTGGCATCCGAGAGCTACCGTCAAGTCACTCCCATCATCTTTGAGGAGAGCTTAAAGCTCCGTTACTCCAAGGACGACGTGACCAGTAAGATGTTTGACACCATCCGCAACGGCGTGGTCTATGACATCGGTGAGATCTTTGATATTTCGCTTTCGTACATTCCCAGCACCATTTTTGTCAATCAGGTAAAGCAAGGCTCTACCACCATCGCGTCCGACTGGGTAGGGCAGAAGCCTGTTGTCGAAAAATTGATCGGAAAGATCATGGAGAAATTCCAATAATAAAGACTTTATAAATATTTATGAAAGGACAACGCATCATTATGAAAATTCTACTCAAACGTAGCCTCTTACTTTTGATCTCTCTCGCAATGATTGCGCTTACTGTTCCCGTTGTTGTGACGGCGGAAGGGGAAGGATGGGACGGAACGACGATCACGAAACCCACCACCGGTACCGGTACCGCCGCCGACCCTTATGAAATTTCCACCCCCGAAAATTTGGCTTGGCTTGCCAACAGAGTGAAAACCGATAATTGCCGCGGTGAGTTCTACAAATTGACGGCTAATATCGATTTGAACGGAAAATCTTGGGCACCGATTGGTGAGGTAGGCAATACCAATGCCTATTTCAGAGGATCTTTTGATGGTAACGGTTATACCGTTAGCAACTTTACGGTCACCAATACGGCTACTACCCAATATGCGGCAGGATTGTTTGGACAAATTGCACAGGCAACCATCATGAATTTGACGGTATCCGGTGCTACAATCAGTGCGACTGCTTTGCCAACAAGTATATCTAATTCTACCACCTGTTATACTAATGTTGGTTCAATTGTTGGTTTTGCAACGAAGGGCTCTCTTATTGTGAACTGTCATTCGGTTGACAATGATCTTTACGGTTATGTGGTAGGCGGTATTGTTGGTTTCGCCAAAGTTGGTGGCAATGAACCCACCCAAATCATTAGTTGCACGACCGATAGTAACACAACCATCAATAACAATACAACATGGACATCTTCTATATTGAAATATTTTTTGTTTAATGGCGGTATTGTAGGTTGGTCTAACGGTGCATGGATCATTGCTTGTGTAAATAATGCGAGTCTTTCACCTCAAGTTGGCTCCGGTGCGGGATCCAGCAACAATCGTTTTGTTGGTGGAATTGCCGGTGCGTTGGATTGGCTTGATGTCGGAAATTCCTCAATCGATTATTGTATCAATACCGGAACGCTTAGCGGCTTGTATGCACAAGGTGCCATTAACGGAGTAGGCGCTTGGACTTCCGGAAATACTGCAACTGTAAATCATTGCGCAAGCACCAGTACCAATACAACGGTATTCGGTTTACAAAAAAACGGTACAACAACTTCGACTAATTTTGTAACAGGCGTTACAACCGACACTGTTCTTGCTAAGCTTGATGAAGCAGACGGATGTGATACTTCCAAGTATTTCGTAACTTCTTTGACACCGCTTGCAAATGCCGGTTTCAATCATTGGTATAGTACCGATACGATTGAACTTGCAAGTGCGGCTGATGTAACAATGTTTGCAGCTTTCAGTAATATGGGCAATGCTTTTGCAGGAAAAACTGTAAAACTGACTGCTGATATTATGCTCAATGCGGATCCTTTCCAACTTCCCATCTCTCAATCTTCGACCAACGCATTTGCGGGAACATTTGACGGCGACGGCAAAACACTCTCCAATGTGTCTGTATCGGGCACTACTTATGCAGGTTTGTTTGGTTATGTAAACGGTGCAACGATTAAGAACTTGAATGTTTCTGTTGCTTCGATCTCCGGTTCTACCCGTGCGGGTGGTATTGTGGGACAGGTCAGCAACGGTGCAACCATTACAAATTGTCATGTAACCGCAGTTGATGCTACCTCTGTTATCGAGGCTCCCAACGCCGGCGGTATCGTAGGAAGAACTGCTTCTACCACAACGGATACTTTGACGATTTCCAATTGCAGCAATGCTTGTCCTGTCAGTGCAATTGATAACACTACACAAAATATCGGCGGTATTATCGGTACTTCTATCGGTGCAAGCATCGAAAACTGCTACAACTTTGCAACGGTAACATCTTTTGATTATACGGGTACAACAACTTGTAATGTTTATATTGGCGGTATCATGGGATATGCGGCGACCAACGCGACTGAAATTGCTTGGTGCGGAAACTATGGTGACGTGAAAATGGTATCTACCGAAACCGCAAACTACGCGGGCGGTATTGCAGGGCGTATTAATCCCGGTTCTTGCGGTATTGCCAATTGCTTTAATGTAGGTACACTTCCCACAATAAATACGGTTGGTGAAATCCTCGGCTATACCGGCGCGAATATTACGATTGCCAACTGTGGGGAAAATGTTGTTGGCGAAGTTGCTACCGATAAAACCGTAACCTATACCAACGAAACCCTCATCGACCTCAAGGGTTGGCAGACCTTTGAAGGGGATGCAACACAGGTTCGTATCATTGCAGGTATGGGTGACGGAACGGGTGATGTTGATTTGACCGCTTACGACTCGGTCGGATTTCAGATCATTCTTCTCCGCAAATCGGATGATGCACACGGCAGCTACACCACCGAGCCTTTGACGACGGTCTATACTTCCGTAAAGGCAGGGGACAGCACATTGTCGGCGTCCTCGCTGAACGCTGATTACATCGTGGCGCTTACCGTTACCGGTCTTACCGACGTTGCGGATGGCTACATCTTTGCCATCACGCCTTATTACACGCTGAATGGCTCGACAGATGCTGTTTACTGCCAAACAAAAACCTTGACCTACGTGAACGCCGAGGACGTTATCTCGGGAAACTGATCAAGCCCTTGGCGGGTGTTCCCGCTTTCCTTTGGGGAGGGGAGCAGACGCTCTCCGATCTCGGAGACGGTCACAGTCAAGTGACGGTCTCGGGTACCACCGAAGCAATGTTCCAAAATTACCTCGAGGTTCTTGAAGAAGCAGGCTTTGCGGAGTACGCCACCAATTCCATCACCAATACCGACGGTGATGCCGATTTGGTCAACCGCTTTGCAACCTACACAAAAACCGAGGGCACAGATCAGATCATGGTTCATGTTTACTTTACGGAGAGCTCGGGAGACACGCGAGTGATCGCCGCAAAGAATGTGAACCTCCCGTCAACCACAATCCCCACCTATACCAAGGTCACAGATGCGGTTTATGTCGCGCTTGCTGACTTGGATGAGGACGGTACCTTGGCTGACGAGGTCTCCTTAGAAAATCCCGCTTATACCGAGTCCAGCGGTTCGCTTGCGGGTATCGTTCGGCTCGAGGACGGAAGCTTTCTTGTCTATGACGGCGGAAATTCCTATTCGGTCAACGCCGAAATGATCTATCAAACGCTCAAATCCTTGGCGGCGTCCGACAGTGATCCCAACAACGATAACAACATTGTCATCCGCGCGTGGATTCTCTCGCACCATCACGCCGATCATGTTGGTGGATTTTACCAGTTTGCGGTCAGATATAACCGAGGAGACTACGGTAACGATATCAATGTCACCTTGGAAAGCGTGATCTACAATATTGTAGATACCGAGGAGCAAACCGAGTTTTTATCCGCCGCCGAGTCCGAGTTCCACCGTATCTATGTCGGTATCGGCTTGGAGACCAACGACAGCGGGCAGACCGGCTTTGCGGGCGTTCCCGTCTACAAGGCGCTCACGGGACAGGTGTTCCACTTCCCGGGTATGGATATGGAGATTCTTTCCACCATGACGGATTTTGTCCCTACCGTCATCGGCTATGAGAACCAATTGGCACAGGATGCTGTGGCAAAGGGCGAGAAGGGCGACGGCAATACCATGTCGATGGTCGTTCGCCTAAAGCCGACAAACGGATCGGGGAAGACCGTGATGCTCACGGGAGACGCGACCGCCATCCTGCTTGACAAGATGTGTGAGCGCTTTGGCACCGAGTATCTGACTTCCTACATTGTCACTATGCCGCACCACGGTATTACGGGTGACACCTACCGCAGACACAATGCCACCGCGTTCTTATACGAGACGGTAGCGCCCACCTACGCACTTCTCCCGCAAGCAAGCCGCGTCCGACTTGCCGCACAGGGAAGTCTCAGCAATCAGATCAATGTTGACCTTATGAATACGATCGGCGCCGATCATATTTTGGATGCCGCCTCGGTTCATATGATCGACCTCTCCACGGGTGCCGTCACCTCGACACCTTGGGACGAGTACAATACGTAATTCCCGAATTTTGACATTAAAAGGAGGAAATTCAATGAAAAAGCTTTATGCACAACCTTCGATCAATGTAGTACTTTTGAGCGAAGAGGACATTCAAACGATCGATGTACTCAGTGCGTCCACACAAGGCGACACGCTGAGATCGATCTCCATCGACGATATCCTTGCATGATCCGAAACCCTATATGAAAGAAAGGATAAAAAACATGAAAAAATTACTTTCCATCTGTTTGGTCATTACCATGCTGCTGAGTATGGTTGTCATCGCTGTTCCCACGGCGTTTGCTGAGAATGAAGAACAAAAGCCCGAAACCTGGACCGATCACGCCGCAACCGAGTTTGCGGGCGGTACCGGTACGGACACCGACCCCTATCAGATCGCTACCGCCGCTCAGCTTGCACTTCTTGCTAAAAATGTTGCGGGCGGTCAAAGCTACGCGGATACTTATTTTAAAGTGACCGCCGACATTGATCTTGCAGGTTATTCTTGGACCCCGATCGGTGACAACGGTAAGATCTTTTACGGTATCTTTGACGGTAACTACAAGACCATCGGCAATCTGTTCATTGACGAGGCTGCCGGTGTTGCCTACGCGGGCTTGTTCGGTTATGCGCAGAGTGCCACCATCAAGCACATCAATTTGACGGTAAAGAGCATTACCGGTGCCACCAGAGCCGGCGGTATCCTCGGTCAGGCAAACACGGGAACCACCCTGTTCGACTGCCATGTCAAGCCCGTTGACGAAAACTCCTTTATCACCGGCTACAACTGCGGCGGCGTTGTCGGACGTAACGCGGCAGGCGCAAAGTTCATCGCGTGCTCCAATGCTGTGAACATTGTCGGTCAGAACAAGGATAAGACCATGTACTACGGCGGTATCATCGGCTGTGCCATCGGCGCGGAGATCCGTTACTGCACCAACAGCGGTAACATCACCACGCCCGATACCATCAGTGTGGCTCAATCCGCAATCAAAGCCGGCGGTATTGCGGGCTATGTTACCAACGATAACACCGTCATTGTCCTTTGTGGCAATACCGGTGATATCAACATTCCCACGCTTGCGGAAACCACCTTTGCCGGCGGTATCGTCGGTCAGGCAAACCCCGCTCATGCAAGCACCAACCTTACGCTTACCAACTCCTACAACACAGGCGACTTGACCGTAAAGGATGCTACTCAGTCTGCGGCGCTTGTCGGTAACACCAAGGGAAAGGCGCTCACCGTCAAGAATAACGCATATGAAAAGGGCGACAATGTGGTTGCTATCCTCGAGGATGTCGACGACGGTGCAACAGCTGTTGTGGTTGCCGAGAATAATGTGGAAATCAACTCCATTGCCGACCTCAAGGGAACCTCTGCCGCTAAGAGCAAGCTGGTCATGACCGACAAGGTCAATCCCACCGATGCGGATGACACCACCACCTATGCGGATTTCTACACCTTTGCGGCTGATCAGCTTCCGATTCTCAATGTCACCGCAGTATCTACCTATTATAAGATCGACCTTGTCATCGAGAACACCGGTGATAAGACAGGTCCTTGGGACGGTATCGGCTATGCCGAGGCATTTGCCGGCGGTACGGGTACCGAGACCGATCCTTATCAGATTGCAACCGCTCCTCAGCTTGCATATCTTGCAAGATTTACCAATAACGGAACCGACGCGACTGCGGGCTTGTACTTTGTACTGACTGCGGATATCGACCTCAATAATCAGACATGGACACCCATCGGTAAGAGCGCTGACGGTAAGGACTTTACTAAGGCGTTCCAGGGCATCTTTGACGGCAACGGCAAGACCGTCAGCGGATTGAACATTCCCCAAAGCGCAAATGTAAGTTATGCAGGCTTGTTCGGCGTCGGTAAGAACGCCAATATCTGTGACCTCACCGTAACCGGTACCGAGGTATATGCTGTGGGACGCGGCGGTGCCATCATCGGCTGGAACACGGTTTCCGACTCTTATGCAAGCATGATTTCCAACTGTGTTTCCAACGTGACCTCCATTTCCTCTCCCCAAGCGGGCGGTATTGCGGGACGTATGGACCAGATTGCAGGTGAAAATGCCAGCGGTACCAGCGGCAACTACATTGTTGCTTGTAAGAACTATTCCACTATCTACGGTCTCTGCTACGGCGGCGGTATCGTCGGTGCGGGCGGATGCTTGACCATTAGCTATTGCGAGAACTTCGGTAAGATTACCAACCGTCCCGAAAACGAGCTGACCGTCAGCAACTTCCTTGGCGGTATCATCGGTATTCAAGGCTCTAACAGTGCAGCCGTTGCCATCGATTGGTGTGTCAACTACGGTGATATCACACTGTACAATGTCGGTCTCAAGACTGCCAGCGGCTACAATATGGCAGGTGGTATCGCTGGTCGTGCAGGTCACGTGGCGGCTTCCACCATTAACAACTGTATCAACCTCGGTGTCATCACCCATGACACCACCATCGATGCCAAGGAATCTGTCAGCGGTGTTGGTCAAATTGCAGGTCACTTGAGCAAGATCATCATCGGTAGCAACAACTATACGGTCTATGACGGCGACATTATCTCCAAGGTCTCTCCCGAGGGCTTTACCGCAGAGGAGCTGGTTGCATGTGCCAAGGTTTCCGCAGATGCTCTCAAGGGCGACACGGTATTTACCACGGTTTCCGATATGGATAACACCATCTTCACAGCAGTAAGCGGTGACTATCCCACCGTGAATGCCGAAAAGGCGCTTGAGGCGGTTGCCGCAAAGATTTTGGAAGAGATTCTTGCCGCCAACCCCGGTACAGGTGAAGGAGAAGGCGAGGGCGAAGGTGAAGGTGAGGGTGAAGGTGAGGGTGAAGGTGAATGTGAAGGTGAAGGCAACGGTACACAAGACACCGAGCCTGTGACCGAACCCACCACCGAGGCCCCCACAACTCCCGCTCCCGTTGACGAAGAGAAGGGCTGTGGCTCATCGATTTCCGCAACCTGCGTGATCGCAATTTTGACCGTTGGCATGGGTGTTGCTTTGACCAAGAAGAAAGAAAACTAATCGAATTAAAGCTGAGGACCAAGAAAATGAAACAATTGAAAGGTGTTGTGTGTGCAACCGTCACTCCGATGATGCCCGATGGCAGTGTTGACTACGCGGGTGTACGCAGCCTTTGCAGACACTTGAATGCAAACGGCATTCACTGTCTTTATCCCAACGGAACCAACGGAGAGAGCTTGTCTCTCTCCGCCGAGGAAAGACAAAAAATCGCCTCTGCCATTTTGGCGGAGAACCAAAACCGCGCAACGGTCTATATTCAGTGCGGTGCATCTACCGTCAGCGAAAGCTACGCGCATGTCAGACACGCACGCGCGCTTGGTGCGGATGGCGCGGGACTGATGACGCCCGTGTTCTTTCCGATGGACGAAAAGGCGATGCAGGAATACTATGAGACCATCTTAGACGAGATCACCGATTTTCCGCTGTATGTGTACAACATTTTTACGCGCACGGGAAATGATGTCTCCGCCGAACTGCTGGGCAGATTGATGGACCGTTATTCCAATTTGTACGGAATTAAATTTTCCTATCCCGATTTGGAGCGCATCAAGGCGTATGTCAACGCCCCCCAAAACAGACGCGCGCATGCGCTGATCGGCAGCGACTGTAACGCCATGAACTGCTACAATGTCGGCGGTTGCGGCTGGGTGTCGGGACCTGCGGCAGTCTACTGCAAGCTCCATACGGGTCTGTGGGATGCGCTCGAAGCGGGCAACAAGGAGGGGGCAGTAGCAATGCAAAAGGGTATTGAGACCGCTATGGCGAACATTGCGGGGATTCCCGAAATTCCCGCCATTAAGTATATGCTGATGAAGATGGGCGTCATTGCTTACGATACTTGTCGTGCTCCATTCCGCAAATTGACCGATGAGGAAAAACAGCGTCTTGACGTTGCTCTCGAGGCTTACCAAAAGATGATCTGAGTGGTTTTCCATCGCTCGGCTGCGGTGCTTTGCAAGTTTTTCTTGCAAGGCGCCGCATGCCCGCGCAGGAGCGAAAAAAATTTCAAAGAATGTAATGCTTTGTCCCATTTGAATTTTTCATCTGGGGTGGCACAGACGGAAATTTTATTTGGGACAGTGTACTACAAATATATGACTTTGTATGAAGATCAAGAAACATGACACTTTTTATACCAAAAAGGAGTTTTGAAATTATGAAAGAATACGCATTTGAATGTGACATTGCCGTGATCGGCGCAGGACCCGCGGGACTGAGCGCGGCAATTACGGCGGCACGGATGGGAAAGAACGTCATCATGATCGAAAAGAACGGTTACCTCGGCGGTAACTGTACCATGGGACTGCCGCTGTTGGGTTTCCTCGACCTCGACGGCAGGCGCATAACGGGCGGCATCGCACAGGAATATGTCAGCCGTTTGCAAAAGGTGGGGGGAAGTCAAGGGCACAGGACCTGTCCCAAGCACAATTCCACCACCAATATCACGCCGGACGCGTTTAAGGTGCTTGCCATTGAAATGTGCCGCGAGGTGGGAGTGAAAATTCTGCTCCACAGCGAGGCGATCGAGACAGAGGTCGAAAACCGAGAGATCAAAAAGGTGGTCTTTTACGGCAAGGGCAATCGCATTACGGTCAAAGCGCCCACCTTTATCGACTGCACGGGCGACGGTGACGTGGCGTACCTTGCGGGCTGTTCTTATGAGATGGGGCAGGTCGGTACGGGTGTGCTTCAGCCTCCCACGGTTATGTTTACATTGGAAAACGTCGATACCGCACGTCTGTTTGACTACATCGAGCAGCACCCCGATGAAATGACTTACAGCGCCTCTATCGAGCACCGTCCGGGCTATGACGCCCCCTACTTCCGCGCCAGCGATAACCATGTGTTTGTGGGCTTGCGTTCGACTTTTACCCGTTTGCGTGAGCAAGGGAAGTGCCCTGTGGACCGTGAGACGTTAATCTATATCAAGAGTTTTCATCCCGGCGAGGTCTATGTCAACTCCACACGCTTGCTCAATACCGACGCCACCGACATTCTCTCTTTGACCAATGCCGAGCTTGAGGGACAGCTCCAAGCGCCCAGGCTTACCGAGATGCTGCGTGAGAATGTCCCGGGGTTTGAAAACTGCTTTATTTCCGCCATCAATCCCTCGCTCGGCGTGCGTGAGACACGTCGCTTTATGGGCATCTCCTATTTGACATCCGATCGTATCTGCGCGGGCGAGATCCCCGAGGATACCATTGCGCTCGGCGCGTACAAAATCGATATCCACTCGGGCGTCGACCGTTCCACCATCTTCAAGGCGGTCAAGGAGCCATACGGTATCCCTTACGGGTGCCTTGTCAGCCGTGAAATCAAGAACCTGATGTTTGCGGGCAGATGTGTGTCCGTGGATGCCGAGGTCATGTCCTCGCTTCGTGTCATGCCGCAGTGCATGTCGATGGGAGAGGCGGCAGGTGTCGGCGCGGTGCTGGCACAAAATGCGGGCATTCTGCCGGCAGAGGTCGACGTTGAGGATGTGCGCGCCGAGCTGCTCAAAAACGGCGCCATCCTTACCATGGAGCAGGTCAACAGCGCACCTGTCAATCCGTGATTGATGCGATCCCACCATAGGTGAGAAGATAAGCAACAATCAAATAGAACATCAGATTTTAAACGATACACTTACTCCTTCCGTCGGCGGGGATATGGTTTCACTAAATTTGAAGCAAAATTACCCGCCGCCACCGCCCCCGAAGGAGGAGGCTGATGCCATTTAAGGCGAATATGATTTTAGGCTCCCTCTCGAGGGAGCTGGCACGACTTGTCGTGACTGAGGGAGTTTCCAAATGCAAAGATACCTATGCTCTTTTTCTCCTCTGTGGAGTAGGTACGCAGAGAGAATACTTAATTTGAAAGGACTATGATAATCATGGCAACCAAATCCGAAGTTGTGGAAAGTTCGTTCCGCTTGGGTAGCGGACGTTATATTCAAGAAGAAGGCGCAACGCTGTTACTTGGCGATGAGGTCTTGCGTCTCGGATGCAAAAAGCCGTTCATTCTCACGGGCAAGACCGCTTGGAGCTTGGCCGAAAAGAAGATCAAAGCATCCTTGAAAGAGAAAGACATTCCCCTCAACTATTACATTTACGAGGGCTTTTGCAACCCCGACCACTGTGACCGCATTCTTGCAAGCGAGGCGTTCCGTGGCTGTGACTGCCTTGTGGGCGTGGGCGGCGGTAACCTCATGGATGCTACCAAGCTGTGTGCTGCAAAGGCAAATTTACCCGTCATCAATATTCCTACCTCCAGTGCGACCTGTGCGGCGTACACGCCCTTGAGCGTCATGTACAATGACAAATTCCAAACCATCGGCAGTCAGCATCACCTCAAGGAGGTCAACTGTATTTTGGTGGACATGGATATCCTATGCCGCCAGCCCGTACGCCTGTTGGTCTCGGGTGTGTATGATTCCTTGGCAAAGCTGATCGAGACCACCCAACGCTTGGATGGCAAGACCGAGGAGGAGATCGACATTGGTCTGCGTTCTTCCTTTGTACTCAGCGATTTTATCTACAAAAGATTGCTTGCAGACCTCCCTGCGGCTTGCGAGAGCGTCAGACGCGGCGAGAATACCAAAGCGATCTATGACACGGTGTATCTGACCATTTGTGTTACGGGCATCATCAGCGCGTTGGCGAGAGGCTCCAACCAGTGCTCGATCGCGCATAAGATCTACGAGAGCACGCGCGTTATTTTTCCGTCGGAGTCCAAAACATGGCTCCACGGTGAGTTGGTTGCCATCGGTCTTTTGGCACAGCTCTATTACAACGGCGAGGAAGAGACAGCCAAGGTGTTCCGCAGTCAGATGGGGTCGGTCGGCATGCCTGTTACGCTTGCCGAGATCGGCATCCCCGATACCGACAAAACGATGGAAACCTACTACAACGAGGTTGCCTCCACCCCCATGATGGACGGCGTCTCCGCAGAGGAATTGCAAAAGCTGCGCAGGTCGTTGGAGGAAATGCGTTAAAATTTTCCCAAAATCGGCACCGCGCAATAAAAGGAGGTGTGAGTATGTTAGAATTGGACGAAAAGCAGCTATCCAAGGTCTGCACGGATTTTTTCAATATCACGCAGTTTCGGCACATTTGCCTGTTTGACGACAGCCGACGGCTGTTGTACGCCTTTTCGCCCGAAAAGACGCTGTTTTGCACCGAGGTACGTAAGGATCCACGTCTGACTGCAAAATGCCGTGAGTGCGATCACTACGGCTTTCAAGGCTGTGCGGCGGGCAAAAATCCCTTTATTTATAAGTGCCACATGGGGCTGACCGAGGTTACTGCACCTCTCATCCGTAACGGCTTGACCATCGGGTATCTCATCCTCGGTCAGGTGTTGGAGGAGGGGGGCCGCCCATTGGTGGAAAAAGCCATTTCTGAGCTGCCGGAAAACTCCGCAGTGGACAAAGATATACTTCTTTGTGCCTTGGGGGAGATGGAATCCGCCGCCTCGGAAAAGCTCGATTCCGCGGCGAACATTCTTGCCTTTTGCATTGAGCATCTTTGGGTGAGTAATATCATCAGCTTTCGACAAACCTCTTTTCGACATCATCTTCTCACATACATTGACCAAAACATCGCCTCCGAGACGCTGTCGGTGGGGGAGATTTGCCGCCATTTTTCGGTATCGCGCAGTTTTCTTTACGATTTTTCGATCAAAGAGTTTGGCATGGGGCTTTCGGATTACATTCGCACACGCCGTATCGAAAAGGCGAAATATCTGCTTCTGCAGGGCTCCGAGCCAATCTATGCCATCGCCGAGGAGTGTGGCTTCAGTACGCCCAGTTACTTTACCAAAATGTTTCAAAAAGAAACGGGAACCTTACCAAAGGATTTTTTGAAATCGAGAATAAAGGAACGCTGAAGAGGGACAGAGAAAAGATCGGCTGTAAAACAATTAAAATATTATGATAGGAAAAGGACAGTGCCATGAAAAAATTAAGGATTTTATGTTTTTTATTGACTCTTTTGGTTTTTCTGCCTATGCTTGCCGCTTGTAATGGCAAGGGAGACGGAAGCGAAACAAACGCCGGGATGACCGAAACAGGCCCTGCCGATATGAACGGGTTACCCCTTGCGGATTTTGGACTGAAAGCCTTTACCATTCTTTCCCGTGAGGGTACCGATTATGAGTTTTCCGGTGACGGTGCCGCCTCCGACCGCGTGGATGAGGAAATCATTGCGCGCAATACCAATGTGGAGGCCGCCTACAATGTGGAGATCAATCTGCTGACCGAGGCGGGCGAGTATGATCAAAGCGATATCTTTATCGACCGTGTCCGTACCGAAGCAATGGCGGGCGGGGATGGCATCAGTTTGATTTCCACCCATTCCTCGTATATCCAATCCATGGCGATTGAGGGCTTGGGGTTTAATGTTTACGACGTCCCTTACATCGATCCCGCAGGTGCTTGGTGGTGCAAACAGTACGTGGATATTTGTACCGTGGATAACCGTTCCTTTGCACTCATCGGTGATATTACCATTTCTCTGTATGAGTATATGGAGGTTTGTTTTTATAATAAATCCGTAGCAGAGGATTTGGCATCGGAATATCCCGAGCTTCAAAATCTGCCGCAGCTGGCGCTGGATTACAACTGGACAATGGAAAAGATGTTTGCTCTTTCCAACGCGGCAATCAGTATTAACGACAGCGACAACAGCATAAATACCTACGGACTCATCATCAACGGTCACGCGCTCAGCTCGATTCCCGTCGCGATGAATGTCAGCATGGCAAAGCAGGATGCCGACGGCAAGTTCTATTTCCCCAAGAGTACGCCTGCCGAATTGATCTCGCTTTTTGATGACGTTTTGACCTTCTGTTCACAAAACGGCATCCATTATCCGCCCAAAAACGCCTCCAGCACGAATGCTGAGGAGGGAAATGAGGTCTTTATCAACAATGATGCACTGTTCTATTTACAGATCATCAGTGAGGCGGCAAGCTTTAACAATGCAAACATGGAGACCGCGTCCTACGGTGTACTTCCGTTCCCCAAGGCAGAGGAGGGAACCTCCACGCCGTATTATTCGACCTGCCGTGTCACACTTTCCGCAGTCATGTTTCCCGCATCGGGAAAGAACCCCGAAATGATGGGGCTGATCACCGAGGCGCTTTGCCGTGAGAGCCGTGAGCTGATCGTGCCCGTTTATTGGGAGGATACCCTCAAGTTCCGCTATCTTTCCGATCCCGAGGTTGCAAAGGTATTGGATCTGATCCGAGATAGCTTGACCTTTGATTTTTGTCAAGTTTATACCAAAATCATTGCCGAAAATCCTTATTTGGCGTTTTGGACCTGTATGTCCTCAAACATTGTGGACGGAGAGCAAACCTCTATTAACACCTATTATCTTGGCAGACAGGTCACTTGGCAACTTTATTTGGACAAAATGATCTACGATAAGCTGGCGACGCTGGAATAGATAAAATCACTTTTGTAATTTAGACAAAAACGTTTTTAATAAGCTGCTCACACAGGAGTAAAGACGGCTCGCCCTTCCCGAACTTGCGGGAGGGGCGAGCTGTTTGGAGTACCGTTTGTATGGTCCATGCTATCTCACCGGTTCCTTTAACCGTTTTGCCGCACGGCGGAGGCGTGTTTCCTCATCCTCGTCTAAGGGAATCTCGAGCACGCGTTTGACGCCTCCTCGGCTGACGATGCAGGGGAGGCTCAAATATACATCTTCCAGACCGTAATGCCCCTCGGCAAGCGCGGAGACCGTGAGAATGGTGTGTTCGTCTCGGACGATCGCCGAAACAATGCGCTTGACCGACTCGGCAATGGCGTAATAGCCCGCACCCTTGGTGCCCGCGATGCGGCATGCGCTGTCTCTGACATCGCGGAAGAGCCCATCCAGCATTGCTTTGTCGTAGCCTCTGCCGCAGCTGTCGCAATAGTGTGAAAGGTCGACGCCCGAGACGTTTGCCGAGCTCCATACGGGGATCTCATTTTCACCGTGTTCCCCAATGATGAACGAATGTACGTTGCGGCTGTCCACTCCGAGGTATCTGCCCACCATTTGCTTCAGCCGCGCCGTCTCCAGCACTGTGCCGATGCCGATGACACGGGAGGCGGGATAGCCCGAGGTGCGGTAGATCATGTGGGAGAGTTCTTCCACAGGCTCACACACGTTGATCAAGATCGCGTTTTGGTTGTAAAGCAGGATGTTGCCCGTTGCCGTGCGCAGTTGCTTGACGCATTGAACCGAGCGATCCTCGCCGCCGTACTCTTGACCGACCTCGGGCGCAAGGATGATCAGTCCGCAGTCGGAAAGATCGGCGTAGTCGCCCGCATAAATGTCCATCGGTGTGTGAAAGGGGAGAGCGTGCGCCATGTCCGCCGCTTCGATTTCGGCAACGCGGTAGTCGGGATCGATCAACACCAGATCCGAAAACCAACCTGTTTGCATCAGCGTGTAGGCAACCGTCGTGCCGATCCTCCCGCATCCCAATATCCCGCATTTGCGAATGTCGCATCCCCCAATGCGGAGGTCAAACCGCAGTTTTCGTTCCATAATGTTTTCCTTTGCTTTGTTTTGTGTTGATTAGTATGCTACTCTTTTTTTAAATCAAACATTTTTAAGTAAAATTTCAAAAAATGTAGTTTTGTCAATGATGTGAGACGAAAAAAGTAAAAATAAAAGTAACGAGTTAAGTAAAATGCTTTTGCAGGCGGAAGGAGGGGCGAAGCCCCGAGTGGAGACTGCAAAAAGCGGCGCGCGGTCAGACACAAGTATTTTCAAGTTCAACTTGCTTTTGGTTGGGAGATTTCCAACCGAGAACAGCCATAGGAATACTATTAGAGCGACGCAAATAACGCTTCATCTGCTCTTGAAGATCAGCAAAGG
>JAFTKO010000001.1 GCA_017453205.1 Clostridia bacterium | reverse complement strand
TGTTTGTGGTATAATGTTTCATGAAGTGATTGAGTCCTTTCTGTTAGATTTGGTTGTGGTGACTTTATTTTAACAGAACTCAATCACTTTTTCTATTCTTTTTTTACTTTTAGTCTCACATCTATTGTAACACAACAAATTTTTAAAATTATTTTTACCGACACCCTTGCAATTATTGGCATAAGATGATATAATGCAGGGTGAGGAAATAAAATGAAAACCAAGATATACAGAAAGGATTTTATCATGAACATTCCAACGCCCCACATTGCTGCAAAAGCCGAGGAGATCGCCAAGACCGTACTCATGCCCGGGGATCCGCTCCGTGCGGCATTTATTGCCAAGACCTATCTTGAAAATCCCGTTCTTGTCAACAATATTCGCGGTGTACAGGGCTACACAGGCACCTATCATGGCAAGCCCGTCACTGTCATGGCATCCGGTATGGGACAGCCTTCCATTGGCATCTATTCCTATGAGCTTTACAATGGCTATGATGTGGACGCTATCATTCGTGTCGGCTCCTGCGGTGCTTTCCATCCCGATCTGCATGTCCGTGATATTGTGATTGCCATGGGGGCTTGCACCAACGGCAATTATGCGTCGCAGTTCCGTATGCCGGGGAGCTTCAGTCCGATCGCCGATTTTGATCTGGTGCGCCGTGCCGCAGAGCTTTGTGAGGCGCGCGGTGTCAATTACAAGGTAGGCAATATTTTTTCCTCCGATACCTTTTACAATGCTGCGGGAACCGATATGGAGTGGGCAAAAATGGGCGTGCTCGGCGTCGAGATGGAGTCTGCGGCGCTTTACTGCAACGCCGCGTGGGCGGGCAAAAAGGCACTCTGCATTTGTACGGTAAGTGACAATTTCCTCCATCCCGAGGAAAACGCCACCGCCGAGGAACGTCAAAGCTCCTTTACCGATATGATGGAGATCGCCTTGGGGCTAGTCTGATATGAAAAAACGTGTATTTTTGATCGTACTGGACAGCATGGGCATCGGTGAGATGCCCGACGCCGATATTTGGGGAGATCAAGGCAGCAACACGCTGGGGGCAATCCGACATTTGCCCGTTTTTTCCTGTCCTAATCTTGCGCGACTTGGACTGTTCAATATCAAAGGTGTGGGCGGCGGTGTCGCGTTTCCCATGGCGTCCTTTGCCCGTATGCGGGAGGCATCGGCGGGGAAGGACACCACCATCGGACATTGGGAGATCGCGGGGATCATTTCGCAAAAGCCCTTGCCGACCTACCCGAATGGCTTTCCGTCGGATGTGATCACCGCGTTTGAACAGCGTGTTGGAAGAGGGACGCTTTGCAACAAGCCCTATTCGGGGACGGAGGTCATCCGCGACTATGGAGAAGCGCATATGCGCACCGGTAAACTGATTGTTTACACCTCGGCAGACAGTGTGTTTCAAATTGCGGCGCATGAAGAGATTGTCCCTGTGGAGGAGCTTTACCGTATTTGCGAGATCGCACGGGAGCTGTTACAGGGAGAGCACGCGGTGGGACGTGTTATCGCACGCCCGTTTGCGGGATCGTATCCCTTTGTCCGCACACCGCGGCGTCACGATTACTCACTGCTGCCGCCAACCGATACGATGGCAGATATTCTTGCCGCCAACGGCTTTGATACGATTTCGGTGGGGAAAATTTATGACATTTTTGCGGGCAAGGGTTTTTCGGAGAGCTTCCGCACCGCCGACAATACCGACGGCATGGAACAAACCCTTGCACTTGCTTTGCGTGATTTTGAGGGACTTTGTTTTGTCAATTTGGTCGACTTTGATGCGGTTTACGGTCATCGCAACAATGCCGAGGGCTATGCCGCCGCAATGACGGCGTTTGACACACAGCTTGACGTATTGCTGAAAAATCTGCACCCCAACGACCTATTGCTGATCACCGCCGACCACGGGTGCGATCCCTCCACACCCTCCACCGACCACTCGCGCGAATATACGCCCCTGTTGATCTTTGGAGAGACGGTACGGGGCGGCGTTGATCTCGGCACGCGTCCGACGTTTGCGGATATCGGTGCCACAGTGCTCGATTATTTTGGACTTCCTACTGATGTGATCGCGGGAGAAAGTCTGCTTCCTTTGATCACGGCAACAGCATTTTAATTACAAGAATGTAATCAAATGTAACCATGTGGACCATTTTGGGTGGTTGTAACCGCCTTCTCCCACGGAGAAGGTGTAATGGTTTGCGGGAGCTATTGTTTGGAACAACGTACTAACATTCCTATACTGTCAGAAAACTACCGAAAGAGGAACAAGCATCCCGATGATACCAAAATAAAAAATGAGTTGAAAGTTTTGAAGGGGCGTGGGGAACGAAGCGGCTTTGCCGCTTACAACGTGGCTTGCCACGTTTACTTTCATCAAAAGTTTCCCCACAAAAAACTCAAAAAGTAAATGCTCACCGTGTTCCTTTGATAAAATCCACTTGACAATTGCTGACAAATGTGGTAAAATTAAAATAATAAAATACCGAAAAGAGGTTAAAAAATGATTTGCGATAAGCTTGAAAATTTGGAAAAGTACGTTGGAGCCAATCCGCGCTTTGCAAAAGCAATTCCGTTTATTAAGGCGCTCATTGCGACAGATCCCGCAAAAGGACGTCATGATATGCCCGACTGCGATGTGGAGGGCGCAGTATATGCCAATGTCAACTCCTACGACACCAATGTCCTGTCCGATGCCACACAAATGGAGGCACATCGGAAATATATTGATATTCAGATCATTTTGGAGGGAGAGGAGACCATTTATTTGCCCGCCCTTGAGGAGCTTCGCACGACGAAAGCTTATGATGAGAGCGGTGACTACGAGCTGATGGCAATGCCGTCCCCCGACTCCTGTGTCCGTCTCAACCTGCCCGCAGGCTCGTTTGCCATCTTTTTCACGGGAGAAGCACATGCTCCCAATCTTGCGGTAAACGACAAAACGACTTTCGTTCGTAAGGTCGTTGGAAAAGTGTTGGAGTAACACAGAAAAATCTATATCAAAAACGAAACTACCGTAACCTTGCTTGAAAGGTTTACGGTAGTTTTACTTTTCAAATATTTTTTGTACTGTTTTCGCGACTTGCTTACAAGCTGTTGAGAATCGCTTGTCCGATTACCTTTTGCCCTTCTGCGGTGGGGTGGATCCCGTCACGGCAGAACAGGGAGGTGGTTACGTCCCAAACGCCGAGCAGTGCCGAACGGATATCCAGCAAGCGGCAACCGCATTCGTGTGCGATGCGGGAGACCAGCATGGAGTAGCGCTCTTGATAACGGTAAATTTGAAATTTATCACCGAGCCAATGCAGAATATTTTCTTGAGAAAGCCCGCCGCGCGAAATGAATTGGAAATAATTTTCGGCATTGATGGGAGTGAGGTTGACGAGGATCGGCTCCATACCGGCGTTGTGCGCTTTATCAATCATCGTGCGAATGTTTTTTTGGTATTGTTCGGCAGTCGTTTTCGGTAGGTGTTTGGTGTCGGGGGCTTCACTGATGGCATTCCAGTTAAAGTCGCAATCATTCCCGCCAAACTCGATGATCGCCGCGTCGGCACGTAAGCCCTTTTCCAGATCTTTTTCCATCATGAGCATCCCATCGGAGGAGGTCATACCCATGCGCGAGCGGTTTTTGATCTCTATTCCCAACTGTTCTCCGACCATCGCGGCGGCGGTGTAGGGGGCAATACTGTAACGGTTTCGTGTTTCGTCAAATACGACGCCGCGCGCAACCGAATCTCCCCATATAATTGCACTGCCGATTTTCTTTTTCATTTTATTTGCCTCCAAAACAACAAAATGTGGTTTATAAAACTATTTTATCATGTTTTTATAAATTTGTCAAGAGCTTTTATAAAAATATGATTGCCGTTTTTTGCTAAAAAATCATATTTCATTATGATCCCAGGGATGGGCACTTATACAATGAGAAAGGAATAAAAAGGAGGAGATCGCGAAAAAACGCGTTCCCCTCTGTATTTAATCGGGTGTTCTCGGATATTGTTCCATATCAAAGGTATAGTAGTTGGGCACTTTTTCATGATAAGCAAGCAGTTCTTCATCGGTGATCAAACAGGAGTAGAGCGGAAATTCTTTGTAGTGCGGACAACAATCCCAATGATACCATGCGGGAGCCTCTTCACTTCCCGTATTGACAAGTAGCCAATAGTGGGTGGAGGGAAGTACCCCCTCTTTTCTTTGTACGGTCATGCTGGAGATTCCGAGACGGTCAAAAAAGACCTTTGCAACCGCGTAGTAGGTAAAGCAATCCCCGTTTCCCTCCACCAAACCTCGTCGCGCCTCGGCGATCACGTCGGTTTTATCGGACTCCGAAGTATAGGAGAGGCGTCCTTTGATATGATAATATAGAAATTCACAAACCGTTTTGATGTCCGCGCTTTCCAAGTTGTTTTCGGTAATGACAGGATCGATCAATGCGTGTATTTCATCGAGATTGGCGGGACGTGCCATCACGGTTACATAAATTTCATGTTTTGCAATATTGTTTGCGGAATCTGCCGCCGAATAGACCACAATGTACGTTCCCGGAGTCGAGAGGTCTACTGCCGTGCTGTCAACGGTAAACGAAACCTTGCCGTCTGTATTATCCCTTGCGCTCACCCCACTGCGATAGGATATCCCTTCGCCCGTGTATACCGTAATATCGGATAGCCCCGAAAATGTAGGCGGCTCAGTGTCGGCGACTTGTGACGGATGCTTTTGTAATACCAATAATGCCGCCCCGAGACCGATTACAATCAAGGTCAAAATTGCAATGATCGAGAGCAGGCGTTTCTCTGTGCTTTGTTCTTTCAAATTTTTTTCTCCGAGTTTAAGGTGATATCTAAAAATTTCACTTGTAATTATAACAAAATACGGGAGAAAAATCAATATTTCGACACAAATAGCTCTTTGTCGGGATTTGCAGAAAATAAGCGCGGAAAGGCTACGTTCTCTTATCTATAAAAGCAAAAAGAACCGCTGTGTATTATACACAGCGGTTCTTCTGTTATCACAGACAGAAAAATATTGGTTGAAATTATTTAATTTCAACAGTTGCGCCGGCCTCGGTAAGAGCAGCCTTGATCTTCTCAGCCTCGTCCTTGGAAACGCCTTCCTTCACGGTCTTGGGCGCGCCCTCAACCATGTCCTTTGCGTCCTTCAGACCCAGACCGGTGATCTCACGAACAGCCTTGATAACATTGAGCTTGTTAGCGCCAAAGCTTGCAAGGATAACGTCGAACTCGGTCTTTTCTTCAGCTGCGGGAGCTGCTGCGCCTGCTGCTGCAACTACGCCTACGGGAGCTGCTGCGGAAACGCCAAATTCTTCCTCAACTGCCTTTACCAGGTCGTTGAGCTCAAGGATAGTCAGAGATTTGATCTCTTCAAGAATGTTAGTAATCTTTTCGGATGCCATTTTCATTTACCTCCAAAATAATCTTTTGATTTTTATGTTCCGATTTTAAGCGGGCTTCGGTAACCCGTAGGGGACAGAAGCGGGCAAAAGGCGTAAATTAAGCCTCTGCGGGAGCTTCTTCTCCGCCGTTTTCTTTGTCCGCGATTGCTTTGATTGCATATGCGAACTTGTAAAGCGGGGACTGGATAGAACCAAGAAGTTTTGCGATGAGAGTTTCCTTGTTCGGGATCTCTGCCAGCTCGTTAACTGTCTTAGCGTCGATCACAGCGCCGTCTACATAACCTGCCAGAATGTTGAAAGATTCAACTTTTTCGGCATAGTTTTTCAGAACCTTTGCAGCTGCAACGGGATCTTTTTCGCTGATTGCGATTGCAGTCATACCGTTGAGGTGCTGCTTCAGTTCCCCATAGCCAACCATGTCGCAAGCTCTGCCGGTCATGGTGTTCTTCATGACGACATACTTTACGCCTGCTTCACGGAGTGCCTTACGCATTGCGGTGTCGTTTTCTACCGTGATACCTTGATAGTTGACGATGACGCCTGCTGCGGAATTCTTGATTTGTTCTGCCAGATCGGCAACGATTTGTTGCTTCTGAACGAGAATGGAATTGCTCGGCATTTCGTTTCACCTCCCAATGTGAATTGAGCGAATAAAAAAATCTTTCTTCCGGCATTGCGCACACTGCACCGAAAAGAAAGATTGCATCACAAATCTGTAATTCAAAACATCTCCTCGGCAGGAAAGCCTACGCTTTTACCGGAACCTGCTGTCTTTGGATAACGGCATATATTATACCACGGATCAAATCATTTGTCAAGCCCTTTTTTGAAAAAAACAGATAAAAATTTTTTTCACTTGACAGAATGGGGCTTATATGGTATAATTCATTTGCTTATTTATCATAATGTAGTTAGGAGTTTGCCGATTTATGAAAATTTTGATCGCCTATGCCTCAAAACACGGAACAACCCAAAAATGTGTGGAAAGACTGATGCGGAATTTGCAGGGAATGGAGGTTGAGGCGGTTAATTTGGAGCAAGCGACCGTCGATCCCAACATATATGATATGGTTGTGTTCGGAGCCTCGGTCTACTTTGGAAAGCTGCGTCCTGCGGCACGCCGTTTTCTCACGGAATATGAAGCTCTTCTTATGCAAAAGCCGCTTGCGCTCTTTTTATGTTGCGGACTGACTGAGGAATATGAGCATTACCGCCAAAAGCTCTTACCTGCCGCGTTGCGGGAGAACGCGTTCCAAACGGCTTTTTTCGGTGGCTCTTTGAGCACGGAAGGGCTTTCTTTCCTTGAAAAGCTGTTGGTGCGTTCCATTCGTTCCTCGCTGTATGAGGAGAGTATAGATAACGGTGATTATACCGCGCCGTCCCTGCCGGGAATCCTTCCAGAGAATATCGACAAGCTTGCAACCTATCTGCGCCAAGAAGCCATCCGTTTGACGGACGAATCTCATAAATGATAAAAAGCACAATGATTTTTAAAATGGTTGCCAACTCTTTTGTAATTTTGACGAAATAAAAAATATTGACAAAAGTGGACAAATATGTTATAATATTACGGTAGCCAACAAACAGGACCCATTAGCTCAGATGGCAGAGCACATGACTTTTAATCATGGTGTCCGGAGTTCGACTCTCCGATGGGTCACCAAAACGAACGACCGTATGTATATGCGGTCGTTCGGATTATATCGATGAGGGAGTAGCGAGCGCGGCAACGCGTAGCAAGTCAACATACTGGTCGCAGACCTGGCTTGCTTTGAATTGCGAGACTCATGTATCAGTGAGTAACTATACATGGAGTCTGCATATTTTTGTACGATTTCGGGTATGGTTTTTACTGTGCCCGTTCTTTTTTTGCAAAAAACAGACGTACATGAAAGGGAAACAAAACAATGGAACTCGGATTTGCATTCTTTTTTTACAGTATTTCGCTTGGCGCGGGCTTGGCAATGGACGCCTTTTCGGTTTCGCTTGCCAACGGACTCAACGAGCCTTTGATGCGCGCACGGAAGATGTGCGGCATTGCGGGGACATTTGCTTTCTTTCAAGCGTTGATGCCGATGTTGGGCTGGATCTGTATTCATACGGTCTTGCAGTATTTTCAATCTTTTGAAAAGCTGATCCCGTGGATCGCGCTTGCATTGCTTGGCTTTATCGGCGGCAAAATGCTGTATGAGGGCATTAAGAACGCAAACGAGCCGATGGAGCATCCCAAGGTCGGTTTTGCCGCATTGCTTGTGCAAGGAATTGCGACCTCCATTGATGCGCTTTCGGTGGGGCTCACCATTGCGGAGTATGACCTTTTCTCGGCGCTGTTATCTGCGCTGATCATTGCCCTTGTGACCTTTATCATTTGTCTTGTCGGTCTTTTGATCGGAAGAAAGGTGGGAACCAAACTGGCGGGTAAGGCGTCGATCTTCGGCGGCGCGATCTTGATTATCATCGGATTGGAGATCTTTATTACCAGTTGGTTTTAATTGTAAGAAGTCATATTCTTTGGAATGTGATATAATATAAAATATTTTGAAGATTGGAGAGGGACAAGTGGATCAACTGTCAAAAAATATGTTAGATACTGCCGAAAGTATTGGATATAAAAGCAAACTTAAACTAATGCACTTTTACTATCTTTTGGGTTTGGGAGTTGTATTGTTTTTTTTGATATTGATTCCAATGATACGTGCAGGTATTTATAGGTATCTTAAAATATTTTTTATTCCGCTGATTGTTGCGGTTGTAATGGTGCTTCTTGCCGTTAAAAGAATAATCACATTCAAAAAAGCGCCGGAATGCATTATCAAAAAGGATGAGAGCACACTTTATTTTTGGTACAAAGGAAGTTGGAAAAACATACGGTTGTCCGAAATCAGCTATGTATATTTGAACACTGTAAAATTAAGCCGTCATAGTGGTGATATCATTTTACATACTGCAAATGGACAAAAATATGTCATTTGCGATGTTTTGGATTTTGACGAGGTAAAAGCCAAAATTGGGGTATTCAAAAAAATAAAATATTGATAAAAACGGCAGATTTGTAGTATGAAGAAAGCATATTTTTAAACTTTTGGTAGCGATTGCAATGCAGTTTCATAGCCAATTATCCTTATCAATGACAAAAGGGAACTCGATGGTTCCCTTTTGTCATTGGTGCGGGTAACAGGGGTCGAACCTGCACGAATGAACACAAGATCCTAAATCTTGCGCGTCTGCCAATTCCGCCATACCCGCATAAGTATTTGCGCGTGTATGGCGGAATCTTCCTGCACATACCCGCAAATGTTTTTTAATATTATACTATTTTTTTTTTATTTTGTCAAGGTATTGCGGCGTTTTATTTTTTGATTTGCGTTTTATTTTTTGAATTTGCCTTGAAAAAACGGTATTTTTTTGCTATCATATAAGTGACTCTATGTTTGATAGAGAAAAAAATATTCAAACTCTACGGTGCGTGGGTGTTTTTTTACCCGCAAATATGATACCATGTGTGTCGAAAGGAGGTCTGCTTTATGGATCAAGTAAAAATCGGAAGGTTTATTCAAATGACGAGAAAAGAGCAAAAAATGACACAGAGGGAGGTGGCGGAAAGATTAAATATCTCGGATAAAACGGTATCCAAATGGGAGACTGGCAATGGGCTACCCGAGGTGGGCTTGTTGCTTCCGCTTTGCAATCTTCTTGGGATCAGTGTAAATGAATTGCTTTCCGGTGAAAGACTTGACGAAAAACAATACTATAAACGAGCAGAAGAAAATATCATGAATTTGATGAAAGAAAAAGAAGAGGCAAAAAAGAAAATTATTTTGACGGTGCTGACGATCATTCCCTGCATTCTTGCGGGAGTGACCATCATTCTTCTTGCGGGATTGGTGGAGTTGTCCGTTTGGGTTCGGATTTTGTTGATCGGAATTGCGTTTGTCGTAATTGCTTCGGGGCTTACGGTCGCTTGCATACTTGACAGGGAGGCGGGTGTTTACGAATGTAAGCATTGCGGCGAGCGGTTTGTTCCCGATATGAAAGGGTATATCATGGGAGCGCACACGCTGACGCTTCGCAAATTAAAATGTCCCAAATGCGGGCAAAAAAGCTATTGCAAGAGGCATTTGAGCAGATAATTGAAAAGTGGGATGGGCAGAGCCTTTTTGTGTTCTGCCCGTCTTTCTTTTGTCCGCTATTCTCTCTGATAAAATTTTATAAAAAAAGTGTAAAAAATAGCAATCTCCCCATTTACAAAAAAGCTTTGCCGTGATATAATAAAGGTAATATAATTTTTTTATTGTCGCACGCAGCGACAGAATGGAGTTATCAATGAAAACCAATGTATGTAATCTGATCGGAGCACTTGTGGATTATGCGATCGGGCATGAGCTTGCCGATCCGTTGGATCGCGTCTTTTATCAAAACCGTTTGATGGAAGAATTGAAAGTAGACGCATTTGCACCCGAGGGAGAGACGCCGGACATGTCCCTTGAGGAGCTTTTGGGCGCCCTTTGCGACTACGCCGTGGAGAACGGGATCATTCCCGATTGCGGAATTACGGGACGCGACCTTTTTGATACCAAGCTGATGGGCATTCTCACGCCCCGTCCGAGCGAGGTGGTCAAGATGTTTCGGGCTCTTTACGCCGAGTCTCCCGAAAAAGCGACCAACTATTATTACCGACTGAGCTGTGATTCGGATTACATTCGTACATATCGCGTAAAAAAGGATCTCAAATGGGTGTATTCCGGGAAATACGGAGACATCGACATTACCGTCAATCTCTCCAAGCCTGAAAAGGATCCCAAAGCGATCGCCGCCGCAAAGACACAAAAACAGACGGGCTACCCCAAGTGTGCCATTTGCCGCGAGAACGAGGGATTTTCGGGCAGTATGACACAGGCGGCGCGGCAGTCTCACCGACTCATCCCCATCACCATGGCGGGGCAGGATTGGTTCCTGCAATACTCGCCCTACGTCTATTATAACGAGCATTGTATCGCGCTCTCCGCGTCTCACACGCCGATGAAGATCGACCGCGACTCCTTTGTCAAGCTGTTGGATTTTGTCACCATCTTCCCGCACTACTTCCTCGGCTCCAATGCCGATCTGCCGATCGTCGGTGGTTCGATCTTGACGCACGACCACATGCAGGGCGGTCACTACAGCTTTGCCATGGAGCGTGCCGCAATTGAAAAGGAGCTGCACTTTGACGGATTTGACAATGTTCGCGCCGGTATCGTGCGTTGGCCTCTTTCGGTCATTCGTCTGACCTCCTCTGACCGCGGCGCTTTGGTCGAGCTTGCCGACCGCATTCTCGGTGCATGGCGCTCCTATTCGGATCCTTCGGCGTTCATTTTTGCCGAGACCGACGGTGTTCCGCATAACACCATTACCCCCATTGCACGCCGCCGCGGTGAGGATTATGAGTTGGATTTGGTACTCCGTAACAACAAGACAACAGAAGAGCATCCGCTTGGCGTCTTTCACCCCCATGCGGACAAACACAACATCAAAAAAGAGAACATCGGATTGATCGAGGTCATGGGACTTGCCGTGCTCCCGTCACGTTTGAAAGCCGAGATTGAGGAGCTTGCCCAAGCGTTGGTTGCGGGAAAGGACATTGCTTCTTGCGAGAATATCGCTAAGCACGCCGAATGGGTTGCCGCCTTTGCCGACCGTTACACCTTTACCGAAGAGAATGTGACCGATATCATCAAAGAGGAAATCGGCAAGACCTTTGAGGCGGTCCTCGAGGATGCAGGTGTTTACAAATGCACCTCCGAGGGCAGAGCGGCGTTCCTGCGCTTTATCGAAACCGTTGAAAGATGAAAAAAGTAAACGGATTACTGATTGCGCTTTTGGTCGTCGGGCTTTTGATCGCGGGACTTCTCACTGCAAATCTCATAAACAACGGGATTTGGATCATCGAGGGGCTCAACGGCAAGGACGGTACCGACGGGAAGAACGGTGTTGACGGCGCGGACGGCTTGGACGGAAGTAACGGACAGGACGGCACCAACGGGAAAAGCGCCTACGAGCTGGCGTTGGAGGATGGCTTTGAGGGGACGCTCCATGAGTGGTTGCTCTCACTTGCCGTACGCGGCGGTGACGGGGAGGATGGCACGGGTGTACGCAGTGTGTATGTCAACTCCGCGGGCGAGCTGATCGTTACGCTCTCCGACGGAAAGGAGCTCAACGCAGGTGTCATTGCAAGCAACGGAACGGTTTCGGAAAAAGTTGACGATGATGGGTTCTACGAGGTTTTTGAGACCGTGGAGATGAATGACAAAGAGGAGGGGCTCAAGCTACGTGCCAAGCCAGAGATCTCGGATAATTCCGCAGTGCTTTTTACCATCACATCGGGGACAGAGCTCTTGCGTGTGGGCGATCAACGAACCGAAAACGGCTTCAGCCGATTTATTTACCAAGGTAAGGTCTGTTATGCACGGTCAAAATTTTTTGATTTGAAATATGCCTATACGGGCGAGGTTCCTGCGCTCCATTTGCCGTCGCGCATTGTACTGACCGTTGGAGTGCAATCTTGGTTCTATACCGATCAGATCTTACCCGATCGCAACGAGGATATCAAGATCACCTATTCCTACTCGGGCAAGGGAACGCGTGTGTTTGACGGCGAGGACGCATTTGCCATCACGCCCGCATGGAGCGCAAATGCGTCGGTCAGCCCGCATGCACCCGAGAGCGCAATGCTGACGGTAACTGTGGAAAAACGTGCCGACGGAGACTTGAGATTGCTTGGGGAATATGCGGTCGAGGTCACGGTGGTGGAGGAACAAAAATCACTTTCCGCCACGGGCATCTTTATCGGCGACAGCCGTATCTCCGACAATACCATACTTTCCACATTGCATAGTTTGATGCCGAATTTGAATTTGCTCGGTACCCGTCAAACACTCAGCTCGGGTATCATGCATGAAGGGCGTTCCTCTTGGAGTACGGCGGAGTTTCTCAACAGTGAGTATAAATACGTGACCGATACGCAACGTGTGGATAACGCATTTTACAACCCGGAGACCAAAATCTTTGATTTTTCTTACTACATGCGGACCTATCACAACAACGCCGCATTGGATTTTGTGGTCATCAATCTCGGTGCCAACGATAATTTCTCGGCGCAGTCTGTGCAAAATCTTTCGGTAATGGTGTCGTCAATACAGGCATATGCCAAGGCACAGGGCATCGAAATTCAAATTCTTATGATGACCGAGTATCTCTCCCCGTCAAGCGGATATTATCTTTCGCAAAATTACAACATCGATATCTCCGCAAAGAGAGCCAAGCAGTTCAATTATTTTACCTATCTTGAAGAGGTCTTTGGCGGACGCGAGGGGGAGGGAATCCACTTGATTCCCAATTACATTTGCATCAACGATTGGAGCGACTGGGATAGGAAAACCGTGACCACGGAGAACGGTCAAGAGGAAAAAATTACCGATGTCGTCCATCTCGGAACGGCGGGTTACAAAAAAGAAGCGGCAATGTTGCGCGCATATTTTTATTGGCTGTTCGGTACCCAAGCGGGCTGATACAGCGAGGACAGAAGAAAAGAAAGGATATCAATCACAATGAAAAAAAATCTCAAGGGGCTGATTGAGCAGTTCCCGAGCGGTGAAGCACAGATCTTAATTGATATGAACCAATATGATATGATCGAGGGGAGCGGTATGGCGCCCGATTTGGTTCATAAAAAGAGCGCTCATATGACCGCGGCTTGGCGCTTTGCGCAAAAGAGCCGTGTGAGCATTCCCGTGGGTCGAGGTGACCTGTCGGCACATCGCTTTTTGACCTTTTCGGTCTTTGCCGTCAGCGGGATGGGCGGTTCGTTCTGCCTCATGTTTGACTCCGATGTGAATGGGGCGGGGAAGAACGGCTATGAATGCACGCTCCCCATCACCCGTGACGGTTGGAACGATTACCGTGTGGAGCTTCCGTTCTTACGCGCGGTAGGCGAACCGACCGGCTGGGATCGCATCGGCAGCATCTGCTTTGACTGTGTTGCGGGCGGACAGGCAAACCGCACCGAGACCGTTCTTTATATTGATAATTTGTTTGTGTGGGATGGGATTGCACCGCCTCTTTACGCCACCATGCCCGAGCTCAAGGGTGCGGCGGTGTTTTCCAAAAGCGGCAATTTTTCGATCGTGGATCGCAAGCGCATCGCAAACTCGATCGACGGCGAGGATACCAAGCCCTTTGAGCGGGACGGTGTTCTTTGGCTCCCCATGGCACCTGTTGCCGCAGGCATTGCGCACTCCGCGGTGGTCGACAATCGCGCGTTTACGCTTTCCTTTACTTACCGCAGAAAGAAATATTTCTTCTCCGGCGACTCCGACCGTATGACGGTCAACGGCGAGGAGGAGGCGCTCGGCTTTTATCCCGCGGTGCTTGGAGGAACACTGTTCTTCCCGGCGGAATTTGTCAAAAACTTTTTCCGTTGGCGTCAGTGCTTTATCGATGCTTCGATGGGATTGGTGGTGCTTTCCAACCGTCGCAATGTGTTTGAGAGTGCAAGAGACGAGGCGGTCATTTGGCAGTTGGTTGCCGACACGACATTCTTGCGCCCGAGCGCCGAAAGAGTGTTGAATGATCTGCACCGCCGTTTTCCAAACCCGTCGCGCGGCAGATTGCTTGCCACCTTTGACGAGCTGATGCAGTTGCGCCGAGATGCTAAGACCGATAGTCAGCTCAAAGGATATGTGGAAGATCTCAAAACGCAGTATGGGGTCAAATCCGAAGCGTTTTTGACTTCGCCGATTACGCTGGAGGTAGATGCATCGGCGTTGAAAGTCTGTTCGGAAAAGCTGATTGCATTCTCCATGCTCTACCGCGTCACGGGCGACAAAGTATATGCGGAAAGAAGTGCCGCCGAGTGTGAAGCGCTTGCGGCAATGGAGGATTGGAGTCTCGGCTCGATGACAAACATCGGAACCGTGGCATTGAGTGTTGCGATCGCTTACGACTGGTGCCACCACATATGGAGCGAGGGACGCAAGGCAGTGATCGAGCGTGCTATGCTTCGCAGTGCAATGCGTCCCGGTGTGGAGGCTTATGACGGCAAGCGCCGCATGTGGCGCACGGGCAGTGCCAACGGTGCCGCGATCAACGCGGGGATGCTTGCCATGGCGCTGGCATTGGCGGACATTTATCCGCAGACCGCGTATAAGCTCCTTGACCGTGTTTTGCGCAATGTGGAGCCTTGCTTTGCCGCTTATGCCCCCGACGGCGGTTATCCGGAGGGGGTCGCCGCATGGGAAAAGAGCACCCGTGCGCTTGCTTTGACCGTTGCCATGCTGCAAAAGGCTTGCGGTGACGATTACGGTTTTGCTTCGGCGCCCGGTTTTCTTTCTACCGCGTATTTCCCGATCCACGCTGAGACCAAAAACGGCTCTTGGAACTATCACAACTGTGCCGCAACGCCTGTAGATACCTCATTTGCGTTCTTCTTTACAAGGCTGACCGACGATCCCGTCCCCGCATGGATGCGACGTCAACAGCTCCTTTCGGGGAAAAAGAATGAGCACCCGTTTGATATTTTGTTCTATGTTCCTGTCAGTGATCAGTTGGTACCCTATCTGCCGCTTGACGCGGTTTACCGCAAGGCGGGACTTGCAATGATGCGTTCGGGCTGGAACGATGACGCGGCATTTGTCGGTCTGCACGGCGGCAAGAACCACGAGGTGGGCGGCGATCTTGACGCGGGCAGCGTGATTCTTGATATGGGCGGCGAGCGCTTCTTTGTTGAGATCGGCGGAGACGAAAATCTCCCCTTGCTGTTGCGTAAACGCGCGGCAGGGCAAAATACCTTGACAGTGGAACCCGCTCCCGAACCGGCTCCCGATCAAAATCCCGACGCGATTGCCAAGCTGACCGAAATGCGCTCCTCTCCCGCGCGCGCTTACGCGGTGGTAGATATGAGCTCGGTGAGCGATGCGATCCTGCGCGGAAAACGCGGGGTGCTCTTGACCGAGCAAAGAAGTGTTGCGGTCATTCAAGATGAGTTGACGCTTACGCACGCGGCAGAGGTTGTATGGACCGCTTGGACGCGTGCCGAAGTCACGCTCAATAAGAGCGGAAGGACCGCAAAATTGACGCAAAATAGTAAGACATTGGTCTGCAAACTTTGCGGCATCGCATCTCCCGCGCGTTTTGAGACCAAACAGATTGAGGGGAGTGATCTGACCTGTTTGACCGTGCACGTGACGGGTAAGGATAAGCTCCGCATGGCGGTCGTTTGCCGTATGCTTGGCGAGGGCGAGTCGGCATCCCAAAAGATGTACGACGTGATTCCCATGAGCCGTTGGTGCGAGACAGAGGCTTGATTTTTCGTCAATTTTGAATAAAAAATAAAAAAAGAATAAAAAAAACGCTACTGCAAATACTATTTGCGTGGCGTTTTTTTGCGCTGATCCTATTAAAAAGGAGGTGAAAAGACATGACAGAAACCGTACAAAATAAAAAGACAGCCGAGGTATTGCAGTCGGTTTACAAAAACGTAAAAATGGCAAGCGATTCGATTTTGAATTTAATGCCTAAGGTGAAGGACGAAAAGCTGAAAAGCGATTTGACAGTACAGCTGAGTGCGTTTGAGGCATTTGCTTCGCGCACGGCAAAGCTACTTGCCGACGAGGGCGTAAAGCCCGAGGAAGAAGGCTTTATGACCAAGACCATGGCAAAGTGGGGGTCGATGATGAACACCATGCGTGATTCCACTTCTACGCATCTGGCAGAAATGATGGTGGAGGGCGCGACGATGGGCGTCAATGATATGCTACGCGTGTTGCGTGAGGCAGAGAACAGCAATGCATCGGAAAGTGCTTTGCGCTTGGCCCGTGACGTTTGCGCGTTTGAAGAAAAAGTTGTTGAGGATATGCGTGCATATCTTCGTTGAACCGTTTTAATTGGAAAGGATGAATTATCATGGCACAAATTACTTGCAAAGAACTTTCGGCGATCTCGGACCTATTGTCGGTAGAGGAAAATCTTATCGCCAAATACAAATGCTATGCGACCGAGGCAACCGACAGTGTTTTAAAAAATCAGTACGAACAGATCGCACAGCGCCACCAACGTCATTTTGACGAGCTGTACGCAAATTTGAAGTGAGCAAAGGAGCGAAAACATGGAACAGTATCAATGCAAAATGAATGAGCAGGAAAAGCTGACCGATCTGCTTTCCTCGCAAAAGTTTTTGACTGCGGCATATAATTCCTACTGCTGTGAGTCGGCGACTCCGGCTGTCAGAAGCTCTCTCTTCTCGATCTTAGAGGATGAGCACCGTATTCAAGAGGAAATTTTTAACGAAATGAACACCCGCGGTTACTATCCTCTCGAAAAAGCCGAAGATACCAAGCTCAACGCTGAAAAACAAAAGTTTGCTCAAAAAGCAACGGTGTGATCATTTTTTGGGGAAAACTTTTTTCAAAAAAGTTTTCCCCAAGCCCCTTTCAAAAACTTTTACTGCATTTTTTATTGCGGTAGGGTATAGTTCATCGATAGCCGAATAGGAGCTGCCGAGAGCAGTTAGGTACCACCACCCTGCCTGCTCTCCCGAAAAAGATACTTTTCATTGGATTAGATATTAAATAGGCAGGGCGTAGCGAATAGACTTTGTTAAAAGTTTCTGTTTGCTACGCCCTGTTCAAACGCATTTTGAGTTTGAATGATTTTTCAAGAGTTTCCTAAAATACGTCAAAAAAATTTATTCGGTGTCGATGTCCATGGCAATGACGATTTCGGAACTCTTTCCGTAGTATACTCTTCCGTAAAACGTACCGTAGTCGGTATTCCATTCATCAATGAAGCTTTGATTATGGATGTTCAGTTTGGTTTTACTTAAAAGGTTTTGAAAGCGGGAGGGGGCGCGGGGGAGGGGGAAAACTTTTGCAAAAGTTTTCCCCCTCCCCCGCAAATAGTCTATTTTTATCAATTATTTCTCGGGATCGAGATATTTCCAATAGGAGGCGATATAGTTGATGCCGGACCAGAGGGTAAAGACAAGCATGAGGGCAGAGGTAGTGAGGGAGACGGGGAGAAAATCGGTGCCCATTTCGAGCAGCTCATAGATCACGGGCTCCGCGATACAGCAGATGACGCAGGCGATCTGCGTGCAGGTTTTGATTTTGCCAAGCATATTTGCCGCGATCACGATGCCACTGGAGCCGGACACGACCAAACGAATGGAGGTGACGGCAAGCTCACGGAAGATGACGATGAGAAACGCCCAGAAAAAGACCTGCGAAAAGATCTTGTCGGAGTAGATGGACAGTGAGCGGTAGAGAATGACAAACATGGCGCCGATGACCATAAACTTGTCGGCGAGGGGATCCATAAACTTACCAAAGTCGGTGACAAGGTTGTATTTACGCGCAATCTTGCCGTCAAGCATATCGGTGAGCGAGGCGCCGATAAACAGCACCAATCCCATTGCGCTTGCCCACACTGCATTGGACACCATCATGATCACAACAAAGATCGGTACCAAGCAAAGGCGCAAAATTGTCAGCTTGTTGGGGAGATTCATTTTTTTCATAGTAAAATCCTTTCTGAATTTTTATGATAAAAATTTTTGGTTAAAATTTTTGAGGGTTTTAAGGAATCTTTTCAAAAAGTTCCTTAAACAGGGGATGGGATGCGCCCGCGATCATTGATTGGTAACTACATTTCCGTACAGATCGTAGTCAATGACCTTGCGGACTTTGACACGCACGAACGATCCGGGAGCAATGCGGGTATCGGAGTGGAAGTAGACCTTCCCGTCAATTTCGGGCGCATCTGCAAAGCTTCTGCCAAAGTGCACCTCGGCAACGGGATCGTAGTCCTCACAGAGCACGTCAATGATCTTGCCGATCTTTTCACGGTTCAACTCCTCGTTAATATCCATTTGCTCGCGCATCAAAATGTCCATGCGGTCCTGTTTGATTTGCTCATCGATCTGATCGGGAAAGTCATAGGCGGGGGTATCCTCCTCGCGGGAGTAGGTGAACACGCCCGCGTGGTCAAACCTTTGCTCTTTGACAAATTTGCAAAGCTCCTCAAAATCCTCCGCGGTCTCTCCGGGGAACCCGACGATAAAGGTGGTGCGGATGATGATGTCGGGGATCTCGTGGCGGAGCTTGGCAAGCACTTCGCGTATCATCTTGCTGTCGCCATGGCGGTTCATGGCCGTCAGCATATGGTCGCTGATGTGTTGGAGCGGGAGGTCGATGTATTTGAGAATTTTCGGATTGTCACGCATTTCGGCAATCAACTCGTCGGTGATCTTGTCGGGGTAGCAGTACAGCAAGCGGATCCACGGGATGGAGGTTTCGGCGCTGATTTTGTGCAACAGCTCCGCGAGTGCGTATTTCCCGTAAAGGTCAAGCCCGTAGCGGGTAATGTCTTGCGCGATTACGACAAGCTCCTTGACTCCGAGAGACTCAAGCTGTTTTGCTTCGGTAACCAGCTCTTCCATCGGGCGGCTGCGGAATTTTCCTCGAATTGCGGGGATGGCGCAATAGGCGCAACGGTTATCGCAACCCTCGGCAATTTTGAGATATGCGGAGTATTCGGGGGTGGTCAGTACACGATCGCCGCCAAGGCGCACGGTGCTTTTGTCCTCGTGGGAATAATATTTTGCCTTGGAGCCTTTTTTCTTCTTTTCGGTTACAGCTTGAATTGCTTCCACAATGTTGTGTATGCTTCCCACACCAAGCACGGCGTCAACCTCGGGGAGCTCCTTGAAGATCTCTTCGCCATAGCGTTCCGCAAGACAGCCCGTGACGATGATGGCTTTTAAATGGCGGTTCTTTTTGAGCCAAGCCACGTCGAGAATGTTGTCGATGGCTTCTTTTTTTGCGCTTTCAATGAATGCGCAGGTATTGACGATGATCACGTCGGCGTCGATGTCCTCGGGCGTGACCTCATAGCCTGCTTCAAGCACTTCATGCAACATGACCTCGGTGTCCAACTGATTTTTGGGACAGCCGAGGGAAACAAATCCGATTTTCATTTTTGTTATAAAGCCTTTCTGATTTTATACGGGAATGATATTCGACCACGCGCTGTTCCCGTTTTGGTCGGTTGCCTCCGCACGGATAAAGCAGACATCCGGTGGCAATTCATAACGTGCCTCGGTCAGCCCGTCGCCCCAAAAAGTACGCAACGATACCGAGTTGGAATAAAAAGTGATTTTTTGGCAAGGGGAGCATTGCACGAGAAAATTGTCTTTCTCGCGGCAAAGATGAATTTCCGGTCCTTGTGTGGCGTAAAAATTCCCCTTACGGATGGCGTCGCACAATTCTTTTGAGGAGTTGTCGTTCGCTTCGACCATGATCCAGGACACACAATTGTCGTTGTCATAAAAATGGGCATCGTCGTCGGCTACCAACGGGTAAAAACGCCCGTTTGATGCCAATAGATCGATGATCAAGGACGAATCGGGACGGCGCGAGTTATGTACACCGGAGACTGTGTTGTAAATCTCGGTTGCGTCGACATTCTCGAGCGGCAGGATCTGCTCCAAGGTGTTGAGAGACCAAGCGGGGTGGGCAAGGATCGCAAGCCCGCCTGCGCGGTGGATCTCGTCAATGATCTTTTGCGGTGATGCGGAGACAGTCAAAGACGGCTCGTAATTCATGCCAATGCCGACGATATGATAAACGCCGTCACGGCAGTCCCCGGTGATCGAGTTGTATTCTGCCCCCGAAAGAACGGTCAAACCGTTTGCGTCGTAGCCTTTTCCGTAATACCAATGATCTGTCAGCGCCACCGCGTCATAGCCCTTTGCACGGTAGAGCTCAATGACTTCCTCGGGTGTTTTTCTGCCGTCGGAGAGTGTGGTATGCGTATGTAGATTGACCTTATAGCGTTTTTTGCCAAACATATCGAGTTGCATGCATCGTCGCTCCGTTTCCATTAGATTTTGCTTCTCTTTTCATTGTATCACAATTTGCGTTTTTTTACAAGTGCTTTGCATAAAAAAACGCAAAAAAAACGAAAAAAACGAAAAAACGTTTGTATCGGCTTGCGGTGGAATTTTTGTAAAAGTTTTTTTATAAAAACTATTGTAAATTTACAAAAAGGGTGCTATAATGTATTTGCCAAACAATTATATATTTTCCAATATGGGAAGACTATACCTTGGTAAAAGGTGTTTTCTCTCTTTTTCTCATACCATGTTGGAAAAGTAATTGTTTGGCGACAATGAGGAATACACTTTTTCGGTGCGCTCCGCATTGGAGCGCACTTTTTTTCATTTCATTTAAGGAGGAGAAGTTTGAAACAAACGTCTAATGTTGAGCCTAAAAAAGAGCGCAACCAAAAGACCGTCTAAAAGGCGGTCAAAAAAGATGTGAGAACACCACTACAAAGACTATGCGAGAATAAGAGATGGGTCAAGGACATACCCCATA
>JAFTKO010000013.1 GCA_017453205.1 Clostridia bacterium | reverse complement strand
TTTGTTTGTGGTATAATGTTTCATGAAGTGATTGAGTCCTTTCTGTTAGATTTGGTTGTGGTGACTTTATTTTAACAGAACTCAATCACTTTTTCTATTCTTTTTTTACTTTTAGTCTCACATCTATTGTAACACAACACTTTTTCAAGTTCTTTCTCTCCCTCGCGGTTGACAAAATCGGCATGATATGTTATAATAATTTAGATAATGGATTTTACTATCGTAAGGTCCGAATGATTTTGAAAAGGGAGGAACGTCTTTTGAAAATTCTGATCGCGGGCTGCGGACAAGTGGGAGATACCCTGGCGCGAGAGCTTTCTGCCGAAGGACACGACATCACCCTGTTGGACTCGGATCCCCAGGTGTTGGAAAAGGGAATGGAGCGTTATGATGTGATTGCCGTACAGGGGAATTGCGCTTCGATGAAGGTGTTGGATCAAGCAGGCGTGGAAAAAGCCGATCTTTTGATCGCTTGTACCGGCAGTGACGAGCTGAATTTGCTTTGCTGTATGACGGCACATGTCGCCAATCCCCGCTTGCATACCATTGCACGTATCCGAAATCCGGAGTATACCGAGCAAGCCTATCGGATGCACGACGCGTTTGCATTATCCATGGCGTTCAATCCCGAGCATCAAGCCGCCGAGGAGATTGGACGCTTGCTCAAATTTCCGGGCTTTCTGAAGCGGGATTCCTTTGCCAAGGGCCGTATGCAGATCGTGGAGATCCGTATCGATGCCGACAGCAAGCTTTGCAATGTTCCGCTCAGCATTATGTACAGCATCGTTAAGTGCCGCGTGTTGGTCTGTACTGTCCTGCGTGACGGGATCGCAATCATGCCGGACGGTCATTTTACGCTCCTTGAGGGCGATCGTATTTTTGTCACCGCACCGACCGACGATCTGGCGGTCCTGCTCAAAAACCTCGGTATTGTAACGCACAAGGTGCGCCGCGTGCTGGTCGCTGGCGGCGGAACCGTTGCGTATTATCTTGCCGAGTATCTGCGTGCGAGCCGTATGGAGGTCTCGATCATTGAGAGTAACAGGGAGCGCTGTGTCGAGCTTGCCTCCGAATTTCCAAATGCCAATATCGTTCACGGTGACGTGAGAGACCAATCGCTTTTGGAAAGCGAGGATATTTCCTCTGCCGACGCGCTTGTAACGCTGACGGGCTTTGATGAGTTGAATATGCTCATCTCGCTTTACGGTCATAGGCGCGGGGTTCCGCAAACGGTGACAAGATTGGATCACATGGAGATTTCGGGGATCACGGGAGACCTGCCTATCGGCAGTGTGGTTTGCCCGAGCCGTTTGTGCTGTAACAACATTGTGCGTTATGTGAGGGCTATGCAAAACCAAACAGGCGCCGCCATCACCATTCACTCGATTGCGGACGGACAAGCGGAGGCGATGGAGTTCCCTGTGGACGAAAATACGTTGCATTGCGGTGAGCCTTTGAAAAAAATGAAGTTACGCCGTAACATCCTCTTGGTCGGCATTACTCGGGGATCGCAAACCGTGATCCCAAACGGTGACTCGACCTTTATGCCGGGGGACACCGTTGTGGTGGTGTCGGGCGGCGAGGACGTGATCCTTAGGCTCAACGACATCTTTGCATCCTGACGAAAGGGAATTGAACTTTCATGAACTATAAAATGATGGGGAGACTGCTTTCACTGATCCTTGCTACCGAGGCGGTCTTTATGCTCCCCGCATTGGGGATTAGCTTAGCAGACGGATCCAACAGCGTCACATGGGCGTTTTTGATCAGTATGGCAGTCATATTGGCGGTCGCGGCGCTTTTGGCTTTGTTTTCGCGTGGGGCACAAAGGGGATTTTTTGCCAAAGAAGGCTTATTTTGCGTAGGCATCAGCTGGGTTTTCATGAGCGTCTTCGGATCCTTGCCGTTTTGGATATCGCGCGAAATTCCGAGCTTTGTTGACGCACTGTTTGAAATGGTGTCGGGCTTTACCACCACAGGTGCCTCGGTGGTGCCGAATGTGGAGGGACTTTCCCGCGGAATTATCTACTGGCGTAGCTTTAGCCATTGGGTGGGCGGCATGGGCGTATTGGTGTTTTTGCTTGCCCTTGTGCCGCTCAGCGGCAAGAACGAGGGCTTTACCATGCATCTGCTTCGCGCCGAAAGCCCCGGACCGAACGTCGGCAAGCTCGTGCCCAAAATGCGGCAGACCGCCGCAGTGCTTTATATCACCTATTTTGCACTGACCGTGCTCAATGTGATTTTTTTGCTTGCGGGTGGAATGTCGCTGTTCGAGTCGGTTTGTACCGCGTTCGGTACGGCGGGGACCGGTGGTTTTGGGATTAAAAACGACAGCATGGCAAGCTACAGCCCCTATATCCAAAATGTTTGTACGGTGTTTATGCTGTTGTTCGGCGTAAACTTCAGTATTTACTATCTGATCATTTTGCGCCGCTTTCGCGAAGTGCTTGGAGACGAGGAGCTGCGACTGTATGTGGGCGTGGTTTTGGGCAGTATCCTGCTCATCACGCTCAATATCCGAAATTTGTATTCCTCTGTTGGGGAGTCCTTGCGGCATGCGGCGTTTCAAGTTTCGAGTATTATTACCACAACGGGATTTGCCACCACCGATTTTGATCTGTGGCCAAGCTTTTCCAAAGGCATTTTATTGATTTTGATGGTGATCGGTGCCTGTGCGGGCAGTACGGGCGGCGGGCTGAAATGTGCGCGCGTGCTGTTGATCCTTAAGGGGATCCGTCGCAATATGGCGCAGGTGCTTAAACCGCAAAAGGTAGAGGTCATCCGTGTCAACAAAAAAAACGTAGAGGAAAAGATTTTGGCGGGCACAAACGCTTATCTCTGCGCCTATGTTGTGATTATGGTTGTCAGCTTTTTGCTGGTCTCGGTGGACGGCTTTTCGGTCATCACCAATTTCTCGGCGGTGTTGTCTTGCTTTAACAACATCGGTCCCGGATTTGATGCCGTGGGACCTGTGTGCAATTTTTCAATTTACAGCCCGTTCTCCAAGATCGTTCTGATCATCAATATGCTCGCGGGACGGCTTGAGATCTTTCCTATTCTCGTGCTCTTTTCGGGGAGCGCGTGGAAAAGAAAACGAAACGGATAAAGAGGTGAAGATAACGGCATGACTGGTGTGAAACGGTTGTTTACACAAAAGAAAACCGATGTGGATATGACACAGGGGAGCATTGTCCGACATCTTTTGTATTTTGCTTTTCCGCTTTTACTCGGCAATGTTTTTCAACAGCTTTACAATATGGTGGACACTTGGGTGGTGGGGAACTACGTCAGCAACGAGGCATTTTCCGCCGTTGGCTCGGTCGGTCCCATCATCAATACGCTCATCGGTTTTTTCGTTGGACTTTCCAGCGGGGCGGGCGCGGTAATCTCTCAGTATTACGGTGCCAAAAAGGATGACAAGGTCAGCGATGCGATGCACACCGCACTTGTAATGACCTTGATCCTCGGTGTTGTATTTACCGCTGTGGGGCTCCTCATGACCCCGTTTATGCTCGATTTGATGAAAACCCCCGAGGAGGTCAAGCCGCAATCCATTGCCTATCTCCGTATTTATTTTGCGGGGATCATGGGATTGATGATCTATAATATCGGTTCCGGTATTTTACGCGCAGTTGGGGATTCCCGCAAGCCGTTCCTGTTTTTGGTGGCCTCGGCAATCATCAATACCGTGCTCGATCTGGTCTTTGTTCTTGTCTTTGACATGGGCGTGGAGGGTGTGGCTTATGCAACGATTATTGCGCAAGGTGTGTCGGCTGTTTTGGTAGTTCTTTCACTGTTGCGAAGCCGCTCGTGTATCAGATTGAAGCTTTCGGGACTTTGCATCCATTTTGACATGCTCAAAAAGATCATTTCGGTGGGCATTCCTGCGGCGTTGCAAATGGCGCTGACCTCTTTTTCCAATGTGTTTGTACAGTCTTACATTAATTATTTCGGTCCCGATTGTATGTCGGGTTGGACGGCGTATTCCAAGATCGACCAATTGATTTTGTTGCCCATGCAGTCTTTGGCGATTGCATCGACGACCTTTGTCGGTCAAAATTTAGGCAGTCGACAGGAGAAACGTGCCAAAAAGGGCTCTAATACCGCGCTGCTTATGGCAATTATCATTACGGTTGTTTTGATGATCCCGGTCTTGATTTTTGCACCGTACTTGGTTCGCTTCTTTAATGCAAAGACAGAGGTTGTGGAGTACGGCGCCATGCTGTTAAGATGGCTTTCGCCGTTTTATGTATTGTGTTGCGTCAATCAGATCTACGCAGGTGCGTTGCGTGGGTCTGGAAACAGCCGAGCTCCTATGGTCATCATGCTGACATCGTTTGTCTTTTTCCGTCAAGCATATCTGTTTGTGATGTCGAATTTTATCTGCAACGACATCATTCCCCTCGCCATGAGCTACCCCGCGGGGTGGTTGCTGTGCAGCTTGTTGACGGCGGTCTACTATCACAAAGCCAAGCTTTCAAAAACGAGACTTGTGGAAGAAGAAACATAAAAATTTCCCGCCCCTCGATGATTTTCAAACCATCGGCGGACGGGAGATTATTTTTATGTCTGCTGTAAAGTTACTTAGCATCATTTTTTGCGGGGGAAATTTTGGAGGATAAGCTTTGTTAACGTAAAATGGTTTTCTTTCGCGGGGGACTTTTTCAAAAGTCCCCCGCACCCCTCAAAACCTTTCACGCATTTTATAAATGAAATTTTTAAAACCTATGCGATTACTCTTTCAATAGCTCCCGCGAGCATTTTGGTACCACCACCCAAAATGCTCCACAAGGTATCTTTTTGCTAAAAGCAAGAATATTTTACGTTTAAAAAGCTTACATAAATAAGTTTTTCCCCATAAAAAATCATGCTTCGGAAATTCCGCATATTTTTTGATTGTTATGCATCTTCCTCGTCATCGTTAAAGCGTCCGATACCGATCAAGGTATCTACGGGGAGGGAGAACAAAACGGCGCCGCCGTCGGTTTTCAGTCCCGCGTTTTCACGGATGGCTTCCATGATCCGTGCCTTGTATTCGTGGCTGGTCAAGAATGCGATGGTATCGGTCTCCTGCGTAAAAGAGGTGCCGATAAGCTGTTCCGCCTGCTTGTTGTTGACACTGCGGGTGTGCAGGATCGTGGCACCGGTCGCTCCCGCGGCGCGGCTGCAATCGATAACTTTATCGGTAAATTTTTGATTGACAACGGCAACGATCAGTTCGTGCATTTGATTACGCTCCTTTTCGGTGTTATTTTTGTTGGTTTCCGCAACCGCATCATCACGGACGGGTGTGGAGAGAACGGCATTGCTGACAATACTGGAAATACCCGAGAGAGGGATGGTAAAGGCGATACCGTTCCCCATCAGATACAAGCGAAGCTTGCGGTTGATGGCTTTGAGCACGCGTGCTTCGCAATAGTTGGGAATGAGCGCGTAGACCACACGCTTTTCAATCTCGTCAAGTCCCAAATAACTCATGTAATTGGACTTTGCTGTGCCGTATCCGATGCCCGAAAAATGCAAAGAAACGCAACACGAGTTGCAAGCCTCGGTCAGCGCGATTTCATCCTCTTTTTTGATGATGCAGACCAAAAGCTTAGCACGTTTTTCAAAGGCGGTATTCTTTTTTGGCATAAAATTTTACCTCCTTGTCGGTTTGACCGTTTTTTGGAACGAGTCACTGTAATCGAAGAATACCTCAGTCTCGGTGGTAAAGCGGCGGATTGCATGCTTGGCTTTGAGACTGTAGATCAGACCGCAGATCTGAATGGAAATGATCGGCGTCAGTGCAACGAACGCCACGCATCCAAACGCCTGTGTCATAATGTTACCGCCCAACGTCGAGCAAGCACCGATGGCAAGAGGAAGGACGAACGCGCTCATCATGACACCGCTGGCAACACCACCAGAGTCAAAGGCGATACCCGTAAAGAATTTGGGAACGAAGAAGGAGAGTCCCAATGCGATGACATAACCGGGAATGAGGATCCAAAGAATGGAGATTCCTGTGAGGATACGGAGCATGGAAAGTCCGAGCGCCGCCGAAACACCGATCGAGAGCGCCAAACGCATGGTGGATGCCGAAATAGCGCCTGCGGTGATCTGCTCGACCTGTTTATTGAGCACATAGACCGCGGGCTCGGCATTGACGATAAAGTAACCGACCAGCATACAAACGGGGATCAGCACATAGCCGTTCCCAATGCTTGCCAAGGTCGTACCCAGCGAAATGCCCGCAGGCTTAAAGCCTTCGTTCGCACCGGTCAAAAAGATAACCAAGCCGAAAAACGTGTAAACGATACCCACGCCGATACGGACCAACTGTTTGGTGCTGAACGAGCGCGTGATGAGCTGAAAGAGCAGGGCAAATAAGATGGTGGGGAGCAATGCCACGGCAACATCCTTTGCATGCTCGGCAAAGCTGTGCAAATAGAGTGACATTCCTGCGCGTGTATTTTCGACCTCGGAGATCGCACTCATCGTGTATTCGCCGCCCTCGAGGCCGAAGCAAATGCCGAGAATGAGCACCGCAAGGATCGGACCGATACTGCAAAGCGCCACAAGACCGAAGGAATCGTCGTGCTCACCGTCTCTCGAACGTGCTCCCGCGACACCGGCACCGATCGCCATGATAAAGGGAACTGTCATCGGTCCCGTGGTTACTCCGCCCGAGTCAAATGCCACCGACCAAAAGTCGGAGGGGATAAAGCAACACATCGCAAACGCCAATATGTAAAAGATCATCAATAAAAGCGAAAGATTGATACGGAACACGATGCGCATCAACGCGATGGCAAGAAAGATACCGACGCCGAGCGAGACCGTCAAGATCAGTATCATGTTCGGCACACCGGAGACCTGCTCGGCAAGGATCTGCAGATCGGGCTCCGAGACCGTGACCAAAATACCAATGATAAAGCTGATAAATGCAATGATCCAAATGTGTTTTGATTTTGCCAGGCAGGAGCCGATTTTGTTACCCAACTGTTGCATGGACAATTCCGCACCCATGGTAAAGACCGCAAGCCCCGCAATCAAACAGAGAACACCAAGCAGAAAGAGTAGGAACGTACTTGTACTCATGGGAGCGATCGTAATACCAAGCAGCAATACGATCGCGGCAATGGGTAAGATGGATTTGATGGATTCGCTGAATTTTTGTTTAAAGAAGTTTTCCAAGATTTCTTTCCTTTCCTAAGGTTTTTTTCGTGCGGTTTCGTACCTATTTTATTTTATTATAGCATACAACTTGAAAAAAATCATTATTTTTTTTGAAAAATTTTAAAAATTCATCTTTGTTAACAATTTATATATAGATTTTGAGCGCGATTTGCGGTATAATGATGGTGTTAGAAAATCCGTTGCTCCCGCTTTGGCGGAAATCGGCGGAAAATTTTGATCTTTGAAGAAAGGAGAATTTATTTTTTTATGATACCGGAAGGTACAGATTCTGCGGACGGCGACCGAACCACGCCCCCGGAACCGATGATCGGATAGAGACTTTGGCGGCTTGTTTGCGCTTGACACAAGCGTATCAAGTCTTGTTTTTGTGTCAATCTAAAATCTGAAAAATCGGAAAAGGAGAATTTTTAATTATTATGAATACTGTCATATGGCAGATAGTGGTTCAACTTGTACTCATTGCCATCAATGCATTTTTCGCCGCGTCGGAGATTGCGGTGATCTCGCTCAACGAAGTAAAATTGCGACGTCAGGTGGAGTCCGGCGACGCAAAGGCAAAAAAGATGTTGCGTATGGTCGAGGAGCCGACCGGATTTTTGTCCACCATTCAAGTGGGCATTACCTTGGCAGGCTTTTTGGGCTCTGCATTCGCGGCAGACAGCTTTTCAGACATTCTTGTCGGTTGGTTGGTAAACACCTGTAAGATTACGTTCATACCGCTGGGTGTATTGGATACGGTCTCGGTCATTCTCATTACCATCATTCTTTCGTTCTTTACTCTGGTTCTCGGCGAGCTGGTACCCAAGCGGATTGCCATGCGCAATCCCGATGGCTTGGCACGCAGAGTTTGCGGCGTGATTCTTGGGCTTTCCAAGGCCTTGCGCCCCATTGTTTGGTTGCTTTCCGCAAGCACCAACGGTTTGCTTCGTCTGTTCGGTATCAATCCCAACGAGACAAGCGAGGATGTTTCCGAGGAGGATATCCTTGATCTTGTGGATGCTGTGGAAGAGCAGGGGGAGATCGATAACGATACCAAGGAAATGATTGAAAACGTGTTTGAGTTTGACAACACCGCAGTATCTGAGATTATGACGCGACGCTCGGACATGACGGTCCTGCATGAGACCGATACGCCCGACGAGGTCATCAAAGTGATGTTGGAAAGCGGATTTTCGCGATTTCCAGTTTGCGGCGAGGACACCGACGATATCAAGGGGATTGTGCTGGCGCGTGAGTTTTTGTTTGCGGTCTATGAAACTCCCGATTGCAAGCTGACCGATCTGATGCAAAAGCCGAAGTTCGTTCCCGACACGCTCCCAGCAAACATCCTGTTTCAAGATATGAGAGGAAACAAGATGCACATGGCGATCGTGGTGGATGAATACGGGCAGACGGCGGGCCTTGTGACTATGGAGGACCTTTTGGAAAAGATTGTCGGTAATATTTATGACGAGACAGACGAGCTGGAGACTCCGGAGATCATTGAGATTGGGGAGAATGTTTGGCAGATTGCCGGCTCCACTCCCATTGAGGACGCTACGGAGGTCATCGGCGTGCCGTTGCGCGGCGAGGATGATACCTATGATACCTTTGGCGGTTTTGTGATTGCAAACCTCGCATACATCCCGCAGGACGGCGAAACGCCCGAATTTACTTATCAAAATCTATCGGTCAAGGTGCTCTCGATTGCCGAAAAGCGAATTGAGTTGACCGAGGTCATCAAAAACGAGACGGTGGAAACCGATGGGGAAGATGGCGGCGCCGAAAAAGACTCGGAAAACACGTCGGAAGACTGACTGTTTAATTTTTAAGGAAAGGCATTTTGAAAATGAATCTCGAATTTTTGTACAAAAGTATTGTTCAATTGGTAACCGAGGATTGGAAGATGATCGTTATGTGGATCATCGGAGGTATTCTGATCTATCTTGCCATCAAAAAGGACATGGAACCCACACTGCTGTTGCCCATGGGCTTTGGCGCGATCCTTGTCAACCTGCCGTTTTCGGGCGCTATCGGTGCCGAGGGACCTCTGACGACACTGTATAACGCAGGTATCGCCAACGAACTCTTCCCGCTGATCCTGTTTATCGGTATCGGAGCGATGATCGATTTCGGTCCTCTGCTTTCCAACCCCAAGCTGATGATCTTCGGCGCGGCGGCACAGTTCGGTATCTTCTTTACCCTTTGCTTGGCGTCCATCTTTTTCCCGAATATCAATGATGCTGCATCTATTGCTATCATCGGTGCGGCAGACGGTCCTACCGCAATTGTTGTGGCAAACCAGCTTAAGTCTGAATATGTCGGTGCGATCATGGTGGCGGCATACTCCTACATGGCACTGGTTCCGATCATTCAACCTCCTGTAATCAAGCTTCTTACTACCCAGAAGGAACGTATGATCCGTATGCCTTACGAGCCGAAATCCGTATCGAAGACGACCCGAATTTTGTTCCCGATCGTGATCACCGTCATTGCGGGACTGGTCGCTCCCGAGTCAATTGCTTTGGTTGGATTTTTGATGTTCGGTAACCTCATTCGTGAGTGCGGTGTGCTCAACTCTCTTTCCGAGACTGCGCAAAAGGTGCTTGCAAACCTCGTTACCATCTTCCTTGGTATCACCGTTGCAACGCAGATGCAGGCGGAAAAATTCCTGTCTCTTCAAACAATTGTGATTTTGGCGCTCGGTTTGTTTGCGTTTATCTTCGATACCGCGGGCGGTGTGCTGATTGCAAAGTTCCTCAACCTCTTTATGAAAAAGAAGGTCAACCCCATGATCGGTGCCGCGGGTATTTCCGCATTCCCGATGGCGGGACGTATCGTACACAAGATGGGACTCAAGGAGGATCCGCAAAACTTCCTCCTCATGCACTCCATGGGTGTCAATGTTTCGGGACAGATCGCATCGGTCATCGCGGGCGGTTTGATCCTTGGATTCTTTGCTTAAGAAAAGGAGAAATTTGTGATGGGTGATATTCAATTTGAGCCGATGGCTTTTGTCGAAAATTTGAAGTATATGGGATTTGGCATGCTGGGGATCTTCGTTGTAATCGGCGTGATCGCGGGTGTGACTGTTCTTCTCAATTACCTCGCTTCTCCCAAAAAGAAGAAAGAGGACAAATAAAAAAATGCTCGAGGGAATGATTGATTTCCTCGGGCATTTTTTATGTTAGCATTCGGTCTTTACCTTTTCGATCTCGGCCTTGAGGTCGTCAATCGCTTTTTGTGCTTCTTCCACCCCCGTCATCGCGGCGGCGACCAGCTCGGCACTGCTTTCCGGTTCGGAAAAGTGTTTGTAAGCAACCTTCCCAAGCTCGGCATAGGCTTCCTCCAACTTGTGATCAGCCATGTTCAGCTTGACTTGCAACGTTGCAAGATCGGTTGTTTGGTTGATCTTGTCTGCTGCTTTTCCTACAGTGGTTTTGACTTTGCCGCAAAATTCATCCCATGTCACGGTATCATTCCTCCTTTTTCGTGAACTTCTGACATTAGTATATACCAAAATCTTGGTAAAGTCAACAGTTTCATTTATTTTTTGCGAAAAAAGTCAATCATTACACAAAGAACCGTCATCTGTTTTTTCTGTTGATTCCTGTTTTGTCGGTTCCGTGTGATCCATATAAATCTAAAAACGCAATACGGTAAAGTGGAATAAAATTAAAAAAACGTGAAAAACTGTTGATAAGTATTAAAAAAGGGGTGTTCCGCTATGAACATGCAAAAAGAAACCTACAAACGTTTTGCCGACGCGCATGCGCCGCATTCACCCATCGGAAAAAACTGCCTCCGAGCCTTTTTGTTTGGCGGTCTGATTTGCACTTTGGCGCAGGGCTTGCGCGATATTTACCTTCACCTCTGCCATCTAAATGACGAGGATGCCGCTACACTGACCTCTGTTACTTTGATCTTGATTGCTGTTGTGCTGACAGGGCTTGGTTGGTTTGACCGTATTGCCAAGGTCGCGGGTGCGGGAACCTTGGTGCCGATTACGGGTTTTGCTAACTCGGTGGTTTCTCCCGCCATCGACAGCCACGCAGAGGGGTTGATCCTCGGCGTGGGTGCCAAGATCTTTACTGTTGCTGGTCCCGTACTTTTGTACGGCACCTTGGCGGGGAGTATTTACGGCATCATTTATTGGATTATTTCACTTTTTTAACTTTTTATATTAAAAACAACACAAAACAAAGGAAGAAACGGAAGAAAACAAAGAAAATACAAAATAAATTTGTTGTTTCTATTGACAAATCAACACTTTTGGTGTATAATGCAAGATAGGAGCCGCATATCGGCGGCAATATCGAAAAGGAAGTGAGTATCTTTGCCGAAATACAACAGCGCAAAATGCGCCAAAAGTGCAAGAATAGATCGCCTCAAAGAGGAGCTGTTCCGCAAGATGCCCGAGATCGAGGCGGACCGTGCGGTGCTTCTGACCGAGAGCTATCTGGAGACCGAGGGCGAACCGCCGGTCCTACGACGTGCAAAAGCATTCAAGAATATCATGGAGCATTTGCCCGTGACCATTCGCCCCGAGGAGCTGATCGTCGGTTCGGCAACCGTGTCTCCGCGGAGCTGTCAAGTCTTTCCCGAGTTTTCTTTTGCATGGCTTGAGGCAGAGTTCGACACGGTGGCAACACGTTCCGCGGATCCGTTTTATATTTCTGACAAGACCAAGGAGACACTCCGCACGGTCTACCGCTATTGGAAAGGGAAGACCACAAGTGAGCTTGCCACCTCACTGATCGCTCCCGAGGCGCGCCTTGCCATGCAGCACAATGTCTTTACCCCGGGCAACTATTTTTACAACGGTGTGGGACATGTTACCGTGCAGTACGACAAGGTGTTGCGCATCGGATATCGAGGCATCATTGAGGAAGTGCGTGAAGAGCGAAAGAAGATGAATCTTGGAGACGCAGACTATTGCACCAAGAGCGCGCTTCTCGATGCTGTTGAAATGAGCTGTGAGGCGGTGATTACATATGCAAACCGTTATGCGGCACTGGCACGCGAGACGGCACAAAAGGAATCAGACGCAACACGCCGCGCAGAGCTGTTGACGGTTGCCGCCAACTGTGAGCGCGTTCCCGCCTACGGAGCACGCAGCTTTTGGGAGGCTTGCCAAAGCTTTTGGTTTGTGCAGATGATTTTGCAGATCGAATCGAGCGGACATTCGATCTCTCCAGGTCGTTTTGACCAATATATGTATCCTTATTATAAAGCCGGTATCGAAAGCGGCAATATTACGCGCGACTTTGCGCAGGAGCTGATAGATTGCATTTGGATCAAGTTCAACGATTTGAACAAATGCCGTGACGCGGCTTCCGCCGAGGGCTTTGCGGGGTATTCGCTCTTCCAAAATTTGATTGCCGGAGGACAGGACGAAAACGGCGAGGATGCCACCAACGATCTTTCGTTCATGTGTATCGATGCCACCATGCATGTTCTTCTTCCCGCGCCGTCGTTTTCGGTACGCGTGTGGAACCGTACACCGCATGAGTTTTTGATCCGTGCCGCCGAGCTGACGCGCACAGGGGTGGGATTACCCGCGTATTATAACGACGAGGTCATCATCCCGTCGTTGATGTCGCGCGGAGTAACGCTGGAGGATGCGCGTGATTATAACATTATCGGTTGTGTTGAACCGCAAAAGGCGGGCAAAACCTGGGGCTGGCACGATGCTGCATTTTTCAATATGCTCAAGCCCATGGAAATGGTATTTTCCAACGGCAAGCTGGACGGTGAGCAGGTAGGACCGCAAACGGGGGATGTGAGCACCTTTACCACCTTTGAGGCGTTTTACAACGCCTACCGTGCGCAAATGAATTATGCCATTTCCTTGCTGGTCAATGCTTGCAATGCCATCGATGAGGCACATGCACAGCGGTGCCCGTTGCCTTATCTTTCCTCGATGGTTGAGGATTGCATCGGACGCGGGAAAACTCCCGAGCAGGGCGGTGCGGTCTATAATTTTACGGGACCGCAAGGCTTCGGCATCGCCAATGTGGCGGACTCTCTGTACGCCATTCAAAAATTGGTTTATGAGAAAAAGAAAATTACCTTGACCGAGCTTCGCGACGCGCTTGCGGCAAACTACGGTAAGATCAACGCAAGTGATGCCGAAATGCTGACCGTCGGTGTGGTCAAGGAGCTTGCCAAAAACGGAGTCAACGTCGGTGAGGACGTGATTGCCGAGATCTACAAGACCGTTAAGGAACGCTACAGTGACCCTCGATATCAAGAGATCCGTGAAATGATCCTTGCCGAGGACAAATACGGGAACGACATTGCCGAGGTCGATGCCATGGCGCGTGACGCCGCTTATACGTATACCAGACCGCTGTTGCAGTACCAAAATCCCCGCGGCGGTGTTTTCCAAGCAGGTCTTTATCCCGTGTCTGCAAATGTTCCTTTGGGGGCACAAACAGGAGCCTCTCCCGATGGCAGATTAGCCGGGACACCCGTGGCGGACGGAGTTTCGCCAAGCGCGGGTATGGACATTCATGGTCCGACAAGCGCCGCAAACTCGGTTTCTTGCCTCGACCATGGAATTGCCTCCAACGGTACACTGTTCAATATGAAGTTCCACCCCAGTGCGCTTGCGGGTGAATCGGGGCTGGAAAACTTTGTGGCGTTGGTACAGACCTATTTTGAAATGAAGGGCAGTCATATGCAGTTCAATGTAGTCAGCCGCGAGACATTGCGTGACGCGCAAAAAAATCCCGATAAATACCGTAGCTTGGTGGTACGTGTTGCGGGTTACAGTGCACTGTTTACTACGCTTTCCAAATCGCTCCAAGACGATATTATCAATCGGACCGAGCAAACGGCGTTTTAATGATGGAAAGGATGTCTTACATATGGACAAAAATTCGGTAGTGGGCAGAATTTTCGATATCCAAAAATTCTCCACCCACGACGGCGCTGGCATTCGGACCGTGGTATTCCTCAAAGGATGTATCCTGCGGTGCCGTTGGTGCTGTAATCCGGAGTCGCAGAGCTTTCGTATCCAAAAAATGAAAACGGCAAACGGAACGCGCGTGGTGGGCTACGATACCACCGTGGGAGAGGTCATGCAACAGGTACTTCGCGATATGCCGTATTATCGCCGTAGCGGCGGGGGTATGACACTCTCGGGCGGAGAGGCGCTTTGCCAACAGGAGTTTGTTACCGCACTGCTCAACGAGGCAAAGGCGCACGGGATCAACACTGCTGTTGAGACCACCGCGTGCCTGCCGTTTTACATGATCGAACCACAGCTGAAGCTGTTGGATACGGTTCTGATGGATATCAAACATACAAATTCCGAAAAGCATGAACAGTTTACCACCATGCGCAATGAGTTGATCCTCGATAATGCCAAAAGGATCGCGGCGTCGGGGACACATCTGATCATTCGTGTACCAACCATTCCCACTTTCAACGATACCGAGGAGGAGATCCGTGACATTGCGCGCTTTGCCGCATCCTTGCCCGGGGTAAACGAAATTCACCTGCTCCCATATCATAGGCTGGGTTACGATAAGTATTTGGGATTGGAGCGCAACTACGGAATGGGCGAGCTTCCCGTGCCGACCGCAGAGAAGATGGAACGGTTGCGGCGCGTGGCAGAGAACGAGGGACTCAAAGCAGTCCTCGGCGGTTAATATTATATTCTATTAAGAGGTGAATGTCTTGAACGATATTTACGAAACCAAACACCGTATTATCCAAGAGAGTGTTCCGGGGAAACAGATCACGTTGGCACACATCATTGCCAATCCCGATCCCACGCTGTACCGTAAGCTCGGTTTGGATCCCACGGTGGATTATTCCAAAAAATCCGCGATCGGTATCATTACCATGACGCCGAGTGAATATGCGATCATCGCGGCGGATATTTCTCTCAAAGCATCGGGCGCCGAGGTCGGATTTGTGGACCGTTTCTCGGGGACGCTTATTGTTGTGGGAAGCGTTTCCGAGGTCGAGGCGGCATTGCTTGCGGCTACCGATTACGCACGGCAAAAGCTTGGCTTTCATGTTTGTGAGATCACAAAGACCTAATACAAACTATGAAAAAAATCATTTTGATGGGCAAGAGCGGGAGCGGCAAAACCACACTGATCGAAGCGTTGCGCGGCGAGGAGCTGGTCTATCGCAAAACGCAATACATCGATTATTCCGATGCGTTTATGGACACGCCGGGGGAATACGCCGAGGGCAATGATCTCGGCGGCGCTTTGGCGGTCTATTCCTATGAGGCAGACGTGGTGGGCTTGGTGCTTTCGGCAACCGACGATTTTTGCGTCTTTCCACCCGCCTGTGCACCCGTGGCAAATCGCCCCGTGGTGGGGGTGGTGACCAAATGCGATCATGCGGATGCCCGCCACGATCTTGCCGCCATGCGATTGGAGCTGTGTGGGTGTGAACGCATCTTTTATACCTCGGCAAGGGAAAGAGTGGGTGTGGACGAGCTTTTGGCGTATCTCAAAGAGTAGGTTTTGCTTCCCAAAAAACAAAAACCACATCTTTCAACATTAAAAACAAATAAAAGCCACAATTATTTTCAAAAAACTATTGACAAAACCAAAACAATGTGGTATTATATAGTTACAAAAGAAAAATAAAACCAACAAAAACCAAAAAGAAATTTCTGATAAGGAGATATTGGGAAATGACAGAGTACGAAATCAAAAAACAGATCTGCGAGATCGGTAAGAGAATTTACGACAAGGGAATGGTTGCCTCCAACGACGGTAACATCTCCGTAAAGCTGAACGACAACGAGTTCCTTTGCACCCCCACCGGTGTGTCCAAGGGCTTTATGACGCCCGAGTACATCTGCAAGGTCGATGCAAACGGTAAGGTCATTCAAGCAAACGAAGGCTTCAAGCCCTCTTCCGAGATCAAGATGCACATGAGAGTTTATAAGGAAAGACCCGATGTCAAGAGCGTGGTTCATGCACATCCGCTGTACGCAACCAGCTTTGCCATTGCGGGCATTCCGCTCACCGAGCCGATCATGCCCGAGGCGGTCATCGCCCTCGGCTGTGTTCCGATCGCCGAGTACGGAACCCCCTCTACCGAGGAAATTCCGGACGCAGTTTCCAAGTATGTACAGTACTATGACGCTGTTCTGCTTGCCAACCATGGCGCACTTGCGTTCTCGGATTCTCTGTTGAACGCTTATCACAAGATGGAGTCTCTCGAGTTCTACGCACAGCTCCTGTACCAGTCCAAAATGCTGGGCGGTCCCAAGCAACTTTCCGATGCTCAGGTTCAGAGGCTTTATGAAATTCGCCGTCAGTTCGGTCTCAAGGGCAGACACCCCGCAGACCTTTGCCCCAATGCAAAGGACGGCAAGCCCAGCTGTCATTCTTGCGGCGGCAGCTGCAACTGCGGTTCTTCCTCTGCGGACAGCGAGCTGATTGCCGAGATCACCAAAAAGGTACTTGCTGCACTTGGAAAGTAATTCTACATCATGAGCACCGATATTGAAAAGCTGGTTCGAGACGCGGTCAAAAAAATCAGAGACGAGCAAACCACCGTTCCCGTGCGCGAGAAAAAGCGCATCGAGACGATCTCACTTGCCGATGCCAAATTCCTTGCCGAAAGAGTGGAGGACAAGGCGCGCGAGATGGGGGTGAAGGCCGTTGTGGCGATCGCTGACGAGGGCGGAAATCTCAAGCTGTGTGAGTGTATGGACGACGCCTACTTTGCCAGCTGTGATATTGCCATCAACAAGGCGTACACTGCGGTAGCGCTCAAAATGTCCACCAAAAAGCTGGCGTCTCTTGCCGCACCGGGCGGTTCTTTGTACGGTATTCAGCATACCAATGGGGGAAAGATCGTGATCTTCGGCGGCGGCGACGCCCTGGAAGCACACGGTAAGATCCTTGGCGGTCTCGGTGTCAGCGGAGGAAGCGAGGAACAGGACACCGCGCTTTCCGCATACGGAAAACAGCTTTTTGAAGAATATTTTATTTAAAATCCGAACGAAAGGATATGAATATGACAGAACAGGAAAGAATTGAAGCCATTGTCAGACAGGTTGTTGCGGGCATGCAAGGCGGCGCGGCATCTGCGGCTTCGGGCGGAGCGATCCCCAAGACCTCTCGCGTGGCGATCCTGACCGAAAAAGAAAAATTCGAGATTCGTGAATATCCCATCCCCGAGCTGGGTGACGACGATATTTTGGTCAAGGTCGAGGGATGCGGTGTTTGCGGTACCGATGCCCATGAGTTCAAGCGTGATCCCTTTGGTCTGATCCCCGTTGTTCTCGGCCACGAGGGTACGGGTGAGATCGTTAAGATCGGTAAGAATGTCAAAAAGGACAGCGCGGGCAAGCCTCTCGGAATTGGCGATAAGGTTGTAACCTGCATGATCTTTAAGGACAACCCCGACATTACCATGTTTGACCTCAACAAGCAGAACGTGGGCGGCGCCGATGTTTACGGTCTGTTGCCCGATGACGATATCCACCTCAACGGTTGGTACGCCGATTACATCGTGATCCGCAAGGGATCTACCGTATTTAACGTCAGTCATCTCGATTTGGATTCGAGAATTTTGATCGAGCCTGCGGCAGTGTTGATCCACGCTGTCGAGCGCGCAAAGACTACCGATATTCTCCGCTTTAACTCCCGCGTTGCGGTACAGGGATGCGGACCGATCGGTTTGCTTTGCATCGCGGTTCTACGCACCATGGGTATTGAGAACATCACCGCAGTGGACGGTAACGAGCAAAGGCTTGAGTTTGCAAAGCTGATGGGCGCAACTGCAACCGTGAACTTTAAGAACTATGCCGATCGTGACGCATTGGCAAACGCCGTAAAGGATTCCTTTGGCGGTTACCTTGCCGACTTTGCATTCCAGTGCACGGGTTCTCCCGTGGCACATGCCAACATTTACAAGTTTATCCGCAACGGCGGTGGACTTTGTGAGCTCGGCTTCTTCATCAACGGCGGCGACGCGACCATCAATCCGCACTTTGATATCTGCTCCAAGGAGATCACCACGGTCGGTTCTTGGGTCTACACCCTGCGTGACTACGCGACCACCTTCGATTTCCTCAAGCGCGCAAAGGCAATCGGTCTCCCGCTCGAAAAACTGATCACACATAAGTTCCGCTTGGCAGAGGCAAATGAGGCGCTCCAAACCAATTTGCGCCAAGACGGACTGAAGATCGCAATCATTCCGTAAGCGAGGAATAGATGATGGGAAAAGCAGTCGGAATGATAGAGGTCTACGGACTGGTTGCGGCGTTTGCGGCTTGCGACGCAGGCTGTAAGGCGGCAAACGTGACCGTAGAGAACTTTGATAAAAACAAGCCGGCAAATCCGGACGGACTGCCGGTCCCGCTCCAAGTGTTGGTGAAGTTCCGCGGGAGCGTGGAGGATGTCACCGCCGCAGTAGAGGCGGCAGAGATCGAAGCCAACAGAATTTCGGGCGTGGTCACCAAACACATCATCGCAAGCATGGAAGAGGATGCCGAGAAGATGTTGTATTTGAACGCATTCGACAAAAACTAAACAGTAAAAAAATTAAATATTAAATATTATTTTTTCGGAGGAAAAGAAAAATGGCACAAGAAGCATTGGGTATGATCGAAACAAGAGGTTTGACCGCGGCAATCGAGGCGGCAGACGCAATGGTAAAGGCGGCAGAGGTCGTTCTTATCGGTACCGAGAAGATCGGTTCCGGTTTGGTATCCGTGATGGTACGCGGCGATGTCGGTGCTGTCAAGGCAGCTGTTGAGGCAGGCTCCGCAACCGCTTCCAGACTTGGTGAAGTCATCGCAACCCACGTAATTCCCAGACCTCACAATGACGTTGAGAAGATCCTTCCCAAGTTGGGCTGATCGAGTTCTCGGGAAGCGCAATAGCAATGAAAGCCCTTGGTTTTATCGAGGTATCGGGTGTCGTTGCGGCAGTCGACGCGCTCGATGTCATGTGTAAAAGCTCCAACGTGGAATTTGTTACGTGGGAGCGGAAGCTGGGCGGACGGATGGTCACGGTTATCGTTACCGGTACGGTCTCGGACGTTACGGAGGCGGTGGAATGCGCAAAGCGCAATGCACAGGCTCCCGTCATGGCTTCCAATGTCATTCCCAATCCTCATGACGAAACGGTGCGCATGGTCAAGCTGAGTGCGTCACGTCTTGTCGGCAAGCTCTGATTTGGAGGAAACGGGCATGGCAACCAAAAAACAGATCAACTCCGTAAAGGCAACCCCCAATACGGAAGAAATAATCGAAAAGGAGACTATCAAAATGGTACAGCAGGCATTAGGAATGGTTGAGACGCGCGGTCTTGTAGCCGCAATCGAGGCGGCAGACGCAATGCTCAAGGCGGCAAACGTTGAGCTGGTCGGCACCGAGAAGATCGGTTCCGGATTGGTGTCTGTCATGGTTCGCGGTGACGTCGGCGCAGTAAAAGCAGCTGTCGAGACCGGTTCCGCGGCAGCGGCAAGCCTTGGTGAGGTCATTGCAACCCATGTGATCCCCAGACCTCACAACGATGTCGAGAAGATCCTCCCCGCATTGAAGTAAGACGGGGCAGAGGTTTGGAAAGCGGCTGTCAACGGTCGCTTTCCAACTCTCGATTTTTGCGCGTTTTGCGCGGAATACCGAGATTTGCTCGGTGTTCCGCGCAGAATACGCAAAACAAAGATAGGAAAAGATAGGAAAGGAAGGTTGCGTTATGGTGATCGGAACGGTGGTCGGCAGTATTATTGCCACCCGAAAAAACGAAAAGCTGGTCGGACAAAAGCTTTTGATCGTCCGTCCGCTGGAAAACATGGAAGAGAAGAACGAGTTTGTTGCCATTGACAATGTGGGCGCCGGTATTGGTGAGACGGTGTTAGTGGCAAAAGGCTCGGCGGCAAGGATCGGTTGCGGCTTGGAGTCCGCGCCCGTAGACGCCGCCATCGTCGGTATCGTAGACGAAAAATAACATGAGAACATAAGGAGAATGTGAGGCGCGTATGGAACTGAACCGGCTTTCCGATATCATGCGTCAAGCAGGCGTTGTAGGCGCCGGCGGCGCGGGATTTCCGTCTTATGCAAAATTGAATACGGCGGCTGATACCATCATCCTCAACTGCTCCGAATGTGAACCATTGCTCAAGCTCCACCGTCAGCTCTTGGCGCGCTATGCCAAGGAAATTATGATGACCTTACAGGAGATTGCCGATACCTTGGGTGCCGACCGCGTGATCATTGCCATGAAGTCGGCGTATACCGAGGCGGCAGAGGCGGTCAAGGCACACATTGGCGAATTTTCCAAGGTTCGTATTTCGTTCTTACACGAGTTTTATCCTGCGGGGGACGAGATCGTTACGGTTTACGAGACAACGGGACGTGTTGTGGCTCCCGGTGCGCTCCCCATTACCGTGGGATGTGTGGTCTACAATGTGGAGACCGTTTACAATGTGTACCGTGCGTGGAAAGAAAACGCACCCGTGACACATAAATATATTACCGTTGCGGGGGAAGTACAAAACCCCTGTACCTTAAAAGCACCTTTGGGTATCACCTACGGGGAGCTGATCGCCATGGTGGGCGGTGCGACCGTCAAGGATTTTGCCGTCATTGCGGGCGGACCGATGACGGGGCGCATTTCTTCCCCCGCCGATGTTGTGACCAAGACCTCCAACGCGATCTTGATTATGCCGAAAAACGCGTACATCGTACAAAAACGGCTCACTCCTTTGACCATCAGCGTCAAACGCGCTATGGCGGCCTGCTGTCAGTGCCGTATGTGCACCGATCTTTGCCCAAGACATCTGCTCGGGCATCCCATCGAGCCGCATAAGCTGATGCGCGCAACGGCATCGGGCGTAGCTTCGGATACTGCCGCTTTCCTCGGTGCGTTCTCCTGTGCCGCTTGCGGGCTTTGTGAAATGTACTCTTGCGGACAGGGACTGAACCCCGCAGGGATTATTGCCGCAACCAAAAACGAACTGCGGAAAAACGGAGTGACACCGCCCAAGGGCAGAAAAGCGACACCCGTGGAGCCGACGCGCAATTATCGCAAGGTCTCCATGTCGCGTCTGATTGCGAGGCTGGGTTTGACCAAATATGATCTGCCCGCTCCCATTGTTGATGTGAATATCGAGACACGTCGCGTAAAGCTGTTGCTTGCGCAAGGCATCGGCGCTCCCGCCACCGCTGCGGTTACGGTAGGGCAGGAGGTTCACATAGGCGACATGGTCGCCGATTTCGATCCCCAAAAACTCGGCACGGCTGTTCACGCACCGTTTGACGGCAAGGTCACAGAAGTGACCGACCGTTACGTGACCGTGGAAGTCTGCCCCAAAAACTAACGGAAAGGACGGTATGATCCATGTCAAATAAAGCACTCGGTATGGTGGAATACCAAACGGTTTCCGCGGGCATCACTGCCGCCGACCTCATGGTCAAGACTGCAAGCGTCGAGATCTTGCAAGCATCGGTCGTATGTCCGGGAAAGTATATCACTTTGATCTGCGGAGAGCTTTCCGCAGTGCGAGCCTCGATCGATGCAGCAAAGGTACAGCTTGGTGATCGTCTGACCGATTTCTTTGTGTTGGGAAACCCGCACGAGGATATTTTTCCCGCCATTTACGGTAGCGCCCCGTTGGAAAATGTCAAGGCATTGGGCGTGTTGGAGACCTTTTCCGCACCCGCCATCATCGTGGCGGCGGATACCGCAGCAAAGACCAGTGACGTGGCTTTGATTGAGTTGCGCATTGCACGCGGTATGTGCGGCAAGTCTTATATGCTTTTGACGGGAGACGTTGCGGCGGTCTCCGCGGCGATCGAAACGGCAAAAGAAAAAGTCGGCGAGAGCGGTCTGTTGCTTGACAGCTCCGTCATACCGAACCCCGACAAGAGCCTTTGGGCTTCGATTTTATAAGGATATGAGTATGTTACCGATAGAAAGAAGAGGAGAGATTCTCCAAAAGTTAATGATGGACGGCAAGGTCGTTGTCAGTGAGCTTGCCGAGCAGTATGAGGTCACCGAGGAGACGATCCGCCGCGACCTTGAAAAGCTGGAGGCGGACGGTCATGCCAAAAAGACCTACGGCGGTGCGGTACGCAACGACAATATGACCAGCGATCTCCCGTATATCGTGCGCAAGCAGACCAATGTCGGCGGCAAGAAATACATTGCCGAGCGGATCGGCGAGATGATCAGTGACAGCGATAGTCTGTTGCTTGATGCCAGTACCACGGCGCTGTTTACGGTCAAAAGCATATTTAACAAACACAACCTCACCATTGTTACCAACTCGGTGGCGGTTTTGCTTGAGTTGCCGCAGGGGCATGATTGGAATATCATTTCCACGGGCGGTCTTTACCGCAGTGAAGCGATGTGTTATTACGGCGGTGCCGCTGAGGCGGTCGTCAACAAATACAATGTCGATTACGCCATCCTTTCCTGCAAGGGTTTGGATATGGCAAAGGGGGTTACCGATACACGCGAAACGATCGCAAACCTCAAAAAGACCTTTTTGAAATCGGCAAAAGAGGTGATTTTGGCGGTTGATCATACCAAGTTTGACCAAATCTCGTTTGTCAATCTTTGCGGCTTTGATGCCATTGATACCGTGGTTACCGATCGCGAGCCGAGCGAGGCGTGGAAAAATCTGTTTGCCGAAAAGAACATCCGTTTGATTTATTGAAAAGGAAATCATTTATGAAAATACTTGTTTTGAACGCGGGAAGCTCCTCGCTCAAATATCAGTTGTTCGATATGGTGAGCCGCACGGTTGCCGCAAAGGGAACCTGTGAGCGCATTGGTGCGGGAGGTACGGTCACGCACAAGCGTACCGGTGACGAGCCGTATTTTGAGGAAATCGAGCTTCCCAACCACGGTGTGGCTTTGGAAAGAGTGCTTGCACTGCTGACCGACACCGCGCATGGTGTGATCGCATCGGTCAAAGAGATCGACGCGGTAGGACACCGTGTGGCACACGGTGGGGAAAAGCTGAAGGAGTCTACCAAGATCACCGAGAGCGTGATCAAGTATCTCGAAAGCATCGTTCCCATCAATCCTCTGCACGGTCCTCCCGCCATCGCGGGGATGAAGGCATGCCTTGCGCTTATGCCCGATGTCACACAGGTCGCCGTGTTCGATACCTCGTTCTATTCCGAGATCGAGGACTTTCGCTATGTTTATCCGATCCCGTATGAATTTTATGAGCAGGATCATATCCGCCGCTACGGGTTCCACGGGACGTCGCACAGATATGTGAGCGCCGAGCTTGCAAAGGTGCTTGGCAAGCCGATTGAAGAATTGAAGATCATTACCTGCCACCTCGGCAACGGTTCTTCCATTACCGCCGTCGACGGCGGCAAAGCCATCGATACCTCTATGGGCTTTACCCCGCAGGAGGGCATTCCCATGGGGACGCGTTCGGGCAGCATCGACCCCACGGTCATTACTTATTTGATGAAAACAAAGGGCTATACCGCCGAGGAGGTTGAGGATATCCTCAACAAAAAGAGCGGTCTGCTGGGTGTTTCTGGGATATCCAATGACTGTCGCAACATCACCGCCGCCGCGGCAGATGGCAACAAGCGCGCCGAACTGGCGTTCAAGATCCTCATCAACGGTATCAAAAAGCACATCGGTGCCTATGCCGCTGAAATGAACGGTCTTGACGCATTGGTGTTTACTGCGGGCATCGGCGAAAATCAAGCAAATATCCGCGAGGCGGTTTGCGAAAATATGAGTCTTTTCGGCATTGAGATCGACAAGGACAAAAATAACAATTTTACACGCGGGATCCCGTTTGATATTACCAAAAAGGGTGCGCGTGTTGCAACATGGATCATTCCCACCGACGAGGAATATATGATCGCCATCGATACACAAAGATTGGCTGAACAATAAATGAAAGGGAAAATAATGGCAAACATTACCGAGGCAGAAATCAGAAAGATCGTTGAAAATATTGTGAGAAGTACTTCCACCGAGAGTGCCGACAAATGGACTTCTACCGTCTATCAAGGGAGAAAACTCATCGGTATTTATGCCGATATGAACGAAGCCATCGACGCGGCAGAGCGCGGTTACAAGGCTGTGCGCGCCATGACGGTGGAGCAGAGAGAAAAGATCATTACCGAAATTCGCCGTCTTACCGTTGCTGAAGCCGCTGTTATGGCGGAAATGGGCGTTGCCGAGACGGGCATGGGTAAGGTGGAGCATAAGCGGCTCAAGCATATTTTGGTTGCCGAAAAGACGCCCGGAACCGAGGACATCGTGTCCGAGGCAAAAACGGGGGACAACGGATTGACGCTGACCGAAATGGCACCCTTTGGTGTTGTCGGCGCCATCACGCCCAGTACCAATCCGTCCGAGACCGTCATTTGTAACTCCATCGGTATGATCGCGGCGGGCAACGGCGTGGTGTTTAATCCGCATCCCAATGCAATTTGTGTTTCCAATTACGCGGTTGACCTCGTCAACCGTGCCTCTGCCGCCGCGGGTGGTCCCGAGGTGCTGGTCTGTTCCATGGTCAAGCCGACCTTGGAGACTGCAAATATCATGCAGACACACCCCAAGATCCGTCTTTTGGTTTGCACGGGCGGTCCCGGTGTGGTCAAAGCCGTGCTGTCCTCGGGTAAAAAAGCCATCGGTGCGGGCGCGGGCAATCCCCCTGTCATCGTTGACGACACTGCCGACATCGCAAAGGCGGGCAAGGATATCATCGACGGATGTACCTTTGACAACAATTTGCCCTGTATTGCGGAAAAGGAAGTATTCGCATTCCGCAACATTGCCGACAAACTGATTGCCGAAATGAAAAAGAACGGTGCATATCAGATCAATCGGGCGCAAGCCGATCAACTGGCAAAAATCGTCCTTGTGGAAAAGACCAACAAGGCGGGCAAAACCGTCAAGACCGTTAGCCGTGATTGCGTCGGACGCGATGCCGATGTTTTGCTTGCAAAAATCGGCGTAAAGGTTGGCAAAGATATTCGTTGTATCATTTGCGAGACCGATTTTATGCACGATTTTGTTCAGCATGAGCTGATGATGCCGATCTTGCCGATCGTTCGTGTAAACAACATTGAGGAGGCCATTGATTTTGCAATCAAGGCAGAGCACGGAAACAGACACACCGCGCACATGCATTCCAAAAACATCGATCATCTTTCGGCGTTTGCCAAAGCGGTCGAGACCACCATTTTTGTGAAAAACGCACCCTCTTATGCAGGCATTGGCTTTGGCGGCGAGGGACATACCACCTTTACCATCGCAGGGCCTACGGGCGAGGGAATTACCTCGGCGCGTTCCTTTACCAGAAAGCGCAGATGTGTAATGGCGGACAGCTTCAAAATTATTTAAGCGAGGCAGGCTATGAATTATACGGATCAAGAATTAAAGGTGCTCATCGACACCATTGTGAGTGCGGTCAAGGATGGCGAAAAGAACGAGGGAGAGATTCCCGTCGGTATTTCCAACCGCCATATCCATTTGACACGTGAGCATGTAGATATCCTTTTCGGAAAGGGATATCGGCTCACTAAGCTCAAGGATCTTTCCCAACCGGGGCAGTATGCTTGCAAGGAGCAGTTGACGCTGGTCGGCCCCTCCATGCGAGCCATCGAGGGCGTTCGTGTCCTCGGACCCGAAAGAAAGCAATCGCAGGTCGAAATTTCCCGCACCGACAGCTTTACGCTCAAGGTCAAGCCTCCCGTGCGCGAGTCGGGGGACATCAAGGGTTCGGCTCCCGTAACGATCATCGGTCCCAAAGGGATCGTTACGCTGAACGAGGGCTGTATCATCGCCAACCGCCATATCCATATGAGTGAGGAGGAGGGCAAACGGTTCGGTGTCCGTGACGGCGAGTATGTGGATGTGGAGCTGAACGGTGAGAGAAGAAGCCTATTTTACGATGTGCAGATCCGTGTCCATAAGGATTTCCGATTGGAGATGCACATTGACACCGATGATGCCAATGCCGCAGGCGTGGGCAACGGATTTCAAGCAAAGCTGTTAAAAAGAAAATAAAGGCTTAGATTTGCGGGGGAGAAAACTTTTTCAAGGTTTTCTCCCCCGCACTCTCTTTTTCAAAATCTTTCACAAAGAAAAAAATCTGTTTTTCTTGCAATTTCTGTTTTTTTGTGATATCATTTTTAGGAATCTTGCAACCAAACACAACAAAACCGTACATATGGGGTGAGCGGCAAAATAAAGGAGGTTACGGCATGAACGATTTGCAGATCATAGAGTTATATTTTGCGCGTGACGAAGCGGCCATTAAGGAGACCGATGCCAAGTACGGAAAGCTTTGTTTTCAGATATCCAACAACATTCTTCACTGCGATCCGGACGCGGAGGAATGTGTCAACGATACCTATCTCACCGTATGGAACCAAATCCCGCCCACTCGTCCCAATCGTTTTTCGGCGTTTTTGTGCAGGATCGTGCGCAATCTTTCGCTCAAACGCTACGAGTACAACACAGCGGAAAAACGTAATGCGGCGGCGTTGATCCCGCTCTCCGAGTTGGAGGGCGTTCTTACCGACGACCGTATCGGTGACGGTGTGAGTGACGAGCATTTGGGGGCATTGATCTCTGTTTTTTTGCGGGAACAAAAGCCCGATGTGCGTGGCGTGTTTGTGCGCAGATATTTCTTTTTTGATGCCATCTCCGACATTGCCGCCCGATATGGGTTTGGAGAGAACAAGGTCAAATCCATGCTGTTCCATACCCGAAACAAGCTCAAAATTTTTTTGCAAAAAGAGGGGATCACAGTATGAAAAACAAACGTTTGGTAACCGCAATCGGATATCTTGATGACGAACTGATAGCCGAGACCGGATCAGAAGTATCCAAAAAGAAACAAAAGAGCGGCTTTGCAAAATGGGGGACACTGGCGGCAAGCCTGTGTCTGTCGCTGGGACTATTGTATTTTGCGGCGTGGTTCTTTTTGCCCACAAATCTTTTTGGAACTCGGGACGAGGTCCTTCGCATGACGATGTGCCGCATTGAGGACTGCGTTGTGAGTTATACGGTAGAGGATGACGAAAGCCGATTTGCAAAGCTGATGCTGGAAAATCAAATGGGAGACGTGGTCGCACAGCACGGCGAGCGAAAATTCTACCGTCTGAAAGGGAAAGAGGATCTTGTCTATTTGATTACAAAGGAGAACGACCAAGCCGAGCCCGAATTGCTGTGCTTTTCATCGGTGAGCCACGCGATGACCGACGAGGAGTATCGGCAATGGGTACTTTACGAAAGCGGATATATGACCGATGAGGATATTGCCATCCTTTCCGCAAAAACGGAGGTCACCTATGCCGATGTTTTTGCGTTGATCTACGGCGTTTCATCGGCAGATGAGATCCAAAAGATCAAGGTCGAAAAAAATCAAGTCGAGAGTAGCGCGGTTGCCAAACGGGTGGAAATCAAGACCTTGACGCTAAAAAATGATGCGGAGGTCAATGCCGTTTATGAGGCTTTCTCGTCCGCTGTGCTTGATTTTTCTTACGCAAATATGTATCATGAGCACCGTGTCAGTAGCTACGACGAGGCATATCTGAACGGCGAAGCACCTCTGTCGGCGCAGACCGAACGAAAGATTACGCTTTTCCTTGAGAGTGGTAGAGAAGTGGAGATCAAGTATGCTCCCACAGGGAATGTGATCTGGCAAAATCAAAACGACTCGTTGGCAACGGTGGATGATACAACAAATGCAACGCTCATTGAACTGTTCGGTATCGATACGGAATACCGTGATTGGGGAACCAATCCCGTGAAAGAGACGAAGCATTCCGATCATAAGCAAGCCGGGGACGGGTGTGAAACAGCAACCGTTCCGTCGGTTCTCCCAGTCTCATAAAACTAAAAAAATCAAATTTTCTATTTTTTCAATCTAAATAGCCTTTACAAATTGCAAAAGTTATATTATAATGAGCATATCTTTTATGCAAGAGGTTAGGCGCTATGAGACTGTACGACCAAAATATATGGGGAAACTACAAGGCAGACAACTGCATTGCCAACCGCAATGATCTGATCGCGGGGCTGATCGACAAATATGCTCCCGACGTTTGTTGCTTTCAGGAGTGTAACCCCGACAGTAGCCGCAAGGGCGAACGAGCCATTCAAAAGCTGATCTCCGAACATTATCGCGAGGCATGTCCTGCGGTCGCCCACCGTAACTACACGCCCGTGTTTTACCGTCCCGACCGAGTGAAGATGATCGATGAGGGGTATTTCCTGTTTGAAGGCTTCAATGACCGCAACTCCAAATCGGCGACATGGACAGTTATGGAGGAACGGTTGACAGGCAAGCGCTTTGCCGTGTTGTCCGTGCATTTTTGGTGGAAATGGGAAAGCCAAGCCGATGAACAGCAACGCCACGAAAACGCACGCCGTGTTGCCGAATTTTGTAGTACGCTTTCCGCAAAGCATCCAATTCCCGTGCTGATTGCAGGAGATCTCAACAGCGGGATCAATGCCCATCAAGGGGATGCCACTTATCATGAGATGTTGCGTTTGGGAATGCGCGACGTGCGAGACCTTGCCAAGGAAAGTACCGACTCTTTTACCGCGCACGCCTACCCGATACTCAATGCGGACGGTATTTATGTTGACGGCGGTCAGCCGATCAAAACCTTGGATTATGTGTTTACCTACGGTGATATCACTGTTGATGCAAAAAAGTTTGCAGTGCTGACCGAGCAAAACGCACTTGACAGCTCGGATCACTGCCCGTTGATCTTCGATTTTGAAATCATTTAAAAGGAGTTACCTCATGTTTGTTGTCTATGCCCACAGGGGTGCCAGCGAATATGCACCCGAAAACACTTTAAGTTCATTTTATCTTGGCATTCACATGGGTGCCAACGGGATCGAGACCGATGTCCGCCGTACCAAGGACGGTGTTTTGGTTTTGTTCCATGACAAAAATCTCGAACGTGTGATCGGATGCGAGGGCAGTGTTGCCGATAATACCTATGCGGAGCTTTTGCAAATGCGTGTCCGCAATGTCAAAACCGACACACAGGATCTGATTGTAACTTTCGAGGACTTTTTGCGTTATTTCTCATTTCGTGACCTGCATTTTGCGATCGAGTTAAAGGATCCCGACATCGAGGCGGATGTGCTCGCACTGTTGGAGCGTTACGGCATGAGAGAAAAAACAATCGTGACATCTTTCAATTTTGAGTACATTAAGAAGGTCAAAGCGTTGAATCCCGCTTATCACGTGGGATATCTGACCGATGATTTTGATGATCAAAAGCTTGCCGATATGAAATCCATCGGAGGGGAACAGCTTTGCCCCAAAGCGACTTATGTCACAGCCGAAAAGGTTGAGGTATGGCATGCGTTGGGTTATAACGTGCGCGCATGGGGTGTTGCCGATTGTGCGCTGATGAAAAACGCTTACGATTGCGGTGTGGACGGAATGACCGTCAATTTTCCCGATCTTTTGATTCGTTACATGACCGAAAAGCAATGAAAAAATAACAACAAAGCGTCCCGAACCCGGCCGAGGTTCGGGACGCTTTGTTGTTTAATTCTTTTTATCGGTAATTTCCGCATATTCTCGGACATATTCCTTGGGGCGTATTCCCACCAACTGCTTAAAGGTTTTGGTAAAGTGGTTTGCTACGTTAAAGCCACAGGCTTGGCTGACCTCATAGATCGGCATACTCTTTTTGAGCAACAGCTTTTTTGCGCGTTCGATGCGGCAATGACGTATATAATCCGAGATCCCCAAGCCCCAGGCTTGGCTGGAAATGGTATAGAGCGTACTGCGGGAAATGGAAAAATGCTTGCAGATGGAGGATAACGTGAGCTCGGGTGAGGAAATGTTGTCCTTGATGTATTGGTCAATTTTTAGCTGTAACGGCGGTTGCTGTGCGCGGATGATCTCCCGCGAGAGCAAGTAGGTCGCACACATGTCAAGGATTCTTGCCGCCGAGGTCAGCGTTTCGCGGGATACCGTAACAACCGTGTCCAACGATTCCATCAGCTTTTCTTTGTTGAGGGAAGGATCGATCGGCATGTTTTCCAAATTTTGACGGATCTGCCGCATATCTATTTCGGTCAAGGTTTGTCCATACATCAAATATCCGATGGGGGTGTCGTTTTCCAAAATCGGTGCAATTGCCTCGGTCAATCCAAAATGACAGCGGTAGATAAACAGTCTTTTTTGTTGCTTGCAATATTCCAATGCCGTGCGGTCACAATCCAAGCATTTTTTTAGCATGGGTTTGGATTTGCGCAATGCCGAACAAAAAGAGTTGTTTTTTGTTGGATAAGCATACACCAGCTTAAACTGATCGTCATACAAAACGATCATAATTTTTGTGATATTGTAAAAATCAATTATCGTACTTTTCAATTGCTGGAGATTGTATTGCAGCATAACAATTTCCTCGCTCCCCTCGAATTTTGTAACTTATTCAAGCATTATAACACAATAAAATACACTTGTCAAGAGGTTTTTTTATAAAAAATATGGAAAAACAACAAAATAAAAAGGTGCACTTTCAAAAACAATCCAATATATCATTTTATTGTTCGAGCGTAGATTTACAATCGGGTTCTTTTGTGGTAGTATGATATCGGAGTCAAATTTATAAAAAACGGAGGAAAATTTATGAAAAACAATTTGACCAAGCAGTTTTGTCTCTTCTTTGCACTTGTGCTGATGATCCCGCTGATGGCAAGCTGCAAAAAGGAAGAGCAAAACACCCCGGAGGATACGACCGTAAAAGAAGCGTCGGGATATGAAAACCCCGTTGAGGTCATGGACTTCCAAAACAAAGAGTTTGTATTTATGGGGACTCTTTGGCATTCCTATGAGCCGCTCAACTATACCGACATCGCCCCCGAAACCACCACGGGTGACTTCGTTGTAGACGCGGCGTATGAGCGTTGCGCTTACATTGAAGAAACCTACAACTGCATCGTTTCGCTGGAGGATGTTGCCTACAAAGATCTCCTTACCTCTTTGGAGCAAAACGCTATGGCGGGGGATGAGGCTGCCGACTATGTTCTTCTTCGCGGTACGCACTATGTGTCCGCAATCAACGGCGGATTCCTTGCGGAAATGTCCTCCTATGATCTCGATTATTCCGCGGAATGGTGGGACAGTACCGCAATCGATGCTTTGACCATCAACGGTAAAAACTACGGCGTGATCGGTGATGTTACCATCAACCATCTGATGGCTGTATGGATGACCTGCTTCAATAAAACCATGATCGAAAACTACACCAATCTTGAAAATCCCTATGACATGGTGAATAACGGTACATGGACCTTTGAGAATGTCATTCGTATTGCAAGAGAATTTTCCAACGACGAGTTTGACGGAACCGCGGGGATGAGCCGTAATGACCTGTGGGGAATCAACTACACCCGCGATACCGTGATGGGGCTTCTTGCCGCAAGCGGTATCAAGATCGTTGAAAAGAACAGCAACGGTGTGCCCGAGCTGGTAATTACCAAGTATCAGTCGGAGGTACAGAATATTTTTGAAAAGCTGTACGATGAGAGTTACGCGGCAGATACCATGAATGAGCTCTGCCTGTGCGAAAATACCGATACAGAGATCTTTGACGAGGGGCGCGTGCTTTTCCTGTTTACTGCAACGCACAACTCCACGGCGCTTCGTAACAGTGAGGTGGATTACGGTATCGTTCCTTATCCCAAGGCAAGCCCAGAGGCGGATTACATCTCTACCACGGCGGGCAACTTCCTAACCATTCTCGGCATTCCCGTTTCCAATCAAAATTATAAGACCGCAAGTGTATTTCTTGAGGCATTTGCCGCATACGGAAACAAAGAGGTTCGTCCCGAGTTCTATGAAAATGTGTTGCTCCGCAGAGTTGGCGGCAGAGATGAGGAAAGCTATGAGATGCTGAAATACATCTTTGAGAATATTCAATATGACATCGGCACCATCTATGATATCGCCGAGACCGATATCCGCGATACCGCAAGAACGCTGAACACCAATTTTGCTTCTCTCGTAGGAGATATGCGTGTAACTTGGAAAGCCGATCTGCAAACACTGTTGGATAACTTTAAACCCACAGAGGGGAACTGACACTTGAGAAACGGATATCGAAATGAAAGATATTTGGTATAAAAACAGTTACAGAAGAAATCTTGTGGATATGCACTTGGAGGATTGGGATCCGACCTTTTTGTCGGAGTTTGATCCCAAAGAATATTGTGAGGATCTCAAACGGGCGCATATCCAATCGGCAATGATCTATTTTCACTCCCATGTGGGTTACAGCTATTATCCTACCAAAACGGGCAGGATGCACAAAGGGCTGGTTGGCCGCGAGGACGCAGTGCGTCAGCTCGTAAATCTTTGTCATGAGAACGGGATCGATGTCATCGGTTATTACAGCTTGATCTTTACGACCTTTGAGGAGGACCGACACCCCGAATGGCGCATTATGGACGGGGAGAATGATGACAGCTCCTTGCGTTCCCGCGGGAGCCGTTACGGTCATTGCTGTCCCAACAACCCCGAGTACCGCGCCTATATTCGCGAACAGATCAAGGAGATATCGGAATATTTTACCGTGGACGGAATGTTCTATGATATGACCTACTGGCCCGGTGTCTGCCACTGTCCCGCCTGCCAAAAGCGGTTGCTTGAGGAGACCGGCATCAAGGAAATCCCGCGCAAACTCGATTTTAAGGATCCCGCATGGTTGACCTTCCAAAACAAGCGTATGGAATGGATTGGCGAGTTTGCCCGTTATGTGACCGCATGCTCCAAGGAATTTATGCCGCACGCCAGTGTGGAGCAAAACTACGCTTACGGTGCCAACGGTGACTGGAGACAGGCATCAAGTGAACTGGTCAGTGATGCTTGCGATTATTGCGGCGGCGACCTGTACGGTGACATCTACCGTCATTCCTTTGTGGCAAAGTATTATCGTGCCGTCAGCCAAAACCAACCCTTTGAGTACATGATCAGTCGCTGTACCCCCAATCTCGGTCAACATACAATCAATAAGACCGAGGAGGAAATGGCGATGCAGGTATTTCTAACCGCGGCACACCACGGTGCTTCCTTTATCATTGATGCGATGGATCCCGTGGGAACCATCGACTCCCGTGTGTATGATACCATCGGACGCATCTTTGAAAAGCAGATCCCTTATGAGCCATATTTCAAGGGAACACCTATCGAAGATGTTGCCGTTTACTACTCGGCAAGCGGCAGATACAACACCGAGGATCAAGAGTTTGACACCCGCGTTTGCTCCATCGGGTTGGTCAAGACCTTGGTTTCCTGTCACGTTCCGGTCGGTATTCTTGCAAATAATATTGTTTCACGGATGCCGAACTACAAAATGGTGTTTGCACCCGCCATTGCGGGACTTGCGGACGGCGCGAGAAAAGCCATCCTTGACTATGTAAAAAACGGCGGTGTTCTGTATTTCAGCGGCACTCAAGAGCCTTTGTTGCTCCAAGCGTTCTTTGGAGCGGTTTGTGAGGGTTATACCGATACCAAGCATACCTATTTGGCACCCGTCAAGGACTTTGAAGCGCTGTTTAACGGCTTTAACGAAAAATATCCCATGGCAACCAAATTCAGACTCCCACTGATGCGTGTGGACAAAGACGGTGTTACCGTGGCGGCACATCTTGCCGTTCCCTATGAGGATCCCGCAGATGCGTCGCGCTATGCGTCAATCCACTCCAATCCTCCCGCACCGCCTACTGACCGTCCCGTTATGCTGTTTACCGACTACGGTAAAGGCAAGGTGGTTTGGTGCGCGGCTGCTGTGGAGCATGATGAACGCTATCCGTTCCGTATGCTGATGATGAACCTTTTGCATCGGTATTTGCCAATCGAAAAACAGACGGTTTCTTCCAATGCGCCTCATCAAGTTGAGCTCTGCTCTTACCGTACCGAGGAGGGCTATCAGATCAACGCCGTGGACCTCAAGTTTGACGATGAGCGGCTTACCGTACAACCCTTTGACGTCAGCATTCGCCTTGATGACGGCGAGGAGATCGAAGCGGTCCGCGTTCTCCCGAACGGGGAAACGCTTGACTACCGCTTTGAGGATGGCGTCCTTACTTTCCGTACCCTGCCTTTGATCATGTATACGATGGTCGGGGTAAAAATAAAAAAACAAAATAAGAAAGGTGGAAAAACAAAATGAAAAAGACAGTATCCCTCTTACTCGCAGCCCTTTTGACGCTTACCATGTGCGTTGTCGCGCTTCCCGTAACAGCCGACGAGGCCGACACGGTACCCGCCTCGGTTTTTACCGGTGACTATGATCTGCAAGACGCATATTTGGAAAAGTTTACCGAGGATGTTGAAAACGGTATTAAGCAATTTGATATCTACAACGCCGATGCATTCTATGTGCTTGCTTCTTACATGAACTCCGGCACAAATCCCGCGTATTTTGCGGACGCGACCGTGACTCTCAAATGTGACCTTATTTTCAACGAAGGTTGGACAGTTGAGGAAATGGCGGCTTATTCCGAAAACGGTACGATTCCGGAGGGGCAGAGCGCGCCTACCGGTTGGACTCCTATCGGCGGAACCGCGACCTCCACTGCCTTCAAAGGTACTTTTGAAGGCGAGGGGCACACCATCTCCGGTTTGTATATGGATCGCAGCGGTGTTTGCGGCTTGTTCGGTCACGTTGCGGGCGCAACGATTAAAAATGTAGGCGTAATTGATTCCTACATCAAAGCCGGCTACGATGGCTATGCCGCGGGTGTTGTTGTCCGTATGAATAACGCAGACAAGGGCAGTGTTGTCAGCGGTTGCTACTCCAATGCTACCATTGTTTGTAACGGCACCAAAACCGTTGATGGCGAAGTAAAAACAGCGGGCTACGGTGCGGGCGGTATCGTGGCACTGGTTTACGGTCCCGACTGTGTTGTTGAAAAATGTGTGTTCGCGGGTTCCATCAAGGCAATCAGCACGGCGGGCGGTATCGTTGGTGTAACCAATGCTTCCACGGATAGTTATACTGTTTCTGTTACCATTTCCGATTGCGTAAATCTCGGCTCTGTTGATACCACGCTGACCGAGACGGCACTTCGTTCTTCAGGTATCATCGGTCTGGCACGTCAGGCAAAGATCGAGCGTTGCTACAGTATCGGTGAGATCACTTCCAACAGAACCACGACGGTTGACGAGGTGACCGTAAATATTTACAACGATGTTGCACTGTTCGGGTCCCTCAATGCGGATGCCAAGAACGCCAATGCAGGTATGACCTTGAGTGGCTGTTATCTCTTTACCGATTTGAACCAAAAGGTTCACGGTGTGGGACAGGATGCAACAAATGCGGGTGAGAGCGCATGGAAAGCCTTTTGCACCGTGATTGCCGACCATACCTCCATCAAGGGGGCGGCTGCGGAAACCGCAATGACCACGCTCGACTTTACCGATGTTTGGAGTAGCGTGGAGGACGATTATCCTCTCCCCACTGCTGTTGTTACTATTTTGAACGGTGTTGAAAATGTTGCCGATCCCAACCCGATCGTCATCGGCGGAGAGAACAACGGTGAAAACAATGGTGAGAACAATGGCGAGAATAACGAGAACAATACTACCGGGGACAACAAGGAGACCGATCCTGTGACCGAGGCTCCCACCGAGCCCGTAACCGATCCCGCAACCGAGACCACTCCCACGACTGAGGAGGAGTCCGGCTGTTCCAGCACCATGACAGGTGCGGCTGTTGCCATGATTGTCGCAATGAGCGGTATGTGCGCAGTGGTATCCAAGAAAAGAAAATAATTCAAACAATCTTGCGGGGCAGTCTCTTATAAAAATGATGCTCTGTGAATAACGAAAGGAACGGAAAGACTCTGTATTGAATACGGATTTTTTTCCGTTCTCTTTCTCAAAGAAAGGAGTTTTTATGAAGCTGAAAATCAGCGTTCTGTTTTTCATCATGTTGTTGGTTGTGGGGATGCTTACCATGAATGCCTGCAACAAAGAGAAAGACAACGGCGAAACGACTACGGTCGATCAGCAAGGTCAGCCCGCCTTGATGGGAATCGATTTATCGCAGTACACCGTTATTTTCGGTGAAAACGCGAACAGTAAAGCTGTTACCCATATCAACTATTTTAAAAACGATCTCTCCGAGCTCACGGGCAAAACCGTTGCCATTGGCAATGATTACAGCATTGGCGAAAACGATAACTGTGAGATCCTTGTGGGCGAGACCAACCGTGCGGCAACTGCAGCGGCAAAGGCTTTGATGCCCGAAAACGGTTATGTCATTCATCGTGACGGCAACAAGATTGTGATCTTGGCAGCCAACGATATGATTTTGACCGACGCCATGGACTATTTTCTTGCCCACGTTACTGTCTACTCGGACGGCACGGTGGGCTTGGATGAGGAAGAGGTCAGTGACACCTATACGGCATTTGACATTTACAAAAACAGTGCGGCGGCATACCGTATTGTATATGCTTCCGATGATGCCACCTTTAACGCCGCACTTGCCGAAACGCTTTCCGAAAAGCTGAAATCGTTGACCACCAAGACCTTTACGGTAATGTCCGATGAAAACGCAACGGGCAACGACGCTAACATTTATATCGGTAATGTTGATGGAGTAAACAAGTCGGCGTTTGGCTATTGCGAATACGGTGCGACTGTCGAGGACGGCAACATCTATGTGTTTGGTTGGAATCGCGAGGCGCTGACCAAGGCTTGTGAAAACTTTTGCACCCGTCTCGAGCTTGGATATTCGCAATCCAAAGCAACGCTTTATTATCCCTCGGCACTCCGTTTGACCGCACGAGACTATGCTTACGATGTATTGCTTCCCGCAAATCTTACTATCAGCGGTTCCTTTACCCGTATTGAGAACGGCGCTGTGCTTCTCTATGAAAATCTCACCGACGCATCCGCTTTCCATGCCTACAAGACCGCGCTTGAGGGAGCCGGTTATGAGCAATGGAGCGCTACGCAAATGGGGGACAATCTGTACGCGGGTTACCGCAAGGGCGATGATTCGGTCTATTTCTACTATTTGCCCGCCGATGGAGAATTGCGCGTGATCTTGGAAAAATATCAAGATAGACCGACATGGACAAGCGATGCCGTTTGTGTGAGCACGCCCACTCTGACACAGTTTGCCTTAGAGTTCAATGCCCCCGGTGATACCATATCCAACGGTAACCACCATATTATCACATTGGAGGACGGCAGTTACATCATCATCGACGGTGGACGCTCTGCCGCGGATGATATGACGCTGGCGGATGAGACCTTTACATATCTGCGCGATAACAACAAGCGCACAGACGGTAAGATTGTGATCGCCGCATGGTTCATCACACACGGGCATGTCGACCACTATCAGACCTTGGAGTTTTTCGGTCAAAAGTACGGCTCGCAGGTAGAGCTGGAATACATCCTTTACAGCTATCCCTCCGAGATAGAGCTTCGCCACGCCGAAAATGCGGCTGACGGTTATTTTATCGGGCAGATGGATACCATTGCGGCGACCTATCCGGGGGTAAAGACCTATATTCCCCGTACCGGCGAGCGGTTTTACATCAAGAATGTTTTTGTTGAGTTTCTTACTACCTACGAAAATATTTACCCGAATGTTCTGACGCAAGGGAACGACTGCTGTATGGTGTTTCGCTTTTTCTTCAACCGCGGCAAAAGTAATGAGAAATCGGTGATGATGCTGGGGGATATTTATCAGCCAACCTCCGATTGGCTTGCAAAAAACTACGCCGCTTATCTTAAGAGCGATGTGACCACCACGGCGCATCACGGTTACAACAACGGCGGCAGTTACACGCTTTACCGCAGGATCCGTCCCGATGTTGTGCTTTGGACACAGTGCTACGAGCATTACAGCTGGTCGGGCTCGGGGAACGGTACCGTTGTCCGCGATTGGCTGGCAAGCATTGTGCCGAATGCAAAAATTTATCCTTACAACGACCAAAACGGAAACGCGCTGTTTACTACCATTACATTTGGAGAAAATATGACGGTTTCAACGAGGAAAAAATAATCACAAAGAACGAGGAAGACTCATCGTGAGCTTTCCTCGTTCTTTTGGCGCTTTCAATAATAATTTTTATATTTGCTTCTTTACTTGAATTTTGCCGTCCTCAAAGGTAAAGAACCAATCGCAAAGCGTTTTATCCTCATTGCATTGAGGATAAGCAACGACGTTTTCGTTGGCACTGCGGAGCCATGAGGGGACGTATTTTGTTTGGTTCCAAACGATTAGGGAGTTTGTCCAAAGCACATGCTCGGCGCGCACGGTTTGGTAGAGTAGCTCGCTCCCGCCGTCCTTGTATCCATGGTGTGCGGCTTGTACCATGGGGCAACGGAGGTAGTCGCCGTAAAGCTCAACCAACAGGTTTGAGGTCGTGGCATAAATGTCGCCAAGGAACAGGATGCGCACTTCATTGGCTTGTCCCTCGTTGGCAAGGAACAGGAAAGGCATCCCCAGGTCATTTGTCCATCCGTGAGATGTTTTGTCGTAGGTGTCCTCATCGAGATTGTCATAGGTCGAAAGGATTTCCACTGTCCAGTTTCCAAGGTGCAAACGCTGTCCCGTGCGAGGGATAAAGACGACAGGAGGTCGGTCATAGTAATTGTCAAAGATGTACCCGAACACACGGTCAATGTCGTTGATATCGTTGCCGCAAAGCCCTGCTTTATAGGTCAGCATTTGGTTGGCGATCGGGTAGTTGTAGACAAAATATTTGACCTCCACATTCTCATTCTTGCCGTATTTTTGGCTGAACAGTTCAAACAGATTGCAGTGGTCGTTGTGGACATGCGTGATCAGCCAAGTGGCGATGACAATCTTTCCGTCGCGGCGTCGGTTGTTGTCGCGGAGCCATTCATACATGCGCGTCAGTCCCGCCTGTGCGTCGGTATTGTAAATACCGCCGTCAATGATGATGTAGCTGCCGTCCTCAAGCACAAAGACTTCTCCTTGACCGGAGATCTTGAGTGTGACCGGTTTGCCCTCTGTATTGTAGCCGTTGTGGCGAAAGTCATAGCCGATATGCCAAAGGGATGTGTCGCAAACCTTTTCGGAGAGCTCATAGACGGGGAGCGGAACATACCTCTCGCGCAATTCACGCAGTTCACGTCTTGCCGCAAGGTAGTAGAAATAGATCGATTGACCGTTTTTTTGATAGCCCGCAAAGAGGTTTTCACCGATCGAAGCGTTGAAATAAGGCGTGTAGCCGGCAGCTTCGAGTGCCTTTTTTCTATCCTCAAAGCAAGATGCGTCTGCATTTCTACTTACATCGCGTTTCGCGCCGTTCTTGGGCGGATAGAGCACGTTTTCGTTCATGATGGTTGTTCTCCTTTTTGGAAATCAATTATATTCTATCATATTTTTGAAAAATGTAAATACTGAAAGGGTTAAAAAAATTGCATTTTTGATTTGATGCAAGGAAAAGCCACCGCGCGGCCGCGCGGTGGCAAGATATTTTGCTTAGATATCTTCCTCGGAGTGGAAGAGTCCCAAAGCAGATTTTACCGGATCAGATGAGGTAATGAGGTCGATATGTTCCAGCATCACGACATCAAGATTTGGTACGGTATAAGATTTTTTCATAATGATTCCTCCTTAATTTGTTGTGGGAATTACGGTTTGTTTTACGATGATCGAGCCGTCCGAACCAATGGTCAGCACGGTGTCGATGGCATAGTAGGTATCATACTCGTCGTCGGTGCCGTTTTTGGTGTTTTGGCACTGCGCATAAAGCTTGACGTTTGCATTTGCCGCGGTGAGCCAATCTTTTGCATCGGTGTTTGAATCACGGTAGCACCAAAATACATGCTCGGCTTGTATCTTGCTGTAAAGCGTTTCGTTACCGCCATCGGCAAAACCGTGATGAGCGGCTTGTACAACAGTGCTTTTCAGCTCATCGCCGTAGAGCGCGACCAAGCGGGTTGCGGTGTTGGTGTAGATATCCCCAAGGAACAGCACGCCAACCTCGTTTTCGGTGTCCTTATTGAGCGTAAAGCGAAAGACCATACAAAGCTCGTTGGTGGAGCTTTGCAAGCTCACGTCCAAATCATTGTAGGTTGTTAGGACCTCCATCTCCCAACCGCCAAACCGAAAGCTTTGACTGGTATGGGGGACAAATACCACGGGCGCATTGTCTGGTGGATAATAGGTGCTCAAAATATAGCTGATTACCGTGTCGGTGTCATATGATTTTGTCGCACCCGATGTGGATTGATTGAGCATTTGATTGGAGTAGGGATAGCTGTACATAAAGTAATGAATTTGTACGTTATCCCTCTTTCCGTAATTTGCGCTGAACCGCTCAAAGGTATTGCAGTGATCGCGGTGCAGGTGTGTCATTACCCAGGCGGCGATGACAATGTTTCCGTCCTCACGCTTGTTGTTGTCGGCAAGGTATTGGTACAGACGTGCGGCAACTGCTTGCCCGTAGGCCTCCTGTTCCGCGGAGATCACGCTGTCATCCCCGTCAAGATCGGGGAGTCCACCGCCGCCGTCGATGATGATGTAACTGCCGTCGGCAAGTGTCATGATCTGCGATTGACCGCGTGTGGTTTGGCTTGCTCCGTCATAGTCGAATTGCGTAAAGTCAAACCCAAAGTTGGTTACCGTGTAGTCGGTCACTCTGCTATCCTCGGTATAAACGGGGAGTGCTTGATAGTCTCCTTCCATCACGCAAATTTCCCCATAGGCGGCGAGATAGTAGAAGTAGATCGAGTGACCGTCTTTTTCGTATCCCGCATAACGGTTTTCACCGATTTCATTGTAGAAATACTGTCGATAACCGTTTGGCGCAAGATAGACTTGATAATCGGTAAAATGGGTAAGGGTAGCATTGGGATAATAACGCTCGGCGCCTGTCTCATACAGTGATGCGTTACGTGTGGAGGCGCTCAACCCTTCAAAGGGCGTTATTATGAGCCGAAAAAATTTGCAAGAATAGCCAATTCCTCTGTGGAATAACCACCGTTTGTATCGTTGTAAGCCGCCTCTGCAATCTCGGCAATGTTACGGGTAACATACGCGGCAGAGTAGCAGGTGGCAGAGGTGCCGTCCTTGGTCAGTGTGATGTAGCCGATTGCCGAGAGATCGGTGGTGTATTGCGCCGCGGGGATCTCATTGACCGAGCCTGCAAAGTAGGTTGCGGTGGCATCGGGAACATTTTTGGTAAACCAAGCGCCAACGGTTGCTTCTACATCTACGGTAGTTGCAGTTTCAAAAGCGGATGCGTCGGTGATATCTTTGCCGAGAGCGACGAGGGTACCGATTGAGACGGTGTAACCTTGTTCCTCAAGGGCGGTGATGATATCTTTATTGATAATTTGTGTGATGAAGCGAATACCGGTGGAAGAGGTATCGGAGGACATGCGAATGGATGCACCGTCGTAGGTGGAAATTTGAATTGCATAGCCATTCTCTACAGCATTCTCTACGTAATCACCTTGATAGCTTGCGTTGGCAGATCTGATTACATTTCTTGTTCCATCATCAACAGCGTAAGAATCGGAAAAAGTAAATGCAGCAGTAGCACCGGCATATCCAACAAAAAGTCCTTGACCTGCATTGCCTTTGGTACTTCCTAAAGCGACGGAATTTGAAACAGAGGCGGTACCGTAAAGACCTCCGATTACCTCACCTACATTGTTTGCGGCACCGGAATCAATGTCACCGGTGTTAAGGAACCCGGATATATTTACTGTTGTTTCGGCTGCATTATAACCAACCGCTCCGCCGGCATTTTTTTGTGAAGAAATTGTACCCGTATTAGTACAATTTGTAATTGTAACTGCGTTTGTGCAAGAAATCAAATAACCAATCATACCGCCGGCCATCATATCGGTTGAAGAAGTCGAAGTGGCGGTAACGGTACCGTTATTGACACAATTGGAGATGGAAAGCGAGCCGGCGTTTTGGATTTGCCCGACCATAGCGCCAACACGGTTCAGTCCGCTGATCGTGGCAGATGAGGAACAGTTGGAAATGGTTGTAGATGTATCAACGACACTTGATAAACCTACGGAAGCCACGATTCCGGCCACACCGTTTGTTTTGATGGTGTTTACCACATACACGTTACTTCCGATATGACAATTGTCGATTATGTTTTGCTCATTGGAAGAGCTCATAGTTCTTCCGACAAGTGCAGCCAACCGGTTGGTTGCACTTGCAAAATAAGAATTTTCAATTTTTACATTTTGAACAGTAGCATTATCTAATATTGAAAACAATGCGGTATCTGTAGCGCTTGTTTCATTCATATAGATTCCGCTGATGGTGTTATGATTACCATCAAATGTGCCTCTAAATGGATAAGCGGTACTTCCGATCGGCTCCCATAAATAAACAGGCAGATTGTTTCCGTTCGCCCAATCACTTGCACTGCCTTCATTAAAAGTAATGTCGCCGCCAAGCTTGATATAATCATCTTTAAAATCATCGGTTCCCGCATCAACAATGGATGCAAGACCTGCAAGATCATCAGCATCGGAAATCACATACCAAGAGGTGCCGTTTTCATCGGTAATTTTTTTGTCGTCCGCATACCAAGCGGTATCGGCAGTCATGGCAATCGGTTCTGCCGCCACACCAACCGCAAACATCGGTACGATCATAGTCGCGCAAATCGCAATTGCCAACAAAACACTGGGAATTGAATGCTTTTTCAATTTTTTCATATTTTTTCTCCTTTTTTAATTGTTCTCAAATTTTTGCTTTGAGAATGTCATCGAGCGCTGAAAACCGCGCTCCCTGTTTCATTCCGAGCCGTCCTCGAATACTTCGGTTCGGTGCAAGGGGGGAAAAGAACTGCTCCTTTCTTTTTGAATTTTCGATTGGAAAAGGTCTTATGAATTTTTGTTTTATTCTGACAAAAAGAGAGCCTTTTCAAATATAATTTTATTATAAAATGCAAGGGAAGTAAATACCCCATCGATTGATAAAATGATATTTCTGATTGTTTTTTTTGTCCTTTTTTGTTTTTTTTTTTTTTTTAACTCTTGACTTTTTGCTTTTAAAATTATATAATGTTAGAAAAAAGACCGAAAAGGAGCATCAAAACAATGGAAAACAGTATTTTAAACGGGAAAACTCTGGTCGCACTCGGTGACAGCTTGATTTATGGCAGCAAGCTGGGCAATGAGGCCACATGGGTGGCTAAGTTAGGCAAAAAACATCATATGACCTGCTACAACTACGGCATCAACGGCAACAGCATTGCAAAAGTGGATACCGAGTCCAAGGAACCCATGTGTGTGCGTTATGCCGATATGAACGATACCGCCGACTATGTGGTGGTTCTCGGCGGTGCAAACGATTTACGCCTCAATGTACCGATCGGTGAGAACACCGACAAAGATATCCACACATTTAAAGGTGCATTGAACACGCTGATCAATGGTCTTGCCGAAAAATACCCCAAGGCAAAAATGCTTTTTATGACCAACTACCGCCGCTGGGATAAGATCAACGACAACGGAGATACCGAGCTTGACTATGTGCTTGCCATGGAGGAAATCTGCCACATCCATTCGGTACCTTGCTTTAACAATTATTACAACGCGGGTATTTCGTTCTATCATCCCGCACATCTCGCATGGATGGATGAGGGGATTTCGCTTGGCGAAAACTCCAACCGCCATTTTTCCGACGAGGCATATACATGGTTTACGGATCGGTATGAAAAGGTGCTCGAAAGCCTTTGATAATCCCAACAATATCGATTTTACCGTGGTCACATACACGCTTGCATAGAAAGTATCGATGAAAAAAGTAAAAAAACCGCAAAAAGTGCTTAAAAAGCTACTTTTTGCGGTGTTTTTTTGCGATTTTTTTAGAACAAAAACAATTCTTGTTCCAAAATGTGTTATTTTTTCAGTTTTTCAAACAGATCAGAAAACAGTACGTCTCGGTTGATGTCCCATACATATTTGATAAAATGGGTGTCCTCGGAGAGCGCATAATGTTTGTCGTATTCGGGGATCGGTGCGTGGATGATGCGCTCGGACATCAAGCGTGCGCCGTCATTCAACAGCCATGCCACGGCGGTTACATCCCAAACGACTTTGCTCCAAATTGGCGTTTTTTTGCGTTCTTCCATGTATTCGATCGTATTTTTGGCAAGATAATCGCAAAGCGGATTGACACCGATGAGCCAATGCTCAAGCTCGGGTGCACTGATTGCAAAATTTGAGACCACGCCATTACAGGGGAGCTGTACCAACGGCACGCCGCAACCAAAGACCACACGTGCGGCGGCAATATCCTGTACCATGTTAAATTCTCCGGTGTGGTTCCAATGCAATGCGTGACCGCCAAGCCATACCACGACGATATTTTCGATAATGCTCTTGTCCTTGAGAATTGCCGATGCCACATTGGTAATGGCACCGATGGCGACCACATAGAGCGGCGCCTCGGGATTGTGTGTATGCGCCAAGCGAATGATCTCATCGGCGGCGGGGGAATCCACAGGGGTGGTTTCATTGGGGAGATAGCGAGCCGAGCCTTTGAATACATTCGGACGCAGCTCGGTTTTGCCGCAAAGCTCCAAGACCTTTAAAATTTCGTCATAGCTTTTTTCCATGCCGTCTGCGGGGCTTTTGCTCCGACTGTTAAAAAAAGGAGCGGCACAGATTGCCAAGGTGTTCAGCCTTTCATCGGAGCGCAATAGGTATGCAAGCGCAAATTGATCGTCGATTTCATTGTAGGTGTCGGTGTCAAGCACAACGTCGACTTTTCCTTTCGGAACCTCGAGTGCTTTCAGTAAACGTGCGGTTTCCATAAAAAATCTCCTTTTTTTGTTTTTTCTTCATTATAACAAGTTTGCGTGCAAAATTCTTTTACGTTTTGAAAAAAATTTGTTTTATTTTATGGCTTTTTTGGAATGAATGTGTTATAATGAAAGAAATCCAAACAGAGGGGAGCGCTTTTATGACGTCCATTGTGTTTTTTTATTCGGGGGAACGAAAGGAAGGAATGTATGTTCCGAGTCATGAGCATTCCTGTTGGGAGCTGGTTTTGTACGGCGACGGTGCCGGAAAAACACGGATTGACGGAAAGAACTTTTATTTCGGAAAGCACACCTTTGCCGTTTTACCGCCGCATTGCCCGCACGACGAGCATCACAGTAAAACGGGAACTTTAGCTTTTATCGGCTTTGATGACGCGTCACTTTCCCTGCCCGCGGGGATCTATAAGGATGACAGTGAACTGACCGTCAGCCGCACGGTGGAACGTATTTTACAGGAAGAACGCAACCGATATGTTGACAGCGGGGAGATGCTGGCGCTTTTGATGCGGGAGCTGTTGTTGCTTTTGGAGCGTGTCAAACAACCCGCCGAGCAGAACCTTGCGGATATCAGCTACGCAAAAAAATTCATTGAGGAAAATTACAATTGGAAGATTTGTTTTCCCGAGCTTGCCAAAAGCTGTGGCTATGGGTTTGATCTTTTTCGCCGCAAGTTTAAGGAGACCTACGGAATATCCCCGAAAAACTACCTTATGCAGTTACGCTTGGACAAGGCACACGCGCTATTGCAAAAAGGCGAAATGAGCTGTACACAGGTCGCCTACGAATGCGGTTTTTCGGATTCTGCGCAGTTTTCCACCATGTACCGCAACCGCTTTGGCATTTCCCCGAGCAAGCAAACAAGGGTCTGAACCGAGGACGGGGAATTTCGGATCCCCTTATATTTTTAGGAGTCTTATGTATTATATCGACAAGTATTTTTCTCCTATCGGAGCAATTACGGTAGCAAGCGACGGACAGGCGCTTATGGGACTTTGGTTTGACGGTCAAAAGCACTTTGGGGATACCCTCAAAAAGGAATATCAAGAAAGATCGCTCCCTGTTTTGGAGCAGACGAAAGTTTGGCTTGACATTTATTTTTCGGGAAAAGAACCGAATTTTATCCCGCCTATGGAAATGAATGCCTCTCCGTTTCGCATGAAAGTATGGGAGATTCTGAAAAGCATTCCTTTCGGTAAAACCGTTACTTACGGTGAGATCGCAAAACAGATTGCGGAGGAGACAGGGAAAAATGTATCGCCACAGGCTGTGGGCGGTGCGGTAGGTCACAATCCCATTTCGATCATTGTACCTTGCCACAGAGTGGTGGGTGCAAACGGTGATCTTACGGGATATGCCGGCGGTATGGATAAAAATGTATTTGCTCCGATTGGAGGGGATGTAGCCAATCGCAAAAAACGGTTTGTGTTATCAATTTTGATATAACGCATGACGAAAATGATACTTGTTATTCCGAAAAAAATCTGCTATAATAATAGACGAAAAAAATTGCGGAATGCAAAAAAATAGGAGGCTATTATGGCACGTTTTACTCTCCCTCGTGATATTTATCATGGCAAAGGCGCTCTTGAGGCACTCAAAACCTTTCAGGGCAAAAAGGCAATCATCTGCGTTGGCGGCGGTTCTATGAAGCGTTTTGGTTTCCTGGATAAAGCAGAAGCTTATTTGAAGGAAGCCGGCATGGAGGTTCGGATTTTTGACGGAATCGAACCCGACCCTTCGGTTGAAACTGTAATGCGCGGTGCCGATGTTATGCTCGAATTTCAGCCCGACTGGATCGTGGCGATCGGCGGCGGTTCTCCCATTGATGCCGCAAAGGCAATGTGGATCAAGTACGAGTATCCGAACTGCACATTTGAAGATATGTGCAAGGTGTTCGGTATTCCCGAGCTTCGTAAAAAGGCGCACTTCTGCGCTGTTTCCTCTACATCCGGTACCGCAACCGAGGTTACCGCATTCTCCATTATCACCGACTATAACAAGGGCATCAAATATCCGATCGCCGATTTTGAGATCACTCCCGATGTAGCGATCGTTGATCCCGAGCTGGCCGAGACCATGCCCAAAAAGCTGGTTGCGCACACGGGTATGGATGCGATGACGCACGCTGTTGAGGCGTATGTTTCCACCGCAAACTGTGATTACACCGATCCGCTTGCCATCCACGCGATCGAGATGATCATGAACGATCTCGTTCCTTCCTACAACGGTGACATGGAGGCGCGTGACCGTATGCACAATGCTCAGTGCTTGGCGGGTATGGCATTCTCAAACGCTCTTCTCGGTATCGTGCACTCTATGGCGCACAAAACCGGAGCAGCCTTTGCGGATTACGGCGCGCACATTATCCACGGTGCGGCAAATGCAATGTATCTTCCCAAGGTGATTGCTTTCAACGCAAAGGATGAGACCGCAAAGAAGCGTTACGGTGTGATTGTTGATTACATGGGTATTTGCGACAAGAACGCATCCGCTGACGATAAAGTAAAGGCGCTGATCGCGTTCCTGCGTAAGATGAACGATGACCTTAACATTCCTCACTGCATCAAGAATTACGGCGCAGACAGCTATCCCACCGAAAACGGATTTGTTCCCGAGGAGGTATTCCTTGCAAAGGTACATGACATTGCAGTCAATGCACTCGGCGACGCATGCACCGGCTCCAATCCCCGTCAGCCCTCTGTCGAGGAAATGGAAAAGCTTCTCAAGTGCTGCTACTACGACACCGAGGTTGATTTCTGATAGTTGCTTTGCGGCAAGCGAATATATAATTTTAAGGCGGCCGTCGAATCCGACGGTCGCTTTTTACAGGAGAAAAACTTATGTATAAGATCGTAACCAAAAAAGTTTTAAACCCAACCGTTACGCAAATGGAGATCGAAGCTCCGCTTGTTGCCAATAAGGCAAAGCCGGGACAGTTTATTATCTTACGTGTGGACAGAGAGGGCGAGCGTATTCCGCTGACGATCGCGGGAGCGAATAAGGAAAACGGAACGGTAAAAATCATTTTTCAGATTGTGGGTGCCACTACCGAAAAGCTGAACCAAAAACAGGCGGGCGAATATTTGCAGGACTTTGTCGGTCCCTTGGGCGTGGCTACCCATACAAACGGGATAAAAAAGGTATGTATTGTAGGCGGTGGTGTGGGATGTGCCATTGCATTGCCCGTGGCGCAGGAATTTCATGCCCTCGGCGCGAATGTAACCGGTATCATCGGTTTTCGCAACAAGGATCTTGTGATTTTGGAAGACGAGTTTCGGACATGCTCCGATAAACTGTTCCTTATGACCGATGACGGATCCTATGGAGAGCAAGGCAATGTGTGCCTTCCTCTTACCAAAATGCTGGAGTCGGGGGAACGGTTTGACATGATCATTACCATCGGTCCTCTGATTATGATGAAGTTTGTGGTTGAGGCGGCAAGACCCTACGGTGTACCTGTTACCGCATCCATGAACCCCATCATGATAGACGGTACGGGAATGTGCGGCGGATGCCGACTCACCCTTAATCAAAACGGTAAAAAGGTAACCAAGTTTGCCTGCGTGGACGGACCCGATTTCAACGGATATGAGATCGATTTTGACGAAGCAATGTCCAGAGGCAGGATGTATGCTGATTTTGAGCATCATGCTTACGAAAAGACCTGCAATCTGTTCCGCAAGGGATAAAGGAGGAGTATCAATGGCTATCGAACCTAAAAAGCATGAAATGTCTACGCAATTGCCGGAGGTAAGAGCGCATAACTTTGATGAGGTGGCGCTCGGCTATACCCGAGAGATCGCAATGGCTGAGGCACAGCGGTGCCTAAACTGTAAAAATCAGCCCTGTGTAAACGGCTGTCCGGTCAATGTACACATTCCCGACTTTATCTCAAAAATCAAAGTGGGAGATTTTGAGGGCGCATACAAAGAAATATCAAAATCCTCATCCTTGCCTGCGGTTTGCGGCAGAGTTTGTCCGCAGGAAACACAGTGCGAAAGCAAATGTACTTTGGGTGTTAAATTTGAGCCGGTTGGTATCGGACGGTTGGAGCGCTTTGTTGCCGACTGGCACAATGCGCATTCCGAGCGAGCACCCGAAATGCCGAAATCCAACGGACACAAGGTTGCCGTTGTCGGTTCGGGACCTTCGGGGCTTACCTGTGCCGGAGACCTTGCAAAGAAAGGCTATCGAGTTACGGTTTATGAGGCGCTTCACACCGCGGGTGGTGTGCTTGTTTACGGGATTCCCGAGTTCCGTTTGCCCAAATCGATCGTTGCCAAGGAGGTAGACACCTTAAGGGCTCTCGGTGTTGATATCGAGCCCAATGTCGTCATCGGCAAGACGCTCACGGTTGACGAGCTGTTTGATATGGGCTATGAAGCGGTATTTATCGGTTCGGGTGCGGGACTTCCCAATTTTATGGGCATCCCGGGGGAAAGCCTGAAAGGAGTATATTCCGCCAATGAATTTCTCACCAGAAGCAATTTGATGAAGGCATACCGGAGCGATCCCGAAACCCCCATCATGAAGGGTGGGAATGTCGCTGTCGTTGGCGGCGGTAACGTGGCAATGGATGCCGCAAGAACCGCTTTGCGTCTCGGTGCGGATAAGGTTTATATTGTTTACCGCCGTTCCATGGAGGAACTTCCGGCACGAAAGGAAGAGGTAGAGCACGCCATGGAGGAGGGCATTGATTTTCAGCTTCTTTGCAATCCCGTAGAGATTATCGGATATGAAAATTCCGAAAACAAACGGGACCCCAAAAACGGCTTTGTAACAGGTATCAAGTGTATCAGAATGGAGCTGGGTGAGCCCGACGAAAAAGGTCGCCGCCGTCCCGTTCCCGTAAACGGCTCGGAGTTTGTTTTGGATGTGGATACCGTAATTATCTCGATCGGTACGTCACCCAATCCCCTAATCAAGAGCACCACCGAGGGGCTTGAGGTCAATTCCCGAGGCGGTATTATCGTAAACGAGGACGGACTGACCTCCCGTGATGCGGTATATGCGGGAGGCGACGCGGTGACAGGTGCCGCTACCGTGATTTCGGCTATGGGTGCCGGTAAAACAGCGGCAAAGGCCATAGATGCGTATTTAAACAAATAATCGGTGATCAAAACCGCACGTTTGTGTGCTTGAAAAGCATGGCAGACGTGCGGTTTTAAATTTTTTTAAAAAATTTCCAAAAAACCTATTGACAAGGTAGGTAATATGTGCTATAATAATACCGACCTAAGAGGTAGGTAATAAAACACAGGTAGGTACTTGCTATGAAAAACTACTTTCAAAAACTTATAAGAGCGAATTTCCGATTCGGGCGAATGTGGCGATGTTGAAAGAGAAGTCCTTATAAAATAAAGTAACCAAAATCAATCACATCCCATATTTTTAATAACGAAAGGAAATCAATATCATGTCTGAACTTAAATTTGAAACACTCCAGCTTCACGTAGGTCAAGAAGCTCCCGATCCCGCAACCGATGCCCGTGCAGTACCGATCTATGCAACTACCTCATACGTATTTCACAATTCCGCACATGCCGCCGCCCGTTTCGGCCTTGCCGATGCAGGTAACATCTACGGTAGACTTACCAACTCCACGCAGGATGTTTTTGAAAAGAGAATTGCCGCGTTGGAGGGTGGCGTAGCCGCACTTGCTTTGGCTTCGGGTGCCGCTGCAATTACTTACACCCTGCAGGCGCTCGGACAAAACGGCGGTCATTTCGTTGCACAAAAGACCATCTATGGCGGCAGCTACAACCTGCTTGCTCATACCTTGCCGAATTTCGGTATCACCGCAAGCTTTGTCAATATTCACGATCTTGCTGAGGTCGAGGCGGCAATCAAGGAAAATACAAGAGCGATTTACATTGAGACGCTTGGAAATCCCAACAGCGATATCCCCGATATTGACGCGCTTGCCGCGCTTGCACATAAGCATGGGTTGCCTCTTGTGGTGGATAATACCTTTGGTACACCTTACTTGATCCGTCCCATCGAGCACGGCGCGGATATCGTTGTACACTCCGCAACGAAATTTATCGGCGGTCACGGTACGACATTGGGCGGTGTGATCGTGGATTCCAGTAAATTCGACTGGGCGGCTTCGGGCAAATATCCCGCAATTGCCGATCCCAGCCCCTCTTACCATGGTGTATCCTTTGTCAAAGCGGTCGGTCCTGCAGCGTTCGTTACCTATATCCGTGCAATTTTGCTTCGTGATACGGGAGCAACGATCTCTCCCTTTGCGGCATTCCTTCTTTTGCAGGGAACCGAGACCCTGTCGCTTCGTTTGGAGCGCCATGCGGAGAACACCAAGAAGGTGGTTGAATTTCTTGCAAAGCATCCCCAAGTGGAAAAGGTCAACCATCCTTCCTTGCCCGATCATCCCGATCATGCGCTTTATCAAAAGTACTTCCCAAACGGCGGCGCGTCTATCTTCACCTTTGAGATCAAGGGCGGCGTAAAGGAAGCGCACAAGTTTATCGACAGCTTGCAGATTTTCTCGCTTCTTGCCAATGTTGCCGACGTCAAGAGCCTTGTTATCCATCCCGCAACCACGACGCATAGCCAACTTACCGAGGAAGAATTGGTCGATCAGGGCATCAAATCCAACACCATCCGTCTTTCTATCGGTACCGAGCATATTGATGATATTATCGCAGACCTTGAAAGAGGTTTTGCCGCAGTAAAGTAATTTTGGAGGGAATTTATTATGTCTAACATATACACATCCGTTGACCTGCTGATTGGAAAAACGCCTCTTTTGGAGTTGACACATATCGAAAAGCAATATGATCTGAAAGCAAAAATAATTGCCAAGCTTGAATACTTCAATCCCGCGGGTTCCGTGAAGGACAGAATTGCAAAGGCAATGATCGATGAGGCAGAGGCATCCGGAAAACTGAAGCCCGGTTCCGTGATCATCGAACCGACCTCCGGTAATACAGGTATCGGTCTTGCCTCGGTTGCCGCAGCAAGAGGATATCAGATCATTATTGTAATGCCCGAAACGATGTCTGTTGAGCGCAGACAGTTGATGAAGGCTTACGGCGCAGAGCTGGTCCTTACCGAGGGTGCAAAGGGAATGAAAGGTGCAATCGCCAAGGCGGAAGAGCTTGCAAAGGAAACCCCCAACAGCTTTATTCCCGGTCAGTTTATCAATCCTGCCAACCCCAAGGCACACAGAGAACATACGGGCCCCGAAATTTGGGAGGATACCGACGGAACGGTGGATATCTTCGTAGCAGGTGTCGGCACGGGCGGAACGGTCACGGGTGTGGGTGAATATCTCAAATCCCAAAATCCGAATGTCAAGGTCGTAGCGGTAGAACCCGCGTCCTCCGCGGTGCTTTCGACAGGCGTGGCGGGACCGCACAAGATCCAAGGCATCGGCGCAGGCTTTGTTCCCGAGGTTCTCAATACGAAGGTATACGATGAGATCATTCCCGTTTCCAATGAAGATGCTTTTGCCACTGGTAAGCTGATCGGCAAGAGCGAGGGTGTGCTTGTGGGGATTTCCTCCGGTGCGGCAACCTATGCGGCAATCGAGCTTGCAAAGCGTCCCGAGAACGCGGGGAAGACCATCGTTGTCCTTCTCCCCGATACTGGCGACAGATACCTTTCCACACCGCTTTTTGCAGAATAAGATGAAAATATTCGCCGGTACCTGTATGATGCGGGTGCCGGTGATTTCGTGAACTATGAAGGAGAATAGATTCTATGAGCAACAATCGATTTGAACTGAATAAAAACCTTGCGCAAATGTTAAAAGGCGGTGTCATTATGGACGTTACCACGCCCGAACAGGCAAAAATTGCAGAAGCCGCGGGAGCGTGTGCGGTCATGGCGCTGGAGCGGATCCCAGCTGATATCCGTGCGGCGGGCGGTGTTTCCCGTATGAGCGATCCGAAAATGATCAAGGGGATTCAAAACGCCGTTTCCATTCCCGTGATGGCAAAATGCCGTATCGGACATTTTGCGGAGGCGCAGATCTTGCAAGCAATTGAAATAGATTATATTGATGAAAGCGAGGTCTTGTCTCCTGCCGATGATAAGTACCATATTGATAAGACGAAATTTGATGTGCCGTTTGTTTGCGGTGCAAAGGATCTCGGAGAAGCTTTGCGCCGTATCAACGAGGGCGCTTCTATGATCCGTACCAAAGGCGAGCCGGGAACCGGAGATGTGGTACAGGCTGTTCGCCATATGCGTTTGATGCAGTCCGAAATTCGCCGTATCGGTTCCATGGCGGAGGACGAACTGTTTGATACCGCAAAACAGCTTCAAGTTCCTTATGAGCTTGTGCAGTATGTTCATGAGCATAAAAAATTACCGGTTGTAAACTTTGCCGCGGGCGGTGTTGCAACCCCTGCGGATGCCGCATTGATGATGCAGCTCGGAGCCGAGGGGGTATTTGTCGGTTCGGGAATCTTTAAGTCCGGCAATCCCGAAAAGAGAGCCGCAGCAATCGTAAAGGCCGTTACCAATTTTAATGACGCAAAACTGTTGGCAGAGTTGTCCGAGAATCTGGGCGAGGCAATGGTTGGTATCAATGAGCAGGAGATCGAGCTTTTGATGGCGGAAAGAGGAAAATAAATCATGAAAGTCGCTGTACTTGCCCTGCAAGGGGCTTTCATTGAGCATGAACAAATGCTTTCGCGGCTTGGTGTTTCTTCCTTTGAAATTCGACAGAAAAAAGACTTGGAACAATCTTTTGACGGGCTGATCATTCCCGGCGGTGAAAGTACGGTGCAGGGCAAGCTCCTCCGTGAATTGGAGCTTTTTGAGCCGCTGAGGCAACGTATTGAAAAGGGATTGCCTGTTTTCGGAACCTGTGCCGGACTTCTTCTCTTGGCAAAGAAAATAGAGAACGATGAGCGTCAACACTTTGCAACGATGGATATTACAGCAAAAAGAAATGCTTACGGCAGACAGTTGGGGAGTTTTTATACCGAGGCGGAATTGAAAGGGATCGGGCGGATCCCCATGACCTTTATCCGAGCGCCTTTTATTGCCTCGGTCTCGGAGACTGCCGAAGTGTTGGCAACCGTAGACGGAAAAATCGTAGCCGCAAGACAGGACAATCAGTTAGTTACTTCATTTCATCCCGAACTGAATGAAGATCTGTCCGTACATCGTTATTTTTTGAAAATGGCGGGCTTATGACCGCAGGAGGAAAGCAAAATGATACCGACCCCCAAAGAAGCATTTGAATTATTAAAAGAATATAACACGGGTGAATTTCACCTCAAGCATGGAAAAACGGTAGGCGGCGTGATGCGATGGTATGCCAAAGAGCTGGGGTATGGAGATGAGGCCGATTTTTGGGAATCGGTCGGTATTTTACATGATCTTGACTTTGAACAGTATCCCGATCAGCATTGTATGAAAGAACAAGTGCTTTTGCGAGAGCACGGAGTGGATGAGAGCATCATTCACGCTGTAGCAAGCCACGGTTACGCTATGACCGTGGATATCAAACCCGAACATGAAATGGAAAAGGTTCTTTACGCGGTTGACGAGCTGACGGGGCTGATCGGGGCGGTTGCGATCATGCGCCCCTCCGGAAGTGTTCATGATTTGGAACTGAAATCCGTGAAGAAGAAATACAAAAATTTGAATTTTGCCGCAGGGTGTTCGAGGGAAGTCATCGAACGCGGTGCGGAGATGCTTGGTTGGACGCCGGATGATTTGATTACAAAAACCATTCTTGCTATGCGTTCCATCGAAAAGGAGGCTAAAAATGAACAGTCCTGACGGATGTAAAAGAATATATGTAGATAATGCCGCAACCACAAAAATGAGCAAAACCGCGATTAACGCCATGCTACCATACCTGGACGGTATTTACGGCAATCCCTCCAGCTTGCACACCGAGGGGCAAAGAGCCTCTGAAGCATTGGTGAGCGCGAGAGAGCGTATTGCAAAATGTCTTGGCTGTACAGCTCGAGAAATTACCTTTACCTCTGGCGGCAGCGAGGCAGACAATCAGGCGATCGTTTCCGCAGCGAGACTTGGCGAGAGAAAAGGAAAGAAGCACATTGTTTCCACTGCCTTTGAGCATCACGCGGTGCTTCATACACTCGAAAAACTGAAAAAAGAGGGCTTTGAGATCACACTGCTTGATGTTCATGAAAACGGGCTTGTCACACCCCAACAGGTGGCTGATGCGATCCGTCCCGATACCTGTCTTGTGACCGTAATGTATGCCAATAACGAGATCGGCTCCATTCAACCGATTGCCGAGATCGGTGCGGTTTGCCGCGAGAAGGGCGTTATTTTCCATACCGATGCGGTACAGGCGGTGGGGCATTTGCACATCGACGTGCAGGAACAGAATATAGATATGCTTTCGCTCTCGGCTCACAAGTTCCACGGTCCCAAAGGGATTGGCGTACTGTATGCCAAAAAAGGAATTTTGCTCTCCAATCTGATTGAGGGTGGAGCACAGGAGCGAGGCAAGCGCGCGGGAACCGAAAATATTCCTGCCATTATCGGGATGACAGCGGCATTGGAAGAAGCATATGAGAAGCTTGACAGAAACACAGAAAAACTGACTGTTTTGAGAGATAAACTCATAAGCGGGCTTTCCGAAATTCCGCATTCGATCCTCAACGGTGATGCCAAGCACAGGCTCCCCGGAAACGTGAATTTCTGCTTTGAGGGGATCGAGGGGGAGTCCTTGTTGTTGCTTCTCGATGATAAAGGGATTTGCGCATCCTCGGGTTCGGCGTGTACCTCGGGCTCACTTGATCCGAGCCATGTGTTGCTCGCCATCGGCAGAGTACACGATATTGCGCACGGATCCCTCAGACTCAGCCTGTCCGAAGAAAACACCGAGGAAGAAATCGAGTATGTGATCAAGTCCGTGAAAGAGGTCGTGGAATATTTGCGCGGTATTTCGCCTATTTGGCGCGATCTTGTCAGCGGCAAGAAAGAATTTATGATCAAGTGAGGAAATTAAAATGGCATTATACAGTGAGAAAGTAATGGATCATTTCCGCAATCCCCGCAATGTCGGTGCGATTGAGGATGCAGACGGGATAGGTGAAGTCGGCAACGCCAAGTGCGGCGATATTATGAAGATCTATCTCAAGATCAAGGATGACATTATTGAGGATGTCAAATTTGAGACCTTTGGTTGCGGTTCTGCCATTGCATCAAGCTCTATGGCAACCGAGTTGATCAAAGGCAAGCCTGTTTCCCAGGCGCTAAGCTTGACAAACAAGGCCGTTGTGGCGGCGCTTGACGGTCTGCCTGCGCATAAGCTCCACTGCTCGGTCCTTGCCGAGGAAGCGATCAAGGCGGCACTCAAGGATTACTACGACAAAAACGGAATTGAGTACGACCACAGACTTTTCCCCGATTGCGCAAGCTGCGGTCATTGCTGTGAGAAATCATGAAAGCTCTTATTGCAATGAGCGGAGGCGTGGACTCCTCATTGGCGGCAAAGCTGATGGTAGATCGGGGCTTTGAATGTATCGGTTGTACCATGAAGCTCTATGAAAACGAGGACGCGGGACCGGAATGTTCACGTACCTGCTGTTCTCTTGATGATGTCGAGGACGCGCGGAGCGTTGCTTACAAGCTCGGAATGCCGTTCTATGTGTTCAATTTTACGCAGGAGTTCCGTGATACGGTGATTGGTAAATTCATCGAAAGCTACGAAAAGGGAATTACCCCCAATCCATGTATCGATTGTAATCGGTACATGAAATTTGATAAGCTGTACGAGCGTGCAAAAGCCTTGGGGTGTGATGATATCGTGACGGGACACTATGCGAGGATTGAGAAAAAAGACGGGAAATATGTACTGAAAAAAGCGCTTGACGAGACCAAAGACCAAAGCTATGTGTTGTATTCCTTAACACAGGAGCAGCTTGCGCATACACAGTTTCCCCTTGGAAATTTGAAAAAAACGGAGGTCCGTGCAATTGCGGAGCAGAGTGGCTTTGTCAATGCGGATAAGCCCGACAGTCAGGATATTTGCTTTGTGCCGGACGGAGATTACGCCCGTGTGATAAAGTTGCATACAGGAAAGGAGCCCGTACAAGGCAATTTTGTGGATACAAAGGGAAATGTTCTCGGCAGGCATAAGGGGATCATCCATTATACCTTGGGACAAAGAAAAGGACTTGGCGTCTCAAGCACGGAGCCGCTGTATGTTTGCAAAATATGTCCGCAAAGCGGCGATGTGATTCTTGGCAGTAACGAGGAGCTGTTTGGCAAGGAGGCAGAGGTGACAGACTTTCACTGGATCAGCGGTTTGGCACCCAAAGAGGCGTTTCGTTGTAAGGCAAAAATACGCTACCGCCAGCCCGAGCAGTGGGCAACCGTTATTCCGATAGATGAAGATGCTGTACACATCACCTTTGACGAACCGCAACGGGCGATTACCCCGGGACAAGCGGCGGTGCTTTATGATGGGGACACGGTTCTCGGCGGTGGAACGATTCAATGTGAAACAGAAAGAGAGGAATACCGAAAATGACAATCTCGACAAGAGGAAGATACGCTTTGCGCGTAGTGATCGACCTTGCGGAAAACGGCAAGGACTCTTATATTCCGATGAAAGAGGTGGCAGAGCGTCAAGACCTTCCTTTGAAATACTTGGAGCGTATTTTACCCGTGCTGACTCAAAATCACATTGTCGAGGGACAACACGGCAAGGGGGGCGGTTATCGACTGACAAGAAAGCCCGAAGAATATACCGTGGGAGAAATACTTCGTTTAGCGGAAGGCGATCTTGCGCCCGTTGCCTGTCTTGAATGCGGAGCGAAGCCATGTGAGAAAGCCGATCGGTGCCGCACGATCGCCATGTGGAAAAATTTGCAAGCTTTAATAGACGGATATTTTGACGGTATCACCATTAGAGATCTGATGCGTGAAGAGTCGGACAATTCGGGTGGAATGGATGTTTCATTTTTGGATGCAGCATTATGACAATACAACAATTACATTATGTTATTACAATTTCGGAGACAGGCTCCTTTAATAAAGCGGCGGAAATTCTGTATGTAGCACAGCCATCTCTGACAAGCTCTATCAAGGAGCTGGAGCGTGAGCTTGGTATTTCCATCTTCCACAGAAGCGGAAGAGGTGTAACACTCACCAATGACGGAGTAGAGTTCGTGCCGTATGCCCGTCAGCTATATCAGCAGTACGAGTCGATTCTGCAAAAATAC
>JAFTKO010000002.1 GCA_017453205.1 Clostridia bacterium | reverse complement strand
TTATACAAATCCTTTAGTCGCTTTTTCTTTGACCATATAGGCGCAAAGAAAAAGCTTGCAAAAAGAAAGCGCCGAAAGAGAAATTTCGCGCTCTGCGGAGCGCGAGGAGGGCTCCGCGCCCTCCACTGCGCGAGCTTTTGAGAAAAGAACACGCGCAAGCGCGCCGACCAAAACTTTCAGCAAACTGACGAAACTCGTTAGTTTTGTCTACAGCCTCAAGGGACTTTTGAAAAAGTCCCCCATAAAAATTATTACGATTACTCTTCTTCTCTCTCCACGACCGCAATACCGAGGACGGCAAGGTCGGCGTCGGAAACGGGGGTTGGGCATTGCGACATCAGCTCGCTTGCATTTTGCACCTTGGGGAACGCGACCACATCACGCAGAGAGTCGGCACCCGACATGACCATGGCAAGGCGGTCAAGTCCCATACCCGAACCTCCGTGAGGCGGTGCACCGTATTTGTAGGCATCCACAAGGAAGCCGAATTTGCGCTCGATATCCTCGGTGGTAAGTCCCAACGCGCGGAACATTCTTTCCTGCAATTGCCAGTCGGTGATACGGATCGAGCCCGACAAAAGCTCGATACCGTTGAGCACCATGTCGTAGCACTGTGCGCGAACCGCACCGGGGTCGCTCTCCAAATACGAAAGACATTCGGGCAAAGGCATGGTAAAGGGATGGTGCATGGCATCCCAATGTGCAGTCTCCTCATTCCACTCAAAGAACGGAAATTCCACCACCCAAAGGAAGTTAAATTTCCCCTCGGGGATAAGGTCAAGCTTTTTGCCAAGCATCGAACGCAACGCACCCAGCGTAGGCAAAACGATCTTGTTCTTATCGGCAACGATCAACATCACGTCACCCTTCTCCATTCCGCCCGCGGAAAGGATCGCGTCCAACTCCTCGGGCGTAAGGAATTTTGCAAACGAGCAGTTGGGAGCATCGTCCACCCACCTGATATACGCCAAGCCCTTGGCGCCGATGCCCTTGGCATGCTCGGTCAACTTGTCGATCTCCTTACGCGTCAGTGTTGCGGCGGCATTCTTTGCCACGATACAGCGCACCGATCCACCATTCTCAATGGCAGATGTGAATACGCCGAAGCCGCAGCCCTTGACGGTATCGGACAGGTCTTGAATCTCCATACCGAAGCGTGTATCGGGCTTGTCCGAACCGTAACGGTTCATCGCATCGGCAAAAGTAATGCGCGGCAGAGGTGTTTCAACCTCCACATCAAGCACTTCCTTGAATACACGCTTGATAAAGCCCTCATTCATTGCCATGATATCCTCTTGTGTGACAAAGGACATTTCAAGGTCGATTTGGGTAAACTCGGGCTGACGGTCGGCGCGCAGGTCCTCATCACGGAAACAACGCGCAAGCTGGATATAGCGATCATAGCCCGAAAGCATCAAAAGCTGCTTGTAAAGCTGAGGAGATTGCGGCAATGCGTAAAAGCTACCCTTGTGCACACGGCTGGGTACCAAATAATCGCGCGCGCCTTCGGGGGTGGATTTGATCATCATGGGCGTTTCGATCTCGAGAAAGCCGTTTTCATAGTAATATTCGCGCGCCACTCTCGCGATCTCATGACGCATCATGATGTTGCGTTGCAAAGACGGACGGCGCAGATCGAGATAACGGTATTTGAGCGCAATCTCGTCCTTGGTCTTTTTGGCATCGGAGACCTCAAAGGGAGGTGTCTGTGCTGCGGATAAAATTTTCAGTTCGGTAACAAAGATCTCCACCATACCCGTGGGCAGGTTGGGATTGGTCGCCCCCTCGCCGCGTGCACGCACGGTACCGTGAACGGCAAGCACGTATTCGGCGCGGATACCAAACGCCTTGTCAAAGATTTCTTTGTCGGTCGCACTGTCAAAGGCAAGCTGAACAATACCTGTGCGGTCGCGCAGATCGATAAAGATCAAAGCACCAAGGTCTCTCTGTCTCTGTACCCAGCCCATCACGCAAACTTCCTTGCCGATGTCGGTCTCTCTTACCGTACCGCAATAGTGGGTACGCTTGTCATTCGCATTCAATAATTCAGCCATCATTTATATTTCCTTTCCCTCTTTATCAAACAGAGGTAATTTTTCAAGATAGATCAGATCGTCGCGTTTTTGCGCGTCTCCCTCTGCAAGAATGCTCATCTTGCCGCAAATGAGACCGCCCGCCGCTGTCACCAACTGCTCAAGCGCGTGCAAGGAGTCCCCCAAAGAGACCACGTCATCCACGATCAGAATGCGCTTCCCCTTCATCAGCTCCGCATCGGCAGTGTCAAGGTAAAGCTTTTGCTCCTTGGCGGTGGTGATCGAACGCACCGTGACCTCCATGACACCCGTCATATAGAGCTTGGGTGCCTTGCGTGCAAGGAAGTATTTTTTGTCCCCCGCCAGTCTTGCCATTTCATGCACCAACGGAATGCCCTTTGCCTCTGCGGTAATGAGATAGTCATACGCGGGGGCTTTTTCCAACAGCGCCTTTGCGCACGCGGTGGTCAACTCGGTATCCCCGAAGATTACAAAGCCGGCAATCATCAAATCATCATTCAACGGGCAAAGCGGCAAATCGCGCTCACAGCCCGCAACGGTCATACGGTAATATTTTTGTTCTTTCATCAAAATCCACCGTCCTGTCATTAAAATTCGGTACGGATATGCTCGACATATGCACCGTCGAGTGCTTCCTGCACCAAAGCTTCAAAATCCAACTTACGTTCCTGCTCCAGCACCTTGGCAAGCTCGGGACGGGTACGCGGGTGCTTGGGAGTAAAGACCGTACAGCAATCCTCATAGGGTTGGATCGAGGTCTCAAAGGTACCGATCTTGCGTGCCACTTGCACGATCTCCTCCTTGTCCAGTCCGATGCAAGGACGGAACACGGGCAGGGTCGCCACGGGATCGGTCACGCCGATCGCCTGCATGGTCTGCGACGCCACCTGTCCGAGGCTCTCCCCCGTGATCAATCCTCCGCAACCAAGCTTGTGCGCCAATCGGTCGGCAATCGCCATCATGTAACGACGCAACAGGAGGGTAAAGTAATCCTCCTCACAGGTTTTCACAAGCTCCTCTTGAATGTGCGTCAGCGATACGACATGCACATTGAACGAGCCCGCGTATTGTGCAACCTCACGTGCCAATTCAAACACCTTTTCTCTGGCACGCTCACTGGTGTACGGAAAGGACTCAAAATGCACCGCCTCGATCTGTACGCCGCGTTTTGCGATCATATAGCCCGCCACGGGAGAGTCGATGCCGCCCGACAGCAACAGCAAGCCCTTGCCGTTGGAACCTACCGGCATACCGCCCGCGCCCTTGAACTGCCCTGCGTGAATATACGCGCCAAACTCACGGATCTCGACCTGTACAACAATTTCCGGGTGATGGACGTCCACCTTTAATTTGGGAACCGACTCCAACACTACCCCGCCGATCTCGCGCGCGATCTCGATCGAACCGAGTGGAAACCTTTTGTCCGAGCGCTTTGCCTCGACCTTAAAGGTTTTTTTACCGATGAGAAACTGCGGAATATATTCGCGCACGGTGTCGGCAATGCTTTCCATATTCTTTTCGCAGACCGCGCAGCGGCTGATACCGACGATACCAAACACCTTGGAGGCGGTCTCAAACATCCCGTCGATGTCCGCCATATCGTCCAACGGCTCGATCACCAGTGTGCTTTGTGAACGCGTGATGCTGAAATTGCCGTAATGCTTGGCACGGAAACGCAGCGTCTTGCAAAGCGTTTCCTCAAAGTAACGACGGTTGGCACCCTTGAGCACGATCTCACCGTATTTACAAAGTAAAATTTCTTTCATGTCATACCTCGCCGTCGGTGTCATCATCACCGTCAATCACTTCGCCGTTTCGGTAGGCATCCAGAAGCTCAGTCGCTTTTTCCAAAAGCTCGGCGGGAACAAAAATATCCGAACCGTACATCGAATATCCCGCGATCACCTTGACCACACCGCCGCTCCCGCGTTCGCGCACGCGGTAAGGGATCTCCTCTCCCTCCAAAATACTGCGGAGAATCGAAAGCTCCACATTGTCGTGTACCGTGGTCAGATGTGCCGTGTACTCGTCATGCGACGCGGGTTTATCAAGTCCAAATAAATGATCCATTTTCTTGCTCCTTAATTATCGTAATAGTTCGGGAAGAGCTTTTCCCAAACCTTGGCACAACCGATGGTATCGGCAATCGAGGTATGAGCCACGCCGTCCCATGCAATTCCCAACCGCTCCATGGCGTCGCTGAGCGAAGCATGCACCATGTCGGGATAGTGCTCGGATTGGAAGCGTACAAACTCGTTTGCGGCACAACGTGCCTTTTTGTGCAATGCTTCACGTTCCTCCTCGGTATCATAAATATACTTGATGTGGCTGTAATCGGTGGAGATTCCGTAAGCAATGAGAATGTCGGCATTTGCAAACAGCTCCTTGATGCGGGGCGTCAGCTCGATGAGCGACGGCGCATCCTCAACCATGGCTGGCGTGATCCCATGGATCTTTTCGGTCTGCTTCCACTTCTTTTTGTGTGCGGGCTTGACCAAGGTATCCATCACGACCTTACCCGTACCATCGACGATCGAGACCGAAAGAATTTCATCATGATTGTAAACACCCGTCAACTCGAGGTCAAAGAAGAGCACGCGTTCGCGCTGCATATGGTAATATTCGGCACGGTGCGCGTCTCCTTCGGCACGGCGAACAGCAAGATCCGCTTCAAAGCAGGCACGGCAAAGCTTACGACGGTAACGAACAGCTTTCCCGCACTCCACGCACATCAAAGGCCGGCGCACGGCAGTCTTTTTGTCATAGAAATAGATCATGCTCTTGTCGTTGCGCAATGTGTAGGCGACAGGCTCCTCGATCACATCGTAATTCATCTGATCAAGGCGCTCTTTCGTATAATACCCGCAGGATGCCGCACGCTTGGTACTCATGCGTACCAATTGGGCACCGTTATCGGTGGTAAAAGTCTCTGTCTTTTGCGTAGGTGCGTACCACAGCTCGGGCGGCGCCTCCACTACGCGGGTGGGATCAAAGAAGTATGTAATACTCCCGTCGGTGTTCTCGTCGTAAGCAATCGGATCTCCCGAGGGCATCAGATGCATTTTGTTGAGAACAGAACGTGTCAGATAATGTTTTTGCGCCGCCTCGGTAACGGTAACCTGCGGGATCGTCACGCCGGAGCGCAATTTCATGGTATGCTTCAAAATTTCCTCCTTACCGTCGGGACCTTTTGCATACACGCCTGCACGGACAAACGAAATGCATTGACTCGTTTATCGGCAGCGGACGCCGGTTTTCCCAAAACGGTTTTGCTCTTTTTTGTGAGCCTGTCCCCATCGGCGATCTATAACCGAAAAAGGCACACAACAATATATTATATCATATTATTATTGAATAATCAATAGATATTTCAAAAAAAGCACGGCAACAGAATTTACTTTTTTTAAGTATGAGATTGGAATCCAATGTAACCATGTGGACCATTTGGGGTGGTGGTAACCGCCTTCTCCCACGGAGAAGGTGTAATGGTTTGCGGGAGCTATTGTTTGGAACAACGTACTAACATTCCTATACTGTCAGAAAACTACCGAAAGAGGCACCGACATTCCCGTGATAAAATATAAAATGCGTTAAAAGTTTTGAGGGGTGTGGGGAACGAAGCGGGTTTGCCGCTTACAACGTGGCTTGCCACGTTTACTTTTCTCAAAAGTTCCCCACAAAAAACACTCTAAAAGTAAATGCTGTTGCCGTGCAAAAAAGTACCCCGTTCGCATTTTTTGGCAAACGGGGTATGCTTTAATAAAATGTTGCTACTTCCTGTACGGGTTTGACGGCGAACTCAGTTGCCGTGACATACAGCACCGGTCCCTCTCCGCGGTAAAGCTTATGCTTTTCCAGTTTGATCTTTCCCGTCAGCGTCACCCAATCACGCGTTTTGAGATTGGTCGGTTCCGAGAAAATACACACCAACGGATGATAAGCAATGTCATCGGCACAGCAGGTCATCACATGGCGTCCCGCGAGAATATAATTCCCGTCCCGCGCGACCATGCCCTTAAACTTGATCGTTTTTCCGTTGTATTTCTTCATTTCCTCGGAAAGATCGCGATAGAACACAGCATAATCCTCGTCGGAGATCGTCACCACAGGTGCGTCGATATCAAAGGGTAACGGATCCTCGATCTCGTCGTATTCCACGTGTCCGTCAGGATAATCGTAAGTGATGGCGGCACGGCGCGAAACGCCGCGAACCACCTTGTGAATCTCCTCCTTGTCGATCTTCTCCGGCGTGCGGTTAAGCACGATCATCTCACACCCTTGCAGCTTATCCACCATCAACTGACGCATATTGGCGTTGTAGGAAAGAAAGGTGTTGGCGTCGGCAAACATCATCTCTTGATAGATTGCCCAATTGTCGGGAAGATTTTCATACAACGTATTCAAAAGCCACATTCCGTTGTACTCGATGATCACACGGTCAAGGCGGTGCTTTTTTGTCAGCTCGGTCAATTTTGCCTTGGTAAACTCGCCCTCTTCGGTAATCTGTTCAAGATAGACGTTTTTGCCGTAAAAGCGCGAAAGCTCCAGCTCGTCAACGCCTTCCTCACATTGAATGATCAGCGTTTTTTCTCCGGAATTAAACTTTTGATCCTCCATGGACTCTTGAATGATATGGGTTTTTCCCCCTTCAAGAAAGCCCGTGAACAGATAAACAGGTAATTTGGAAGCCATTTCTTCCCTCCTTATTTCACACCGAACAGCTCTGCCAAAGCAGGCTTATTGAGGTGAGAACCGATCACGCAAAGTCTGCCCGTGATCGCCGCGGAACCGCTCCGCACATCCGCCTCGCCGGGGACGTAGTCAAAGTGGATCCACTCGCCATCGTTGCCGGCCACAATCCCCTTGGCACGCAAGACGATGCCGTAGGTCTTTTCCTCAAGCAAAGCCTCGAGAATTTCTTTCAGTTCATCCTTGCCAAAGCGCTTAGTCGTTTCTACGCCCCAACTGACAAAAACGTCATCGGCATGATGATGGTGGTGATGTCCCTCATGATCGTGATGATGGTGGCAGGAACAATCGGGATCGTCACACTCATCTTCATCATGATGGTGATGGTGGTGATGATGCTCGTGCTCGTCATCCTCATCATCGTCGTGGTGATGATGGCATACGCAATCGGGATTATCGCACTCATCATCATGATGGTGATGATGATGGTGGTGCTCATGCTCGTCATCGTCATCATCGTCATGGTGATGGTGGCATGCGCAATCGGGATCATCACACTCATCTTCATCATGATGGTGATGGTGGTGGTGATGCTCGTGCTCGTCATCCTCATCATCGTCATGGTGATGATGGCATGCGCAATCGGGATCGTCACACTCATCCTCATCGTGGTGATGATGGTGGTGCTCTGCCGATTTTGCAAGACGTGCAAGTTCCTCTTCAATGGTGTCGCGGCGCTCCATTGCCGCCAACAGCTGTGCACCGTCAAGCTGTTCCCAAGGCGTTGTGACAATGGTAGCAGTGGGATTGTGCTCGCGCAAGAGCGCAACGGTCTCGGCGATCTTTTCATCATTGACACTTTGGGTGTGCGAAAGAACAATACATCCCGCGTTTTCGATCTGATCGTTAAAGAACTCACCAAAGTTCTTCATATACATTTTGCACTTTTTCACATCGGCAACCGTGGTAAAGCCATTGAGAACGACTGCCTCAGTAGACACATTTTGCACTGCGCGAATAATGTCGGAAAGCTTACCCACTCCCGACGGCTCGATGAGAATGCGGTCGGGATGATACTCGTCCAACACCTTTGCCAACGCCTTGCCAAAGTCACCGACCAGCGAACAGCAAATGCAACCGCTGTTCATTTCGGTCACCTCAATCCCCGCGTCCTGCATAAAACCGCCGTCAATACCGATCTCGCCAAACTCGTTCTCGATCAGCACCAATTTTTCACCGACATAAGCCTCTTTTAATAACTTTTTGATCAGCGTTGTTTTTCCTGCTCCCAAAAAGCCCGAAAAAATATCGATTTTGGTCATAGTTTTTTCCTTCTTTTTTCAAATAGTAATTAAACATCAAATGATATTATACTCCCAAGTCCGCAAAATGTCAACGGCTACGAAAAGAAAACTTTCGAAAAAAATGTTTTTTCTAAGTAATCGAAATAAATTATTAACGCATTATTCAACTTTGGTACCTATATTTTCAACAAAAAAACTGTATAATAAAAACAAAGTTTTAATTTTTTACGAAAGTGAGGATACGATTATGCCGGGACCCGGTGGAGGCGCACGAGGTGGCGGATTTGGAGGAGGCTCTCGCGGAGGCGGGGGCGGCTTTGGCGGTGGAGGACCGCGCGGAGGCGGCTTTGGCGGCGGACCTCGCCCCGGTGGCTTTGGCGGCGGACCGAGAGGACCGTACCACGGTGGACCTTGGGGTCCCAGAGGACCTCGCGGACCGCGTTGGGGTTGGGGTGGCGGATGGTTCCACCGTCCCTACTACGGCGGCGGAGGTTGCCTTGGAGGACTTTTGGGAATGATCATGCTCCCCGTCATTGTGTTGATCGTCGTGGGCGTATTGCTGTTTAGCTTTGTCGGCTCCGCGATTGCAAACGTGGCAAGCGGCGGTGAAATCGTTTACGATGAGGAAACCTTTCAAAATTATGCCGATCAGCAGTATCAAGCAGAGTTTTCTTCCTCCAAAGCATATGAAAACAATCTGCTCCTTGTAGTTTTGACCAATGAGGAAGCTGACGGTTATTACGCCATTGCATGGGTGGGAGACAACATTAAAAGAGAGATCAGCGATATGTTCGGCAATGAGTACACCGAATTTGGCTCTGCCATGCTGACATCGATCAACACGGAATACTACGCGTATTCCTTGGATACGGGACTTGCGGCGGTCATGGAAACCATGACCGCCAAAGTGCAAGCGCTGAATTTGGAGTCGTCTTTCCGTTCCGATATTCCCGACTCGAACAAGCCCACCTCGCACTTGACCAACTACACATCGTTTTCCCTTTCGGCTGATACCGTGAACGCCGCGCTGACAGCATTCACCGAGGCAACCGACATTCCCGTGGTCATCGTCGTACAGGACATGGAGACGGTATTTGGAAGAACCACCGCGCTCTCGGATATCGTAGCGGTAATCGTTCTGCTCGTTATTGCCGCGGTTGCCATTTATTTTATTGTTCGCGCTGTCCGCAACCGTAAAAACGGCGACAACGACGGACAAAACAATAGGTATGACCAAAACCAATATCATAACAATTCAAGTTGGTAAACACTTCTCTGAGGAACTGCAAGTTTTTTGCGGTTCCTCTTTTTTTGCTTTTTTCAAAAAAACTCTTGACAAACAATACTATGCAATGTATAATATTGTGTGTAAAGGAGTATTGATATGGACGCACAGTTAAAAAAAGGACTTTTGGAAGTCTGTGTCCTCTCGGCGATACGGGAGCAAGAATCCTACGGGTACAAGATCATTTCGGATCTCGCGCCCTACATTGAAATATCCGAATCGACGTTGTATCCCATCCTGCGAAGGCTGGAGGCGGCGGGAGCCGTTACCACACGAAGCGCGGAATATAACGGACGCTTGCGAAAATATTTCAAGATCACGCCGCTCGGACACAAAAAAATCAAAGAATTTATCGAAGCTATGGATCAGTTTCAAAAGATCAGCGAATTTATTACACACGGAGGCAAACGATGACACTGAAAGAATGGGAAAAGAAGCTGAAAAAGCATCTAAAAAAGCTGCCCAAACAAGAGCAGACCGAAATCATCTCCTACTACCGCGAAATGTACGGCGACAAGCTGGACGCGGGACACACCAATGCGGAAATCTTACATGAATTTGGTCTTCCCGAGGACTGCGCCGCGCGTATTTTGGCAGAGGAGCATCCCGAGGAAACAAACTTACACGCATCGAAAAAGACAAACAACGGCCCGTCCGTCGCTTATATCGTCGGCATGATCTTTTTTACTCTCATTATTATCCTGCCATTGTCGATTGCCGCACTCGGCGTTATCATTTCGTTTGGTGCCGCTTCGTTAAGCGGATGCGTGGCATCGCTAATGGGAATCGTCATTATTTTGTGGAGTCCGTTTCAGTTTACGGGCGTCGCCGCCATCATGGCAGGGGTTTCGATCGGTATCATCGCTATTGGGATCGGTATGATCCTGTTCGTTACCTTTTGGCTTGCTACCAAATACATCACCATCGGCACAGTCAAAGCTTTACAAATGATCTATGGAGGAAAACACAACCATGAATAAAGCGCTCAAAATCATTCTCATCATCGGGCTTGCTGTCACTCTGCTCGGCGCCTGCATGCTGTTCATCTCGCTCTCGTTGGCAAATTGGGAGCTTTCTGCATTATCGGACACAAAAATTCAAGAGTTTACCTATACCGAGCCACCGGAGGCTCCTGTGACCGATGTCTCGCTTGACTTCGGAAACGCCGACATCAATGTGTTTTTTGACACCAACGCCGAAACACTGATCGTTACCTATCCCGCAACCTTCAGTCATAGCGGAAAGCCAAAAACAGAAATCACGGTCACCGAAAACAATGGGAGTGTAAGCATCACCGAAAAAATTGTTTGGTACCGCAACATCATTTCCCTTTGGGATTACAGCGATCCAGAGGTCACGCTGATCCTACCCGCCAACCGTACCTACCGCCTGTCCATTTATACCGACAATGGCGAAATTACGGTTGACACGGGGGATCAAAAGGAGGCAAGCGGCACTTTGAACACCGACACCTCGATTTGCAACACGAGTGCTGTTCAACTGGTAACCGCCAATGGACGCATTGCATTCGCGGACAGCTCCTATATGAATTGCGAGGGTGAGTTCCTTTGCCGCACCGACAACGGGAAGATCGAGCTCGGCACCGTGGATGCGAAAAAGCTGATTGCCGAAAGTGACAACGGTATGATCATGATCGTAGGCGGGAATATCACCGAGACCGTGCAGCTTGCCACCGCAAACGGCGTTGTACGTGTAACGGGAACACTGACCGCACACGACATCGGCATTGAAACCGACAACGGCAAAATCCAACTCCAAGGCAATCTCACCGCCAATAAAATGACTGTGGAGACCGACAATGGTAATATCACTGCCACCGCCCAACTTGACGCCGCACATCTCACCCTCACCACCGACAACGGCGACATCACCGCATACGTTGCAGGCAAGCGTTCCGACTACACTGTCGAGGCAAAAACCGACGTTGGAAAGAGCAACGTAGCCTCGCAAACCGGCGGCAACCGTGTGCTGATTGTGGAGTCGGATACCGGTGATATCGAAATTTCCTTTTTGGGTAATGAAGATCAATAAACAACAGAACACAAACGCGGGCAGTCGAATTTGTTTCGACTGCCCGCGTGTGTGTTAAATCTCCATTTCAAACCGCTTGTGACAGCAAGGGCAATTGACAGAGTGTGCGCCCTTGACCTTTGGCAAACGCAATACATTTTTGCATTGCGGACACTTGTAATAGACATGTGTTTTACGTTCACGCCATTTGTTTTTTGTTAATACAAAAAAGCCCTTGATGCGCTTCCAAAAGCGGCACCAGCGTGCGTTTTCGGCGCGCCGCTTGGAAACATTCCGCGACATCATACGGAACAGTGAATAAATCACGCACGCATAAACGAGCAACGACACGATGACCGACTGCAAAAACAAATTTCCGATTGCCAAAACAAAGGACAGGACGAGCACCGTGTTGCCCAAATGATCGGCACCGTTTCTGCCGTACATAAAACGCATCATGCGCTCCCGAAAGGTCATTTTGGGACGGTTGGCTTGATTTTTCATAAAAATCCCCTCTTTCACTTCCATTGGTGATATTATAGCACCGAAATGTAAACCGAACGTAAAATCCTTATATCGTTTTTCGATAAATATGTTGACAGGTAAACTATTGCATGATATAATAAAAACAACGTAAATTCAAAAAGCTTTGAAAGGGATACAGATTCTCATGAAAGAAGACAACATGCAACATTCGACCAAATTGCACCGCTTTTGGATCATCTTTTTTACAGTGATCGCGTTTGGAAGCCTTTTAGCCGAATTGGGAACAATCGTATTTGTAAAGGTTAACATAACCGTAGACTCATTGGGTCCCGCCCTATTTCTTTTGATCACTGCATTTCTTTGCGGCTGTATTGTACAAATTCCCTCTTTGGTATTGGGTATTATTCTTTGGCGCACATATTCAACGGCTCACGGTCATACCATTTTCACTTTTGTTATCGCCGCATTACTTGCAATCACACTACTGTACACTTTAATTAAATTACCGATATGTTTGCCGTTTTTGCTCAGAGGTACACAGTAATTACCACCTTAATCCCGAAAGCGCATCCATCGAGATTTACGGGCGTCACATCATCCTACCGATGGTGCGGCGCCCGTGTTTCAAAATATTATTTATTCTCGGCAAGCTTTTTTGCGCGCTCGATCGCCGCTTTATAGCGTTCCTCATTGCGCACACCGTTAAACCATTCCCAACCGCGCGGCGCAGTCAAGCCGTAATACATCATCCCAATATTTTCTTCAAACAGCCAGCTGTAGGAAAGCGGTTCTTTGCTACCGTCGGGGAGCTCGATGGCACTTTTCCCCTTGATAAGCTTGATGCCGCCATAAATCAGCTCGTCGCCGACCTCAAGCAGTTCCCCATCCTTGATTTCATCCCATTTGGGGAAAAGCTCAAAGCTGCGGTCAAGATATCGGTATCCCTCCTCATTTTCACCGCATCCAAACAAAGCACACGCAGTTCTGAAGCAAGTGCTTGAATAATGCCCCAGCCATGCACGCGGGACACCCTGTCCTTCGTCGAGAGACTCGAGGATATTCATACGGTATTTGTTCCACGCAACCGCTTTTTTCGGTGCCGCCCAGTAACGCGAGGGACGTCCGAGAAAATGGCAAAGCAGATGAAAATTATTGATGTCGTGGCGGAGACGGCTTTCCTCATGCTTCTTTTGCTTCCAAAGATCGTCCTCCATCACCTCTCCGTATATGGCGCTGTACTGTGTAATTTTTTCGGGCTTCTTTTGGGTTCCGCGACGGTTTTCAAAAATGACAATGTCGCCGTCCTCATTTTTAACATAGGTATACTCGGCACTGCCGATGTACCCGTCGGTGGTGTTGACAGCGTCGTAATGCCGCATCATACCGTCACAAAGCGGCATATAGCCCTCCCCCATACCCTCATAGGAGGTCAGCTCATAAACGGCTTTTATGGTGTTATGGCAGTAATTGTTGACCGTGCGCACGATCCCTACGCCCTCGGCAAAGTAATATTCCTTTTTTCCGCCTCGGTAGGCAAGTCCGTCGGTAAGACCGCTGATATCCAGCGAAAGCTTGAGGCAGTTTTGAAAGGTTCCCGCCGCTGTGGTGATCTCCCCGGCATCCTCGCAATCGATGCGAGTCTTGATCGGATAATCATTCCAAAGAATAAATTCTTCCGTAAAGCTTTTACCGGTCTCCCATTCATCGCACCAAATACAGTTGACGGCACTTTGAAGAATCCCGTATACATCGTTGTAAAGCAGAGTCTCTTGCGAATAGCTTCCGTCAGTGTTTTTGAGTTCAAAAGACCATCTGAAGTTGTGATCAATACACACTCGCCCCTCTTTGATAAGGATATTGCCTCGTGCAAAGAAATTCCAATGTCCGCTTTCACGGTAGTCGGGACTGAATTGGGGATCGCTTTCAAGGATCCTTCGCGCAACGGCACAAGCGGCTTGGGTGTGTGCCTTTTCCAACGGCGTTTTGGCAAGCAGCTCGGCTCTCTCTATGGGATAATACACATCACAGCATTTGGAGCCATCCCAATAATCATTGCGGATCTGTTGGATCATATCCAACCAAGAGTTTTCGTCATACTTCAAGCGCTCCAGTCCGTGTGTTTGCGAAAGAAGAACTCTTTCCTCATCCGCATAGCTGACCGTGATCTTGGAGTATTGACGCATGACCTCTGCGGGATAATCGGCAACATATTCCCAACTGTTTCCAACCGCAAACGGGATCAGCCCTTCCCCGCCCGCAATATGATACGCGCCCAACAGCCTTTGCTCAAAAATACCGTCGTAATACCGCTCTTGCTTGACAATACCTACACCGCGACAATAGTAGTTTTTGTAGGTGCTTTCGTTGTGCTTGACGCTCCAAAGCTGACAGCCCTCAAAGTGTCCCGCAGGGGTATCGACCGCCACACTGTCCAAAACAAAAGTCAGCACCGTTCCGTCGGTGCCAATAAAAGCATCGCCGGGCATCATTCCCTCCCTTGTAAAACAACCGTCGCAATAGGAAGCATTTCGGAATACAAAATCAATCTCAAGGTCTGCGGAGCAAAGCGTACCACAGGTAAACCACTCGTTTCGATATCTGCAAAGTCGCCCGTTTTCAACACGGTATTCCTCGGCGGCGGCAGAGAGTCTATAATTTCTTTCGCCTTTCTTTTGAGTAATGTATTCATCAACATGTTTTTGCTCCTGCGCAAGCGCCGCCGTTGCGTAGGCATGGTAAATATCATTTTGGGGGAGGATCGTAAGCGCTCGGTTGTACGCGTCTGCGCCTTTTTCGGGCTCCTTGTTTTGAAAATACGCATGCCCCAACCAAAACAACTCACTGCCGAGTGCCTTGACAAAGCCTTTTTCCTCGAGTCTCGGGATCTGTTTTTCGAGGATAAAATCGATTTTTGATCCACCGTAAACCTTGCTGTCCTCGCGGGAGGCGATAAAACGCATGACCTCATCGTTTTTGCCAAGCTCCGCCGCTTCTCTGATGCGCGAAAACAGCGCATCGTTTTTGTCCCCGGGCAGCCACCACCAGCCGCGCATCAGTACGTCTGCAAGCGCGTGGTATTTGTCTGCCGATTCGGGTAAATCTTCAACATCTTGAAGAACATCCTTATATGCTGTCTCAAATCCGTTCTTGCTGTTTTTAAACTGCCACTTTTTCAGTTCTTCCACCTTTTTCATGACACGTCTTACCAAGGTATCGTTCCATTCTTCGTTCATAGAGCATAATTCCTTTCTCAGCTTTTTTCTTCCGTTGTTCAACTGCCATTTGACCGTTCCCTCCGCGATACGAAGCCTGTCGGCAATCTCCGCGATAGAGAGCCCGTCAAAATAGTGCAAACAAATAATCTCCTTGACTTTTTGGGGCAGACGGCTGATGCTTTTGTGAAGCATTTCTTTATCCTCGGATGCTGAATACAGCACCTGCGGGTTTGTTTCATGCTCATTTTCCGCAACACAGTTCTCCAGCTCATCAAGGCTGAGATAGCTGCGGTAACGTGTAATCATATTTGCAGCGCAGTTTTTGGCAATGCGGCATACCCACGCGCCGAATTTTTCGGGCTCGCGGAGAACATTCAATTTCATCCAAGCGGTAACAAAGGCATCTTGAGCGGCATCATCCGCCATAAACCGATTGTGAGTTACCGACAGCGCCGACAAAATTACTGTCCTTTCATAGCGGGTAACAAGCACTTCATACGCACTTTGCTCCCCCGCCAAGGTCAGCATCACCAGCGTCTCGTCATTTTGATCGCGATATAACAATTGCATCATCCTTCCTGTCAAAAATTCTCTCCGAAAAGTTTTGTTTTTGAGCTCTGTCATACAGACACAAAACGATAGGAAAAGGTTGGGGGAAAATTAATTTTTTTTGGAATTGTGCCGTGAATATTCATATTATATCATACCGCCGAGGAAAAGTCAAAACCGTTGCCAAAGCGCAAAAAAAGGAACCGCTTTCGCGATTCCTTTTCGTTGGTGCGGGAAACGGGACTTGAACCCGTACGGTGTGAACCACACGCCCCTCAAACGTGCGCGTCTGCCAGTTCCGCCACTCCCGCGTGTCACACACTATCGTGCGCAACGGATAGTATTATACACCATTTTCCTCTAAATGTCAATACCTTTTTGAAAAAAAGTCCGAGAAAAATTCAAAAAAATTGTTTTTTCTGTCTTTATAGATTTCAAATACCGTATTCTTCGAGATGATGATGTTATTTTGAATATTCTCTCCATTGCCCTCTGCAAAAAGCCAATTACATTCCGAAAAAACTTTTTTCAAAAACAGGAAAACTTTTTTTAAAAAGCCCTTGACAATTCCGACTTTTTGGTGTATAATATTATCCGTTGCGCAGGACACTGCACAATGATGATATGCGGGTATGGCGGAATTGGCAGACGCGCTAGATTCAGGTTCTAGTGGGGGCAACTTCGTGGAGGTTCAAGTCCTCTTACCCGCACCATGGCGAGTGTTCTTACAGCATTTGAAATGTTGTAGAACACTCGCTTTCTTTATATAGCGATCTGGCAAGGTGCGTAGTTTACGACTACGCCCTTTCGTGTATTTACGGCTACTTCGGGTACCGGCAGCGGGAACACTTCGGGAATGAAGATCGCACCCACACAGTTGTAATGAATGGTGAGGTGCTGGACCCATTCGCCGTCGATCTTCTCCGCCTGATGAACCTCTATGCGGTCGATCAGTTCGTTCAGCATACGTGGCGTTAATGCCTTCGCCCTGGTGTATTTGCGGACGGTGGAAATGAACATGTCCGCTGTTACGGCTTTGCTGCTCAATTTATCCATTTCAGTGCGGAGAGTCTTTATTCTTTCGGATATCTCCTTTTGCTCGTCCTCGTATCGTCTTGACATTTTGGAAAAGCGATCATCGGAGAGCTTACCCGAAACATTGTCCTCATAGATACGCTCAAACAATCCGTCCAATTCTTCATC
>JAFTKO010000012.1 GCA_017453205.1 Clostridia bacterium | reverse complement strand
CGTTGCGCGGATCTTGTAGCCGATCGTGTTGGAGGAGTCGTCAAGCTCGACACGCAATCCCGCATTGGCAAGGCGTTCTTTAACCTTTGCGGCATACGCAACATGCTCGTCGCCGATGGGAAGAATACGCACCTGCTCGGGCGAGAGCCACATCGGCAATGCGCCCGCGTATTTCTCGATCAGAAGCGCCAATGTTCTCTCATAACATCCCATGGAGGTACGGTGAATGATATACGGCGTGACCATTTGGTTATTGGAATCCACATATTCCATTCCAAACTTCTTGGCAAGCAGCATATCGATCTGAATGGTAACGATGGTATCCTCTTTTCCGAATACATTTTTAATCTGAATATCGAGCTTTGGTCCATAGAAAGCGGCTTCATCAATACCGATCTTATAATCAACACCGTTTTCATCAAGCAACTGCTTCATCACGCTCTGCGCTTCGTCCCACTGCTCGGGTGTCCCCTCGTACTTGTCGGTGCGGGCGGGATCCCATTGAGAGAAGCGGAAAGAGCAATCCTCCCAAAGTCCGAGCGTACTGAGGCAGTATTTGGCAAGGTCAAGGCACCCTTTGAACTCCTCGGCAAGCTGATCGGGGCGCAAAACCAAATGTCCCTCGGAAATGGTAAACTGGCGCACACGGATCAAGCCGTGCATCTCGCCCGAATCCTCGTTACGGAACAGCGTGGAGGTCTCGCCGAGACGCATGGGAAGCTCACGGTAGGAACGTTTTTTATTCAAGAACACTTGATACTGGAACGGGCAAGTCATGGGACGGAGTGCAAAACACTCTTTGGTCTCATCATAGGGATCCCCAATGATAAACATACCGTCCAAATAGTGATCCCAGTGCCCCGAGATCTTAAAGAACTCTCTCTTTGCCATCAGCGGAGTTTTGGTAAGCAGATAGCCGCGCTTTTGTTCCTCGTCCTCAATCCATCTTTGCATGGTTTGAATGACGCGCGCACCCTTGGGGAGCAGAACGGGCAACCCTTGACCAAGCGTGTCGACTGTGGTGAAATACTCAAGCTCACGTCCAAGCTTATTGTGGTCGCGTTTCAACGCTTCTTCCTGCTGCTGCACATAAGCGTTGAGCTCGTCCTTGGACGGGAACGCGATACCGTAAATTCTTTGGAGCATCTTATTTTTCTGGTCACCCTTCCAGTATGCGCCCGTGCACTGCGTCAGCTTGAACGCCTTCACCGCACCCGTGCTGAAGAGGTGCGGTCCCGCGCAAAGGTCGGTAAATTCGCCTTGCTTGTAAAAGCTGATAACGGCGTCCTCGGGGAGCTCCTCGATCAATTGCACCTTGTAGGGCTCGTCTTTCTCTTGCATCAGCGCAATTGCCTCGGTACGGGGCAGTTCAAAGCGTTCGATCTTCAAATTTTCCTTGACGATCTTCTTCATCTCACCCTCAAGCGCCTTAAGTGCATCGGGGGTAAAAGAGACCTCGGAATCGATGTCATAGTAAAAGCCGTTGTCGATCGCGGGACCGATGGTGAGCTTTGCGGCGGGATAGAGACGCTTGACCGCCTGTGCCAAAATGTGCGACGCGGTGTGACGGAACAGGTGCTTACCCGCCTCATCCTCAAAAGTCAACAGCTTGACCTCATCACCGTCAGAAAGCTCCGCAGTCAGCGCCACGGTCTTACCGCCAATCTCGGCACCGATCACCGCACGCGTGATGAGCTCGGCATCCTTTGCCGCATCATATACCGTTACCGGAGCATTCAGCTCCAACTCTCGATCTTGAATTTTCACTTTCATATCAAAAATCTCCTTAAACATAATAAATTACAAAAATCATAGATTACTTTTTCGTAAAAAAGCACCTTTCCCTCTTCATGAAAAATATCCACACCCCACAGGCGTTTTTTGCCTGTTCGGGGTGTGGATATTTTCCGCACGGTTCCACCCGGACGTTTCACTCATTGAGAAGTATGTGATTGTGACGCTTGGAGCGGTACCCCTTTGTCCTTTCGCAAAAAACCTTTCAGCACGCCTTGGGCGGGTTTTCTCTCTGTTACGCGGTTACAAAGGAACATATTTCCAACGACCGACACATATGTCGGATTTTATTTGCGGTTGCCTGCCTTGGCTTTGAGATTATAAGCCGAGTGCGGATTGACGATCTCACGCCAATCAAGGTCGCCGCGGTCAAGCGCTGTAATGATGACCTCGGCAGTGGCAATGTTGGTTGCCACGGGAATGTTGTACAGGTCGCAAAGACGAAGCAGTTCGACCTCCACATCGTCCGCTTTTGCGTTTTGACGAGTATCCTTAAAATACAGTAATATGTCGATCTCGTTGCAGGCAATGCGGGAGGCGATTTGCTGTTTACCGCCCTGTACACCGGAGAGCAAGCGCTCGATCTCAAGCCCCGTTGCCTCGGAAATGTATTTTGCTGTAATACTGGTGGCACATAAATTATGCTTACTCAAAATTCCGCAGTAAGCAATACAAAACTGTGTCATCAGTTCTTTCTTCAGATCGTGTGCGATGATGGCGATTTCCATTATGGTCATTGTCCCCTTTCGTAACTTTTATCGTCAACGTGTACCGTTATGTAAATAATTACCACAAATACACGAGAATAAACATTTTATATTATTATAGCACGATTTCGAGTGAATTGTCAATAGAAATGCGATATTTTTTCAAAAATCTTCTTTAAAAATCGGTTCTCAATGTCAAAAAACGGAAGTATTTGTCGAAAATACTTCCGTTTTTGTCACATCACTCGTATTTTGCGCGTACTCCTCCGATATATTTCGGACGGGTGCGGGCAGAAAGAAGGATCGCCTCCCCGACGTGCGAAACGGACAGCCGCACAGGAACTGCGACATCACGCAAATGCATGCCGATCAACGTGCCGCCGATATCCAATCCCGCGTGGGCGCGGATATGCTCCACCGCAACGGGAGCCGCAAAATTTCTCCACGCGGCGGTAGCAAAGGAACCGCCCGCCTTGGGCTGCGGCACCACGCAAACCTCGTCCAGTCCGTATTTTTCGGCGCATTCACGCTCGATAATAAGCGCACGGTTGAGGTGCTCACAGCATTGTGCGGCAAGATAGATCCCGTGCTCGGAAAGGATCGGCATGATGGTACCGAATACCTCCGCCGCTGTATCAAAGCTGGAGCCGTGACCGATGGTCGCCCCCACGATCTCGGAGGACGAGCATCCCACGACAAGAATATCCCCCGCCCTCAGTCCCGAGACCTCGATCAACTCCCGAACAGCGGTTTCTGTTTGTTGTTTGATGGTTTCGATTTCCATAGTCTTTGTCCTTTTACCATTTATCGCTTTGATCGTCGGGGATCACACGTGTGACCGCCTCGATCGCACATTCGATCATATCATCGGTCGGCTCAAACACCGTGATGTGCTGAAGCCACACACCGGGTGCCGAGATAATGCGGGTGAATAGGTTGTCGTGCCGTCCCGCAAATTTGATCAGCTCATAGCCCAAACCGACGATGAGCGGAAGCAACAGCAGCTTGAGTCCCGAACGCAAAAGCGGCGGTAGGACCTCACCGCGGATCATAATGGTGATAGGGTCGATGAAGAATGAAATGAAGATGCTGACAAGCAACATCAAAATCAAGAACGATGTGCCGCAACGCGGATGGAAACGGCGTTGCTTGCGGACATTCTCCACAGTCAACTCCAAGCCCGACTCGTAGCAAAAAATCGTCTTGTGCTCGGCGCCGTGATACATAAAGGTACGTCGGATATCCTTCATCAAGGAGATCAGCGCCATGTAGCCGACAAGAATTGCAATCCGCAACACACCCTCAAAAATCGACTTCCAAAGCGAGTTGAGCGCAATGTTATCCCCCTTTAAGAACCCGACGTGTGATGAGATCAGTTCAAAGAGCTTGGTGGGCGCGTAGATGAACAGACCGACGGCAAACACCACGGCGATCACCACACTGACCACCATCATCGCGGTCATTACCCATGCGGGAAGCTTTTCTTCCTCGGCGGGCTTGTCTTTTTTCTCGGTGTCCTTGGCTTCCGATATGAGATCGGAAGCTTCTTGGGTGGTTTCCGCCGCACTTTCAACAGTCTCAGCCGGCTCCTCTGCCGTTGTAGCGGCTTGCTCTGCCGCACGTGCTGCCTCTTCGGCCTCCCTCTTTTTCTTCTTTTTGGGGCTTTCCTCCACGATGTCCTCCAGTCCCGAAAGCTCTGCGGAGCGCATCAGACACTTGTAGCCGACCACCATGGAGTCGATATAACCGAAAATGCCGCGGATGATGGGCCAACGGCAGATTGCGGGACGCTTGACACCCTTGGTCTCAAACTCCTCGACCACGATCTCGCCCTTGGTATTGCGTACCGCCATCGCTGATTTTTTGGGACCGCGCATCATGATACCTTCCATCAAGGCTTGACCGCCGATGGAAGTCTTGATGGAGCAAGCACTTTTTTCTTGCTTTTCTTTCAAAATCCAAAAATTCCTTTCTTTCAAACATTAACAATTTATTTTACACCTTATATGTGAACTGCATATGAACGATGATAAAAAGATAAAAAATAATCAAACGGGAACGACACGGCAATATGCGTCACTCGCCGCAGTTTTCCCCTTGATACGCCGCCGTGGGATGACAAACAAACGCTGCGGCACCCATTTCTTTTAATTTTTCGGTGACTCTTTCGGCGCTTTCCATGTCGGGAAAAACACCAAACACCGAGGGACCGCTGCCGCTCATCATCGCACGCAGAGCACCGCCCGCGTTCATGACCGCTTTGATCTCGCCCACGCGCGGACGCAGATCCGGAACGATCTCTTCAAAAATGTTGAAAAAGCAAGGTGTATGCTCCGCAACCGTATTCTCATGCATGGCGCGGATGATGGTGTCGGGACGATCGTCGAAGACAGGTGCATCGACAAAATTGCCGTGCAGTTCATCCAATTTTCCGTATCCCCACGGGGTGGATATTCCCTCTCCCATGCAAGCCACGACCAGCGGGCACTGCGGCATTGGAGTAATCTTTTCGAGTTGTTCGCCGATGCCCGTGACCAAAGCACCGCCGCCCATGATACAAAACGGGATATCGGCACCCAACCCCGCGCCGAGCGCACAAAGCTCCCGGGTGGAAAGACGGTTACCGCAAAGGCGATTCATGGCACGCAAGACCGCCGCCGCGTCGGCACTGCCGCCAGCAAGACCTGCGGCCATGGGAATATGCTTTTCGACGGTGATGCGCACCTCGCCGCTCTGCCCGATCTTGCCGAGGTACCGCTCCGCCGCGCGCCACGCAAGGTTGCGTCCGTCGGTGGGCATACTGTCATTGCCGGACGCATAAAGGCGTATGGATAACTGCGGCGCGGGCAGATATTCCACTGTCACAAGGTCACAAAGCGAGACGGTTTGCATGATACTGACAATATTGTGATAGCCGTTTTCTCGTCTGCCCACCACATTCAAATACAGGTTGATTTTTGCGTTTGCGCGTTCTGCTCGCATAAAAGCTCCTCTCCGGTTCCGCGGCGGTGTCGACATTGCGATTTTGCCGCCGTCACTCCGCTGATTTTTCCCTATTATTTTAACACACTTTTGACCGATTTGCAAGAATTGTCTGTAAAGAAATTAAATTTTCTGTAACCTCTATTGACGAAAAGCCAAAAATGTTATAAAATATAATATGGATATTTATATTTGCTTTTTGGAGGGACCTCGATGGAAGAAAAAAGGACGGGCAAAAAGAAACTGATCATTGGCATCGTGATTTACGCGTTGCTGTTTTTAGCGATCGTTCTCATTGCCAATCTCAAACAATTGAACGAATGGCTTGGAAGTGTACTGAGATTGCTCCGTCCCGTGCTCATCGGGCTTGGCATATCTTATCTGTGCAATCCGTTTTTTCGTTTCTTCGAGCGCAAGCTGTTTTTTAAGCTTCGTCCGCCGTCGTTGCGCCGCGCAGTCTCGCTGGTCTGCACCTACCTCACAGTGATCTTGATCATCGCACTGATCCTGTTGCTCATCGTCCCCCAACTGTTGGAAAGCATCGTCACCTTCGCCTCCAATCTTGACTCTTATATTTCCTCGGCGATCGGTCAAGTAAACAAGCTCATTGAAAACATTAACGAGCTCATCGATCGCTTTATCCAAAACGGCACAGCTCTTATCGAACCGTTGGAGGAATCCGCACTGCGCGAAAATCTCACAGGTATCTTTGGCGGAAACGGCAAGAATATGATGGAGCAAATCGGGAATATCAATGTCAAACCGCTCACCGATATGATCGGAAACGCCCTTGATGTGCTCGCCGATGTTTTGTTCAGCTTCTTCATCTCGATCTATCTGCTCAGCACCAAGGAAAAGAGATACGCACAGATTATGAAGCTGCGCCGTGCCCTGTTCAGCGACAATACCAACGCACACATCACCCGCTTTTGTACCATTGCCGACCGTTCCTTTGGCGGATATATCGAGGGTAAGCTGGTCGACTCGCTGATCATCGGGATTCTCGCCTATATTGCGTTTGTCATCTTCGGCATTCCCTATGAGCTCCTGTTGGCAACCTTTATCGGCATCACGAATATCGTCCCCGTCATCGGTCCCTTGATCGGTGCAATCCCCACCTCGCTCATTCTGCTTCTCTCCTACCCCGACAAGGTCATCCCCTTTATTATCATTGTCATTATCTTGCAACAAATTGACGGCAACATCATCGGTCCCAAGATCCTCGGAAACAACACGGGCGTCAGCTCTCTCTGCGTCATGATCGCCGTAACCGTAACGGGCTCCTTGTGGGGACTGGTGGGAATGCTGCTCGGTGTCCCGCTGTTTGCCACGGTTTTGGAGCTGACCGACGAATATGTGACCATGCGTCTGCAAAAGAAAGGGATGCCCTCGGGTGTGGAAAACTATTATTCCAACGACGCCATCGTCGATCCGGCACGGAACGCGCATATCACCACCGATAAGACCGTACAAAAGCTGGAGCGACTTGCCTTGCGAATCTCCAAAAAGCAGGAAAACGGCGAAAAGCTGTTGAAAAGAGAAAAATTTGTGCTGGATTTTTACGGACTCCTCAACCGCAAGCATATCATTGTTGAAATGACCGATGAGGAGAGGTCACGCTACTCCGCCGAGGAAGCGCGCAAGGCCGCAAAACGCGAAGCCGAAGAGTTTTTGCAAAAATACAGAACCGGAGCCGCAGTCGCCACCGAGTCGACTTCCGACACGGATGCCGTGCAATAAAGGACAGAAGGGAGAAAACGCCAATGGAAACACAAAACAAAAAACGCTTTCTGCTTGCATCCGCGGTCTATCTTGCCGTCTTTTTGCTGATCCTTTTTGTCACGAACCTCGGTCAATTCAATGATTGGCTCCGAAAAGCCATGTATCTGCTCCGTCCCGTGCTGATCGGTCTTGTGCTCGCCTATCTGCTCAACCCCTTTTTCCGTTTTTTTGAGCGCAAGCTGTTTTACAAAATACAACCCAACCCTTTACGCCGTTGTATTTCATTGATCTTTACCTACTTGACACTGTTTTTGATCTTTGCCCTATTGCTCCTGCTCATTGTACCGCAATTGGTGGACAGCATCACAAACTTTATCAAGGAATTTGACCTTCACATTGACAGGACCTTGAGAGATGCCAACGACATTGTTACATGGCTCAACGAGCAATTGCCCAAAAAAGAGAACGGTGTGGGAATGATCCCGCCCATCAATCCGGAAACCGTCAAAAACAGCTTTACGGATTTGCTGAACTCACTCCACCTCAACTCCGAGACTTTGCTCGGTCTGATCAATATCAACACCATCGGAACCGTGGTCTCACTGGCAAGCAACGTGGTGTCTCTGATCACCGACACCATCTTCGGCATCTTTATCTCGCTCTATTTTCTAAACACCAAGGAAAAACGCTACGCACAGGTTATGCGTCTGCGCCGCGCCCTCTTCAGCGATAAGGTCAATGACCACATCACCAATATCTGTACCACCGCCGACAAATCCTTTGGCGGCTTTCTCAAGGGCAAAATTCTCGACTCGTCGATTGTCGGAGTTTTGGTCTATATCGCCATTTCGCTGTTTGGCGTTCCCTACGCCATCCTCATTGCCGCAATCGTGGCTATCACCGACATCGTCCCTGTCATCGGTCCGTTTATCGGTGTGATCCCATCGGCGGTCATCATTCTTTTGACCGAGCCCGACAAGGTCATCCCCTTTGTACTTTGCATTCTTGTGATCCAACAAATCGACGGCAACATCCTCGCCCCCAAGGTACTGGGTGAAAACACGGGCGTCAGCTCGCTGTGCGTCATCATCGCCATCACCACCATGGGAACCCTGTGGGGCTTGGCGGGCATGGTGCTTGGCGTGCCGCTGTTTGCAACCGTTTTGGAGCTGACAAGCGCGTGGTTGGATAAACGCTTGCGTAATAAAGGGCTTCCCACCGACACAGACAGCTATCTTTCCGCCGAACGAACCGTTGCGGAAGCTGCAAACGAGGGCACCGTGTTTGAACGCCGTCAAAAAAAGAAAGCCATGCGCAAGCAAGCAATCCCCGAGGGAGGCGGCGGAGACCTAACCGCGTTTGAACATTTCCGCCTTGACACCTACGCTTTGGCACACAAGTACAACCTGTTTACCGATACCTCCGAAGATGCGCTTGCCGCGTTTGCCGCCGAAAAAGCAACCCTTGCCGCCAAGGCGGAAGAAGCCATGCAAGCGGAGATCGTCGAGGAAGAGGCATCGGCAGATAGCACCGAGGAAAGCTTGGAAGAAGCGATCGAGGGATCCGTCTCGGAAATGACCGCTACGGAACCGAAAGCACAAGAACCCAACATCGTCGAGGACGAAGAGCCCGACAAAGAAGTGTAATCAACCGACACCCATTATTTTGCTCATTTTTATTTTTATCTTACCCATATAAAAACCAAGGAGGTCCATAAACCATGGAAAACACATTCAAAAAAGGCGGGATCTCGGTACAAACCGAGCACATTTTCCCCGTCATTAAAAAATGGCTTTATTCCGAAAAGGATATCTTTTTGCGTGAGATCGTCTCCAACGCGTCCGATGCAGTGACCAAGCTCAAGCGTCTTGCCTCTCTCGGACAATACGATGACGGCGGCGAGACCTACCGTATTGACGTCATACTTGACAAAGCCGCAAAAACACTGACCGTTTCGGATAACGGTATCGGTATGACCGCCGAAGAGCTGGATCGCTATATCTGCCAGATCGCGCTTTCGGGTGCACTCGAATTTGTTGAAAAATACGAGGGCGAAAACAAAAACAACGGCATCATCGGTCACTTCGGTCTCGGCTTTTATTCCTCTTTCATGGTCAGCGATACCGTGGAGCTGATCACCAAGTCCTACACCGACGCCCCCGCCGTGCATTGGACCTGCAACACCGACGGCAACTACGAAACAGCCGAGGGGGAAAGGGAAAGTCACGGCACCACCGTGATCATGCATATTTCGGATGAGGAAAACGCGTATCTCGAAAAATACAAGATCGAAGAGATCCTTGACAAATACTGCGCCTTTATGCCCGTAGAGATCTACTTTACCGCCGAGGGCGATGAGGAAGAAAAGAAAGAAGATACGAAGGACGAAAAGGAACCCGAGCCCCCCAAGCCGATCAACGATACCACACCGCTTTGGCTCAAAAATCCCTCCGACTGTACCCCGGAAGAATACAAGGAGTTTTACCGTAAGGTCTTTCACGATTGGCGAGAGCCGCTGTTTTGGATCCATGTCAATGCCGATTATCCGCTCAATTTCCGCGGCATCCTCTACTTCCCCAAGATCACAAACGAGTATGAGTCCATCGAAGGACAGGTCAAGCTCTACTACAATCAAGTTTTTGTCGCCGATAATATCAAAGAGGTCATTCCCGAGTATCTGTTGATGCTCAAAGGGGTGCTTGACTGCCCCGAGCTGCCGCTGAATGTCTCGCGCAGCTATCTGCAAAACAACACCTACGTGGCAAAGGTCTCGGCACACATCGTCAAAAAGGTCGCTGACAAGCTGAACAGTCTGTGCAATACCGCACGTGAGGAATATGAAAAGGTTTGGAACGATATCCGCACCTTTGTGGAGTACGCTTGCATGCGTGATCGCAAATTCTATGACCGTGTGAAGGACTCGCTTTTGATCGAGCTTACCGACGGAAAGTTTGTCACTACCGCCGACTACCTGGAAGCCGCCAAGGAAAAGCATGAAAATATCGTTTACTACACCTCCGACAAAGCCGCGCAAGCACAATATATCTCCATGTTTGAAGCACAGAACATTGCGGTAGCGGTCTTTGAGAAACAGCTTCATACCCAATTCCTGTCGATGATCGAGTCCTACAACTCCGATGTCAAGTACGTCCGCATTGACGCCGACGTGGCAGGTGCGCTCAAGAGCGATGAAACCGCCGTGGAGGACAAAGCACTCTCCGAGCTCTTTGTAAAGGTCTCGGGGAATGAAAAGCTCAAGGTATCGTTCAGCGCCCTCAAGGATGAAAGCGTTCCCGTGTTGCTGACAATCTCCGAGGAATCCCGCCGTATGGAGGAAATGATGAAAATGTACGCCATGAGCGGCATGAACATGGGTATGAGTTCCTTCCCTACCGAGGCAACGCTGACCGTCAATACGGCATCTCCCTTGATTGCCAAGCTCGGTACGCTGGATGACGAAAAGCAGGAAAAGACCGCCGCATACCTTTACGAGCTGGCACTCCTGTCGCAACGCAAGCTGACCGCCGAGGAATTGCAAAAATTCCTTGCCGACAGCTATTCTGTCCTCGATTTGATCTGACATGAAGGAATTTCGTTCCTACTCGCCCGAGGAGGTCATTACCGCAAATCTGCGGGAAACCGCCGTGCGGCAAAGCATTGTTTTCGAGCAGGAAATGGCGCATCTGCGCGAATTGGCAACAGAGATCGCCGCGGGCACGGGCAACGGAGATATGCACGAGCTGATCGCCTCACTCCCCGACCACCGCCCGCCACGCTTTGCCGCATCTCCGCTCCAACAAAACGCCGAAATGCTCGGTCACCTTCAAAGCGTACACGCGGTTTGGAAAAGCGTGTTGCTGTGCAAGGAGATCGGTCGACAGTTAAGCAACGGGAAAGTGCTGACACCGGAGCTCTTCTTCTCCGATCAGGAGGAAATCGCCGACGAGGCGCGCAACCGTATTGTTTATCAACGAAACGGCTATGCCGACAGCGCCTATCTGCGCTTTGCAGAATCTATTCCCCTCCCCCGCGCGGTCTATGCCAACAGCTTTCCCGCGGTGTGCGAGGAGGTCTACAACGGCAACTGTGAGTTTTGTATTTTGCCTTTGGAAAATTCCGCCGAGGGACCGTTGACCGGTTTTACCCGCTTGATCGACCGTTATGAGCTCAAGATCGCCATGACCTGCGACATTCCCACCACCGACGGCAGCCGTGTCACGCGCTTTGCGCTCCTGCGGCGCAATCTCGTCCCACCCGTATCGTTTGATGACAAGGAGCTCTTTTTTGAGTTCACGGCACCACTCTCCGAGGAGCCGAGCACCGCTGAGCTTTTGGCTGCCGCGCAGTGTTGCGGTTTACAGCCTTGCCGCCTTGACTCGCGGACACAGCAAACAGACAGCGGCGCACTGCCCACCGTGCACTTTACTTTTTGCACCGCAGGCGGTGACTTTGCGGCGTTTCTGCTTTACCTTGCCATGGAAGCGCCTCATTACGAGCCCGTTGGTATTTATCTGCATCTCAAAGAAAAATAATTGACACAGAAAGGAACCCAAAAATGGATCGTTTTCATTATCAAACCAAGGGCGTTTGTTCGCGCTCCATTGACGTGGAGATCGAGGACGGCGTCATCCAAAGCGTGCAATTTCACGGCGGCTGTGCCGGAAACACCCAAGGTGTAGCCGCGCTGATCCGGGGCATGCGCGTAGAGGAAGCAATCGAACGTCTGTCCGGCATTCGTTGCGGCTTGAAATCCACCTCTTGCCCCGATCAATTATCTGCCGCTTTGCGTGAATATCTTGCGAAAAATTAACATATCATATATTTATTCATATAACATTTAAGGAGACAACAACATGAGCAACTATCTTGAAAACTACGAAAAATGGGTCCGTTCCGACGCACTTTCCGCAGAGGAAAAAGCCGAGCTGATTGCCATTCAAAATGACAAAAATGAGATTGAGCTTCGGTTTACCGCGGGGCTTTCGTTTGGTACAGCAGGCTTGCGCGGGACCATGAAAACCGGTATGAACGCAATGAACCGTCACACCGTGGCACATGCAACACAGGGACTTGCCAATCTGATCTTAAAAGAAGACAGAGCCGCTGACGGCGTTGCGGTTGCTTATGACTGCCGTCTCAACTCTCAGCTCTTTGCCGAGACTGCGGCTTGCGTGCTTGCCGCCAACGGCATTCGCGTTTACCTGTTTGACGCACTCCGTCCCACCCCCGAGCTCTCGTTTGCTCTGCGTGAATTGCACTGCGTGGCGGGCATCAATATCACCGCGTCGCACAACCCCAAGGAATACAACGGATACAAGGCTTACTGGGAGGACGGCGCTCAGCTCCCCCCCGAGCATGCCGATACCGTATCCGCCGAGATCAACGCGCTGGATATCTTCCGTGATGTAAAAACCATGGAGCTCAAGGACGCATTGGCACAGGGCACTGTCACCATGATCGGTGCCGAGATCGACGAAAAATATCTTGCCAATGTGCAAGCGCAGGCAGTCAATCCCAATGCGGTCAAAGCGGTTGCCGACGATCTCTCGATCGTTTACACGCCTTTGCACGGTACAGGCCACAAGCTCGTTCCCGAGATCATGCGACGTATCGGACTGAAAAAGCTTTACACCGTGGACGAACAAATGGTCATTGACGGTCATTTCCCCACGGTCAAAAAGCCGAACCCCGAGTACCCCGACGTATTCAAGCTTGGCATTGAAATTGCAAACAAGGTCGGTTCCGATCTTGTCGTTGCCACCGATCCCGATGCCGACCGCGTGGGTGTCATGACGCGTACTCCCGACGGTTCCTTTACCACCATCACAGGTAACCAAATGGGTGCACTGCTTGTGGATTATATCATCACAGCCTACAACGAGACAGGCACCATGCCGAAGAACCCCTATGTAGTCAAGAGCATTGTCACCAGTGAGCTCGCCGCAAAGATCTGCGCCGCCAACGGCGTCAAGATGCACAATGTGCTCACCGGCTTTAAGTTTATCGGCGAGGTCATCAAGAACTACGAAAAGACGGGTGACGGCTCCTTCCTGTTTGGTTTTGAGGAAAGCTACGGTTATCTCAAGGGTACCTACGCACGTGACAAGGACGCCGTGGTCGCCTCGATGCTGATCTGTGAGATGACCGCGTTCTACAAGGCAAAAGGCATGACGCTCTCCGATGCACTTGCGGCGCTCTTCCAAAAATACGGCTTCTGCTATGAGACCAATGTGGAGATCTACATGGAGGGACTTGACGGCGCGGCACGCATGGCGGCGCTGATGGACTCTTTGCGCAACAATCCCCCCAAGGCGTTCGGAAATGAGCCCGTGGCGCTTGTGGGCGACTATCTCAAGGAGACCTTTACCGAAAACGGCAAGGTTACCTCCACGGGACTGCCCCGCGCAAACGTATTGTACTACCGTCTCCAAAACGGCGACGTGATTGTGGCGCGTCCCTCGGGAACCGAGCCGAAGATCAAGTTCTACTATATGCTCGAAGCCAACGACCGTGCCGATGCCGAAGCAAAGGTAAAGGCTTATCAAGAAACGTTGGATCAATTGTCGAAATAATTGAACCCTCAAAGGAGGTACGACATGAACGAAACCAAACAAACCGAAGCACGGGAGCTGCTTGACCTGTTGGAGCTGCGGCAGTATCCCGCGTTCATGCGACGTATCGACGAGTGGAACCCCGTAGACGCCGCAGAGTTTTTATCCGAGCTTCCGTGTGAGCGTCTGCCCATGGTATTCCGCTTGCTGAAAAAGGACACCGCCGCCGAAGTCTTTGCCGAAATGGAGCCCGAACAGCAGTCGGTCATCATCGAAGGGATGACCGACCGTGAGATTGGCTCCATGCTCGACGACCTGTTTGTGGACGACGCGGTGGATATGCTCGAGGAAATGCCTGCGGGCATTGTCAAACGCATTATGAAAAGCGCCACGCCCGAAACCCGCGCCGAGATCAACCGCTTTCTTGCCTATCCCGAGGACAGCGCCGGGAGCGTGATGACCAGTGAGTTTATTGACCTCAAAAGCGAAATGACCTGTCAAACGGCAATTGAACACATTCGCCAACACGGATTGGACAAGGAGACCGTCTACGTCGCCTATGTCACCGACACGGCACGTGTACTGACGGGGGTGGTCCCGCTCAAATCGCTCTTGTTCGCCGATCCGCTGACAAAGATCGGCGACATTATGAACGAAGATGTCATATTTGGCTATACACACGATGACCGAGAGGAAGTCGCCAACACCATTTCGCATTACGACATCCTCGCCTTACCGATTGTGGATAAGGAAAAGCGCCTTGTCGGTCTTGTTACCGTCGATGACGCATTAGACGTCTTGGAGACCGAGGCAACCGAGGACATTGAAAAAATGGCGGCAATCCTGCCAACCGACAAGCCCTATATGAGGACAAGTGTTTGGGAAACCTACAAAAAGCGTATCCCGTGGCTCCTGCTTTTGATGATCTCCGCAACCTTTACCGGTGCCATCATTACGCATTATGAGAGCGCCATCGGCACCTATGCCATCCTTACCGTGTTCTTCCCAATGCTCATGGACACGGGTGGAAACGCGGGCGGACAGTCGTCGGTCACCATTATCCGCGGTCTGTCGCTTGGCGAAATTGAGCTGCGCGACGTTTTGCGCGTACTGTGGAAAGAGATCCGCGTTGCCGCCATTTGTGGTCTGACGCTTGCCGCCGCGACCTTTATCAAGGTCATGGTCATCGATTTCCGTTTCCAACGTCTCACAGTACTGGAAAACGGCGACGTGCAAAATAATCTGCTCATCGCCGCCATCATTTGTATCACCGTTTTTTGTGCCATCATCGTTGCCAAGATCGTGGGAACACTCCTCCCCATCGGCGCCAAGCGCATCGGGCTCGATCCCGCCGTCATGGCAAGCCCCTTTATCACTACCATCGTTGACACCGTTGTCCTCATCATCTATTTCACCATTGCATCCAATATCCTGCATTTTTAAGGGGATGCGATTTCGAGAAAACTTTTACCGCATTTTCATGTAAACAGGAAAGGTGTTGGGCGTTGTTTCCGAATGGAAACAACGCCCAACACCTTTGTTCCATAGCCTTTTCTGTAAACCGCTTATTTAACCTATCCAAAACAAAAACGGATATGCTTTTCCAAAATGATATCATCCCCTTTGTGTAGTCTCAAAACCTTTTGTTTTTTTCGAGTGTCTACGCTAAGGGGATGATATCGCAAAACAGTGTATTATTTTTTGTATTTTTTTCGCAACGCCTCCAAAGTGATTTTATATTCCTTTAAATACTCCGAAATCGGGCGGTCGGGACGCAGGAACAAAAAGCGCGGCTTGTGCTTGGCTTTGATCTGCATCGTGCGGACGTGCTCCTTAAAATGCTCGTAACGCACGATGATATCGTTGTCCTCTGCAAATTTTTTCAGCTTTGCCACCAGCTGTGCCGAATAGATGACATCGATGACAAAGATACCGAAAAACATACCCACCACAAACGAAAAGGCAAGATTGTTGGAAAGCCATTTCAGCGCATCCAAAATCAACGGGTGGATGAAAAAGTAATACACCGCTCCAAGTGCCGCCCAAATCAGCGAAAACCGAGGGCAGATAATGCCTTGAATATTCCCCCACTCGTCGGAATAGTCCCAAAGGCGCACCTTGGCAAGCTTGAGACTGATCAAGCCTGCAAAATACTCGATTACCGTCATGCCGACCGCCATAAGGACAAACAAAACCACCTTATTCCATATGGGATCTGCAATCCACTCGTATTTTTCGAGCGACGCAAGCAAATACAGCACACACAGCCCGCAGCCGTAAAGCGGCAAATACGGTCCCATGCAAAAGCCGGGATTGATCCATTTGCGCTCGGAATTTGCCGTGGAAATAAAACGGCGAAACAACAGCTCGATCACCCATCCCGCAATTGATCCGATAAAAAACAAAAAAGCAAGCTTTAAAAAGATACTCAAAAAAAGCGCTCCTTTCAAATATTTTATACAGTGTCATGCTCGCATACCATTCTAAACCGAAACGGACATTCGGAAAATTCCGTCTGCCCGTTTTGATTTATTGATAAACCACCGTTCCCTGTCTGTTTTCAACCTTTGCGGAAGCAACGCTTGCGGTATACTCCTCAACGCCGAGAATCGTCTCACCGTCGATCTGCAACGGGGTGGGACGGTCAAATTTTACGGTAATGTTTTTGCCTGTCAAAACCTCGACCTGCTTGGTATGGCTGACATGCTTGCCTTGAAAGATAGACGGAAAAATCATCAGTGTATGCACTCTGCCGGAGCCGTGGAAGAGCATGACCGAAAGTGTTTTGTCCTCCGCACCGCGCTCCTGCCCCGGAGTGGGGATCATTCCGCCTCCGCAGCGTCTGCCATACATGGTGGGAGCCAACCAAACCTTTTTGTAAAGGTACTCCTTGCCGTCCACCGTAACCGTGGCATTGACAGGCTTGAAATGGAACAGCAGCCCCTTGATGGCAATGGCGGTATAATTGGCGGGCTTATTTTGTCGGCGTAATTCGTCCCCGACCTCACAGCAATACCCGTCGATGCCGTAGCCGACACCGTTCAAAAATTTGTAAGTCTTTCCCTTGACCGTCACGCTTGGCAGATCCCGAAGATAATCATTGATCAAAAAGGGCTCGCCGCAATCCTTTTTACCGATGTCGGCGGCAAAGTCGTTTCCGGTACCGGTGGGAAAATAATAGATCTCATTGGTGATCTTGAGCCCATCGGTGTCGTTGATAAAGCGGTTGAGCGTTCCGTCGCCGCCGCAAATCATGATACGGTCATAAGCGGAAAGCCCGCTAAAAAATGCCGCATAGCTCTCGATTGCCGTCATGTCGGTCATTGTGTTCTCCTCGGCAATTCCCAAGCGGCAGATCTCCGCCTGTTCTTTTCCACTACCGTTACCCGAATACGGGTTGTATAATATGTATGTCATCTTATCATACCCCTTATTTCAATATGTCATTTTTAAGGAAGAATATATGAAGCATACTAAATTATAGTTAAGTTTTCTAAACTGAAACTAAACTTACAGCAACAAAGCGCGAAAAATGTCGAAAATAAATGTGGGAAAGCTTCCCAAAAAGCTCCCCCACAAAAAAATCAGTTCTGTTCTTTCGGCAACGTCACGGTAAAGGAAGTAATACTGTTTTTGCTCTCTAACGAAACGCGGCCGCCGTGAAGCTCGGTAACCCGCTTTACAATGGCAAGACCGATACCGTTCCCCTCCGAGGAATGTGACTCGTCGACTTGATAGAACTTATTCCATATTTTTTCCAGCTTTTCGGGCGGGATCTCACTGCCCGTGTTACTGACCGTAACCGTAAGAAGGTTATTTTTTTCGGTGATACCGACTGTAACCATGCCGCATCGCGGGGCAAACTTGACGGCGTTGTCAAGCAGATTGATCCACACCTGTTTGAGCAGCTCCTCATTTGCCTCAATTATGTATTCATCAAAATCAAGTCCCAGCTCCAAATTCTTTTTCTCCCATTTGTTCTCAAGCAACAGCACCGCGGAGCGCACCTGCTCGGACAAATTGAATTTGGAGATCACGGTCAAAATCGTTTGATTTTCCACCTTGGTCAAATTCAGCACATTGGTCGCCATATAAGAAAGGCGCATGGACTCCTCCTCGATGGCGTCCAAATACTGCCGCTTTTGCTCCTCCGACAAATTTCCTTTTTTGAGAAGCTTGGCAAAACCCGCAATCGAGACGATAGGTGTTTTAAACTCATGTGAAAAATTGTTGATAAAATCACTGCGGAGCACCTCGGTGTTTTCCAACTGCTCTGCCATTTTATTAAAGCTTTCGGAGATCTCGTTAAACGCGGGATGATTATAAATGGGACCGCGAAAATGTAAACGGGTTTTAAAATCACCCGCCGCCAGCCTATTCATTTTGTTGATCAGATTGTTCACCGGCTTCAGCGGAAATCGACCTGTCAAAATCGTAATCGAAGTCCCCATCACAGCACTGATGATAACCATCAGTATGATAATGTGACTGACTTTTAGGTTATCCCCACTGCCGATCACCTCAAACTTCACCAATAAACCAACCGCCACACCCGCCAAAGCAAGTGCGACAAGAAGAATGGCAAACACAACGGCGGAAAAAACCAATGTCAGCGAAAATCGCTGTTTTTGTTCCTCAAAATTCAAGCGGTTCAGCTTCGGCTTTTTGCTCATACCTTTTTCACCGCCTTGTAGCCAAGACCGCGCACCGACTCGATGGCAAACTCATTCCACCCCTCAAAGCGTTTGCGGAGGCGTCCGATATGTACCGTTACCGTTTCCCAACCCGTGTCGCAGTCACTGCCCCAAATCTCGTCCATCAGTTGGATACGGGTAAAGATCTTTCCGGGATAAGAGAGCAGCTTATAGAGCAGTAAAAACTCTTTTTGTGGCAGCTCCTGTATGTCTCCTCCCTTTGTAACCGTAAAAGAATCATAATCCAGTATCACGTCGCCGACAACAATGCGATGCTCATTTGCAATCTTGGCACGGCGTAACAACGCCTTGATGCGGTAAAGCATTTCCTCATCGTCGATGGGCTTGGTGATATAGTCATCGGTCCCCACCGAAAAGCCCTTGTGCTTATCCGCGGGCAATTGCTTTGCCGATATCATAAGAATAGGCAGATTGTTCTGCGCCTCACGGAGTGTGCGCGTAAACTCGTAGCCATCCATTTTGGGCATCATGACGTCAAGCACCACAAGGTCGATGTGCTCACTGTCCATGACATTCAAGGCATCCTCACCGTTGACCGCACAGGTCACGGTGTAGCCAGCCTGTTCCAATACCGCATTCAAAAGCAAGCGCGTGTTTTTGTCGTCATCCACTACAAGAATATGAAACATCGTTTGTCTCCTTTTGATCTTTGATATCTTAATAATATCACTTTTATCTAAACCAAATATAAACGGAAAGGCAGGATCAGCGCAAAAGCCGCTCATATACCGCAGTTACCTGTTCGGTCATTCTTTTTGCGGTAAATTTTTCATCATAACGTGCTTTTGCGGCAATACGCATAGCGGTCTCCAACTCACGATCGACGGCAATTCGCCCTACGGCATCTGCCAACGCTTCAAAATTTCCGATCGGAAAGACAGTCCCCGCAAGGCTGTCCCCCACCATCGGTCGATTTCCTCCATAGTCGCTCACCACACAAGGAACGCCCGCGCTCATCCCCTCGGAAAGCGCCAAACAGGAGGTCTCGGTGCCAGTGGAGCAATTGACATTGACGCGTAACAAGCGATAGATCAGCGCCATATCCCGCACGAAACCGGTAAACACCACCCAAGGCGAAATGGCAAGCTGCCGCGCCATGTCTGCCAGTTCCTCACGCCGTGAGCCATCTCCGACGATCAGAAAACGGAACGGGATGTGCGGATAGCGCTCCAACAGCAGCTTTGCCGCGCGCAAAAAGGTCTCATGTCCTTTACAAGGCTCGAGCCGTGCACAAATACCAACCGTAAAGTCCCCCTCGCGCAATCCCCATCTCGCACGGGCGTTCAAAAGCGCATCGGCATCCACCTCCCGCACGGGCTCCGAACCGTTGATGATCACGTCGATCTTGTCCCGTGGAATGCCAAAGGCGTGTAAATTCTCCGCAGCCGCATCGGCTGTGGCGATCACACGGTCGGAAAGTACACGGTTCCCCACACCGCCAAGATAGCGCACAGGCAAAAAACGCCAAATCCCCGTGGGTGGGAAACAGCAATGGCGGGTGTGCAACACACTCACACCACAACGTCTCCCGGCAATGCGTGCGTTGAGCGCGGCGTTGGCATGCACGATATCGGCGTTCGTCTCCCGGATCAAACCGCAAAGCTCGCGCACCGATGCCGCCGAGTAACGGTCACAGGAATATTGCAGTGTCCGCATCGGGATCTCCAACGCTTCCAATCGCTCACACAGTGCGCTTCCTGCGGGGAGCGCGACAATGCTCTCTACACGCATACGGTCAAAATTACGCAACAGTGAAGTCAAAAGTACCCCCGCGCCGCCGATATTTTGATCGCTGATCACATGTAAAACCCGCATATTCCCCTCCAAAAAGAAAAGTCTGTGCCGTTAGTATGTACAGACCTCCTCTTTTTTATGAGGCGATCCCGCTCCAAAACGCACCAAGATCCCCCACGGGATCGTATCCGTGCGCAATCATCAAATAGTTTCTAAGTACCGCATAAGCCACCATCAGTACCACAAGCACGATCCAACTCCAAGCAGGGAGAGGCAACAAGCGCTCATGCCCGCGAAACAAGCGTACCAAAGCAACAATATCCGCCGCAATTACGAAAACCGCCAAAACGACCACAAGCGCGTTATCCTGCCAAGCGGTGAAAAAGTCCAAATGCAACATTGCCTCGAGGGCGCGTGTTCCTCCGCAAAGCGGACAGTAGAGGAAGAAATGATCGTGTAAAAGACAGCCCGAAACAAATTGCGTGATATGGGAGGAAACAGCACGGTACAAAGGAAACAAACAAAGCAAGAGCAAAACTCCCGCATGAATCCATAAATAGATCTTTGCCGACCGACGTTTTATCATGACTTTTGCGTTCTCCTCTCTTTTTGCTATTATATTGTACCATAACAAAGAAATTTTTTCAATAATTTTTCATAATATATTGCATTTTTTATTTTTCCATGGTATAATTAAACTGTCAAACCAAGTTTGCCAATTCTTTGAAAGAGAGGAACCCACATGAACAATCAATTTGACTACACTCCCCAAAACGATCAACAGCCTCCGATCGATTTTGGAATGACACCTCCCCAACAACCCACAGGACACGCCAAGGGCTATGCCATTGCATCGCTTGTTCTCGGTATTGCTGCAGTCGTTTTCACTTGCTGTTGCTTCTGCCTGTACTACATCGCCATCGTTCTTTCCATCATCTCCATTGTAATGGCGTTTCTCGCAAAGCGTGACAACGGTGGAAAAATGCCCGGCAAAGCAACCGCCGGCTTGATCCTCGCCATCATCGGAATCATCCTCTTTATTTGTTGGATCGCATTCGAAGCAGTTCTCTCCTCGGGCGTCATGGATGAAGCACTTGACGAGTTCTTCTACGAAATGACAGGTATGACCATGGAGGAATATCTCGCCTATATCGAAAGCTCCGAGGGATATCTTTACGAATAACGGCAACACGAAATCATTGACAACACCCCGTATCGGCTTATCACAAAGCCGATACGGGGATGTTTTTATGCGTAAATCAAATTCCGCCTTTTACACCAAGACTGTTTTTTGGGGAAGGTACCGTGTTGTGTTCGTCAAGAGGAATGACACACGTTCTGCCGTCCGACAAAAAGAGAATCACGCCCGCCGCCACGGAAAACGCCTCCTTTTTGCTTACCGAAAGCGTCAGCATATTTTCATCTCCGCGCCAAAGCAAGCTTTCAATTTCATAGGTACGGTAGCAAGTACGCTTACCGTCATCGTGTGGCAGGTTGGGGTAAGACTTACCAAGTGTTTCTCCGTTCACGGTCACACGGCAGTTTCCACCGCCCGCAAGATAAAGCCGCGCGCGGAGCGTTGATACGGGTACGTAAAACCGATGACACTGCGGCAATGCACCGTCAAGCCGAAAAAACGGAAACGAAAAATCCACGCCCGTTTCCAAAAAAGCGTTCATCGTGCTCCTTCCGTCCGAGACTTGCCAGCGGTAACGCTTACACGGCAATAACGGAGAACGAAACCGAAATCCACCGCACTCGCTTGAGGTGACCGTACACCCGTCGCTTGCATCCACCTCCCCCTCGGCAAACAACGACACAAAAAAGATTCCTTCTCCCTCACAAGAAAATGAAAATATCGGTGCAAGCCGATCCACTCCGATGGGATTTTTAAGATCGTTGACACGTAAATTGCCGAATTTCATAAATTACCGCCTAATTTATTTTTTATCAGTATTTCCCACCCACGGTATTTTTGTCCCTGCCGTTAAAAAATAAAAAAGCGTTAATTTTTGGAAAAGGAAAGGCTTTGATAACAAAAAACGCGCACTGTCCGCAATGGGATCGTGCACGTTTTTTTGAAGATTATTGATTGAACTCGTCAACCGTTTTTGCGGTGATATGGGGAGCCCCCTCGGGAATCTCGTAGCCGTGCTCAAGCGGCTTTGCCCAACGTACCGCATTGGTAATGACACGCTGAACGTAAGGATTATAGAACGAACGGCAGGTCTCATGCCCTGGCTGGAAGTAGAACACTCTGCCCGCGCCGCGATGGAAACAAGCTCCCGCACGCATGATATGTCCATCCTCAAACCAAGCTCCAAACACCAATGCGTCGGGCTGGGGGATATAGAAAGGCTCGCTGTAAAGCTCCTCGGACTCCAGCAGGAAGTGGTCGGGAATACCTGCGGCAATCTCGTGCGACGGCATCAGCGTCCACATGATTTCCTTTTGATTTCTGCCCCAAGAAAGGTTGCCGTTGGTCCCCACAATGGCACGGAAAGGCTTGGAATGGTGCGCAGAGTGCAACGCGACAAAGCCCATCTTACCCTCGTACACCCGTTTCTGAATTTTTGCCACCAGCTCATCCGAAACCTCCTTGTGCGCCATATGTCCCCACCAAATCAAGACATCGATCTTTTCCAGACGTTCATCGGGTAGCCCTTGATCGGGATCGTCCAGTGCCGCCAAGGAGACCTCCATATCCTCATTTTTGTCGAGAAAGCTCTTGATCAGCGCATGAAGTCCGTCGGGATAAAGTGCGCGGACCTCGTCCTTGGTTTTTTCGTGGCGGAACTCATTCCAAACCACAACATTCAATTTTTTCATTATATCTTCCTCCATGAAAAATATTTTGTAAACTTACTGTAACCATTATAGCGAAAACCCGACGAATATGATATAATTTATTTGCAAAAAAGTATCGAATTTTTGTCGTGTTTGTTTTTTGAACGAATCGGAGGAAGTACAACCGACATGCAAGAAAAAATATTTAATGACCCCGTACAAGAAAAAAAAGCTCAGCGCAACGGCGTGGAACTGCCCATCGAATGTATCCTGCTTCAACCGACCGAGTCCAAGCCCTTTCAACGCCGCCGTCCGCCGCACTACCACGATTATATCGAATTTTTGTTTGGCTTGGACGAGTGTGAAGTCAAGGCTTGGCTTGCGGGCGAAGAGCTCACTTTTACCGAGGGAGAGCTTTTGGTCATCAATGCCAATGTCGCCCATGACTGTTTCTCGCTCCTGCCGCGCAGTCATTATATCTGCGTAAAAATTCTGCCGCAGATGATCTATTTTTCCGAAAATCCGATGTACGATGTCAAATATGTAGTCCCCTTTTTACAACACAATCTCGTCCCATATCAGTTTTTTGACAGGAACGCGCTGCGAGAGAGCGGTCTTGCCGATATTTTTACAAAAATGATGGACTGTTGGACACGGCAGGAATACGGCTATGAGATCGCGCTCAAGAGCTTGTTTTTAGAGGTGTTTTTGTGGATCATACGCTACAATCATCAACACACCCGTGCACTGATGGAGCCAACCGCTGACATTTCCTACGAGAATATCCGTTTGATCCAACGCTCGATCGAATACATCAATCAAAACTACGCCGACATTACCGAGACCGATGCCGCCGCGCATGTCAACCTCAGCTACAGCTATTATTCCAAGTTATTCCGACGTGTGGTAGGCAAAAATTTTAACGACTACCTAACCACGGTACGCATCAACGAAGCCGAGCACCTGTTGCTTTCGACCGACCAATCGGTGACCGAGATCGCCCTTTCCGCCGGCTTTGCCAGCAGCAGCCATTTTATTGAAAAATTCCGAAAGATCAAAAAAGTCACACCAAAACAGTACCGTATGAATTTGCAGTCATGACCGTTTACAAATACACTCCCCCGCCGCGGCTTTATGTCCGTGTGCGGGGGAGTGATTTAGCTTTTGTCGATGAGAGGACGACCGTCGTTATTTCAAATCAACCACTGTCACACCGCCGTCGCCTTCACCGTATCTGCCAAGGCGAAATTCCGCAACACGTCGGTCGCCTTTCAGGTGTTGCCACAATGCGTTCTTCAGCGCGCCCGTGCCCTTTCCGTGGATCAAGCGTACACGCCCAAAGTTTGCCAGCACCGCTTCATCCAAATATTTGTCCACGGCAAGCCACGCCTCGTCTCCGAGAAGTCCGCGCAGATCGATCTCATCCCGAAAATCACGGTTAACCTTGACATGATAATCGGCGGCGGGCTTTGCTTTTTTACCGCTGATGACCTGCGGCTTTTCAATGATGAGTTGCAAATTGGAAATTTTGGTACGCGTTTTGAGAATGCCCGCCTGTACCGTCACACTGCCACTGTGATCGGGCGTATCAACAAGCACACCCTCCTTGCCAATGTTCACAATATACACCTTGTCGCCCTTTTTGAGGTCACGCGGCAGGACATATTCCTCGTTGGTGCGCTCCTCCACGGGATTGATCTTGTCGTCATTCTCGCGAATGGCACGGCGCACCGCCGCACGCGATCTTTCCAGCTCCTCGGCAAGTCTGCCCGCCTCCTCGGCCTTTTTGGCTTTTTCGAGCTGTGCGAAAATAAAATCGCTTGACGCCTTGGCGCTCTCCAGCATCTGCTGTGCCTTTTTGCGCTTCTGTTCGATCTCGCGTTCGGCTTCAAAAAAGCGTGTCTTGAGCTCTTTTTCGGCATCTGCCTTCATACGCTCATATTCTGCCTTCAGCCTTGCCGCTTCCTCGCGGTTGCGGTCCGCCTCAAGCCTGGTAGCTTCAAGCTGCTCGATGACCTCTTCAAAGCGCTGATGGTCGCTGTTGACATGTTCTTTTGCCAGTGCGATAATCTCTTCCGAAAGTCCCAGTTTTGCCGAAATGGCAAACGCATTGGATTTTCCCGGAGTGCCGAGCATCAGCCGATAAGTCGGTTTGAGCGTGGTCACGTCAAACTCACACGACGCATTTTGCACGCCGGGAGTGTCGAGTGCGTAGGTCTTAAGCTCCGTGTAGTGGGTGGTGGCGGCACACATCGCTCCCGCGGCGCGCACCGTTTCGATCACAGCGACCGCCAATGCCGCGCCCTCCACGGGATCGGTCCCCGCACCAAGCTCGTCAAAAAGGCAAAGCGAACGCGCGTCGACCTCGTTCATCACACGCACGATATTAACCATGTGCGAGGAAAAGGTGGAGAGTGACTGCTCGATACTCTGCTCATCGCCAAGGTCGACCAAAACCTTTTCAAAAACGCAGATCGACGACTCGGGATCGGCGGGAATGTGCAAGCCCGACTGTGTCATGAGCGCGAACAGACCGACGGTTTTGAGTGTAACGGTTTTGCCTCCCGTGTTGGGGCCCGTGATGATCAGCGTATCATACCCGTTGCCGAGTCGGATATTGGTAGGCACGACCTTTTGCGGATCGATCAGCGGATGACGCGCACGGCGCAGATCAAGCGAACGGTCCCCCGAGATCCTTGCTTCACTCCCTTTCATCCGTGCCGAAAGCTCGGCACATGCAAAGCAAAATGCCAATTCGGTGATATTAAGGTAATTGAGCCGCAAGGATTCCGATGCCGCACTGACATCCGAGGAAAGCGAAAAGAGAATCTTTTCGATCTCATGCTCCTCACGCGATTGGAGCATGCGCAATTCGTTATTGGCATCCACGATTGCCATCGGCTCAACAAAGATCGTCGCCCCCGACGAGGATGTGTCGTGGATCAACCCTTTCATCTCATTTTTACACTCCGCCTTGACAGGCACCACGTATCTGCCGTTGCGCACCGTGACAAGGTTTTCCTGCAAAATTTTGGAGTAAGAGCCGTTGATATAGTGCTGTAAAGTCTCTTTGATTCGGTTGTTGGCGTCACGGATCTTGCGGCGCACATCGGCAAGCTCTCGGCTTGCCTCGTCTGCGATCATATCCTCTGAGAGGATCGAACGCGTGATGCGTTCCTCTAAGTGGCGGTTGGGCAACAGCCGCCCGAAAATTTCGTCCAGTGTCGTATCAAAGGGCTTGTTGATCTTGATATAATCGACAAGCGCCCTTGCCGCGTGCAAGAGTCTTGCCACATCCAACAGCTCACGTGTCGAGAGCATTGCACCCTTTGCGGCACGCTCACAAGCGGCGGAAACATCCTTGACCGAACCAAACGACGGCATGCCCTTGACATCGGCAAGACGGCGTGCGTCGGTAGTACGGTGCAAGCGGCGCAGAACCTCCGTAATGTCCCCCGACGGGGTGAGGCAGAGCGCCATGGACTTTGCCCCTTCGGTGGGAGCGCAGTCGGCAAGCATGTTGCAAATTTTATCAAATTCCAGTGTTGTTAATGTCTTTTCGGAAAAACTCATGCTTTTGTTCCTTTTGTATCTTTGGTTCGGTTGGGTTGTTTCATCGGCTTTTTCAAAGCGTGATAAAAATTCAATGTCTCAAAGCCGTGCCCAATATGCGAGAGGATGTAGGTCTCGGCGGCAGCTTCAAAAAGGTGGAGATCATCACCGTCCGACAAGCCAAACGAAAACAGGCGGGAAAGCGGTGCCGCGGTTACGTAGCGTAGCGCAGCGGTCGCCGCAGGCGTGAGCGGGCAAAGCACATCCGCCTCCCGCACATCGTCATAGCTGTGCGCTGTCGGTGCCGATCTGCCCCGTTTTTTGAGACAGTCGGGACAAAGAAGCGCACCGTTCATCACGTCGAGGTAGAGTTCGCCGTCCTCTCCCCCGCCGCAAAAAGCACAGCCGTCCAATTCGGGCGCATACCCCGACATCGCGGCGGCGCGGAGCTCGAATGCACCTTTGATGATGGCGAGGGAATAGAGCCCTTTACTGATGGCGTACAGTGAATTGAGCAACAACCGAAGCATCTCCTGCGCTTCTTCGCCCTCGTCTGTCAGCTCACAGGTCAGCTCACACAGGTAGGTTGCGAGATTGAGGCGATCAAGATCCTCGCTGATGCCGTAAAAAATTTGGATCGGGGAACCGCCCTTGAGGATACAGGTCGTCCCGCGTCGGTAAAACTCAAAATTGGCATAGGTGTATAGCTGACTGATCGCCCTTTGCTCTCCGCGCAACGATCGGCTCCCCTTGGATAGGAGCAATATACGACCATGCGCAGCGGTCAAAACCGAAAGATAACGGTCATTTTCACCCTTATCCCACACACGGACAACAACGCCGTCCACCGCCTCATGCTGCATGGTCTGTCACCCCTCTCCGTTTTTCTTATTCCTCGGTATATCCGAAATTGAGAATACTGCTTTGGCTGTCGCGCCAGTTCTCCTTGACCTTTACCCAAAGGTTTAGGTAGACCTTGCAGTCCAACATTTTTTCAAGGTCGTCGCGAGCATAGGAGCCGATACGCTTGAGCGTCTCGCCGTTTTTACCCACAAGGATCCCCTTGTGCGAGGCCTTCTCACAAAAGATCTCGGCGCGGATACTGACAAGTCCCCCCTCCACAGCGTACTCCTCGATAACCACCGCAACACCGTGCGGGATCTCCTTATCCAGTGTACGCAAGATCTTTTCTCGAATGACCTCAGCGGCGATCTGCCGTTGCGGCTGATCGGTGATCATATCCTCCTCGTAGAACCAGTCGCCCTCATGCAAAAGCTTGGAGCACTCCTCCATCAGCTCGTCCACGTATTTCCCCTTTTTGGCAGAGATCGGGACCACGGCGCAAAAATCGTGTAATGCGGCATAAGCGGTAATCGTCTCGGCAAGCTTTTCACGTCGGCAAAGGTCAACCTTATTCAGTGCCAAAATACCGGGAATACCCGATTTTTTGAGATAAGAAATGATCCCCTGCTCCACATCCCCCGGTGCATATCCCGCATCGGCGACCAAGATCACGGCGTCGCCGTCCTGCATGGTGCTGTTTGCGGTCTTGACCATAAAATCTCCCAGTGAGTTTTTAGGCTTGAAGATTCCCGGGGTATCGAGAAATACGAACTGATCCTCCCCGCGTGTTTCGATCCCCGCGATACGGTTGCGGGTAGTCTGCGGCTTGGACGACACGATGGCAATGCGCTCACCGAGAATGCTGTTAAGCAACGTCGATTTTCCCACATTGGGACGCCCGACAATAGCGATAAATCCTGTTCTTTTCATGTGTTATCCTTTCAGTTACCAAAGTAAGCACGCACATCGTCCTCAAGCACGTCGATCTCCTCATTGGTTTCATTATTGAGCATTTTGCAATAAACCACCATACCCGTAGCAGTGTCGGCACTTGCCATCACAATATAGTTGGGCTCAATGTAGAGTTGAATCAAAGAAAAGTTTTGTCCCTCTTGACGGCTTTCCTCACAGGCGAACTTGGTCAACTGTGACATCTTGATCTCGGGCTGTTCCGAAAGGATGATCAGATCATAGGTCGTCATTTTCGGACGCGTGTCGGCGTCCTGTCCGAAATACTCTCTTGCCTCAAGATATGCAATCGGCAAAAAAGCCGCCAAAAACACACCCAAGGTGATCAAAAAGGTGATCAGACGTACATTGCGGGAAAAGAAGGTTTCGGTTTTCCCTTTGGTCGTTTTTTCCTCTTTCGCCGGCTTCACGCCATAGCGTTTTTCCCAATTACTCATAGTGTCCTCCTTTAATCCCGATTGACGGCAAGCCCAAGCTTTTCCATAATCTCGCTTTGGCGGCGGCGCATTTCCAGCTCGTCCTCCTCGCCCGTTTCGTGATCGTAGCCGAGCAGATGTAACATGGAGTGCACGGTAAGGAAGGCAACCTCGCGCGCAAAGCTGTGCCCATACTCCTTTGCCTGTACCTCGGCTTGCTCAAGTGAAAGCACGATATCACCGATCATGCCCTTAAAATCATCCACGGGCGGCTCTTCACTCTCGCCCGCATAATCGAACAACGGGAAAGAAAGCACATCGGTGGGACGGTCGATGCCACGGAATTTTTTGTTCAGCTCGCAAATCCCCACGTTGTCGGTAAAGGTCACCGAAACCTCGCAGGGATTGCCGTACTGCTCGTAATCGAGCGTCGCCTCCACCGCACGGCGCACCAGCATTTTGAGCTTGTAGGTCACTTCAAGCTTGTCCTGTTCGTCCTCAAAATAAATTTTCATACTCAATTTTCTGCTCATTGGAATGTCCCCTCTTTGATTTACTTTTTCGAATTTCTCTCCGCGCGGAATTTTTGCGTATTGCGTTTTTCGCTCTCTTTACGCGCCAGCTCACGGTCGTATTTTTCGTAGGCTTGAATAATTTTTTGTACCAAACGGTGGCGCACCACATCACGCTCCGAGAAATAATGGATGCCGATGTCCTCAATGCCCGCAAGAATCTTGACCGCCGAGGCAAGCCCGCTTTTTTGTCCGCGCGGCAAGTCGGTTTGTGTCAAGTCTCCCGTAACCACGGCTTTGGAGTTGAATCCCAAACGCGTGAGAAACATTTTCATCTGCTCGGGGGTCGCGTTTTGCGCCTCATCGAGAATGATAAACGAGTCATCCAAGGTTCTGCCGCGCATGTACGCCAAGGGCGCGATCTCGATGGTTCCCTTTTCGACCAGCTTTTGGTAGTTTTCGGTCCCCATCATTTCGTAAAGTGCGTCATACAACGGACGCAGATAGGGGTCGATCTTGCTTTGCAGATCGCCCGGCAAAAAGCCGAGCTTTTCCCCCGCCTCGATCGCGGGACGCGTGAGGATAATGCGGTTGACCTGCTTTTCACGCAGTGCGCGCACCGCCATGGCAACCGCCAAAAAGGTCTTACCCGTTCCCGCAGGTCCCACCCCGAGTACAATGGTGTTTTTGCGGATCGACTCCACATATTGCTGTTGTCCCACCGTCTTTGCCTTAATGGGCTTGCCGCGCGTGGTAACACAGATACACTCGTCGCCAAGCTCGGAGAGCGACGTCCCCTCACCCGCACCGATCATATCGATGGCGTATTGTACTGCTTGGTCGGTCAAGACATCGGTCTTGGCGGAAAGTCCGTGCAGATATTCGATACACTGTGCCGCCGCTTCGACATTCGCCTCATTCTCGCCGTCAATGACGATCGAATCCCCCGACTCGCTTTCGCGGTTGCGCAGGCTGACAGAGAAACGCTCCTCGATCATACGTGCGTTGCTGTCAAAGCTGCCAAAGATTTTCGCGGTGGCTCCCACGTGCTTCATGCGGATCACTTTACGGTTCATAGTTCCCCTTTCGGTCATTCGATAATTTCAAATTCGCTCTGCACGGCAATATTCTCGATACAACTGACCGTACAGTGAAGGATCAGAGCGGTATCGGTCAGCTCGGTGCTCACATCCTTGCGGAGCAGTTGTACGTCCCCCGAGAGTGCGGCAAGCTGTTCTTCCAACGCGTCATACGCCGCGTCAAGCGCCTCTTCGGGCGTGCGCTGTACCGTTTGCAGGGTGTACGGGAGCTCGTTTGTCACGCTCACCCCCGCGGGCAGCGGGTAACGTCCGAACAGAGTCCAATTCTTCTTCTCTTTTATTATATCACATTGAGGGGTATCATTTCCAGTACTTTTGAAAATTTTCAGCGAAAAATCAAAGAAATTCAGCACAATCTCGCCGCATTTTGCTTCTCCGTAGACCTTTTCCTCATAGGCAAGCGGAATTTCCACCGTAAACTCATGCTCCGTGCGCGCCAAGATCTTACCGGAGGCACGCGTATAACGGTAGCCTGTGACCGCGCTGTCATAAAGCCCGCTGACCAAAAGCTCCCCCGCCTTGACGGCTTGACCGATCTTGACCACACAGTTGCCGCGGTAGAGCTCGATCTGCTCGATCTGCCCGTCGGCGGTGGCGATCAGATTGGCGGGACGCGAACTATCCTCGGCGGGCGGTGCCTCAACATGCTCGATGATCTGCACCACGGCTACGGTGCCGTCCATATGCACCGCGATCCATGAAATTTTATCCGAGGCAATCAGCACACGCGTTTCCAGCTCCTCGGTACGAACGTCGGGAATATAGCTCCCCACGCCAAAGCCGCAAGCCTTGAGATCCGCCAAGACATCGGCTTTGGTCATGGTCTGGTTCCCCGTAACACGTACATCCCAAACAAAACGGGTGGAAAGCACAAGCAAAATGATTGCCAAGACCGCCCCGACCATCAAGCCGGCACGTTTGCGGTAACGCCAAAGAAAGGGCGGCAGTCCCCCCTTTTTGACCATTCTTACCGTAACGCTTGTATCTCGGCAGAGCTTTTCCAACCGCTTTGCGGAAAGCAACGAAACCTCAAAGCAAGCGGAACCATCCTCCCCCCAACGAAAATTGCTGTAGGGAATGCTGTATCGCAAGCAAAGATCCATCAGCGCAGTGGCATTTTCGGCATCCGCCCACACCGTCCTGCTCCCGGACATGAAAAGTAAGACATTCATATGCACGTTCTTTTCCTTTCCGACATCATTTTTTTAGTCATCGTTTTCCAAATATACGACACCCGTTACATAGCCCTCCACCGTCACCGTACCCGCCGAAAAGGATGGGCAAAACAACCGCTCCCCCGTGACCGAAAGCGTTCTTTTTGCTACCGACAGGCGAATCTCCTTAGGGGAGTACTGTAAAATTTTTCGGCAGTCATACACGGTCACACCGCTCTGCCCTTGCAAAACCACCGTACCTCTGCCTTTTTGCGATGATGCACCGTACCGCGCCGCCAATTTTTGTTTGAACCCTTGTTTCTCACGCTCCAACATTGCAAGCCTCCGTTCTTTTCAGTCATAAAATGCCACCCAATCGCGTACATTTTGGACAGTACGTTACAATTTTATGCAGAAAAGGAGCGCACAATGACACTTCACACCGCATCTGCCAAACAAAAAAACAAACCCGTCCGTTCGCTCACACTGACACCGGGACAGGTCACCTTTGGGCTGTTTGCTCTCTTTTGTCTGTTTTTGATCCTACGCAACTCGGACATTGCCATCGAATACATGAGCCGCGGCTTGCTGCTTTGCGCCAGGACCGTGATCCCGTCGCTTTTCCCGTTCATGGTGCTCTCGGAGCTGATTGTCTCCGGCGGCATCGGCAACGCATTGCTCAAAAAGCTTGCCGCACCGCTGCGGCGGCTGTTCGGGCTCCCCGACGCGGGATGCTGTGCCGTGGTACTGGGAATGCTTTGCGGCTTTCCCGTAGGTGCAAAATGTGCCATACTTGCCTATGAGCAAGGAAATTTGACAAAAGAAGAGACCGAGCGCGTGCTGACCTTTTCCAACAATCCCTCCTCGGCATTTCTCATCAGCGCCGTGGGAGTATCGCTTTGGGGCAACCGCCGCTTTGGGATTGCCTTGTATGCCACGGTGCTGACCGTTTCGGTGCTGACCGGCATTCTCACCAATCTGTTGCGCAAAAAGTCGGACAGTGAAAGCCTCCTCACTACCGAAGGATTCCCCGCCAAACCACCGCTGACGGGACCCAAACTGTTCACCGAAGCGGTCAAATCCGCCACGGGGAGCATATTGCTGGTTTGCGCATACGTCATCTTTTTTTCGGCATTGGTAGGTACGCTGAACCTGGTTTTGGGGAGCTTTGATCTGCCGCAAAACCTAAGCGCGCTTCTCTTTTGCCTGTTCGAGCTTTCGAGCGGGGTAAGCCAAGCGTCGGCACTCGGAAACACAACGATAGCGGCATGGCTTTGTGCCTTTGCGGCGGGATGGTCGGGGCTATCGGTACACTGTCAAGTGCTGTCGGTGTGCGACGGAAAAGAATTGTCATTTCGGTCATATTTTATTGCCAAGGTGTTTCAAGGCATTGCGTGCGCACTTCTTTTTGGAATTTTCATTTATTTCTTTCCGGAAATTTTGATCCCCGCAGAGGTGTGCGGAAAATGAATGTTCGGACAAACAACAACACCGTGTGCTGTACGCACCTTAAATTAACAAACACCACCGCATGATACCCCTATGCGTCATCGCTGAGCAGGAGTATAAGCACTCCGATAAACCTCTGCGAGGTTTACAAAACATCGTGGAAATTGTTTTTATTTTAGCAAAAATAATCACAAACCGATTTTGGAAAAAGCCATCGAAGAATACGAGAAAGGTAATTTCAATTTTTTGATCGAGATTCTAAAAAAATGTGGAGGAAAGAAAAAGCTTGTTTGAAAGCCTTTCTTTTCCTCCATGTTCTGATTTACGGTCAATTCATTTTTAATGTCACAATGTAATACCCCGTGTTGTCGGGTGAAATATCACAGCTTGTCCAACCGTCGGGGAGGTCAAGCGCATCGGCGGCGCGGCGTGAAATGAGATAATCCCCTGTCCGATACCACGCATTGGGTTGCAGCAGTTCGATGTATTCCTCCAGCGTCAGCCCGCTATCCATCATCACTGCCGCGTGCGGTGCACCGACATAACGGATGTGCCACGGCTCGTAGTCGATACCCGTGATGTCCTCTTTGCCCACGGGATAACGAATGATGTACCCGTAGTCGCCGCAGATCTCATTAACCATGCGTCCCGCACGGGAGCGCAAAAAATTCTTGCCGCCAAAATAAGGCGCATAGACGTCCAACGCCAACCCCGCCTCATGCTCACTGCAACCGATCTCGGCGGCAATCCCCTCTGCGGAGTCGGCAAGGATGGCGGCTTGTTCATCGGCGGTTCGGTAGTCACTTGCCACGTAAATGCGTACCCCCGTGGCCGCTTGCACGTCATCCCGCAACGAAATGTAGGGCTCCTGCATGAGCGGGTGCATTTTGGCACCGTTGTACTCCACCAGATCGGGCGTATAGCCCTCGGGGAGCGGGTGCTCCGAATTGACCAGCAACAGGTTGTTGGAAAGCGTCACGTTCTCCTGCGCGGTCAAATCCGCAAACTTCCAAAGCGTGGTACTCCCTTGCGGTTCGGTCGGCGTGAGCGCGGGCGCGGGATAGGCACGCAAGCGTTGTCCGATGGGATACCACCACTCGCCGTGATAGACCACCACGCCCGCCGCCGCAAACAGAACGACCAAGGAAAGGATGACGATCAAGATGCGGTATCTCTTTTTAATTTTCATATTGCAAAGCCCCCGTCCACACCGAGAGTCTGTCCCGTAATAAAGGAGGCTTGCTCCGACGCGAGGAAACAGACCGCCGCGGTGACCTCCTCGGGGCGACCGATACGGCAAAGCGGTGTCGCGTCGCAAAGCGCGCGGCGGGTTTCGTCATCCATCGCGGCGTTCATCTCGGTGTCAATGACACCGGGCTCCACGCAATTGACCGTGATATGCGAAGGTCCCAGCTCCTTGGCAAGCGCCATCGTCATACCGCGCAAGCCCGCCTTTGCCGCCGAATAATGCACCTCGCACGAAGCACCTGTTTTGCCCCACATTGAGCCGATGTTAACGATCTTACCGCTTTGCTGTGCGATCATTTTTTTTGCCGTAGCACGCGTCACGTAAAACGCCCCCGACAGATTGGTATCAACCATGGTTTGCCAGTCGCCGTCGGTCAGATCGGCAAACAGCTTGATTTGCGCAATGCCTGCGTTGTTGACCAGCACATCGATGGAACCGAGAGCCACTGCAACCCTGTCCACGGCATTCGCTACAGCCTCGGCATCGGTAATGTCCACACGCATTGCCAAAGCGCCCGTCTCGGTTGCCAAAGTTTCGGCGGCACCGTCACTCTTGCGATAAAAAAACGCAACACGGTCACCGCGTCCGCAAAACGCCCTCACGCACGCCGCTCCGATTCCCCGTGATCCGCCTGTGATTAAAACATTCATAATACGTCCTTTCTTTTCTATACTCTCTTTCTTTTCGAGGTACTCTTTCTTTTCGAGGCTCTGCCTCGAGCTCCGTTTAAGAAACTTTTTGAAAAAAGTTTCTTAAAAATCTTCAAAAACTTTAACCCCCCTCAAACTTGACACATCACTGCAATACCAAGCTTACATCCCGATATCGCAGCTCACTGCCGTTTGTTTCAAATACGATCTCTCCGTCAAGATCGGTACGTAAAACAACGGCACCGCTCTCTTCCAATCTTGCCAGCACCTCGCCCATCGGGTGACCGTAGGAGTTCCCCGCGCCACAGGAGATCACGGCATATTGCGGCGTCATTGCGCTTAAAAACGCCGCACTGCTTGAGGTGTTGGAGCCGTGATGCCCAACCTTGTAGATATCGCAATCGAGCTGTGCCGTGCCGTATTGTTCAATCAACATCTGCTCCTGTTCGGAGCCTGCATCGCCCGTGAGGACCATATCAAAATTCTTGCAATGCACCTTTAGCACAATACTGTTTTCGTTTCCCGATGCCGCGTCGGAGTCGAATGGGAAAAAGACGCTCAGCACCACGTCACCGATCCTTCGTATCTCCCCCGCACACACGGCGCGCAACTCGATATCGTTTTTTTCAACGGTGCGAAAGAGCATTTGTGCCGACTCATTATCGGATGCACTTCCATTCACCCATACCTCGCGCGTGGGGATCATGGAAAGCACACCGTCGGCGCCGCCGATGTGATCCTCGTCGGTGTGAGTAAAGACAGCAAGCAGCAGCTCCTCCACACCAAGCCGATCAAGACTCAGACAAAGCATCTCTTGACTTTCCTCGGTGCCCGCATCGATGAGGATATCACCGTCGGGCGTTCGCAAAAGGATGCAATCGCCTTGCCCCACATCAAGAAAATGAATTTTAAGAAGCGCATCGGTCTCAGCGCTCCCGCAGGAGACAAGCGCGAGGCAGAGCCATACCGTCAGCACAACAACGCGTATTCGTTTCATGTCCGCACCTCCCCGCCTCTTTGTCCGTCTTCCTATATATTATAGCATGCTTTTCCATTTTTGTAAATCCTATTGTCAAAATTTGCAAATAACAAAAATGTCACCAAGAGGCAAACGAAATAATACACCAAGGCTTTTTGCAAAAAAATATTGACAAATCCACCAAAATTTGCTATAATAAAGTTATAATAACGTCGTAAAAGTCGACCGAAAAGCCCGATGATGAATAGCTACTGTAATTCATTGCCGAGAAAAACAGATCGGCAATGCAACACGCATAAGGGTCGGAAGCGGTCGCGCTTCGGGGCTTTTATGCGTTTTTTGTATAAAACATTGATCGAAGGAGGTAACCGGTATGAAAAACAAAAAGCTGCTTACATTATTGGGAATACTGCTATTGCTGTGCTTTGCAACGCTGACGGCATGTGACAAAACTTCCACATCAACGCCCCATGATACGACAACGTCCCACGAGCACATATATACGGACATTGTCATAGCACCCACGCGCACCGAACAGGGCTACACGGTACACACCTGCTCCGATTGCGGCGAAAGCTATACCGACAACTACGTTCGCGCACTCGTTTCCGAAGGACTTTCATATACACTCCTCCGCGATGGAACGTGTATCATCACGGGACTTGGAACCTGTACTGACAAAGAGATTTATATACCGGAACAGATAGAGGGCTGTAAGGTGGTTAAGATTGCAGACAACGCATTTGCAGACACGTACAAAAAGATTACCTTTATCGATCTTCCCAACACGTTAACGACAATTGGTGAAAAAGCGTTTTACAAATGTACAGGAATCAAGGAAATCACGATACCGTCATCGGTTGTCAGCATCCGTGCGAACAGCTTTGAATGCTGTTATAATTTAACCACTATATATTATAACTCGGAGTTCAGCCATAATGGGCAACCTTTTAACAAAATTCAAAGTCTTGAAAAGATCGTATTTGGTGGTAACACCGTCCCTAAAGATGCAGCTAGAAATGTCACAAATCTCAAAACAGTTGTCATTTTGGACAATGTGACAAGCATTGGTGCAGAAGCTTTCTACAATTGCACAAATCTCACAAGTGTCACGATTGGGAATGGCGTCACGAAAATCTCTTACCAGGCTTTTCTCAGTTGCACTAATCTCAAGAGTGTCACACTTGGAACCGGGCTCAAAAGTATCGCAGATTCCGCCTTTTGGAATTGCTATAGCATTACAAACATCGTCATTCCGAACGGTGTCACTGAAATCGGCGATTACGCGTTCGCAGGTTGTAATGCGTTGACAAATCTCTCCCTACCGAGTAGCATTACAACAATCAGAAACGGCGCTTTCTTTGGTTGCATTGGGTTGACGAGTATCACGATCCCTAATAGTGTCACCTTGATTGGTGAGCTCGCCTTCATGGGTTGTCACAACTTGACTAGTGTCAGTTTGCCCGATAGCATTGAAATCGTCGGCGATAGTGCTTTTAGTGAGTGTGACTCTCTGACAAGTTTTACAATTCCAAAAAATATGACCAAAATTGATGATTATATGTTTGATGACTGCAGAAAGCTTACCGACGTCATCATTCATGATGGTATCACGGTCATTCAAGCCGACGCATTTACAGATTGCGAAAGCTTGAAAAATATTTATTACACGGGAACGGCAGATGGTTGGGGGACAATCTCTTTCCAAAAAAGCTATTATGACAAATGCTTTGAATCCGCTACCATCTATTATTACAGCGAAACCCAACCCACCGACGAGGGCAACTATTGGCATTATGACATAAACGGCATCCCTACAATATGGACACAGGAGTAAAAGCAATTCGTACAATAAAAAATGTAAAACCAACTCAACAGGCAGATTTCGGTCTGCCTGTTTTTAACTCTTTCTAATGAGAATTAGTCTTATTCTAATTAAATACATATAAATCTTAAAAACAAGGAAAAATATTCTGAAAAAAAGAAAATTTCTCTTGACAAAGCGGACATGTTATGGTATAATATTAAATCGGTACGGGCAAACGCCCGTCTCTCTGCCGTGCAAATTTTTGTGACAGCACGGTCGAATAGTCCATAGGGAGGTGTAAAACATGGAAAAAGTAATCAATTCTTATGAAGGAATGTTCATTGTTAGCCTTGCAAACGGCGAAGAAGCCGCAAAAGCAACCGTGAACAAGTTCACAGGTCTGATCTCTTCCAACGCGGAAGTTGTTCAGATCGACGAGTGGGGCAAGCGCCGTTTTGCTTATCCGATCGAGGATATGAACGAGGGCTACTACACGGTCGTCACCTTCAAGAGCGAGGGTGCTTTCCCCGCAGAGTTGCAGCGCTTGATGAACATTGACGAAGCAGTGCTCCGCGCAATGGTCATTCGTCTTGAGTACGAAGCGGTTGCAAAGGCTGCGGAGGCTCCTGTTGCCGAAGAAGCAGTTGCCGATGAAGCTCCTGCTGCCGAAGCCGCAGACGCAGAGTAATTCTCTGTCCCCCGTATTTTGAAAAAGGAGGCGTTCCGGATATGTCCAGTTTGAATCTTAACAAGGTTGTTCTTTGCGGAAGACTGACTGCAGATCCCGAGCTGAAGCAGACCACTAGCGGCATCGCCGTGGTTTCCTTTACGCTTGCGGTCAACCGCCGTTATCAAGCAAAAGCCAATGACGGTACTCAAGCGCAACAGGCTGATTTTATCAACGTGGTGGCTTGGAGACAGACCGCGGAATTTATTTCGCGTTATTTCCGCAAGGGCTCGGCTCTTTGTGTCACCGGCTCTATTCAAACCAGAAGTTGGCAAGATCAACAGGGCCAAAAACGCTACGCTACCGAGGTTGTCGCAGACGAGGCAATGTTTGTTGACAGCAAAAACGAAGGCGGCGCTGTCTCCGGACAGTACGTCGATTCCTACAACGCGCCATCGTACTCCTCTACTCCGGCAAGCGCGCCGAAGTTTGAAGAGCTGAAAACCGATGACGATCTGCCCTTTTAAGTAAGCGGCAAAAAATTTGAACAGGAGGATTTCATAAGATGGATACAACCAAAACAGAAGTTGTCGTTCGTCCCGCACGTCCGGCAAATCAAAATCGCAGAAGAAGAAAGGTTTGCGTTTTCTGCGCAGACAAGATCGCTTTTATCGATTACAAGGACAGCGCTAAGCTCCGCAAGTTCATCAGCGAGCGCGGCAAAATTCTTCCCAGAAGAATTTCCGGTACCTGCGCGGTTCATCAGAGAGAGTTGAACACTGCTATTAAGCGTGCTCGTAACATGGCTCTCCTGCCCTTTGTTACCGATTGATGATCAGAGAAAAACGCAAGCGGAGCGATCTGCTTGCGTTTTTTCTTATTTTTGGATTTTAAAAAAGGACATTTTGAGAAAAAGAAGGCTTATTTTTTTCAAAAAAAGGCTTGTAAGGTATTGTTTTTTTGCTTGGATTATGATAAAATGAAGCAAAATAACTTTGGAGGCACGCAAACATGCAAAAATCGCAAAAAATCGACGCGACAAAAGGTCCTTTGCTACGTTCGTTGCTGTTGTACGCGATCCCCTTAATCTTGAGCACACTGGTACAATGTCTGTTTAACTCGGTCGACCTCATTGTGCTTGCCAACATGGCAGATTCGGGTGCGGTAGCATCGGTTGGCGCGACCTCTACCATCATCCATCTCATCGTCAATGCATTCATCGGTATTTCTGCGGGAAGCAAAATCATTTTGGCACGCTATTTGGGTGCAAACGAAGAAGAAAAAATCAGATCTACCGTAAACACAGCGTTGCTGTCATCGATCCTCTTTGGCATTGCGGTTGCTGTGTTCGGCATCATTTTTGCCCCCGATATCCTACGTTTGAGCCATTGCCCCGACGATTGCTTTGACGGCGCGGTGCTTTATATCCGCATTTACATCGCCGCCGCACCGTTTGTTCTTTTTTACAACTTCGGTGCCGCAATCATTACCGCCGCAGGCGATACCCAACGCCCCTTTTCTTATATCACCGCCGGCGGCATTCTCAATGTCTTCCTTAACATCATTCTTTGTCTGCTGCTTCCCCAAAAGGTTGCCGCGGTGGCAATCGCAACGGCGGCAGCACAGATTTTGAGTGCGGTTCTTATAGGGATCCGTCTCTGCCGCATCAAAAGCAATGTGCGCGTCATTCTCTCGCAAGTGCGGTGGAGCTTTGCCGCATTTTGGAAAATCCTTCGCTTCGGTCTCCCCCTGTTCTTCAGTCAAATTCTCTTCCCTCTTGCCAATCTCCAAATGCAAACCGCGATCAACGACTTCGGTGTTTCCGCCATTGCGGGAAACAGCGCCGCGACAACGCTGGAAAGCATGGTGGGCGCCTTTACAAACGCGTTTGCCACCACGGCAACTGTATTTATCGGTCAAAATTTGGGTGCGAAAAATCTGCCGCGCGCAAAAAAATCTTTTTTCCATTGTCTTTGGCTCGCTTGTGCCATCGGACTGATCATCGGCGTTTTTCTCAACCTAACGGCAAGATTTTGGTTTTCCTTTATGCTTGCCGATGATCCCGAAGCCATTGAATACGCCGTGATCCGTCTGCGCTTTTTGCTGATCTATTGGGCGGTTGGCATCGATTGTGTACTGATGAATACAATCCAAACCTTGGGCGGCACCTTGTTTTCCGCACTCAATTCGGCGGTCTGTGTTTTCGTTCTTCGCATTCTGTGGTTAAAATTTATTTTTCCACTTTATCCAACCTTTTTCTGTATCACGGTTTGCTTTATGGCATCGTGGATCGTAATGCTGTTTACCAACACCGCGGCATTTCTCTATTACAACAACCGTTTGCGCAAAGGCAAACTGGCGGACATTTAAGGCAATACCTCACAATTCGCTACCGCCGCCTAAAGGAACTTTACCGAAAGGAAACCATTTCATGGAATTGCTAAAACTTCTGGAAAGTATTCGCACGCCGTTTTTGGACGCACTGATCTCCGGTATCACATATTTGGGCGCCGAAATGCTCTTTATGATCGTTGCCCTCGCCTTTTTTTGGTGCGTGGATAAGCACCGCGGCTATTATCTGCTGTTTACAGGCTTTTGTGGGACGGTTTGCATTCAATTTTTGAAAATGATGTTCCGCGTCCCACGCCCTTGGGTGCTCGATCCAAACTTCACGATTGTGGAAAGTGCGCGAGCCGAAGCGACGGGATATTCGTTCCCCAGCGGTCATACACAGATTGCCGTCAATCTTTACGGCGGCATTGCACGCTCGTCCAAGCGGAGCGCGGTACAGGTCGGCGGTGTGGTGCTGTTCCTTTTGATCGCGTTTTCGAGAATGTACCTCGGCGTACACACCCCCAAGGATGTGCTGGTTTCCCTTGTCATCGGTACTGCTTTTGTATTGGTAATCTACCCCATCATGGAAAGAGCGAGGACAAACCCACGCATAATGTATGGCATCATCGCATGCGCGTTTTTGCTGGCGCTTGGCAACCTGTTGTATGTGGAGCTGTGGCAATTCCCCACTGATGTGGACGCGGTAAACCTAACCAATGCCAAAGAGGTGGCATGGAAACTGTTTGCGGCGGTCGTAGGTATCTGCTTGATCTATCCGACCGATCAAAAATATATCCACTTTGAGACTCATGCCATTTGGTGGGCGCAAATTTTAAAAGTGGCTGGAGGACTCGCCGTCATCGTTCTGATCAAGTCGCTTCTCAAAACACCGCTCAATGCGCTGTTTGGTGCCTCGATAGGCGGCTTTGTACGTTATCTCATCATGGTCTTGACGGCAGGTCTGCTTTGGCCTTTGAGCTTTCGTTTTTTTGCAAGGTTAGGAAAAAAATTATAAAAAGAGAACCGAAGCACGCAAAAATGTGCGACGGTTCTTTTTTCTCTTTATCTTCGTACCACGCCGCAAGCGATCATCGCTCCGGCGTTGCCCGAGGGTTGTGTGGTAAAATCATCGGGAGCATCGTGCAGGATCACGGTTCTGCCCACAATCTCATCCACGCGGAAACGGTCGGTCAAAAACGCCGAAAATGCAATTCCGTTCGCGCCAAAGATGGGCGGCATATCTCCCGCATGGTACGGATGTCTGCATCCCGACGGATTATAATGGGTACGCGCGTTGGCAAACGGTCTTTCGGGAGTTCCGCCGCAATCGTTTCCCTCGTGAATATGAAATCCGAAGATCGGACTCCTGCAGCTCTCGGTCACCTGCGGCAGTCCCGAAAACTCCGATACGACGATCGCACCGTACCGCGTTTGATAAAAGCGAACATTCCCTCGGATGTTGGGATAAAATTCATTCCCTTTCAGCTCCGCCCAAGCTTGCGGTCTTTGACGGATCATAGGCAAAAAGCGCGGAAAGTCCTGTCCTCTGTACATATACGCACCTCGTTGAAAATGGATTTTCAAACACAGTGTATGCCGAGGCAAGGGAACATGTTCGTTTTCACAAAGGCTTTTTTAATACAGCAGTCACCCGCCCACCGTCAATTTCTCAATGGTTCTGCCGTTTTCCCAGTGCCGCGCGTACACCGCGGTACATTTTTTGTATTTTGCAAACAGTGCTTTGGCTTGTTCCTCATCGCCGTACACCTTCCAGCAACCGCTGTATTTACAGTCCGCGCCCTCGATAAAGCCGCTGACATCCTCGGGCGGGTAACCGAGAAACAAGCCGATCTCATGAGGAAAATCCTCTGCCGCCTGCAAGCGGCGTACCAATTGCACAATACACTTTTCGGGACTGTCGCAGGAATATCCCCGCGCGCCGAGAATCTGCCGCGCCGAGTCGTCATACAAATCCCGTGCGAGCTGCTTGGGACGGTAAACATAGATCAGCGCCCGCCCCTCATGATACTTTACAGGCAGAACACGTAACCCCTTTTTGCCAAGACGGCGGTTGAATGTGCGCAGACATGCGCGCATCTCTTGGACGTTTTGGTAGGAACAGGAAAACAAATTCCCGGTTTTGAGCCCCGCCAACGTGGGAGAACAATGTTGAATGAGCATGCGTTCCGACATCTCAAGCCTCCTGTGCACAGTGTTCGTCCATAATACTTTTGAGCGCGGTGACCGACGCACTGTGACAGCGTACCACCCGCGTATCCTTGCCTCGCGTTTTGCTCATGGCACAATGTACCATCTTATGGGAGACAGTCCCTGTAAAAAGTACCAATAGGTCCGGCGTACCAAAATCGCGCATTTCTCCTTTCATCAAAGGATAGACCTTTGCTTTGCAATTGTAAGATTTGCAAAGCTCGATATAACGGCGCGACATACATTCGTTTCCTCCCACAATCACAACACTCATATTCTTCTCCTTTTCCATTTATTGGTTAGCCATCGCTAACCTTGTTCTCAAAAAAGAATGCCGGTCGGCATTTTTAAATTTATTTTTTGTTTTTCACGTATTTTTATACGCTTTTCAAAAGTTAGTTTCTGCTAACTTTTGTTTCAAACCAAAGGTTAGCGTATGCTAACCTTTTTTTCTTTATTATACATGAAAAGGAGGGATTTGTCAATAGTTTTTTTCAAAAAAATTTTTAATCAAACGCAAATAGATCACATTGCTTGGTATTTTTGCAACAGCTCCGAAAGCCTTATCTCCAATTGGCTTTGCTTTCGCTTTGTAAGCTCCAACGCTTCATCCAAATCCCCCAAGACAACGTGAAGCTTACTTGCAAAGGCTTCCGTTTTTAACCAAGGATAACCAACATTCACGTCATTCATCGGATATTGACCCGCTTGATAAGCATTCTCCAAAACACTTTGCTGTTCATCAAAACTAACGCCTTTTACCTTGAACTGAAAATCAACGGAAAGGCGCATTGCGGCACCTGGCATCGCTTCGTAAAAACGCTGAAATTGAATCTGCACGAGTTTAAAACGCTCCTGTGCCTCATTCAGCTCCTCATCCCTTGCCATATAGCGATCATGTTTGGCTTCTTCCCTAGCGTTTCGGAGTGACTCCATCACGTTCTCTGCATATTTTGCAAGCTTATTTCCTTCCTCAAGCGCATGTTCGAGGTGCTCCTGCTTACACCGTTCCTCTTCCAGCTCCTTGCGTAACGACGAAAGTGACAGCGCATCGGCATCGGAAAGAAGCGGCTCAATGGCTTTGAGGTGCTCCGCTTGCTCTTTGACAAGGCTTTGATAGTCCTGTTCCGCCTTTTTCAGCGCACGCAGCTCTGCCTCGATGCGCTTGACCTGCTTTTGCGCATCGGCAAACTCCCCCAATGTCGCCTCGTATTGCAGCTTTGCCTCATCAGCCTCCTGCTCTTCTTGCTCCAAGCGTTCTTCTTTTTTGCCAAGAGCAGTATATAGGAACGCCTTTAGGGTCTTTCCCTCCAAAGCCTCCACATCGGATTGCTCATATTCCATATTCAGCTTTTCACGGTACGAGCGTTGCTCAAGCTCGGTACACTTTTGAAGCCATGCGTCACGCTCGGCTTCCAGATCGGCTCTTTTTCCAAGTTTTGTTTGCAATTCTTGCAGTTCCATCGTAATTTTTCCTTTGTGATAAATTATTTTGAAATCAGACAGTATCGAAACGGATGTCAAAAAACTTTGTCTTAGCGCAATAAAAATGCGTGAAAACTTTTAAATGGGTGTGGGGAAACTTTTGAAAAAGTTTCCCCACAAAAAACAATTCAAAATTACTTGATCTCCACGATCCAGCCTTCGGGCGCGGGGATGGTTCCCATCTGAATGCCGCGCAGAGTGTCGTACAGCTTTTTGGTCACAGGTCCCATGTCGTTCATACCGGAAGGCAAACAGATCTCCTTACCGTGGTCAACGATCTTGCCCACGGGCGAGATGACCGCCGCAGTACCGCAGAGACCGCACTCGGCAAAGGTATCCAACTCGTCAAGGCGTACTTGACGCTCCTCAACCTCCATACCGAGATACTCTTTTGCAACATACATCAGCGAACGGCGGGTAATGGAGGGCAGAATGCTACTCGATTTGGGAGTAACGACTTTACCATCCTTGGTAACCAACAGAATGTTGGCACCGCCGGTCTCTTCGATGTAGGTACGTGTACCGGGGTCAAGATAGATATTTTCGTCAAAGCCCTGTTCATGCGCGTCAACGATGGCGTAAAGGCTCATGGCATAGTTCAGTCCCGCCTTGATGTGTCCCGTTCCGTGAGGAGCGGCACGATCGTAATCACTGATGCGAACCGTCAACGGCTTGACACCGCCCTTAAAGTAAGGACCAACGGGGGTTGCGAATACGCGGAACTGATACTCGGTTGCGGGCTTGACGCCGATGACCGAATTACTGCCGAACATGTAGGGACGCAGATAGAGGGAGGCACCCGAACCGTAAGGCGGAACCCACTCGCGGTTTGCGGCAACCGTCTTGACAATGGCGTCAAGAAAACGCTCCTTGGGAAATACGGGCATCTTCATGCGTTCGCAGGAATTGATCATACGCTCGGCATTCAAATCGGGGCGGAAGCAGACGATGCGTCCGTCCTCGGTGGTGTAGGCTTTCAGACCCTCAAAGCAGGTCTGTGCGTATTGCAGAACACCCGCACACTCGTTCAGTACGATGTTTTCATTGTCGGTCAGGGCTCCGTCATCCCATTTTCCGTCCTTGTAATTGGCAACATAGCGTAGGTCGGTTTTCACATATCCAAACCCAAGGCTACTCCAATCGATCTCTTTTGCAGACATTTTTCATGCTTCCTTTCTTAATTCTTTATTGAAAAGCGGATCAAAGCTCCGCAATGACTTCTACTTCAACCAAAGCGCCTTTCGGGAGCGCCGCTACCGCGACACAGCTACGTGCGGGCTTTTCGGTAAAATACTTACCGTATACTTCGTTGAAAACGGCAAAATCACCGATGTTTGCAAGAAAACAGGTGGTCTTGACCGCTTTCTCGTAGGAGCTTCCCGCCGCCTCGAGCACCGCACCTAAGTTCTTCATCACCTGTTCGCTCTGCTCGCGAACATCCTTTGCCACAATATCTCCCACGGCGGGATCAATTGCGATCTGCCCCGAGGTATATACCAAATTTCCTACAATCGTCGCCTGTGAATACGGTCCGATCGCCGCGGGTGCTTTTTCTGTTGCTACTTTTTTCATGTGATATTCTCCTTTTCGAGGTTCTGCCTCGCGTGTTTTCATCCTGAAATCAATCTGAATCCCGCGTCGGTCAATGCGGTGTTGATTTGGTTGATATGCTCAAAGTTACGCGTTTCGAGAATAATGCGCAAATAACAGCCGTTAACATTGGACCCGGGGTTCGCACGCTCGTGGTGTACCGAGATCACATTTCCGCCAAGATCGGCGATAATCCGGGAAACGTCTTTGAGCTGACCGGGCTTGTCGACAAGCTCGATCATCAGCTGACACGTTCTACCCGACATAAGGAGCCCGCGATCGATCACGCGCGAGAGAATGGTCACATCGATATTGCCGCCCGACAGGAGGCAGACCACCTTTTTGCCCTTGATATCGACCTTGCCGAACATTGCCGCCGCAACCGCAACGGCACCCGCACCCTCGGTGACCAGCTTTTGCTGTTCCATCAGCGCAAGAATTGCCGCTGAGATTTCGTCATCGGTGACCGTGACGACCTCATCCACATACTGACTGCAAATTTCATATGTAAGGGAACCCGGCTTTTTCACAGCGATACCGTCGGCAATGGTGGAAACACCCGAAAGCTCCTCAATCTTGCCGTCGCGGATCGAGTTTGCCATAGAGGGTGCACCACACGCCTGTACCCCGTACACCTTGATGTCGGGACGGAGCGTTTTGATGGTGTAAGCAATTCCCGCAATCAGTCCGCCGCCACCGATGGGTACGATGACTGCATCCATATCGGATATCTGCTCCATCAGCTCCAATGCGATGGTTCCCTGCCCCGCGATGACATCTTCATCATCAAACGGGTGGATAAAAGTGTAGCCCTTTTCGTCGCGCAGCTCGAGCGCCTTGCGGTAAGCATCATCATAAACACCCTCCACCAAGCACACCTCGGCGCCATAGCTCTTGGTCGCCTCCACCTTGGAAATGGGGGCACCGTCTGGCAGACAGATGACTGCCTTAATCCCGTTGCGCTGTGCGGAAAGCGCCACGCCTTGTGCGTGGTTCCCCGCCGAACAGGCAATCACACCGCGCGCCTTTTCCTCATCGGAAAGCCGTGACATTTTGTAGTAAGAACCGCGCACCTTAAAGGAACCCGTAATTTGCAGGTTCTCGGTTTTCAAATAGATCTGTGCCTCGGGACAAAGCTTGGGCGCGTAGATCACGTCGGTCTTGCGAATAACATTTTTCAGCGCGTAGCTTGCACGATACACATTGTCAAGTGTCAGCATATGTTCACTCTCTTTTCTTTTCAAATCTTCTCTTACAAAAGACTGTCGATATATTGTTCCGCACAACGGGGCGAACGGTGACCGCGAGCAAGCGCAAACGCCTCGGCTTCGATCTCCAGTTCATGCACTTCCTTGGTCACGCCCTTCTTTTGTGCAAGCTCACGGACGATTGTCAGATAAAGCTCCTTGTTGGGCTTTTCAAACCGCACCGTCAAGCCAAAGCGTGCCGACAAAGACAGGAGCTCCTGCATTGTGTCGTTGCGGTGGACATCCGAGCCCTCACGTTCGTCAAAGCACTCGCGCACGATGTGGCGGCGGTTGCTGGTGGCGTAAATGACCGCGTTGGACGCCTTTGCCGACGCCGAACCCTCGAGCGCCGCCTTGAGCATACTGAAAGTATCGTCATTGCGGTTAAAGGACAGGTCATCGATAAAAATGATAAATTTAAGGGGATTGCGGCTGATCTTTTCCATCACAAACGGCAAAAGCGACATCTGATCCTTGCGCAGCTCGATCAAACGAACACCCTCATCAAAAAATTGATTTGCCACCGCCTTGACCGTGGAGGATTTTCCCGTGCCCGCGTCACCGTAAAGCAGGACGTTTGCGGCAGGCTTGCCGTCCACAAAGGCTTGCGTATTGGCAATTACCTTTTGGCGCTCTGCCTCATATCCCGTAAAGGTCTCGACCGTGATGCGGTCGGCGCTGACAATGGGCTCTATGCTTCTTTCCCCACTGTCCGACAGACGGAACATTCCGTGAGAAGCGAAAATCCCGTAGCCATGCTTGTGAATATCTGCAATGCGCACGCGGTATTCGGGGGCAAAGTCGACCTTTTGAGAAGTAAACAAGGGAAGCTCGATATCAAGTCCGATATCGGCTTTCCAATCGGACGGTGTCAGTGAGGCAAGCTCCGAAAGGATGGCAAGCTCGCGCTCCGCCGAGGCAACGATATGCGCATCCACGCCCTTCCCTGCTGCCAACGCAGTGACGTATACATTTTCATTTTCAAACAGGGCTTTGCGCACAGCGGCGGTCAGATCACCGCCTTGGCAGTAGACCTCACATACCATTTCCGCATAGCGATCGATCTTGCACGCGCTATCATTTTCCCGCGCATATGCAAGAAAATTTTCAAATAGCGTAAGCCCGAGAAGTGCGCGAAATACCGTAAGCGTATGCAAGCGCAAAGCAAGCATTTGTATGTTTGACATCATTTGCCTCTTAAATCTGCTCCAAAATCTTGTCGGTGATCTCCTCGGTGGTGAGATACGGAGCACCGTGGGAAAGATCGGCTGTGCGGTAGCCCGCGTTCAGCACCGCGTCAACCGCATTTACGATTGCATCGTGCTCCTTGGAAAGCCCAAACGCGTGCAACAGCATCATGCCTGCCGAAAGAATGGTAGCAATGGGGTTCGCCTTATGCTGACCCGCAATGTCGGGTGCGGAACCATGGATCGGCTCGTAAAGTCCGCGGGAGGTCTCGCCCAAGGACGCGGACGGGAGCATACCGATCGAACCCGTGATCTGCGATGCCTCATCCGATAGGATATCACCGAACATATTGGAGGTCACGATGACATCAAATTGCGCGGGGTTGCGCACCAGCTGCATCGCGGCGTTGTCGACCAACATATCACGGTACTCGACATCGGGATAGCGCTCGGCGGTCTCGTGCATGATCTTTCTCCAAAGTCTGGAGCTTTCCAGCACGTTTGCTTTATCGATACTGGTGACGTGCTTACCGCGCTTCATTGCGGTCTCAAACGCGACCTTTGCGATACGCTCAATCTCCATGCGGCTGTAGCATTCGGTGTCGTATGCCTCTTCGCCCCACTTGCCCTCGCGCATTCCTCTCTCGCCAAAATAGATGCCGCCCGTCAGCTCGCGAACGATCATGATATCAAAGCCGTTCTCGACGATATCGGCACGCAAAGGACACTCGTCCTTCAATGCGGGATAAAGCTTTGCGGGACGGAGATTGGTAAAAAGCTCCATTGCCGCGCGAATGCCGAGCAAAGCCTTTTCGGGACGGAGGTTCCCGGGGAGGGTGTCCCACTTCGGTCCTCCGACCGCACCAAGCAGTACGCTGTCAGATGCGAGACAGCCCGCGACCGTCTCTTTGGGGAGCGGCTCACCGCAAGCGTCAATCGCGGCACCGCCGATGAGGTAAGGGGTAAAAACAAACTCGTGTCCGTATTTTTGACCGATCTTTTCCAGTACGCGAACCGCACTGTCCACGATCTCGGGACCGATGCCGTCGCCTTTGAGTAATGCAATATTATATCTCATTTGATTGCTCCTTTGCGGATCGATTCCACCAGTCCGCCATTCGTGATGATCTGCTGAATAAATTCGGGGAACGGCTGTGTGGCGTACTGCTTGCCCGTGGTGCGGTTGTAGATTACACCCGCATCAAGGTCGGCCTCCACAATGTCTCCCTCCGCGATCTCCTCTGCCGCCTCGGGGCATTCGAGGATCGCAAGACCGATGTTGATGGCGTTGCGATAGAAGATGCGAGCAAAGCTCTTGGCAATGACCAAGGACACGCCGCTCTCCTTGATGACGATGGGTGCGTGCTCACGGGAGGAACCGCAACCGAAGTTGTAGCCGGCGACCATAATGTCACCGGGAGCTACCTTGTTGACAAAATCCTTGTCAATGTCCTCCATACAGTGCGTGGCAAGCTCTTTTTTATCAATGGTGTTGAGGTAACGTGCGGGAATGATCACGTCGGTATCCACATTGTCCCCGTATTTCAAAACTTTACCGTTAAAATTCATAATCGGATTCCACTCCTTTCGTCAGTTCGCCATGACCGCGTTGGGATCAGCGATCTTACCTGCAATTGCACTGGCAGCAGCTACCGCGGGGCTTGCGAGGTAAACCTCGGATTTGACGTCACCCATACGTCCGACAAAATTGCGGTTGGTGGTGGCAACTGCGCGCTCTCCTGCCGCAAGAATACCCATATGACCGCCAAGACAAGGTCCGCACGTCGGGGTAGATACGGCACAGCCCGCGTCGATAAAGATCTTTAAGAGGCCGTTTTCCATTGCCTTGAGGTAGATCTCCTGTGTAGCGGGAATAATGATGGCACGCACATGGTCGGCAATCTTTTTGCCCTTGAGGATCTCAGCCGCCTCGGCAAGATCCTTATAGTGACCGTTGGTACAGGAGCCGATGACGATCTGATCGATGCGCACATCTCCCACCTCGTCAATGGTACGGGTATTTTCGGGAAGATGCGGGAAAGCAACGGTGGACTTGATCTTGGAAAGATCGATCTCGTAAGTCTCGTCGTATTCCGCGTCGGGATCTGCCTTGTAGACTGTATAGGGCTTTTGCGCTCTTTCGTTGACGTAAGCCAAGGTTGCGTCATCAACCTCAAAAATACCGTTCTTCGCGCCCGCCTCGATCGCCATATTGGAAATCGTCAAGCGGTCGAACACAGTCAAAGCTGCCACACCCTCGCCGACAAATTCCATAGACTTGTAAAGCGCGCCGTCCACACCGATCATACCAATGATGTGCAGGATCACATCCTTACCCGAAACGTATTTGTTCAGCTTGCCCTTGAGGACAAATTTAATTGCCGAGGGAACCTTAAACCAAGCCTTACCGGTCGCCATTCCGCACGCCATATCGGTGGAACCGACACCCGTGGAAAACGCACCGATGGCACCGTAGGTGCAAGTGTGAGAGTCGGCGCCGATGACCACGTCCCCGGGAACGACCAGTCCCTTTTCGGGAAGGAGCGCATGCTCGATGCCCATGCGTCCCACGTCATAGAAATTGGTAATTTCATGATCTCCGCAGAACTCGCGGCACATTTTGCACTGAACCGCCGCCTTGATATCCTTGTTGGGTGCGAAATGGTCCATGACCATTGTCACCTTTTCTTTATCGTAAACGTCCTTGACGCCGATCCGCTCAAACTCGCGAATGGCAACGGGAGATGTAATATCATTTCCCAATACACGGTCAACATTGACCAAGATCAATTGTCCCGCTTCAACGCTCTCGAGTCCCGCGTGCGCCGCGAGGATCTTTTGCGTCATCGTCATTTTGGTAGACATCGTTCGGTGTTCCTTCCTGTTTGATTATTTATTAATGATCGCACCGCGGTCAGCAGAGCTGACCTGTGCGGCGTAGCGTTTGAGATAGCCCGTGATATTCTCTTTCTTCTTGATCGGCATCTCGGTGCGGCGTTTCGCCAGCTCCTCGTCGGAAACCTTGAGCTCGATCTTATATTCGGGAATGTTGATGGAGATGATATCTCCATCCTTTACATAAGCGACGGTTCCGCCGCTGACCGCCTCGGGAGAAATGTGACCGATCGACGCGCCGCGGGTAGCCCCCGAGAAACGTCCGTCGGTGATCAAGGCAACATCCTTATCAAGTCCCATGCCCGCGATGGCGGAAGTGGGAGAAAGCATCTCACGCATACCGGGACCGCCCGCAGGTCCCTCATAACGAATGACCACTACATCACCCTTGACGATCTTACCGCCGTAAATCGCGGCAATCGCTTCTTCTTCACTTTCGTAAACCTTGGCGGGGCCCTCATGCACCAACATTTCGGGTGCTACGGCACTTCTCTTGACCACACAGCCGTCGGGAGCAAGGTTACCGCGCAGAACCGCGATACCGCCTGTCTTACTGTAGGGATTTTCCACCGTGCGGATGACCGTATCGTCGAGATTGACAGCCTCGGCAATGTTCTCGCCCAAGGTCTTGCCCGTACAGGTCATGACAGAGGTGTCAAGAAGTCCGAGCTTGGTCAGCTCCTTGAGCACCGCGTATACACCGCCCGCCTCGTTCAGATCCTCCATATAGGTGGGACCCGCGGGAGCCAAATGGCAAAGGTTGGGGGTCTTTTCGCTGATGCGGTTGACTTCATCCAAGCTGAAAGGTACTCCGCACTCGTTTGCGATAGCGGGCAAGTGGAGCATGCTGTTGGTGGAGCATCCCAGTGCCATATCGGCGGTCACCGCATTGCGGATTGCCGCCTCTGTCATAATGTCACGGGGACGAATATTCTTTTTCACCAGCTCCATGACCTGCATACCCGCGTGCTTGGCAAGCTCGATTCTTGCAGAATAGACTGCGGGAACGGTACCGTTGCCGCGCAGACCCATACCGAGAACCTCGGTCAAGCAGTTCATTGAGTTTGCGGTGTACATCCCCGAGCAAGAGCCGCAGGTGGGACATACCTTGCGCTCAAATTCGCAAAGCTGTGTCTCGTTGATCTTACCCGCATTGTAAGCGCCGACTGCCTCGAACATACTCGAAAGGCTGCGCTTTTGTCCGCCGACGCGTCCCGCCAGCATAGGACCGCCGCTGACAAACACCGTGGGGATGTTCAGTCTTGCCGCCGCCATGAGGAGTCCGGGAACATTCTTGTCGCAGTTGGGGATCATGACAAGGCCGTCAAAGCCGTGCGCCATGACCATTGCCTCGGTGCTGTCGGCGATCAGATCGCGTGTGACGAGCGAATACTTCATACCGACATGTCCCATGGCAATACCGTCGCAGACCGTGATTGCGGGGAACATGATGGGGGTTCCTCCCGCCATCGCCACGCCGCGCTTGACCGCGTCGGTGATCTTATCCAGGTTCATATGCCCCGGAACGATCTCGTTATAAGAACTGACAATACCGATCAGAGGGCGCGAAAGCTCCTCGTCAGTGAGCCCCAGCGCGTGATACAGCGAACGGTGAGGCGCATTTTGAAAGCCGTTTACAATGGTATCTTTAATCATTTTTAGCTCCATTCTATGTACTTTTTTATTCACACCTGTAGGAAAAAATTCAAGCAACATTCTCAAATTCCTTCCTACGGGTGCGAACATTACAAAATTACTTTCTTGTTCAAAATCCCTTTACGGGCGACCGGCGATTGCCTTCGGTCGCCCGTAAGAGAAGGGTCAAATCACAGCAACTTGTCTTGCCGCTCAGTTATTGATCAGCTTATCCTCGTCGCTCCAGCTGTACAGCTTGCGGATCTCCTTACCAACAACCTCGGAGGGATGCTCAGCGGCGATCTTGCGCATTGCGTTGAAGTGCACCTGCGAGCCGGCGTCGGACATATCAAGCAGGAAGTCCTTTGCAAAGGTACCGTCTTGAATGTCCTTGAGGACCTTTTTCATTGCCTTCTTGGTATCCTCGGTGATGATCTTGGGACCAGTGATGTAATCGCCGTACTCTGCGGTGTTGGAGATCGAGTAGCGCATGCCCTCAAAACCGCTCTGGTAAATGAGGTCGACGATCAGCTTCATCTCGTGAATGCACTCGAAGTAAGCGTTTCTGGGATCATAGCCCGCCTCAACCAGTGTCTCAAAGCCTGCCTGCATCAGTGCGCAAACACCGCCGCAAAGCACAGCCTGCTCACCGAACAGGTCGGTCTCGGTCTCGGTGCGGAAGTTGGTCTCGAGAACGCCTGCGCGCGCACCGCCGATACCCAGCGCATATGCCAAGCCGAGCTCGAGTGCGTCTCCGGTAGCGTCCTGCTCAACGGCGATCAGACAAGGAACACCCTTGCCCGCCTGGTACTCACTGCGGACCGTGTGACCGGGGCCCTTGGGCGCGATCATAATGACGTTGACATTCTTCGGAGGCTTGATGCAACCGAAGTGAATGTTAAAGCCGTGTGCGAATGCCAAGGTCTTGCCCTCGGTAAGGTTGGGCTCGATGCTCTCCTTGTAAAGCTTTGCTTGCTTCTCATCGTTGATAAGGATCATGATGATGTCAGCCTTTGCAGCTGCCTCGGCGGCAGTGTAAACCTCCAAGCCGGCGGCCTCCGCCTTTGCCCAGCTCTTGCTGCCCTTGTACAGACCGACGATGACGTGAACGCCGGAATCCTTGAGGTTGAGTGCGTGTGCATGTCCCTGAGAACCGTAACCGATGATCGCAACGGTCTTGCCGTTCAGCTTATTCAAGTCACAATCCTGTTGATAGTAAATGTTTGCCATGATGGTTTTCTCCTTTTATTTTAAAAAATGGATTTTTTATTTATTAAGCAGTGTGTTACTGCCGCGTTCCAGTGCCACGATACCCGTGCGGCACATTTCGATGATGATACCGTAGAACATCATCAGCTTGACAAAGGCGTCGATCTTAGAGGGGTCTCCCGTGATCTCAATGGACATTTCATCCACCGTGTAGTCAATGACCTTGGCACGGTAAACATCGACCGCCGAGAGCACCTCTTGACGGTAAGCGGGACTGTTTTTGACCTTAATGAGCATCAGCTCGCGCTGAATGCAATCATCCTCGAGGACTTCTACCTTTTTGACATTGTAAAGCTTGCGCAGTTGGTTAATGAGCTGTTCACGGGCGTAGCCGTCACCGCTCAAACTGATGGTGATGCGGGAATACGCGGGCGACTCGGTCTCACCCACGGTGAGTGCATCGATGTTAAAGCCGCGGCGGGTGAACATACTGGTCACACGCGTCAGCACACCGAACTGGTTATCCACATAAACAGCGATCACAAACTGATTTTTCTTTTCCATTGCCATTCCCTCACTTTCTCACGATGATGTCGTCGATCGAACCGCCGGGAGGCAGCATCGGAAGCACGAACGCGTCCTCATCGATGGCGGTATCAATGACCACGGGACCGTCTGTATTCTTCAGTGCCTCATCAAATGCCGTCTTGAACTCTTCGGCGGTAAATGCGCGGTAAGCCTTGGCGCCAAATGCCTCGGCAAGCTTGACAAAATCAGTCTTACGGTCAAGAACGGTATTGGAATAACGCTTTCCAAAGAAGAGCGTCTGCCACTGGCGCACCATACCCAGCACGCCGTTATTCATCAGCACGATCACAACAGGGATCTTGTAGGTCACGGCGGTGGCAAGCTCGTTCAGATTCATACCAAAGCTACCGTCCCCCGTGATGAGCACCGTACAGTCCCCTGTGGCAACTTGTGCACCGATGGCGGCACCGAGACCAAAGCCCATGGTACCGAGTCCTCCGCTGGAAACAAAGCGGCGGGTGTTGTCAAACTGTACGTACTGCGCCGTCCACATTTGATGCTGACCGACATCGGTGGCAATCACAGTGTTTGAGGGTTTATCCGCGTTGATGATATCAAAAATCTTTTTGGGTGTCAGAGGCGCTTTGCTGCTTGCCTCCGCCTCGGCGGTAAAGCGCTCCTCGTCGGCGCGAAGCTCCGCAACGGTTTTGCGCCATTCGGGATGATCCTTTTTGATAGCCCCCTTTGCAATACGGGTAAAGGAATCGAAAACATCTCCGATGATGCCCACGTCCACACGGACGTTCTTGTTGATCTCGGCAAAGTCGGGATCGAGCTGAATGATCTTAGCGCCCTTTGCATATTTGGAAACATTACCCGTGGCACGGTCGCTAAAGCGCACACCGATCGCAAAGATCAAATCGGCGTTCTTTTGTGCCATGGAGGACGCGTAATGACCATGCATTCCCTGCATTCCAAGGAAACGGTCGCAATCGTTGTTGATCGCCGAAAGTCCCATAAAGGTACAGCCGATATAAGCATCAATCCGCTCGGCAAGCTCCTTGACCGCCTCGCCCATACCAAGTCCCGCGGCGCCGCCGCCGATGTAAATGTAGGGACGCTCCGCCGCGTTGAGCAAAGCAATCGCTTCCTCGATCTGCGTCTGCTTGGCAAGCGGCAACGGGATTTTTTCCACCACCGTTTGCGGCTCATAGTCGTAGGTCGCCACCTGCACATCCTTCGGAATATCGATCAGCACCGGTCCGGGTCTGCCCGATTTGGCAATTTGGAATGCCTCACGGATGCTGTCGGCAAGATCCTCGATGCGATGAACAAAGTAGTTGTGCTTGGTAATGGGGAGCGTAATGCCCGTAATGTCGATCTCTTGAAAGCTGTCCTTACCGATAAGCGACGAGGGCACGTTACCCGTGATTGCCACCATGGGGATCGAGTCAAGCATCGCGGTGGCGATACCCGTGACCAGATTAGTCGCACCGGGGCCCGAGGTAGCAATGCAAACCCCCACCTTACCCGTGGCTCTCGAATAACCGTCCGCGGCGTGTGCCGCACCCTGCTCATGCGCGGTCAGATAGTGATGGATCTCGTCGCTGTACTTATACAGCGCGTCGTAAATATTGATCGCTTGACCGCCGGGATAACCGAACACATCGGTCACACCCTGCTCAATCAGCGTTCTGACAAGAATTTCTGCGCCTGTTAATTTCATAAAAATGACCTCCTTCCGGTAAGATCAGCACTCTGCCAACAGCTTGTTGACCGCGCCGACCAATGCTTTGACAGAGGACACGATAATGTCGCTGTCGATGCCCGCGCCCCAATAAGTACGGGACTGATAGGTAATGCTGACGTAAGATGCTGCCTTGGAGCTGGATTTTTCCTCCAATGCGTGCTGGGTATAGGTCTCAAGGGTGTATTCCTTGCCCGTGACCTGTTTGATCGCGTTGCTCACCGCGTCAAGACTGCCGTTTCCGTAGGCGATCACGCTTTGCTCCGTGCCGTTGTAACGGATCACAACAGTGGCTTCCACACCGCGTGCGGTCTCTTGGTAGGAGACCTTGGGAACATCCAACTGATCGCGCAGATTCACGAAATCACGGACGAAAATGTCGTAGACCTCTTGCGGCATCAGCTCGCGGTGCTCATGGTCGGAAATATTTTTGACATGATAACCGAACACCTCACGCATCTTAGGCGGCAAAACGTGTTTGTACTGTGTTTCGAGAATATACCCGATACCGCCCTTGCCCGACTGCGAGTTGATACGAATGACGTCCGCCTCGTAAACTCTGCCAATGTCCGTGGGATCGATCGGCAGATAGGGAACGTTCCATACCCCGCCGTGCGTCTCGCGCCACTTCATCCCCTTTGCGATGGCATCTTGATGCGAGCCGCTGAACGCCGCGAATACCAGCTTGCCGCTGTAAGGCTGTCTTTCGTAAACACGCATTCCGGTGACGCGCTCGTAAACCTCGGTGATCTCGGAAAGATCCGAAAAATCAAGCTCGGGATCCACGCCCTGCGCAAACATATTCAGCGCCAGCGTGATGATATCCACATTACCCGTACGCTCTCCGTTGCCAAACAACGTCCCCTCAATGCGGTCCCCGCCCGCCAGCAGTCCCATCTCACTGTCCGCCACGGCACAGCCGCGGTCGTTGTGCGGGTGCAGGGAGATGATCAGATTTTGACGGTCGTGCAGATGCTTGCACATATATTCGACCTGTGCGGCATAAATATGGGGCATGGAGTGCGACACCGTAACAGGCAGGTTGATGATAACCTTGTTGTCGGGCGTCGGCTCCCAAATTTTGATAACTTCGTTACAAATTTCAGCGGCAAAATCGGGCTCGGTTCCGGTAAAGCTCTCGGGAGAATACTCAAACTGAATCCGTCCCTTTGCCTTTTCTCTGTACTGCTTACAGAGGTTGGCACCGAATTTCGCAATCTCGATGATCTCGGCCTTTTCCTTACGGAAAACCTGTTCTCTTTGTGCCACCGAAGTGGAATTATAAAGATGTACGATCGCGTTTTTGGCGCCGTCGATCGCCTCAAAGGTCTTGGCGATGATATGCTCTCTCGACTGCGTCAGCACTTGAATGGTGACATCGTCGGGGATCAGATTTTGCTCGATCAAGGTACGGCAAAACTGATATTCGGTCTCGGAGGCGGCGGGAAAACCGATTTCGATCTCCCGAAAGCCCAGCTTGCATAGATGCTTGAAAAAATCAAGCTTTTCCTCCAAACTCATCGGAATGACCAGCGCTTGGTTGCCGTCGCGTAGGTCGACGCTGCACCAAATAGGTGCCTTTTCGATATGATCCTTGCGGATCCAATCCATATTATCACCCTCCGGCACAAAATACTGCCGGGTGTACTTGTTGTAAGTCTTCATTTTCTGTAACCATGACTCCTTTCGTAATTGGGGTTGGCTGCGTGAAAAGTGAGTTTAAAAACAAAAAGCCCCTTTTACGCAACAGTATCATACTTTTGCATAAAAGAGACGAAGATTTATGCTCTCCGCGGTACCACTCTGCTTGGTGACTCCACCCACTTATGCCACATCTAACAATATGGCTTCTCAATAACGGGAGAACCCGTCCAATTCTACTCAGCTTACGCCTTTGGATTGGAAGCTCAAGGATGAGTTATATTCCGTCTCGTATATTGTCTCGCAGCGACCGACAACTCTCTGTAATATCCGACCGAACTTTGTTCCTGTCACAGCCTATTTTTATAATTTGGTATTATTATAATACAAAAAACGCCTCCAGTCAAGAAAAACTTTACCCAAAAATTAAAATTCTATCATGCTCACAAAATCAAAAGGATTTTCGACCATCTTTATGGCGTTTTCCGACAAAAACGCGGAGCAGCTTTTCAAAATACAAATTTCTGTCAAAAAAAATTCCACCTTAATATTTTATATTGCCTCTCAAAAAAAGACGCCGACAGCTCCCTTTTTATAAAAAACATCGCTAATTTTTATAAAAAACGGCAATAATGATTTTCGGGCTCCCTTGTTCCTCCTATTTAAAATTTTTAAATATTTTTTGAATACTCTTGACAATCACATGATTGTGTGGTATAATTCTTTAAACTAAATTAAAGGAGGATTTGACAAAGTGCTTTACCACCACAGAATTCCGGAAGATATTCTTTCGGAGCTCAACACCAACCAAACTTCGGGACTCTCCGCCGCGGAGGTTGAAAAACGCCGTGAGCAGTACGGTCCCAACAAGCTCAAGGAAAAGAAAAAGAAGACCAACCTACAACGCTTCATTGAACAGTTTAAGGACGTGATGATCTTGATCTTGATCGCCGCGGCGGTCATTTCGTTCGTGATCGCGTGTGTAGAAAGAAATCCAAAGGAATTTTTTGAGCCCGCACTCATTCTTTTGATCGTCATTCTCAATGCCATCATGGGCGTGGTGCAGGAAAGCAAAGCAGAACACGCCTTGGAGGCCCTGCAAAGCCTTTCGGCTCCGCACACACGTGTCATCCGTGATGGGCAAGAGCAGATCATTGAGGCAAGCGAGCTTGTCCCCGGTGACATCATTCGCCTGGAAGCCGGCGACAGCATTCCCGCCGATGCGCGTCTGATCAAATCGGTCAGCCTCAAATGTGAGGAATCTGCGCTGACGGGCGAATCGGTTCCCAGTGAAAAGGACGCGAATGCAACCGTCAAAGAGGATGCCCCCTTGGGTGACCGCTCGACCATGATCTTTTCGGGTTGCAGTGTGACCTACGGAACCGCGCTTGCCGTGGTAACCGACACGGGTATGAACACCGAGATGGGTAAGATCGCAAACCTGTTGGAAAGCGCGGGGGAAACCAAAACGCCCTTGCAGGAAAAGCTCGCCAAGCTCGGACAGATCCTCGGTGTCGTGGCGCTTGCCGCTTGCGCGATCATCTTTGTGATCGGTCTGATCAATGATATCCCGCCGCTTGAAATCTTTATGACTGCGGTCTCGCTTGCCGTTTCCGCAATCCCCGAGGGGCTTCCCGCCATCGTCACCGTTGTACTTTCGATCGGTGTACAGCGCATGGTCAGCAAAAACGCCATCATTCGCCGTCTGCCCGCCGTGGAAACCTTGGGAAGTGCGTCGGTCATTTGCTCGGATAAAACCGGCACACTGACGCAGAACCGCATGACACTGGTCCGCACCTATTGTGACGGCAACACCGACAGCGAAACTTTTCAAGCCGGAGAAGCAATCAGCGAGAAAACGCGCGAACTGCTCCGTCTCTCTTCCCTCTGCTGTGACGGCTCGGTGCTGTTTGACGGTGACAGAGAACAGCACATCGGTGACCCCACCGAGACCGCACTCGTACTTGCCGCGCACAAGAGCGGTATGCCAAAGGATGCGCTGAATGCAGAGTTCCCGCGCGTAGCAGAGCTCCCCTTTGACTCCGACCGAAAGCTGATGACCACCGTCAACCGTATGAACGGCAGACTCACCGTTATCACAAAGGGTGCCTTTGACATGATGGCGGAGCGTTGTGTGGCGGGGGACATCGACGCCGCGAGACGCATGACCGACAAAATGAGTGCCGACGCGTTGCGCGTATTGGCAGTCGGTTACAAATACATTGACGAGCTGCCCGCCGATATCTCCTCCGAAACACTCGAATGCGGCTTGACCTTTGCGGGACTGGTCGCCATGATCGATCCCCCGCGTCCCGAAGCCAAGGATGCTGTTGCGATCTGCCGTCACGCCGGCATTAAGCCCGTCATGATCACGGGAGACCATGTGGTTACCGCCTCCGCGATTGCACGTGAATTGGGTATTCTCGTTGACGGCGACCTCGCTGTGACAGGTGCCGAGCTTGACGCGATGAATGACTCCGAGCTTGATGCAAAGGTCGAGCAGATCTCGGTCTACGCGCGTGTTTCTCCCGAAAACAAGATCCGCATCGTGAAGGCTTGGCAACGAAAAAATCAAGTCGTTTCGATGACGGGTGACGGCGTTAACGATGCCCCCGCCCTCAAAGCCGCCGATATCGGCTGTGCCATGGGTATTACAGGAACCGACGTGGCAAAGGGTGCTGCAGACATGACCTTGACCGATGACAACTTTGCTACCATTGTTGACGCCGTGCGCGAGGGTCGCGGCATTTACGCCAATATCAAAAAAGTGGTCGGTTACCTCCTCGGCACCAACATCGGCGAGGTCATCACCGTGTTCGTTGCCATGCTTTTGTGGCATCAATCCCCTCTGCTCTCCATGCAACTGCTGTGGATCAATCTGGTCACCGACTCTCTGCCCGCGATCGCGCTCGGCATGGAGGCCGTTGACAAAGATATCATGAACCGCAAGCCCAAGCCCAAAAACGAGGGCATCTTTGCAAACGGCTTCGGTATCCGCACTTTCCTGCAAGGCTGTATGTTCGGAGGCTTGACGTTGCTCGCATTTTGGCTCGGAACAGGACTCCCCCTCTCCGATTTGATGAATGGTGCGCTTGCTCTTGAAGAAAATGCATATGCGCTTCAATGCGGTGAGACCATGGCGTTCATCGTTTTGGCGTTCTCGCAGATCGTACAGGCGTTCAATATGCGCTCCGACCGTTCGCTCTTCAAGGTCGGTCCCTTTACCAACAAGACCATGAACCTTGCAACCATTGCTGTTGTGGTTTTGACCGCCGTCGTGCTCTTTGTCCCCGGTATCAACACAGCGTTCGGTCTGATCCTGCTCCCCGCACACCTTTATGCCATCGCCGTCGGTCTCTTCCTTGTTCCCCTTGTCGTCATGGAGGTCGCAAAAGCCATCGGCTTGATCAAGCATCACCACGATAAATAATTTCTACCAAAAATAAAAATGAAAGGAGGCTTTCCATGTCAAAACCGAAACCGCTTGTCGCCGTGCGTAAGCTGTTTAACCGACGGCTCATCATCGTAATCTTGATCCTCGCACAGCTTGGATTTATCGCATTGCTGTTGGTCCGCTCACTGCGGCTCAAATGGTTGGAAAGCCTCCTGACACTGTTCAGCGTCATCACCGCGTTGCACCTTTTGATGCGTCCCGACAAAAGCGCGTTCAAGCTATCACTCATCTTTCTCATCCTGCTGTTTCCCGTGTTCGGAGGCGCGCTTTATTGGATCTTCCATTCGCAAACCACCTCGGTCGGTTTTCGCTCGGGGTTAGCCAAGATCGAAAAAAACGCCGCGCATGCTTTCCGACAGGACGAAGAAGCCTTTTCGGATGCCATGCAAAAGCTCCCCGCCGCACGAAAGCAATTGCATTATCTCAAAAATAACACGCCCTTTCCCATCTGCCGTAACACCGCCACCACTTACTTTCCCTGCGGGGAAAAGATGTTGGAAGCGATGCTTACAGATCTCAAAAATGCAAAACATTATATTTTTCTCGAGTATTTCATCATTGCGGACGGTGTGATGTGGGAGTCGATTTTGGAGGTGCTTTCCGAACGTGTCCGTGCAGGCGTGGATGTGCGTATCATTTACGATGACCTCGGCTGTTTCCCCACACTCCCGCCGGACTACGCAAAGAAATTATGTGCCTCCGGTATTAAGTGTCAAAAATTTAACCCCTTTCATCCGTTCCTCACCAGTATTCAAAACAACCGTGACCACCGAAAAATTGCCGTCGTCGACGGGCGTGTCGCCTATACGGGCGGCATCAATCTTGCCGACGAATATATCGGGCAAAAGATCAAATACGGTAAGTGGAAGGACAACGCCGTGCGACTTGCCGGCGACGGTGCGTGGAGCTTTACGGTCATTTTTTTGCAGACATGGAGCTTTTTGACACGCAAGGGCGAGAACTACGAAAGCTACCTCCCCGCCCCCGACGAACCCACCGTACAAAACGCTGACGGTTGGGTACAGCCCTACTCCGACAGTCCGATGGACAAAGAAAACGTAGCGGAGCATGTTTATCTACGCATCATCGAGCAAGCACAGAGCTACCTGTATATCACAACGCCCTATCTGATGGTAGATGACGGAATGATCTCCGCGCTCAAAGCAAGCGCGAAATGCGGCGTGGATGTCCGCATCATCACCCCGCACCGCCCCGACAAAAAGGCAGTGCATTTCACCACACGGTCGTATTACCGCTCGCTGATCAAGGCGGGCGTGAAGATCTATGAATACACCAACGGTTTTATCCACGCCAAGACCTTTCTTGCCGATGACACGGTAGCGACAGTGGGAACGGTGAATTTGGATTTTCGCAGTCTGTATTTGCATTTTGAGTGCGGAACCTGTTTGTATCGAACAAGCTCGATCGAGGACATTAAAAAAGACTTTTTGGAGACACTGGGGGTCTGTACCGAGATCACCGAAAAGGACTGCAAGGTCAATATCCTCGTTCGATTTTTTCAAAGCATTTGCCGTATTTTTGCGCCCTTAATGTAATAAAAAAGCAAACAAACGGTGGGAAATTCCCGAGAGAATTTTCCACCGTTTGTTTATTTATTTTGCTTTTACCTTTAATGTATGTATCTCAAATGCACCAAACTCGAGCGCTACGGTATTGTCCTTGATTTGGAGCGTTTGGAGCTCATTCTCCATCATGTCGCAAAGCATCACGCTTACCACATCAAACCCCAACGTCAGATTTGCACGGGTTTTGGAGTTGCTGTTTTCATACAACCGCAAGATCGTGTCCTCGCCGTCCTCCGTCTCCTTGACGACCTCACAAATGATATTCGCCTTGTCGCTCTTGACAACAAAGAAGCTCTCGGGGAGCACCGTGTCCGTACCGCTTGCGGGCACCGCCTGCATCGGGTTGTTGAGTGCATACGCCATAGCGGAGATCTTCGGCAGATCAAGTGCACCGCAGTGCGGAACCAGCGAATAGACACAGGTCATTCTGCCCTTGTCGGCTTCGGGATACGGATAGGTGGGCGAGCGCATGAGCGAGAGCACCATTTCCCCATCGTGGATATCGTGACCGTACTTGCAGTCATTGAGCAGGCTGACGCCATAATTGCCCTCCGAAAGATCGGCAAATTTATGACCGCAGGTCTCAAATTTCATCGCATCCCAAGAGGTGTTTTTGTGCGTGGGACGCTCGATACTGCCATACTGGATCTCAAAGGTAGCACGCTCGGAGTTGATGTCCACGGGAAACGCCGCCTTGAGCATTTGATGCTGTTGCTTCCAATCCACATCGGTGTCAAAGTCGATCCGCTCCATGTCATCGTAAAGCCACACCGTTTGTATCACCGTCGACTCCACGTGGCGGCGCGCAATACGGAAGCCCGCACGCACGCCATCCTGTACAGGTGTACAGCTTTGCACGTCGGTCAACACACGGTATCCGCTTTCCAGCGAAAACTCAGTCCATTCCCATGCGCCGTAAATGTCGGGATAATCGGCGTATACACGCAGCTCGTTGCCACGCTTGCCCGCTTGCAGGACCTCCCTGTCGGCACGCTTGTCATAGATTGAGGAAAGGAGCATATCGTCATCAAACGTCAAGCGATAGAACTTGTTCTCCAACGTTTTTTCACCCACGATGATCGAATGATTGGTTTTGGGTGTCTTGACGCAGGCATAGCCCTTGGCGGGAATGCCCTCCACATAGGCAAAAACACCGTCTATCTCAACCACACCGTTCCCCTCTGTCGCATTCGGATTGAACACCACGTAGCCGCGCTCCTTGGAAATTCCGCTTGCGATCGTCTTTTTTGCATCGTTCCATGCGCGCTCGCCGATCTCGCGGATCACGCCGTAGTCAATGTCGCACTGATCATAGACAGCACCGATGGACGATCCCGGAATAATGTCGTGAAACTGGTTGGTAAGCAACATCTCCCAGCCGCGGTGTAGCTCGACTTTTGGGAACGGACTTCCGCAAAGTAGCTTTGCCACCGTCGAAAGCCACTCGGCATCCTGATACAAAAACTCACTGCGGCGATTGTTCTTTTTATTTTTACTGATCGACGTATAGGTACCACGGTGATATTCGAGGTAGAGCTCGCCGCGCCAAACCGGGAGATGGGAATCGTTTTCGAACTTCTTTTCCAGCCGGGAAAGGAAATTTCCCGCAAAATCGATTTCGGTTTTTGGCGTGCCCGGGATACCGTGGGAAAGGCGGCGCGCCATTTCCAAATGCTCCGCGGTCGGCCCGCCCCCGCCGTCACCAAATCCAAAGGTCAAAAGCGCCTCGTTGTTGAGCGACTTTTGTTGATAGCGGTCAAAGGTCCCCGCGACCATGGCGGGCGTAGTAAGTCCAACGTAGGTCGTTCCCCTTTGGGGCTCTTTACCGCGCTCCTTGTTCTGTGCCGTCAAAAAATAGCTGTGAATACGTGTGCCGTCAATGCCTTGCCAATCAAAGGTATCGTACGGCATTTGGTTGCAGTCGTTCCAGCTGATCTTGGAGGTAACGAACCAATCCACGCCGCTCTTGCGCAAAATTTGCGGGAGCGCCGCCGAGTAGCCAAACACGTCGGGAAGCCACAGCACACGGTTCTCTACACCAAACTCCTGTTTGAAAAAGCGCTTGCCGTACAACACTTGGCGAACAAGGCTTTCCCCCGAGGAAAGGTTGCAATCTGCTTCCACCCACATTGCTCCCTCGCATTCCCATTTGCCTATGCGGATCAGTTCCTTCACCTTTTCGTAAAGTGCAGGTGCCTCCTCCTTGAGGTATTTATACAAGAGCGCTTGCGAGGACATAAAACGGTATTCGGGATAGCGTTCCATCAGATCGACCACCGTGGAAAAAGAGCGCTGTACCTTTTCACGCGTTTGCTTCAGCGTCCAAAGCCAAGCGCAATCGATGTGGGTGTGTCCGATACAAACCGTTTTGGGCGCGTCCTCGCGCTGACCGCAAAACTCGCCGTAAAAGACTTCATCCATGTACCTACCCGCATCCTCGATCGAACGGAAAAAGGCATCGGTTTCGACCTCGTATTCGAGCATCTCCAACCGATCAAGCGCGCGGTCAAGATGGGCTAAAATGTTTTGATACTCGTTGCTGTACTCCTCTAAGTAGGAAAGGCTGTCAAACGGCACCTTGATGTCGTACCACAGCTTTTCGACACGGGCATCAAACGCAAACAACTCGGCGTAAAAACGCGCTTGCTCCACGCGGGCACCCGTGTTGGCATACAGATAGATCTCATGCGCTCTCTCGGCATCCAAGAACAGTTCCTTGTGATTGGTGTCCAAGCCTTGGCGCATCTCCCCGTCCACATACGCGAGGAACTGCGGATTGGCGGGATCCCATCCGTTGCGATCGGTGTAGATCTTTAGGATCAGTTTTTTCTCTCCAAGATCGTTGTGCGCGGGAGTTTGAAGGCGAAACCACGCGTGGGTGTCGATACCGTTTCCCCAAAGGCTCTCCTTTTCGTAAGGAACAAATGCCGACGCCGGCGGCAGTTCATTAGAGGTCTTATAGTCGCAAGGCAAAATTCCGATCTCTTCGATCGCGCCCAGCGGCTTGCGTGCTTTCTTTTCCAAAAACATCAAATAGGATTTGACTTTGCGATACATACTTGCAGTTTGCATATTTGACACTCCTTGTCATAAGATTGCGTTCGTTTCGGTCTTGAAGCCCGAAAAAGCAAAAAGACTTTTGAAAACGCCGTTCAAGGCACCGTATGAAAGCGGCTCCCTTGCCCTTTATTATAGCATATCGCAAAAAAATTTTATATAGATTTTTTTCGGAAATATATTGCGTTTTTTTCGGTCTTGTGATAAAATAGTAAAAAAAGGGAGGCTGAAAGATGCACATTTACGACAAAAGCAAATTTATTCCCAACGATTTTATCAGTGTAACGAGAAAGCACATCCGCGGAACGGTTGCCGCCCACGGACACGATTTTTTTGAGATCGAATATTTCCTCAGCGGCGACGGAACACACGAGATCGACGGTGTCTCCTATCCGATACGCCCCAACTCACTCTTTTTGCTCTCCCCCGCGAATGTACATAGCATCTGTTCTCAAAACTCCGAGGTCATCACGGTCATGTTTCAAAGCGAGCATGACGGCGTTTTTTTTACATTTCCGCTTCTCTCCCCCTCCTATTCCCCCGCGTTTTATCTTGAAGATATCAAAGCCGAGGTCCTGCCGCCGTTGCTTTTGGAGCTGTTTTCGGTACATAAAAATGACACCGCCTACGCCATGCTCCTGTTACATTGCATCCTGCATAAGCTGACCGCCTGTCACAACACTTACAATGACGAAGCTCTCCCTTTGGTACAAAACACGATTCTTTATATGTTGGAAAATTTTCGCGGGGAGATCACCTTGGAGAGCACCGCCGCGCACTTCGGGTTTTCCAAAGCTTATTTTTCCGATCTGTTTTTGCGCCAAACCGGCATCAATTTTAAAGCCTACCTTGACGGCGTTCGCTTTTCCCATGCAAAAAATCTGCTGGCATTCACCACTCTGCCGGTCAGTGAAATTCATACCCGCGCCGGATTTTGCGATTATGCAAATTTTGCCAGACGATTTAAGCAAAAATACGGACTCACCCCCACCGAGTACCGAAAAAAGACGAACGACCGTCCATAACTCATATTCCCGCCTCCGCGCTCATATAGTAGAAAAGACATACTGTATGGATACGGAGGCAAAAAAATGAACGGATACCGTAAACCGACACGCACACCGCGCACGGGGCTGAATGATGAACAAGTCGCCGTGTCACGGCGGGAGCACGGCGAAAACACCATGACACAGCAAAAGACCAGAGGCTTTTTTCGCCGCTTTCTCGCCAATCTCAACGATCCCATTATTCGCATCCTACTCGCCGCGCTCGCCGTCAATCTGTTATTGATGTTCCGCAACGGAAGCGAAAATTGGGTGGAAAGTGCGGGCATTGGGGTAGCAGTCTTTCTCGCCACGTTGATCTCCACCCTCTCGGAGTATGGCTCGGCACGTGCCTTTGCCAAGCTTTCGGAGGTCAGCAATACCGAAGCTTGTCGCGTGCGGAGGAACGGGACAGTTTGTGAAATTCCCATTTCCGAGGTCGTTGTGGGCGACATTGTCCTGTTGGGTGCAGGCGAAATGATCCCCGCCGACGGATTGCTCCGCGCGGGAGAGCTGCGAAGCGATCAATCGGCGATGACGGGAGAGAGCCGCGAGGTCAACAAAACCGTTTCGGACAACGAAGCCCTCAAGCCCGACGCACCTTCGGCGCTTTTCCGCGGCTGTACCGTGACCGCGGGCGGCGGCGAAATGGAAGTGCGCGCCGTGGGAGATGCGTCATTTCTCGGACAGATTTCCCATGAGATCCAGCTGGAACAGCGCGACAGCCCGCTCAAGCTTCGCCTTGCAAAGCTGGCAAAGCAGATCAGCCGCTTGGGTTATATCGCCGCCGTTTTGGTGGCACTGGCATACCTGTTCAATTCCTTTGTGTTGGACAGCGGCATGCAATGGGATCTGATAAAAATAAAGCTGACCGACGCACCGTATCTCTTTTCACAGTTCTTTCATGCCTTTACACTGGGGTTGACCGTCATTGTTGTCGCCGTCCCGGAAGGATTACCGATGATGATCGCCGTGGTGCTCTCCTCCAACATCCGCAAAATGGTACGCGACCAAGTACTGGTACGCAAGCCTGTGGGGATTGAGGCGGCGGGAAGTATGAATATCCTGTTTACCGACAAGACCGGAACACTGACCGAGGGAAAAATGAAAGTCTCATCCTTTCTCGGCGGCGACGGTAATTTCTTACCCTTTCCCACCGTGTTGCGACAAGGCGGAGTCCTTGCAGAACTGCTCTCGCTTGGATTTCGCATGGGGAGCGATGCCACCGTCGGAAACGACGCTGACGGAAAAGCGCGTGCCCTTGGCGGCAGTGCGACCGAGCGCGCATTGCTGGAAAGTGTGCTTTCACTTCCCGAGCCGAACGGTTACCGTGTGACATCGCGTCTGCCGTTTGACAGCGCACGTAAGTATTCCGCGGTCAGCCTTGCGGGAAAGCGCAACATGACCTTGATCCTCGGTGCCCCCGAACGACTGTTTCCGCTTGTCCAAAACACCCTGCAAAGGGATGGGAGCGTCGGCTATTTCTCTCGCACCCGAATCGAAAAACAAATCCGAGCGACCGCCGCAAAGGGGGAACGTGTCCTTGTATTGGCGATCTCTCAAGAGAATATTCCCGCTTCGACACATGCGTCGGGGCTCCGCGGAACGCTGACCTTGATCGGTGCGGTCTGTATCTCGGATCCCTTGCGTGCCGAGGCGGCAAGATCGGTAGCGCAATTGCAGGACGCGGGTATTCGAGTTGTGATGATGACGGGTGACAACCGCGAGACCGCACGCACGTTGGCACAACGTTGCGGGATCGTTAACCCGCAAAATGACCTTGTACTGACAGGCGAAGAATTGGCAAAGCTCTCGGACGAACAAGTCAAAGCTCTGCTCCCGCGCTTGGCAGTGATCGCACGGGCGCTCCCCACCGACAAGAGCCGTTTGGTACGACTGTCGCAAGAGGCGGGCATGGTCACGGGTATGACGGGAGACGGCATCAACGACGCACCCGCGCTCCGACGTGCCGACATCGGCTTTGCCATGGGAGGCGGCACACAGGTGGCAAAGGAGGCGGGCGACATCATCATCCTTGACAATAACCTTGCCTCCATCGTCCGCGCCGTGCTTTACGGGCGTAACATTTTTAAGAGCATCCGCAAATTTATCACATTACAGCTCACCATGAACTTTTGCGCGGTAGGGGTCACGATGATCTGCCCCTTCCTAGGTATCGACTCCCCCGTAACCGTGGTACAAATGCTTTGGATCAACATCATCATGGACACATTGGGCGGGCTCGCCTTTGCGGGAGAAGCACCTCTGCCCGACTGTATGCGGGAAAAACCGAAGCGACGCGATGAACCGATCCTCAACCGCTACATGATCAATGAAATTCTATGTCTTGGCGGCTTTACCGTGGCTTTATACCTGTTCTTTCTGAAAGCTCCCACGATCTCGGCGATATTCCGGCCCGCATCCGACCGCATCTACCATCTGACCGCGTTCTTTGCGCTGTTTATCTTTTCCTCGGTGTTCAACTGCTTCAACGCGCGTACCGACCGCCTCAAGCTGACTGCGGGACTGCGCAAAAACCCCGTGTTTCTGCTCATCATGAGTGCAATTTTAGTCATACAGATCGGCTTTGTGTATCTCGGCGGCAGTGTTTTGCGCACGGCACCGCTGACGCTGAACGAGTTGCTTTTTACGATGCTGATGTCCTTGGCGGTCTTTCCGGCTGACTTGATCCGCAAAGCCTTGCGGCGGCTGTTTGGAAAAAAGGAAGGATACTAAAGCTCCCAAAATAACAAAGCTGTTTTATCCTCGATTTGAGTCTAAAACAGCTTTGTTGTTTATTTTTTATTGGACGGCTTAAAATATTGATAAAGATTGCACGGGATCATTCCGTTATAAAGCTTACGAATTTTATCGGCGCGTCTGCCGTAAAAACGCTCAAACTGCGGGTGCGACGTAATAATATAGATCTGCCACGGTGCCAAATCGGCAAACGCACGCCCCATGTCGCGGTAGAGCTGCTCCGCTTCTTGCGGTGTCATCAAACGCTCACCGTAGGGCGGATTGCAAACGACCGTGCCGCGGCGGTCAAGCTTTTTGATCTCTCGGACATCCGCCGCAAAAATGTTCATGTGATCCTCCACACCCGCGCGCAAAGCATTCTCATATGTCACGTCTAAAATATCCTCATCGATGTCGGACGCATATACTTCGTATGTGCTGTCGGTGCGGATCATACTTTGTGCTGCCTCGCGTGCCTCTGTCCAAAGCCGCGTGGGAATCTGCGGGAATGCCTCCGCGGCAAAGTTTCTGCCGAGCCCCGGTGCTTTGTTGGCAAGGATGAGCGCAGCCTCGATGGCAATGGTACCCGAGCCGCACATGGGATCCCAAAACAGAACCTCCTCGCGCGGGCGTGCTGTCAATGCCAATGCCGCCGCCAAGGTCTCACGCAAGGGCGCCGGTCCCGCCGCGGGACGGTAGCCGCGCTTGTGGAGCGGAACCCCGCTGGTGTCGATCATCAACGATACGGTATCCTTAAACAGGAAGAACTCCACTTGATATTTCACACCCTCCTCGGCAAACCAACGCACGCCGTAATGCGACGACAACCGCTCGACGATCGCCTTTTTGATGATGCTTTGACAGTCGGGAACCGAAAACAGCTTGCTCTTGATCGAATGCCCCTTGACGGGGAAAGCGTCGAGCCTACCGATCCAATCCTCCCACGGGAGCGCCTTGACACCGTCAAACAGCTCGGTAAAGCTGTATGCGGGAAAACGCCCAAGGCAAACAAACACATGCTCGGCACAACGCAGGTGCAAATTGACGCGCGCGATGTCTTTTTCCTCGCCTTCAAAGCTCACACGCCCATCCATGGTCTCCAGCCGCCGGAGCCCCAGTGCGTCAATCTCCTCCCCAAGCAGTTTTTCAAGTCCAAACAAACAGGTTGCCACCAATTCCAATTTCATAGTTGCCTCACAATTTCGATAAATTCGTGTTTTATTATACTATCAATCGAAAAAAATGTCAAGAAGGTATTGAAAAATTCAAAGAAATATGCTATAATAAACTAATTTAATTTCGATCCTCGCCAATGTGGACCGAAGAAAGAAAGGAACTCCCAGTTATGAACAAGATGAAAGTCGGCGTCATCGGCGCCACAGGTATGGTTGGTCAGCGTTTTTTGACTTTGCTCGAAAACCACCCTTATTTTGAGGTCACCACTTTGGCGGCTTCGGCTCGCTCCGCAGGCAAAACCTACGAGGAAGCGGTTGGCGCGCGTTGGAAGATGACCACCCCCATGCCCGAGAAATACAAAAGCATGACTGTGCTCGACGCGGCAAACATTGAAGAAGTTGGCAAAAACTGCGCCTTTGTTTTCTGCGCCGTAGACATGAAAAAGGACGAGATCCGCGCTCTGGAGGAAGCCTATGCCAAGGCAGAAATCCCCGTGGTCTCCAACAACTCGGCACACCGTTGGACGCCCGATGTCCCCATGGTCATTCCCGAAATCAATGACGCGCATTTGGAAGTGATCGCGGCGCAGAGAAAGAGACTCGGCACCAAGCGTGGCTTTATCGCCGTTAAGCCCAACTGCTCTATCCAATCCTATGTTCCCGCTTTGACGCCCCTGTTGAAGTTTGGCATTAAGGAAGTCGTAGCGACCACATATCAAGCGATCTCGGGTGCGGGAAAGACCTTCCGCGAATGGCCCGAAATGATCGATAACGTCATTCCCTACATCGGCGGCGAAGAAGAAAAGAGCGAGCAGGAACCCCTGCGCGTTTGGGGTAAGGTGGAAAACGGTGAGATCGTCAAGGCAGACGCGCCCCTCATCACCACCCAGTGCATCCGCGTCCCCGTGACCGACGGTCACACCGCGGCTGTGTTCGTCCGCTTTGAAAACAAACCCACCAAGGAAGAAATTCTCGAGGCTTGGAAGAACTTTTCCGGTAAGCCGCAAGAGCTCAAGCTTCCTCATGCACCCGAACAGTTCATCACCTACTTTGAGGAGGACAACCGTCCCCAAGCAAAGCTCGACCGTGATATCTACGGTGGCATGGGCGTGACCGTAGGACGTCTGCGCGAAGATACCCTGTTTGACTATAAGTTCGTCGGTCTCTCTCACAACACCCTCCGCGGTGCCGCCGGCGGCGCAGTCCTCATTGCAGAGTTGCTTTACAGAGAAGGATATTTTAACTAAATTATATTCTTGAGGGGAACTTTTGCAAAAGTTCCCCTCAAACTCCTTTCAAAAACTTTTTTAAATTTTTTTATAGTCATCAAAAAACGGAGCCGTAATATTTCACGGTTCCGTTTTCCATTGTTTTGCCTTTTATTTGCTGTATAAAATATTTTCCTCAATTGTGATCTCGCCGTTTTCTTTTTCGTACTCTTTAACGCACATCAACGCCAAATATTCAAGTTGCGCATTCAGAGATCTTTTATTTTGCTTTGCAACATATGCGATCTTATAAAGCAACTCGGGTTCAAATCTGATACCTGTTTGTATTTTGTTTGTCGCCATTACCAACACCTCACAAATATTTTAATAATATGATACCAACTTTTTTCCCAACATTCCAAAAACAAATTATTATATGGTTGGGGCAATTAAATTACGACCTCCCACACAAGCGGGAGGTCGTTTTTGTTTTATCAGTCTTGCTCCACGCGTTCTTTTGCGAGGAGTCTTTCGGCATCGCCAAGAAGTTGATCGAGGTAGGTGGAAAGGACATAGAAGCGTCCTGCCGCCTTGGTGGGATCGGAAACGGGATTTCCGTTTTCGTCGTATTCCTCAATCACCTCAATGGTGATCATGGTCTTGCGCTCGGAATAACGGTAGAAACGAACCACAACATCCTTTTCGTTGTTCTCGGTCCAGTATTTCTGTTCAAGCGCCTTGTCATTGGCATTCTCGACACCGGTGATCAAATTCATCAACACCGCCATATCCGAAACATGGTAGGTAAAGATCGCTTGACAAACATCGTCACCAAGGGCAATATATTCGTCCATGGTCATTTCGGTTCCTGTCAAAAGTCCAATGTTCTTTTTAAACTCTTCCTCGTCCACATCTCCCTCGATTGAGAACCACAAAAGATCACTGTACAGCTTGCGGAAGTTGTCGGTGGCTGTAATGGTCTCGGTTTTCTCGGTTCCCTTATCGGTGGTGTAAGTGTGAACAATGGTATAATCCAACACACCGCCGTATTCCACACAGGATACGACCATATTGCTTGAACCCACACTGACTTGATAAAGCTTGCCGTCGACATCGCGCAGGAGCAAATAACTGGCAGTATTGGAGGGCGTCACACGCTCCCAAACATAAGTGCTGTTCCCATTGTCATCCTTACCCGAAACCTCTTGCCAGTAATTGAAGCGGTAATAATCGTTATAGCTTTCGCCGTTTACAGTGTAGGTACCGATCACGTCAAACTCCGTGCCGTTTGCATCACGGTAGATCAACTTATAGCTCCGCACGGTAGCGCTGTTTTCGGTGAGCGGATAATTGGTCTTGCTTTCCTTGCCATCCTCACCCTTGCGAACTACTTGCAGATTTTTGTTACCGTCACGGTCGATGGTGATCAAATACTTGTAGTAAGGCTCGTAAGTCACCGTGCCCTTTGACGCGTGTTCGATCTTAATATAATACCCGCCGCCACTGAAATCCAGTGCCTTGGCAATATACTTCACACCGTTTTTATCGGTGTAGGTCACCTCGCCGCTTTCACTGCGGCTGATGCTGCCGGTACTCAAATCGACCAACTTCATCTTGCCTTCCTCGTACTCATAGTACATATAGGAAGCCGAGTTATCCATCGTAAAGGTAAAGGTCTTGAGCTCGCCCGTCTCGCTGTCGCGGATCTGCAGCTTCAGATCCGAAACATAGGAGATGTTGTTTTGGAAGAAATACTGATCATACCAATCGCTCTCCTCCCACTCAAGGAAGGACAGATAATACTGATCCACCTCAACGATCATATCGTACAGCGTGGAAGCCACATAGTAGGTCCCGTTCTCGGTCTTATTGGGATTGATCAAAATTGAATTTTCGACATATCCCGAGAGATAGTTGTTTTCATCCAGCACGGGAGAACCAAAGGACAGGTAGTAAATATTGCCGTCCAGTCCATATTCCTTCAAATCTGCCCTGTCAAAGCCAAGCTTTTTGCAGGCAACAAATTCCATCTCGTAGAAAAGGCTCAACACCGTAGAGACATTATCGTCGTTCAGTGCATAGGCGCCGCCCATCAAATTCAACTCGTCGCCGCTGATATAGGGACTGGAGGTGTGAATGGTATTGGTGCGGTTTTCAAGATCCAAATAGGTAAAGGATACAATGGGAGTAAGATTGATATCATCGGTGTCGATCTCATCCTTATTCTGATCCAGCAACGCTCCAAAATCAAGCTCACCCAAAAGGAAGTTTTGCACCATGGCGTAGGTCGACATCGACATGGGGTAGACAATGGCGGGGGTGACAAGCGCCTCGACAGGCTGAAGCACCGTGTCGGCGATGGAGGAGCTGACGATATAAACCGCGTCACGTCCGTCCAATTGCACATAATAACCGGCCCCCGAAAGGATGGCATCACCGACCTTGACCGTGTACTTGGTGTTCTCGTCAGCGGTGCAGGTACCGTCCTCGGCATAGATTGCCTTGGTCACGGTGTAAACAGCGGGAGAATCGTCCGGACCGAGACCGTATGCCGCATAGTCCACACTGCCGTCGGGCAAGCGCGGTGCAACCGACTCAGCGGAGGTCAGATCCAGCTTTTGCATGGTCAGCGTGTACCCGCAACTGACGCAAAGGCTTGCAAACAGGGTTTGGTCGTAAGCAACCAAAGAGTCTTCCGTGCCCTCAATGTGCACGTCTCCGTTGGCATCACGGTAAAATTTGTAGGTCCCGTATTCATTGGTAACCTCAATCGAATAGGTGTTTTTTTGCGTGATCTGCGGAAAAATCATGATACGGTCGTTAAAGCCGAGTGTTTCCCCGCCCGCCGAGTCGTAATCGACCACGGCATAAAGCGACTTCTCTCCCGTTTCGGCGTCAATGCTGTACTGGTTTCCGCTGCCGGCGGCAATATAATAGCCGTCCTCGTTCTTTTCCATCAGATTGCCGTCCTTATCGAAAAGCGCGTAAGAACCGTCTTTCTTTTTGATATAGTATTTGTCGGAATACTCGACACCGTCCTTGTAGTACACATCATGGAACGAATAGATCGTTACCACATGGTTGACCACCAAAAGCGCTGCGATGAGCACAACGGTCAGTGCGGCAAGCACTGCCACGGCAATTTTTTGCCGTTTGAGGATGGACGCCTTTTTGCCGCCCTTGCGCTTTTCCCATTGTGCCACCAAACGGATATCCTCCTCGGAGTCAAGCACGGTGTCCGCCGTAACAAGCGTCCCGTTATGATACCAACCGAGGAATGCATAGCCCGCCCGCGAAGGTTGCGGCAAGGCACCGAACGGCTGACCGCTCACCGCCTCGCGGCTGGAGACCGAAACCGTCCCCTTTGCGGCGTCGAATATGACATTTACAACAGTTTGTTCAATTCTCATGTGTTCTGCCTGTAATTCCCTTTCTTACGGAATATGTTATCTGCGTACCCGTCTCTTGATCAAGATGACCATACCCACGCCCGCCAGGATCAGTGTGGGGAGCGCGACCAGCACCACCGTGGTAACGATATTTCCGCCCTCGGTATAATAATCGGTGCTCATCTCGTCATCGTAAAGAGAGATCGGCTCAAAGCCCACGGGAACGATTTCACGTCCGATGGTACGCAACGCGGAAAGAAGGATGTCGGTATTCCCGTAAGCATTGGAGGACAACGCCTTGTTGCTTGCAAAATCGGTGGAACCGACGGCACAAACATAGGTATTGTCATACACATTGGTATAACCCTTACCCTCGCTGACGGTACGCGTCTGACGTGTAATGGTCATCAGCTTGTAATTTCCCGACGTATCTTTCCAAAGATCGCCGTCCTCCTCGGTCACGCGTACACCGTTCTCCTTTGCATAAGCCACAGCGGTGTTGCTTGCGGTAAACACATCGAAAATATCGCGCGACCAGTTATTGTTGTAATAATAACCGTAGGTGTAAGCTCCCGTACCTGCCTCCTCATCGGCGAGCTTATATTGTTGCTCATAGGTGGGAGAGTAGGTAATGGACAGTGCATTGCCAAACACGACCTTGGGAGTGCCTGTTTTTCGCATTTCAGTTGTCAAGCTACCGCCCAGTCCATCCTGTGCGTACTGACCGATGATGGTCGTACCGTCGATGTTCAACGAGCTGTCAACGTCAATGACCTCATAGGTTGCGCTCTTGTCATAGCGCTCAAACGCAATTCCCCATTCCTCAAGGAACTCCTCAAGGTTGGTAAGCTTGGGGGTGTCCGCGTCGACAAAAACCATATAGGAGTAGGCATTATTCAAATGCTTTTCCAGCTTGGAAAGCTCGGAAACACCGCCGCTGAGAAATCCGGAAACGAAATCGGTCTGCGGATCAAAGGTGACAACCAATCGGCAGTTTTCGGGCAGATCCCGCTCTGTCAAATTCACATAATCAATATCATAACCGGCGCCCTCAATGACCTTAAGAAGCTCGGTGTACTCGGTCTCCCACGTTTGGGTGGTTTCGTTGTAATGAAAGGGCTCTCCGTGACCGACCGTAATGGCGCAGATCGGCGCCTCGGCACGCGTCACGGCAATGATCCCTTTGATAAAGGTCTTTTCTGCGTTGTATGCCCACGGCTCGGTGTCGGTATCCGAGCTGTACGTATAAAATGCCTTGTAGTTATACACGCGGAACTCGGTACCGCTGGCGACAATGACATTGGTTTGATAAATGGAAGAGTAGGAGTTGGTACGGTATGCGTCGACCGCCGAGGGATTGTCCCACACGTCAACGGTTTGGACATGGATGGTATCGGAATACGCCTTTTCCATTTGCAATGCGGTATAGTAAATATATCGCATCATCTCGTTGCCGTACAGCATATCGGGATCCGCGCAAAAGATAATGTCTACTTTTACGGGTTTGTCCTCGGGACGGGTGGCATTTGCCGAGTCAATGGTCGAACCGAGCAAGGCATTCCCCTGTTCGGTAAGCCCGTACATGGGCTCGGTGGTAAGGTCGGTAAACCAAAGATTGTTCGAGCAAAGCAAGCTTGCCACGGCGTTGATCAAAATCACAACGCCGATGACCGCGGCGACAATCCCGAGAGAGGCGGAACCGTACCGAATTTTACGGTTGAAACCGTTGTTCGTTTTCATTTCAGTTACTCCTTTCTCGCTTTACGCGCGGCGGCGTCTGACCAAGATCACGACTGCGACCGCGCTCACGATCAGCGCGGGGGCGACAGAAAGCCCGATGGTCCAAAACAGCATTTGCCGTGTGGTGATGGTACTGATATCTTGAGATGCAAAGGGTTTGATGGTCAGTCCCTCGGGGGTATAGGTCTTGCCTACGTTACGGAAAGAGCGCAACAGGACATCGGTATTCCCGTAAACGGCAGACTGTAAAAAGTCCTCGGCAGAAAAATCAACCGAAGCAATCACACCGACATAAGAGGAACCGGAAGCGTTCCTTTGCTCGGTCAAGCTCATGAGGATCGCATTATTCGCGGTATCTACGGGAGAGCCGTTTGCCCAGCTGACAGCGTTGGCGCTGCCCTCATACAGGCTGTACATGGTACGGCTATCCTTGGTAAAGCTGCCGTCGCCATTGTTGACAAAGCCTTGTGCGGAGGTCATTGCGGTGGCATTCTTGAACACGACCTTGCCGCCAAGCTCTCTCATCAGCTCTGCGGAATGCCCGTCGTTGACCGCCTCCCCGTAAATGGTATAACCATCGGAGGTCAGCGATTGCGAGGAATCCTGCACCATGTAACGGTAGGAACGCTCACCCGAGGTGTGATATTCAAAATCCACACCCCAGCCCTCAAGGTATTTTTCAAAATTGGGCAGCTCCGGCGTACCGTTTTCGAGGAACACCCAAAAGCTGTTGCCCTCTTTGGACAAAAATGCGTCCAAGATCTCTACCTCGGAAACATCCGAGAGCTCATCCTCAACAAGGTCGGTGTTAGGGTTGTAGCTGATAATCAGATCGCAGTTTTCGGGAATCTCCTGTCGGTACAGGTCGATATACGAAACGGTATAGCCCGCATCGTCAAGAAGATAGAGGAGCTCATAATCATAAAAAATCTCACCGTGGTTGTTGGTAAGGCAAACAACATGCTCCTCGGGATCCACCGCGTGCATAATGCCTGCGGCAAGCTTCTTTTCGCCGTTGTACGCCCACAGATTTTCGGTATTGCCGTCCTCAAAGACGTAGAACTCTTCCAAGCTGTAAACGCGGTGATAATTCTCGGCAATAATGATGACACTGGTTGATTTGATGGTGGTCTCCACAGTCTCGCCCGTCAAGGGATTGAGCGTGGTAGTATAATTGCGCACCGTGTTGGGGTTGGTCCAAATGTCATAGCATTGCACGGTAATGTTTTCGGGATAGCGTTCCGCAAGGGAGGTCGCTGTCTCGTAGAGATAGAGCTGTGTGCTCTCCGCAGTCAAATTTTCCTCCGTATCGCAAAAGATGATCTCAGCTTTCGGTGTATGCCCCTCGGCACTGAGCGAGGCAAACATATCGCCAAGGAGCGTATAGCAGTCCTCGGTCACATCATAGCTGTACGTGCCCGTCATGGAGGTGTACCACCCATAGCGTTCCGCCAATGTGCCAAAGACTGCGTTGGACAGCACAGTGACCGTGACGACCAAAATCGCTAAGATCACGGTAATGCCGCCGTAACGCACCTTACGGTTTCGGATAAAATGCTTTTTCATAAAATTCGTTCCTCCCGAAGATCAACCCCAACGGCGCTTTTCGTACACGCGGACGGTAAGGAAGAGGAACACAAATGCCAGCGACACGTAATACAGAAGCGCAGCATAATCAAAAATTCCGTTGCTGAATGCCGAGAAACGGCTGAGCACCGATACCCAGTCAATGACCGCACGAACGGCATAGACACCGATCAAGTACTGTCCGTCACTGTCGGTCAGCATATTAAAGACGTTGAGGAGCACCATGGCAGCAATGACACCGATGGTGATGACTGCGGCAGAGAGTTGGTTCTCGGTAAGCGCCGAGATCAGCGTTCCCACCGCGATCAGCGCCGCACCCAAAAGGATCACGGCGATCACACTGCCCACGATCTCGCCCGTAATGGGGCCGATGTGCTTCAGATTTGACTCGGTCCCCGCTCTTTCGGCGTTACCGATGATGTAAAGCGGAATAAAGTTGATGCAGGAGATCAGCACACCACTGACAAATACAGTCAGAGCGGCAAAATACTTGCCCAGCACCATCCCCGTGATGGTCACGGGAGCCGTCAGAAGCAACTGCTCGGTGCGCAGCTTTCTTTCTTCCGCAAACAGACGCATCGTCAAGATCGGGATAAGAATGATGAAAGTCATGATAAGGAAAGTGAAGTAAGAGGAAGTATCATAGCTTCCCGAAATCAGCGTAGTGTAGCAACACAGCAGTGCCGAGAACACCAGAAACACGCCGAGATAAACATATCCGATGGGGTTGATAAAATAGGAGCGCATCTCCTTACGATAGATGGCAAACATAGCAGTTTCAATTCCTTTCTTACGGTAAATTACTCGTCATCGTCTTCCGACGCGGCGGAAAGCGAGGACTCACTTCTCTGTCTCTGTGCATCCTCGTAAAGCGAGGCACCCACCTCACGCTCCAGCGCGCTCTTTTCCTGCCCGCGCGGACGGCGCTTGATACGGTTACGCACATTGGTTCCAACGGCTTTGTATTCCTCGGACTTGTCCACAACCGTGATAAAGATGTCCTCAAGGTTCATACCAAGCGCCTCCATACCAACGAGAGGCCAGTTGCGTTCGGCAAGCTGATAGAACAGCTTTTTGCGAATATCCACACCGTACTCGCTTTCGATCATATAGGTGTAGGCATCGCCGTCGCGCTCCGCCAATGCCTCGGCATATGCAATACCGGACATTCCTTTGAGCATAGCAAGAATATCCTTTTGCGGTCCTGCAATCTTCACATTGAAGCGGCGGTTGTTTTCCACCATGTTGGAGATGTTCTCGGTCCTTTCGTTTGCAACGATCTTACCCTTGTTGATAATGATGATACGGTCGCAAACCGCTTGGACCTCCTGTAAAATATGGGTGGAAAGGATTACGGTGTGATCCTTTCCGAGACTGCGGATCAGATTGCGGATCTCGATGATCTGCTTCGGATCCAAGCCGACAGTCGGCTCATCGAAAATAATAACCTTGGGCTTGCCGATCAGCGCTTGCGCAATGCCCACTCTTTGGCGGTAGCCCTTGGAGAGCGTGCGGATCACCTTGTGATACACATCCTTGATCTTGACTGTTTCGCAAACCTCCTCGATGTGCTGTGCGCGGTCAAGCCTGCAACGCTTGAGGTTAAAGTTAAAGCTGAGATACTCCTCCACCGTCATATCAAGATACAACGGGGGTTGCTCGGGCAAATATCCGATCTGCTTTTTCGCGCCGATCGGGTCCCGCAGGATATCGATCCCCGCAACCGATGCCTTGCCCGAGGTTGAGGACAAATATCCCGTTAGGATATTCATTGTTGTACTCTTTCCCGCGCCGTTGGGACCGAGAAAGCCGACGATCTCGCCGCTCTCCACCTCAAAGCTGATGTCGTCTACGGCACAGTTTGAGCCGTAATTTTTCACAAGATGTTCAATCTTTATCATAGAAACAGAACTTCCTTTCCGTCTGTAAATTCCGCACGGCACGACAAAAAGTCGCCCGGTCACAATACAGAGTTTATTTTAACATATAAATATGAATAGGTTATGAATAACGACAAAAATATCAAAAGCAGTTTTGAAATCTGCGTGAATTTTATGTGTAAATTCACAAGATTGGAATTTTTTCAAGATTTTTTTGCTTTTGCTGTATAAAGAAGCCGCAACAGGCAAAAATAGAAACAGCAAGACGCGCAATCGTTTCCACGACGCTTGCCGCCGCAATATCAGAAAAATCAAAGGAGCATGAACTATGTGGAAAAAATGGAAAGAATCCCAATTCTTCAGAAAGATGAAGCAGGTACGCGTCAACCGCGCCATCTACCTGTCGGCAGTCGTCATTCTGCTGGCGCTGGCAGTTGTCCTGGCAGTCACCGCGGCAACCAACCGTGCCAAAAAGAACCAAACCGTTGAAGATCCCACCGACAATGTGGTAACCGACGCGATCCAAACGCCCAACGACACCACCCCCGACACCAACGACGGTGAGGACTCCCAACCCACCGTCAATGACGGTGTGATCCCCGAGCTCGCACTCCCCGTTTCCGGCAAGTTAATCAAGGAGCACAGCGTTGACGTACAGGTCTTTTCGCAGACCTTAAAGGAATGGCGTGTCCACCACGGCATTGATATTGCCACCGCCGAGAACGCAAGTGTTTGCGCCATTGCTGCGGGAACCGTTGCTCAGATTTGGGAGGATCCCATGATGGGCTGGTGTGTGGCTCTCACACACGCGGGAGACTGTGTCTCGGTCTACAAGAATCTCGCTGCCGAGCTTGCCGCCGACATTACGGTGGGTGCCGAGGTACAGCAAGGTCAACTTTTGGGCTATGTGGGCGACACCGCGCTCCATGAAATTGCCGAGGAACCCCATCTGCACATGGAAATGACCGTCAAGGGGTTGCAGGTCGATCCGTTGGAGTATTTCAGCGCCGCAGTCATCCAAACACTCTCCGAGGATACCATTTACGAGGAAGAACTCGGGAAATAAGAAAAAAGGGGCGATCGCCCCTTTTTTCAATGATTTGCCCTTGCGGAGCGCTGTATCAATTCATAACGGCACTGCCGGCAACTCATCTTTTCAGAAGCTTTGGCATATGATTAGGGTAACCCTCAAAAATCAAGAAAGGAACTCACCATGAACAATTTTTTACACACGTCCGCGCAAAATTTTGATCCGATTTTTGACCGTATCGGAAAAGACCAAATGCTTATCTCCGCGTCCGACGGTACACGCACGAACACCATGACCGCCTCATGGGGCGGTTGCGGGGTTCTTTGGAACCTTCCCTTCGCCGTCTGTTTGATCCGTCCGCAACGCTTTACTTACGGCATCATCGAAGAAAGCGAACGCTTTTCCCTATCGTTTTTTGACGGCGGATATCGGGAAGCATTGCGCTACTGCGGAACACACAGCGGTCGTGACGGCGACAAATTTACCGCCGCGGGCTTGACCTGTTCATATACTGCGGACGGCGTCCCCTACCCCTCCGAAGCCGCCCGCGTCCTCATCTGCCGTAAGCTTTACACCGATGTACTGAAAGCCGAAAACTTTTTGGACACCGCTCTGCTCTCCCATTACAAAATAGGCGACTTTCACAAAATGTATATCGGAGAAATCGAAACGGTGCTGAAAAGAAAAACGGTGGAATAAGCAAACTTGTACTGCAACAGCGGTTACTTGTTGTTTTCAAACGGTAGTCTTTTTTTCAAAAAAACTTGACAAAGACGGAAAAAAGTGCTATAATGACACTGCACTATATTCGGCTTGACCGAAACAGTAGCAGAAGGAGAATTGAATATGAAAACCAACAAAACCAACGTCCAACGTCTCGTCGGGCTCGCAATCCTCGCGGCGCTCGTCATCGTCTTGCAGACCTTTGTGTCCATCCCGCTCGGTATGTTTACCATCACACTCACGCTTGTTCCCATTATGCTTGGGGCAATCCTGTTCGGTCCCTCGGGCGGCGCTTTCTTGGGTGCGGTATTCGGCGTGGTCGTGGGCATTCAAGTCGTTACGGGCGCTGCGGGAATTTACAGCACTCTAATGTTTGAGTACCTCCCCTTTGTCACGATTCTCATCTGTATCCTCAAAGGAACGGTAGCGGGATTTGTCGCGGGACTGATCTACAAGCCGTTTGCCAAAACAGGTAAGAAATTTCTCGGTACGATCCTTTCGGCGGTCTCTTGCCCCATTGTCAACACAGGCATTTTTGTCCTCGGGTTAGCATTTTTTTACGGTACACTCGTCAACTCTTGGGCGTTGGATCAAGGCTACGCAAACGCGTTTACGTTCATTATGTTCTTTATGATCGGACTCAACTTTGTGGTGGAATTTGCCGTCAACGTCCTGTTGATCCCCGTCGTTTTGCGCGTGATCGACATCGTCAAAAAAAGATTTTAACATAAAAAACCGCTGTCTCGAGTATCTGCCCGAGACAGCTTTTTGATAAAAGGAGTTTATTATGATCCTCGCTATTGATTGCGGAAACACACATATTACCTTTGGCTGTGTTGATGAAAACAACACGGCGGCGCCGATCTTTCGGATCCCGACCGACCGCAGGGAGACCGATGTCGGCTATGCGGTAAAAATGAAACAAATATTTGAGCTTAAAAAAATCGACTGCGAGGCTTTTGAGGGCGCGGTCATTTCCTGTGTCGTCCCGCCCATGACCGACGTATTGGTGCGTGCCGTGCGTATGATAACAGGCAAGGATGCATTGATTGTGGGAGCGGGTGTGAAAACAGGACTCCATATCTGCATCAACGATCCCGGCACGGTCGCCTCTGATCTTGTTGCCGCTGCAGTAGCTGCAAAGGAGGAATATCCCCTGCCCTGTGTGATCATTGACATGGGAACCGCAACCACGCTGACCGTTGTCGACGCGGGCGGCAAATACATTGGCGGCGCGATCCTCCCCGGCGTGGGGATCTCGCTCAATGCACTTGCCGAAGAAACCGCGCTCTTGCCCCGCATTGAAATTTTACCGCCCCGCAACGTCATTGCGTCCAACACAGTGGACAGCATGAAGGCAGGCATCGTATACGGTACAGCCGCCTCGATTGACGGTCTGTTAGATCGTTTTGCCGACGCGCTGGGACGTAAGCCCGCCAGCATTGTTGCCACAGGCGGCATGAGCGGTCTCATCTGCCCCTACTGCAACCACAACGTCACACTCGATGAAACGCTGCTTCTCAAAGGTCTGAATATCATTTGGAAGAAAAATCAGAAGGGAAAATAAAAATATTTTTTGCGGGAGGAACCTTTGCAAAAAAGCGTTCCTCCCCTCCTCCAAAAGCTTTCCTGCAAAATGTCGAAATGATTTTTTTGAAAAATTTCGGATGACATCTTGACACGGAACGATTTTTGTATTATAATATTAATGTTCCTTTGGGAACGCTATATATTTGCAGATGTAACTCAATGGCAGAGTGTCCGCTTCCCAAGCCGAATACGCGGGTTCGATTCCCGTCATCTGCTCCACCGGCAGTGCCGGTCCCAAAAATCGGGGACTGTCACTGCTACTTTTTTTGTTCAGTGACCGATGGCGGACTGAACATCCGTACCAAAAAAACGCCTATAGGGGCGTTTTTTTGTTGGAGCAGATGATGCTTGATAAAGATAGCCCCTTTTGTGAATCGCTCACGAAAACTCTCGAATGTAATAATCCGAAAACTTATTGATCTCGGTCTCAAGATACTCATACCCCAATTTTTCGGCAAGCGTTTGCTGATCTGAGAACATATTCACACCAAGCCCCAATCGGTCACCCTCGATGGTAAAGCCCATTGCCGCGAGCGTGGTTGGAAAAAGATCAAAGCTGGTAAACACACGCTCGGTAGTCGCGCCCGCAGGTGTGGGAACCGCGTTGATAAAACAGTTGTAAATGGTACGGTCGTAGTAATCGGTATCGGCAACCAAGGTCGTGTCCATACGCGGGTGATCTCCCGTAATGATGATGACCGTGTCCTCGTAAAAATCCTGCTCGGTACACCAGTCAATAAAATCGGCAAGCTGCTTGTCCGCACAAGAAACCACATTCGCCAATTTATTGCCGTAAGCATTGCCGCAAAGGTCACAAACATAACCATTCACATGGTGCGTGTCTACTGTCAGCATCGTAAAATTAAAGGGGCGTTCCCCCGCCGCAAGCTCAGTCAGTTCATCTTTTGCAATGTCATACAAAATCTCATCTTCAAAGCCCCACCAAACATAGTAGTCCTCGTCAATGTAATACTCCTCGCGTGCGGTGTACAGATCAAAGACCTCATAATTCCCATGCTGTTCAAAATAAGTGTCACGCCCCGCAAAGGCGCTGTCCGAACCGCACAAAAATTCCTGGCGGTAGCCCTTTTCGGCAAGAATATCCCCCAACGTCGTCAGTCCCGAGGCAAAATACTCCCGCTGGCTCATCTTGTTGTGCCCGTTCTCCCCAAGCGGAAACGAGAACGGAATGCCCGATGTGGTGGCAAGCAACGCGCTCATCGTCCACCCCGTCCCAAGGGGTGTATGAAAGCCGCCAAGGCCGTCCGATTTGTCCGAAAACGAAATGTTCTCCTCGGCAAGCGCCGTTAAGGCGGGCATATAATTGGTGTACTGTGCACCGCCCTCCTCTACCGAGGCATAGGTGGTTTCCATACTTTCCAAATAAATATAGATGAGATTTTTCATCTCGCCATCGGCAGTAATACTCACCGTTGCGGGATCGACATAGTAGTCCTCATAAACAGTTGTTTTTTCGTTAAGCACTTTGATATACGCGGGCAACCGCAAAGCGAACACCGAAAACACGGAAGCACCCAACAGCACCGCCACACAAAACACCGCACCGATACGCCGTGCGTAACGCCAAGTCTCGCGTTTTTTCCAAAGTAAGACCGCACCCCCGATATAGAGTGCCGCGAACACCAACACAACAGGCAAGCAGGAGCGCAAGATCAGCGATATGGTGCTTTCCCCTGTTCCCTTGAGCGGAGATGCCAACGTGTAGAGCAACTCTTTAAATTCCAAATTGTAGGTCACACGATACCATCCGCAAACGACTGCCATCGCCACACCCAAAACAAAGATGACACCAAACAACACACTCCACAATATCGTGCGGCGGCGTTGCTCTCGCTCGGTCAAGTCTTTCTGTTTCAAATAAGTTCTCCTCCCCTTTCGCGTACTTCATTATCAGTATAGCATAAAAAGAAAGCCCCTGCAAGGCTTTTTTGTGAACAATATTTGAGAAAACACAAAATTTGTATAAAAAGCGATGAAAACTCGAAAAAAAAGACAGAAGATCAACAATCACCTGTCTTTTTTACAGTTTTATTTTGCCAACTTGCTCCAAAGCTTGGCAAAAGGTTTGGCAAGCCCTATTTTTTTGAGCGTGATAAAGCCCCACACCGCACACCGGACCGAAAAGCTCTCACTGCGCGGACGAAAAAGGCTGATCTGTTTGTTCTTGATATAGTTGGGAAAATACGTTTCCAAGAAAGAAAAATAACGGTTGTAAGCGTATTCCACCTGCGAGGAATTTTCGGAATGAGATGAAAATAAGAGGTAGAAAATGCAGGAACGGATAAAGAAATATTCCTCATCCTCTGCTTTGCAGAAGTGCGTTTTAGGAAGGGATGCCATAATTTTTTCAAAGGTCTCACAAGCGGCATCAGCAATCATAACCGACCTTTGCTTGGTATTGGAGACCGAGGATGCATTATAGCGCCAAATATACCCCGCGTAATCCTCGACCACCGCGATTCTATTGGTTAGGGCATAGGCACGGAGCGTTAAATAAATATCCTCGCCACAGGGCGTGGTCAAATATTTGAGGTTATTTTTCTGCAAAAATGATTTTTTATAAACTCTTGCCCAAGGTGCGGTAACACGGTATTTAGACCACGTATCATTGACGAGCGTCACATTTAACAACACTTTTCCGTCATCTCGTTGGCGTTTATAGCCGCAAAGCACGATATCAAGCTCCCCGTCTTTCGTAGCCCCCATGAGGCGTTCGAGATAGTCCGGTGCAAGGATATCATCTTGATCCATAAAAGCGATATATTCTCCGCTTGCAAGTGTGATGCACTCATTTCTCGTTTCGGCAACCCCGCGGTTTTCCCTTCGGAACAGCTGCATATCGCAATTCGGATATCGGCTGATCACATTCGCTACAAAATCATAGGTATCATCCGGAGAACCGTCATCCATCAAGATCAATTCCCAATCGGTGTAAGTTTGCGCTACAATACCGGCAATACACGCTTCGATATACTCCTTGCCCTTATAAAGCGGAACGATAACAGAACATTTTTTCATTTGCACAAATCCTTTGCATGATTTCTATTTGAAATTATATCATGATTAACGGAAAAAGTCAATACAATAATGTTTTTTCAAAGAAAAACTACGGCAAACCGTCTTGCAATCGCCCGCAAAATATGGTATACTTATATCAACACATTTGCAAAGGATTTTGACACATGAACCGATTTCGCAACCTCAAAGGCAGTTTGATCCTCTGTCTTGCCTCATTGATTTGGGGCTTGGCGTTTGTGGCACAGAGTGACGCCGCGGACAAAGTTCCGCCGCTGTTGTTCAACAGCCTCCGTGCCTTGATCGGGGCGCTCTTTCTTTTCATACTGATCTTATTCCGCAACCGCAAAACGCACCGACCACTCTTTCCGAAAGACACCGAACAACGCAAAAAAACGCTGATCGGCGGTGGACTTTGCGGTCTGCTTTTGACGGTCAGCGTCAATCTGCAACAATTTGGAATTTCCTATTATCCCGACGGTGTTGCTGCCGAGGCGCGCGCGGGATTTTTGACCGCGCTGTATGTCATTTTGGTACCGCTGATCTCGGTCTTTCTCGGCAAGCGGATCGGGCTCCCGCTCCTGGGTGCTGTGGCGCTTGCCATGGGCGGTATTTGGTTCCTCTGTTTTTCGGACGGTGTGGGAGGGATCTACCTTGGCGACCTGCTCATCTTTCTTTGCGCCGTCAGTTTTTCTCTCCACATTCTCGTCATCGACCGCTATGTCGACACGGTGGGAGGTGTGACACTCTCGTTTTGGCAGTTTGTTGTTTGCGGAGTGCTTTCCGCAATCCTCTCACTGATATTTGAGGATGCCGTTTGGCAAAATGTGCTTGCCGCGTCACCGCAAATTCTTTATCTCGGTATCTTTTCCAGCGGAATCGCCTACACGTTGCAAATCATCGGTCAAAGATTTGCCGAACCGACGGTCGCGTCGCTCTCCATGAGCTTGGAAAGCGTATTTGCCGCGCTCGGCGGTTGGCTGATTTCGGGAAACCGCCTGTCGGGACGCGAAGTTTTAGGCTGTGCGCTTGTTTTTTGCGGGATCGTACTGGCTCAGCTCCCATTTCGACAAAAGCGTTAAAACAGCTCTTTCGCGTCGCAAACAAGGATATTCATTTTACAACGCTCGGCTTGCGCACCATGGATCTCGATCAGATATTCAATGTCGATCTTCCCCTCGGTAAGCAGTTTATTTTCGACATGCAAGGTGCGGACACACACTTGAAAGCTACTGAAAATGGTATCATAAACGCTGAAATGGCGCTTGCCCTCCTCAAAAACGAGTGAGGTGAGCACCGTGCCCGTGCGGTTCATCGAGATCAACCCCGGCGTATTGCGCTCGAACCCAATGGTAGTTACCGAACCTTGCATCCCACTGATCTCGCTTTCCTCGTACAACAGCTCCACGCGTTCGCCGTTGGTTACCAGACGCCCCTCTACCAGCATCTCCTCCGACTCGGGTAATTCCCCGTTGTGAAGATTCACGGACTCCTCGTTGTATTCCGCGTTCTCATCGAACAGACATTCCGCAATCAGCAATCGGGAGGTCTTGATTGTTATCATTACATTTCGTTTGGTCATGATGCGCTCCTTTTGTCAGTCTTTTGCATGTGTGCGGCGACGCAGGATCTCCGCGGCTTTGAGAACGGCGACCTGTGTTTTTCCGTCGGTGATCTCCCCCGCCATCACTTGATCGACCAAGCTCTCCAGTGGCAGACGAACGATCTCCAAAAACTCGTCTTCATCGGGATCGGTCTCACCAAAGGTCAGCTCCTCGGCAAGATAAAGGTCGATCTTCTCATCCAAAATAGCGGGCGTGGAGCGATAAAGCCCGAGGTAGGTCAGCTTTCCGCAACGGGCACCCGTTTCCTCGCGCAGTTCACGCAGAGCGGCCTCTATGTGATCCTCCTCGCGGCTGTCGAGCTTACCCGCGGGAATCTCGGTCATCACACACCCGTGCGCATAGCGATACTGCCGCACACAAATGACCTCGCCATCGGCAGTCAGCGGAAGTACCGCAACCGCGCCGATGTGGCGGACATATTCACGGATCGACGGCGCCCCGTTGGGCAGTGCGATACGGTCGACATACAAATGCACAACCTTACCGTCATAAATCAATTCGGAGGAAACACAGCGCTCCTCCAAAGCCTTATCATTCAAATTACACATGTTAAAATTTCCTTTCCAAAGGACAATACTTTATATATTATACAGCATTTAAAACGATTTGTAAAGACGGAAATGAAAAAAACTCTACCGTCAAGAAAGGACAACAACCCATGGAATGCAAAGAAGAACAGATCCGCACGGCGATGATGCTGGGAGACGCGGCAATGGAAAAACTCAAAAGCGCACACGTTGCGGTGTTTGGCGTCGGCGGCGTCGGCGGACATCTTTGTGAGGCATTGGCACGCGCAGGCGTGGGAGCCATCGATCTCTTTGATAACGACACCGTCTCGCTCTCCAACATCAACCGTCAAATCGTGGCATTACATTCCACAGTCGGAAAACCAAAGGTCGAGGTCATGAAAGAACGGATCCTCGATATCAATCCCGGTTGCCGTGTCCGCGCCCATCAAACCTTTTATCTGCCGCAAAATGCCGATGACTATCCGCTGGGCGGCTACACCTACATTGCAGACGCCATTGACACGGTGTCGGCAAAGATCGAGCTTGCCGTAAGAGCCGAGCAAGCGGGAATCCCCATGATTGCCGCCATGGGCGCGGGAAACCGTACCGATCCCACCCGCTTTGCCGTGACCGATCTTTTTAAGACCGAGGGCTGTCCGTTGGCACGCGTGATGCGCAGAGAATTGAAGTCCCGCGGGCTCCGACACCTCAAGGTGGTCTTTTCCTCCGAGCCGACGGCTCCCCGCCCCGCCGACGCGCCCTTGGAACCGATCGACCAAAACAGCAAAAAGCTTGCCCCGGGCTCCCTCCCGTTCGTTCCCTCGGCGGCAGGGCTGATCATGGCACGCGAGATCGTGTTTGACATCATTTCCAAATAATGATATCCCGCCGCAAAGCAGACAAAACCTTGCGGCGGGATTGATTTCATTCCAATCAAGTAAAAGTGGAATTGTCAAGATATGTGCAGTCGAAAAATCCCGTCCCCTTTTTTCAAGATTTTACGGGAAAGCTTCATGGAGGGTGCTTTTGCAAAAACCCCCTCCATGAATAATTCAATTATTTGATCTCCACCGGCAAGCCCGTTTCGGCGGACTCGAAAGCGGCAAGAATGATTTTGAGGTCGGTACGCATTTGGTCGTAGGTCACGTCCTGCTCGCGCTCGCCACGGATGGCAGCAACGAAATGACGGTAATAGTCGTGAACATCCGACGAAGGACGCGGCACACGATAAGTATCGGTGGTCACCTCGTCTCGCGGCGCCATGGTCTTGGTCAAACCAGCCGCGGTCTTGACGGGAAGCACATCGTTTTCATGCCAGTGCTTGCACTTGACAACCAACGCCTCCTCGCGCCAGTCGGTGATGAGCGCAGTGCCCTTTTCGGCGCGCATATAGAAACGCGGCATGGCAATAAAGTTGTAGGTGCCAAGCTCTACGTGCGCACGCTGTCCGTTCCGAAAGATCATTTCCAAACGGAAACCGTCGTCCACCTCTTGGTTGGTGATATGGTCGCAAACACAGTAAACACTCTTGACATCCCAACCAAAGATCATCAAAATTTGGTCGATCAGATGAATGCCCCAATCATACATCATACCGCCGCCGTGCGACTTTTCTCCTCTCCAGTCGGAGGGAATGCCACGGCTGCCGTGTACACGGGACTCAATGTTGATGACATTGCCGATCTCGCCCGAGTCGTGGATCTGCTTCATGGCAAGGAAGTCCACGTCCCAACGACGGTTTTGGTGGGTGGAAAAATGCACGCCGTTTGCCTCTGCCGCCGCGATCATGCGGTCCAAAGACTCCAGTGTCATGGTCACGGGTTTTTCGCAAATGACGTTTTTGCCCGCGTTCAAAGCCTCGATCACGACCTGCTCATGGCTGTCGTTGGGGATTGCCACCGTGATCAGCTCGACCGTTTCGTCCCTCAAAAGCTCGCGGTAAGAAGCATACGCGTGAATGCCGCGGCTCTCTGCCAGCTCGTTTCGCTCTTTGCGGATATCATATACACCGGCAAGCTCGCAAACGTCGCTCTTTAAAAGATGCTCCACGTGCCAGCCGCCCATGCCGCCGTAGCCTACCACTGCCGTTCTCATTTTTTTCATGATACAAATCCTTTCCGTGTGTTCCCGTTGGAAACTTTTTTCGTTTTTCAACTTTTTCGTCTCGGAAATATCCGTCCATATACAGTATAAAACATTTTTGTTCTTTTTTCAAGATACCTGTTGCTTTTTTTGAGACAAATATTGCTATTCAAATTCTATTTTATTAAATTTTGAAGAAAAATATTGCAAAACCCTTGTCACGGCGCGATTTTTATTGTATAATTAAGTGATCATTCTATATTGTAAGGAAAGGTACGGTCAAACACGTGCAAAAATCCGAACGTCAAAATCATATTCGCAATTTTTCGATCATTGCTCACATCGACCACGGCAAGTCCACGCTTGCCGACCGCATTTTGGAGCAAACGCAAACTGTTGCCAAACGCGACATGGAGGAACAGATCCTTGACAACATGGACCTCGAGCGCGAGCGCGGCATCACCATCAAGGCACGCGCGGTCAAGCTGGACTATCAAGCTGACAACGGTGAGCTTTACACCTTTAATCTCATCGACACGCCCGGTCACGTCGACTTCAACTATGAGGTGTCGCGTTCACTCAATGCTTGCGACGGGGCGCTTTTGGTTGTGGATGCCACACAGGGCATCGAGGCGCAAACGCTTGCCAACGCCTACCTTGCGGTGGACGCCAACCTCGAGATCATTCCCGTCATCAACAAGATCGATCTTCCCTCCGCCGACATCGACCGTTGCCGTGCCGAGATCGAGGATGTGATCGGGATTCCCGCCGAGGACTGCCCCGCCGTCTCGGCAAAAACGGGGCAGAATATCCACGACGTGCTTGAAGCCGTGGTACGCGATATTCCCGCTCCCGAGGGGGATGAGAACGCACCGCTCAAGGCTTTGATCTTTGATTCCTACTATGACAGTTATCTCGGTGTCGTTGTCAACATCCGTGTAATGGATGGCTCGGTCAAGAGCGGAGACAAAATTCAGCTGATGAGCACGGGCGCCACCTTTGATGTGGTTGACGTGGGCACAATGGAACCCTTTGGACTGAAAAAATGCGACCGCCTGTCCGCCGGTGAGGTCGGCTATATCACGGCGTCCATCAAGAGTGTCAGCGATACACGTGTGGGCGATACTGTAACGTTGGTGGCAAATCCCACCGCAGAGGCGCTCCCCGGCTTTAAAGCCGTACAGCCCATGGTCTACGCGGGCATCTATCCCGCCGACGGTGCGCGCTATCAAGATCTGCGTGAGGCGCTGGAAAAGCTACAGCTCAACGATGCGGCGCTTCTGTTTGAACCCGAGACCTCGATTGCGCTGGGCTTTGGCTTCCGTTGCGGCTTTCTCGGACTTCTCCACATGGAGATCATTGAAGAACGCTTAGAGCGTGAGTTTAACCTCGATCTCATCACCACCGCGCCCAGCGTGATTTACGAAATCAAGCTCAAAAACGGCGAGAAGGTGCGCATCGACAACCCCTCCAACTATCCCGCGCCCGACACCATTGATGTGGCTTACGAGCCGCTTGTCAAAGCAAACATTATCACGCCTGTGGAATACGTGGGTGGACTGATGGAGCTTTGCCAAAACCGCCGCGGTGTGTTCCTTGACATGAAATATCTTGACCCCACCCGCGTGGAGCTGCACTACAATCTGCCGCTCAATGAGATCATCTACGACTTTTTCGATGCGCTCAAGAGCCGTTCGCGCGGTTACGCATCGCTGGACTACGAGCTCCATGGCTACGAGCCCTCCAAGCTTGTCAAGCTTGACTTCCTGCTTAACGGCGAACAGGTCGACGCGCTCTCCTTTATCGTCCATGAGGAAAAAGCCTACGGACGCGCGCGCCGCATTGCCGAAAAGCTGAAGGACAACATCCCGCGTCAGCTCTTTGAGGTGCCCATCCAAGCCGCCATCGGCTCCAAGGTCATCGCCCGCGAGACCGTCAAAGCCGTCCGCAAAGACGTCCTCGCAAAATGCTACGGCGGTGATATCACCCGTAAAAAGAAGCTCCTTGAAAAGCAAAAGGAAGGCAAAAAGAAAATGCGTCAGCTCGGCTCCGTCCAAGTCTCCCCCGAGGCCTTTATGGCAGTTCTCAAGCTCGATGACGATCAGTAATATTAGATAATGTTAGAATGACTTATTTTTACGGGGAAGGAAGCTTTTTGAAAAAAGCTTCCTTCCCCGTACCCCATCCTTCAAAAACTTTCACCGCATTGATTTTTACTGCGCTCATTGGGAAGATGGATACTTTTATTCCGCTTTTCTTCAGTGTCTGTGAAGATTTACTTTTCCTACTTTGGGAGGACAGATATGAACGACTACCGTTTTACAAAGGATCAAAATGACATCCATGCCTCTCCGTTTGACACGAAAACCGCCGTCCAAAAGCTGCTCCGTGCCAAACGTCTTGCCACTGTTTTTGCATGGCTTTGTCCATTCTTTGTCATTTTGCTAATCGTGATAACCGCCATCCTTGTTGAGGTTCTGAATGCAAGCGACACGGTGGGTGGACTGTGCTCAATCTTTTGCATTCTCGGGTTGATCATCTCCACTGCTTGCGCAATCGCATACCGCATTTCTGCAGCGGTGCAAAGAAAAAGGCTTGATCGAAAATTTAAAGATCGAAAAGAAATCACCGATGCACTCATGGCACAATCGCTTTCGCCCGAAAAATTATTCAAACAATATCGGAGAAGAAAATCCATTGCCACCGTATTGTTGCTTTGTACGGCTTCCATACCAATGTTCTTTTGTATTGCCGTTGCTGTTCTGTTTGCTCTTGCGCCCGATTTGGAGCTGAACATAGATTTGTACGGACCTTATTTTGTGTTGACCGCGATTCTTTTGCTGTTATTTCTCTTACCCGCGGGACTCGGATATCGATATTCCTCCAAGCACATCTACAATATACTAACCAAAGAATTTCCCAAACAAACCATGTATTTTGAAGGAGCGTTCTATCCCGAACCCGATTTTGAAAAAGCAATCAACGCCTATCAAACAAAAAGAAATTTGTTTGCCGTGGCGGGAGCATTCGCCGTTTTCATACCTGTTTTTATTCTGTTTTTGTTTACGGTTACCCAAGCCTCCTACTACAACATTGCGCTTTTTATCTTTATATTTGTGTATCTCCCCGTTTTGTTGGAATATGCTTTGATTGTTTGCGCTTATTTGCTGATTCAAAAAGCAAAAATACGCTATCAATTCCCGCAACAATTACATGAATATCGAAACACCGAAAAAAAGCATTTCAAAACCAACAATCCCACCAAAGGTTCTTAACCCAAATATTCCACAATGCCGTTATAGATACCACGTGCAAACAGCTCGGGATTGTTGTTCATCAGTGCCGCCTCGGAGGGATTGGAGATAAACCCCATTTCCACGAGCACGGCGGGCATATTGGTGCGGCGCAAGACATAAAGCCCCGGGCGAACTTTCATCCCTCGGTTTCGGAGTCCCGTTGCCTCGGAAAGATTTTGCACGATATCCTCTCCCAAGGAAAACGCGCGTGACGGTTGCGAATAAGCAAATGCCTCCACGCCGCCCGCCTCGGGAAGATCCGACGAATTGGTATGCAAGCTGATAAAATAGTCCGCGCCCCAAGAGTTGGCATCATTCACGCGCGCCTGCAAGCTGGTGGAATTGGACGTTCCCAACGAGGTGGTGGGCGTCGGACGCGACAGCCGCACCTCAAAATCGGGATTGGCACGCAACAGGCTTGCCAGCTCTTGACCGACACGGTAAGTAATGGTTTGTTCCTGTAAGCCATTTCCCTCGGCACCCGCATTCGGGTTCTCCGGATTGTGACCTTGATCAATATAAATTTTGGTTGCCATAGTACCCCTCCCGAAAGGTTTTGTGTTCTCATATACAGAGTATGCGACGGCATGAAAAAGCGTGTAAAGATTAAAAATGTTATAAATTTGATAATTGTGGGAAGATTTCCGGCAGTGAAAATTCTTGAGGGTGTGGGAAACTTCTTTCAAGAAGTTTCCCGCAAAAAAAGAAAGGATATATCATGAGTTCAATCAAAAAGCTTGAAAATTCTACAAAGGAGAAAAACCGCGTGGAGGCGGGGACATTGTACCTCGTCGCCACGCCGATCGGCAACCTCGGAGACCTTTCTGAGCGTGCGGTCAAGGTGCTGTCCGAGGTCGACTTCATCGCCGCGGAGGACACACGCAACTCCATGCGCCTACTGACACACCTCGGCATCAGCAAGCCGATGGTCTCGTATTTTGAGCATAACAAGCGTGAGCGGGGCGAACAGATTGCCGAACGCTTGGAAAGGGGTGAGTCTTGTGCGCTGATTACCGACGCAGGCACCCCTGCCATCAGCGACCCCGGTGAGGATATGGTGGCACTTTGCGCCGCGCGCGACATTCCCGTCACTTCAATTCCCGGTCCCGTGGCATCGATCACCGCGCTGACGCTTTCGGGCCTCCCCACGGGGCGCTTTACCTTTGAGGGCTTTTTGTCGGTCAACAAAGCCGAAAGACGCGGACACCTCGGTGAGCTTGCGACCGAACGCCGTACCATGCTCTTTCATGAGGCACCGCATAAGCTCCGCGCCACGCTCAAGGATCTTTGCGATACGTTCGGAAAAGATCGCCGTATAGCTATTTGTCGGGAATTGACCAAGCTCAACGAGGAGATTCTGCGTCTGACACTTGCCGAGGCAGTCGATCATTACAACGAAACCGAACCGCGCGGCGAATACGTCCTTGTCGTTGAGGGGGCTTCCGAAGCCTCTGCCCCCACCGCATTTTGGGAAAGCATGGACATTCCCACACACGTGGCGCATTACATGGCGGGCGGCATGTCAAAAATGGACGCTATCAAGCAAGCCGCCAAGGATCGCGGCGTCCCGAAAAACGAAGTCTACCAACAAATGATATAACTGAAAAGGCAGAAACGAAAGAAACAAAAAAATATTTATACGCTTTCCAAAGGGGTTAGGCTGAGCAAATGAGCTCGATCCCTCCATGTCGGCGACGCTGAACGCGATAGCAATCTGCTACGCCATGCAAAAGGACAGCCAGCAATACGTGTTTTATTTTCTCCGCGCCGTTGCAAGCCGCTCGGATGCGAAATCGTTGAACAGCTTTATCTCCTCTCTTATTCCACCCGATCTTGAAAATGAATATTAAAACGACCCGCCGATCATGTTCCGTACAGGTACCGCGATCGGCGGGCTATGATTTATTTCTCGTTTTTTCCAAGAATCTTATACAAAATTCGGTATAGTGCAAGTGCCTCTTCGGGTTCCAGTCTTGCGCACTGTGCAATCTTGGCGGGAATATCCGTCGCACGCTCCTTAAGGCAATCCCCCGCCCCGGTCACGGTCACGATCAGATTGCGCTCGTCCTCCCGAGAACGCGAACGGCTCAACAAGCCTTTTTCCTCCATCTTTTTGAGCAGGGGTGTCAACGTGCCCGAGTCCAAATAAAGCATCTCGCCCATTTCCTTTGCGGTCAGCGATTTTTTATCCCAAAGGATCATCATGGCAATGTATTGCGTATAGGTCAAATCGAGCTCATCAAGAAAAGGTTTGTATCTTTTGATGATCTCACGCGAAGCGGCGTAAAGCGGAAAGCATATCTGATGCTCTAGCTTTAAAGCATCATATTTGAAATCGTCCATGTCCTACCTCCGTGCATTCGGTTACATAATATTATAGCATGTAACAACAAAAAATGCAACCCGTTATGACAATTTTACCGCTTTTTCATAAGCCGCGCGTACCGCCCGCGCCAGTTGATCGCCACAGGAGGTCGGTCTGCGCCCGCAAGTATTGCCCGCCAGCATTTCCTCAATTTTTTCCACCGTCCAGCCGTCCACCAGCTTGGCGATGGCTTTGAGGTTGCCGTTGCAACCGCCCAAAAACTCGATGTTGCGGACAATGTTTCCCTCCAGATCAAAGCGGATGAGCTGTGCACAGGTATTTTCGGTTTGATATTCACAGCGCATCACAGTACCGCCTTGACCTGTTCGGCAACGCTTTTCATCGAGGCGGTAGGCTCAAAGCGGGCAACAATATTGCCCTCACGATCGATCAAAAACTTGGTAAAATTCCATTTAACCGCGCCGTTTTTCTTAAAGTCCTTATCCATCTTTTTGGCAACACCGTTCATCATCAGAGCCATGGGGCTCTTGCCAAAGCCCTCAAATTTGCTGTTCTCGGAAAGCCATGCAAACAGAGGAATGGCATGCTCACCGATGACATCGACCTTGGAAAACTGTGGGAATGTGATGCCGTAGCGACCTGTGCAGAAAGAGTGAATCTCCTCATCGTCGCCGGGTGCCTGCTCACCGAACTGGTTACAGGGGAAATCCAAAATTTCCAAGCCTGCATCATGATGCGCGTCGTACAGATCCTGCAATGCATCATACTGGGGCGTAAATCCGCACCCCGTTGCCGTGTTGACGATCAAAAGGACCTTGCCCCGATAATCGGAAAGAGAAACCTCTCTGCCGTCCTGTGCTTTTACTTTGAAATCATAAATACTCATTTCTTCCTCCAAATAATTTTGCAAAATTTAATTGAGCACAATTAAATTATAAATGATAAACGGTATTTTGTCAAGAGGATATCAAATATTTTTCATTGGAAATTTTTTATCTGCTGTAAAGTTTGCGAATAAGACATTTTACATGCACAAATGTGGTTCGCGATATCTTTAAAATATGATCCCGTAGGAGCATGCCGTCCCTACGAGATCACTTCAAAATCTTCATTATGAATTTAGTACTTTATATTATGCGTTTTGTATTTCGAGCGTTTCCCCATACACCTCGCGATACTTTTCGCAACACAGGCGGTAATTTTCAGCTTGCATTGCGCGCTCGTTCTCACGCGCGGTCTTGTCGGGATCGGGATAGAGCGGCGGCATGACGTGAATGGTGTATTTCTGTTTTGGAAATCCGTGTTCATCAAAACGGTCGGTATCCTCCATGGTAACAAAGCACGGAATGATGGGTACATGGAATTTTGCGGCGTAATGGTACGCCCCCGCTTTGGGAGGACGCGGTTTGCGGTAATTCCACCACATCGCCTGCTCGGGATAGACCAATACAAGCCCGTCATCCTTCAAAATTTGCCCCAACGCCTCACCCAAAAGACGCATGGTCTTGAGATTTTTACTCAAGGGAAGCGTGTCACAGTTCTTCATCAAAAAGCCCACCCAACCGGGCTGATAATAATTAAGCCCCTTGATGACGCGATAAAAACGGTGCTTGCCCGGGACGCGTTTTGCAACCTCCCATACCGCGAGATTTTCGTAAATGCTGAAATGATTGCTGGTAATGATGGCACCGCCTCGGATGTTTTGCAGATTCTCTTCTCCCACCACCGTCATTTGCAAATCCTTACGGAAGATACGGTGCAAAATCCACGCCATCCTGCGCGCCCAAAAGGTTTTGAACTTGTTTCTCGGCTTGATGCGCAGATAATCCACATCATCGGGACCAAGCTCGGGACCGCACGGATCGGGCTCCACGTCCACATAGTAGCTCTCCCCGCCCTCTGCCTCCAGCTTGCGGATTCGTTCCAGTATTTCCAATCGCTCCGCCGATCTTTCGGGCGGATTTTTTTTATGCTTCATATACTGCTCCGTCAAAATGCAAGTCCCCCGCTTCGATCGGGGAAGCATTCATCACACACTTAAAATTATTCGGCAGATCGGAAATGCGTAACGCATTTCTGTGTAGAGTGCGGTTGGCGCGGCGGTGTCCCATTCTGCCCTTGAAGCCGAAATTCTTTTGCATCTGCTTCAATTCACCGTAAAACGGTGTCATCTGGGCGTACTTCCAAAAATACTCTTGATAGACGATATTTGTGTACTGCCACGGCTTGTAAAACATATTGTAGTGCACGATCTTCGGTACGCCGTCGTAGTTGCGGTCGATCGACATTTTGTTCCACCCCTTATCAAGATAAAGCACGCGGTCGCGACAAAGAACATTGAGATAGTCTTGGTCCGGGCAGACCGTTTCAAAATGATATTTTTGCAACAAGTAAACAAATCTGCGCTCGATATCGGCAAGACGAAAGGCGTCGAGATTCATCAGCAACACGCCCGAGTTGAAATAACGGCGGTACGGAACGCCCACACCCTCCTCAGCATAGCGGCGAAAATCGCGGTGGCTTGCGATGATATCATCGCTGACCACGCCGAGGATCTTTTTCCCCAGCGAAATATTGTAGAGCTCTGAAATATCTCCGTTGACGGCAATATCGGCATCCAAATAGATCGCCTTGTGATACTGCGGAAACATAGAGGCAATAAACAGACGGAAATAGATGGAAACGGTGTAATAATCCCGCAAGTTCAAGCGCTCGGCGATCGGTGCGATCACACTCGTGACATCCACGGGACGGATCTCCACGTTTTCGGTCTGCATCGCCAAAATATGAGACAGGCGTGCCTCGTCTAGACCGTTATTGAGGATGTGGATACAATAGCTGTAATCGGGAGAGGCATTCTCGATGAGAGAACGGATTGAAACAGCCAAAAAAGGCAGATAGTTATCGTCCGACGAAAAGAAAATCGGAATCATGTTATGTTTTTGGTTCATCATAAAAATCAATCCTTTCTGTATGATGGAAAAAAGTTTGATCAATTTTTTACATGGATAGGTAAGAGCATTTGGGTGTCACGTATTTGGGAACGTCGATCTGCGACGCAAATACGCATCCAAAATTTCGTCATGTCTGTGGTTTTTCAACACGTCATGCACCAAATCGACTTGCCACGGCTTGATATTGCGGGTGCGAAACCGAGGGAGCCAAAGAATGGTCATCGAAAAATGTCGGATGACCGTGTCATCCCGCTCACCCTTTTGCTCGTTGTAACGGCGCGGTAAAATGCGTTTTCTTTTCGCCATGCGGTTGATCGCGGTTTGATCGGGTAAAAAAATCTTTTTTTGCGCACAGGCATCCAGCGCTTTCCGAAACAGCCCCGTTTCGCGAATTTTTTTAAGATTGAGAAGTAGGACACCCGAGTTGATATAATTGATGCCAAAGAAATGACACCCGTAGCGGTCGCGCACCCCCGCAAGCTCATAATTTTCCACATCCTCGGCATAAAGCTTTGCAATATCGTCGCAAAGCACGGTATCGGTATCCAGATAGATCACCTTGTCGGGGAGCTCATGCAAACGGTCAGCGTAAAGACGCAAAAAACAGTACGGTGTGTAGCCGGTCTCGGCGTTGGGTGAGTGGAGCATCGTCTCGCGGTAATCGTCCTCCAAGTCCACGATCTCCACGCGGCTGTCGGCATTGACCGCCGTGTATATCTCTTCCAAATAACGTCTCTGTGCCTCGGTAATCGGCTGAAACGCGGGGTTGCGGTCGGTCAGATCCATGGTCAACAGATAGACGTGGATCGGTGCCTTGCAATACCTCACGATGGAAAGCGAAGAAATGACCATACCGTCAAACACGCGCGTATTCCCCGCAAACAAAATCGGAACCGTCATGTGTTGTTCTCCTCTCTCCGCACATAATCCACAGGTGAATAGGTGCTGTTTTCGGCGCGGCGGCACATGGTTTCATAAACGGCATCCCGCAGTTGCTTTTCGCGCTCCCGCGGTGCTATGCTCCGATCGGGATAGAACGGACCGTCCACATAGACCGTAACGCGCGGCGTTTTGCCAAAGCGTTTTTTTTGAAAGGTGGTGGTAGTCGCATAGACGGGGGCGTCAAATCGAACGGGATAACGGAACGATGCACTGCCGAACGGACGGATACCACGATAATAGGGCCAAATGTGTGCCTCGGGATAGATCACGATACAGTGTCCCTGCAAAATTCGCGTCTCCATGGCCTCAAGAAATTTTCTCATGCCCGAGAACGCGGTGGGCAACGGCAAGCCGCCGCTCATCTGTACCCAGTTTTTGGTGCCCTTGGTGGAAAGATTGTCGGCATGCACAACGACGTAGGTACGCCGCGGGAAGGTCACCAAATTGGGAATGAACGCATCCCCCGCCATCAAGGTATGATTTCCGAACAAGAAAATCCCCTGTCCCCGTATTTCTTTCAGCTTTCGGCGTCCCTCGATCCGCAAACCGAATTTGAGCTTGCCGTACAGAAACGCAAACGGTGTCATGATCACGCGGTACACAAAAAATGCGGCAAGATTCCAAAACGGATTTTGATGCAGATACGGGAAATGCTCATCCACTGTCAGCGTCTTTTTGGAAATGCCCGAAAACTCATCGTTGAGCTCGTCGCTGTAATAAACGGTTTTTGGTGCCTTTTCTTTTTGCCTCGTGATCCTCGCCCTCTTTCTTTCAAAAGTCCTCCGCTGATTCCCTGTTTTCCAAAAAGCAAGGAACCGTCCGCAGAGTACCTTTATTATAACCATATTCGGGCAAAAAAGTCAACCTACCGTTTCTTCCCGCGCCTCTACCCTTTCTTCTGCGGACTTCTAAAACTGGTAGAACCGCACTCTACCGAGAGTAGAATTGCCGTTTTGACTGCATTTTTCGACCTTTTGCCTCAAAAAACGCATTCACGGTATTCAAATACCAAAACGGTCTCGGTAATTTCATATAGATCACGCTCACAGGCATAAACCCAAGCCCCGCCGCATACAATGTACCATATTTCAGCGCAAAGGAGCGAACGATATGGACAACTACATCAAAGAAAGCAAAAGCGGGATGCGAGTACAGGCACCGATCTGTGACCGTCAGATCGTAACCGAGCTCACCTCGGACTTTACCCTCCCCGACTACCAACCCGAGATCAAACGCCTGTTGCGTGTTCGCGCAACGGTCTCACCTCCCGACAAATATATCGGTGCGGGGAACGCGGAGTTTTCCGGCACCGTGGACTACGCGATCCTCTACGCGGGCAACGACGGCGCGCTTTACTGTGCCACCGAAACGAGCGAATATCAGTTTACCGTTCCCACCGAGGTTCCGTCGGATTTTGAACTTAACGACGGCTTGATCTGTGACGCGGAGGTGCTAACCGACACCGTAACGGGACGCGTTGCCGCGCCTCGTAAATTCTCGGTCAAGTGCCGTTTGCGTTCGCGCGTCCGTCTTTACGGTACCAAACTCATAGAAGAAATCGTGGGCGGTGCAGAGCCCGACTCCTTGCAAAGGCTTTGCGGGAATGTAGACAGTGCAAGCCTCTTTGTAGGCATCGGCGATCCCTTGCAATTGGGGGACGAAATTCTTTGTGACGCACAGTCGGGGGACATCCGCGTAATTGCCGCCGAGGGACAGGTTTTTGTAAATGAAGCTACCGCAGGCAGCGGTGTGGTTAACTGCCGCGGCGAGGTCTGCTTGAAGCTGCTTTGCGCTCAAGAGGGAGAGCAAACACCGCCTTCCGCACTGCTACGCCGCATCCCCTTTACACAGGCAATCGCCACCGACGGTGCCGAGGTCAACTGTGACGCTTGCGCCAACGGCATCTGCACGGAGATGCAGATCACGGTCGAGGAAAACCGCATTCTTTGTGAAGTTACTCTGCGTTTGCGGACACGTGCACAGCGCAATCAAAACCTCTCCTTTACCCGCGACATCTACTCCACGGCAGCGGAATGTGAAAGTCGCTACACCGACTGCGTCTTTCCGCGCGCCCTCAAATGCGTCAACGGAAACTTTTCTCTCAACACCACTCTCCCCTTGGAAGAGGTCGGCATCCGTCCCAACATGAGTATTGCAGACATCACTCTCGCCCCCACTGTGACCTCGTTGGAATGCGATCACGGCAAATACTACCTTACGGGGCGTTGCCGTGCATTGGCGATCCTGTTTGACGGCGAGGATTTCAGCGCACAGGAATTTGAGGTTCCCTTCCGCTATGAGACCGACGGTACCGAGGAGAGTGTCACCGATCATGATGCCACGGTGGATGTCATCTCCTGCCGTGCACGTCTTGACGGAGAACGCATCGGTATTGACGCCGAGCTTGCCGTCAGCCTTGCCACACGCGGGGAATGCCGTTTTCAAATGCTGAGCGAAGCGCGCTTTGGAGAAAAGATCAGCCGTTCGGGCGCGGTCTACACCATCTGCTATCCGTCCCGTGAGGACACTCTTTGGAGCGTTGCCAAGCGCTACCACCGATCGGTCGCCTCGGTCTCGGACATCAACAGTCTTGCGGGCTCTCCCGCCGCCGACTCTGCCGAGTCGCTCGCGGGTGTCGGTTATTTATTAGTTTAAAGCAACATCCCGCAAGTGTATGCATATTATGTATAAAAAACAAACATCAAAAACGGAGGCACATTAAAAAATGAACGGTATGTATAAACCCGAGGGCACACGCATCGACACCGTACAAAATCGGGAGTATCTTTCCTCGCCCGCGGGACTGGAACGCGCCATGAACGGAGGCGCCATCGTAGAGGGGATCGTCACGCTTTGCGACAGCCGTCTGCGACTGCACGTGGACCTTGGCTGTGCAAACGGCATCATCGAGCCCGAGGAAGCAGTCTTTTGCCGCGAAGGTGAGGAACGAAAGGACATTGCCATCATTACGCGCGTCGGAAAGCCTGTTGCCGTGCGCATCACGGCATTGGAAATGCGTTGCGGGATCCTGACCGCAACGCTCTCCCGAAAACTTGCGCAACAAGATTGTATGCGCTACTGTCTTTCGGCTTGCCGCCCGGGCGATATTCTGACCGCAAAGGTGACGCATCTTGAACCGTTTGGCGCATTTCTTGACATCGGTTGCGGGATCTCGTCGCTGTTATCGGTCGACTGTATTTCGGTCTCTCGTATCTCCCATCCGCGCGACCGTCTCAGATGCGGTATGGAGCTCCCTGTGGTCGTAAAAAGTATTGACCGTGACAGTGGCAGGATCTATGTGACTCTGCGTGAGTTGCTTGGCACATGGGAGGAAAACGCCGCCAATTTTGAGGCGGGACAGACCGTGGCGGGCATCATTCGCAGTGTGGAAAGCTATGGCGTATTTGTTGAGCTTTCCCCAAACCTTGCGGGACTTGCCGAGCTTCGGGACGGCTCTGCGGAGGAACTGCGCTCCCGCATCGGTCGCAGTGCCGCTGTCTACATCAAAAGCATTGTTCCGGAGCGCATGAAAATCAAGCTGATCCTCATCGACACCTGCTGCTCCGAAGCTCCCTCACGCAAGCTGACCTATTACATCGACACTGCCGCCACCACGCACCTCTCGCATTGGATCTATTCTCCTGCGGGCGCACGCAAGGTGATTGAGACAAAATTTGATGAGTAACAAAATTCGGGTGCCGTGCACAATACAACACGGCACCTTTTTTGATGTTTCCTCTATTTCAGTTCTTTTTTCTTTCTTTTTTAGAATAAGAATAGTTTTTGTTCTTGTTTTTACTTCTTTTATCAAGGCTTTTTCCGGACATTTGGCGTAAAAGCTCGAGTGCGCGGTCAACGCCGCCTACCTCATCGATAATTCCGTAGCGTACCGCTTCTCTCCCCTCGATGATAGAACCGCAGTCGGTGGCGATCTGGTCGGGACGCATCATCAGCTCGTTCACGGTCTCGGGTTTTGCTTTGGAGTGCGCACAAATAAAGTTTACAATGCGCTTTTGCATCTCACTCATATAACGAAAGGATTGCGGTACCCCTACCACCATCCCACTGATACGCACGGGATGAATGGTCATAGTGGCACTGGGAACGATCAGCGACCGCCGCGCCGCCGTGGCAAGAGGTACGCCGATCGAGTGTCCCCCGCCAAGCACCAGCGAGACCGTCGGCTTACGCATGGACGCAACCATTTCGGCAAGCGCCAATCCCGCCTCTACGTCACCGCCCATGGTATTTAGGATCAAGAGTAGTCCATCCACCTCGTCGTCCTCTTCAATATCCACAAGCAACGGGATGATCTGTTCGTACTTGGTCGCCTTTTGTCCCTCGGGCAAAAAATAATGCCCCTCGATCTGTCCGATGATGGGAATACAGTGAAAACGCTCGCGTCGGTTCCCCGAAGCGGCTCCGCCTCCGTCCGCAATATTCTCAAGCAGGAGCTGCCGCGCCTCCTCAGCGTTCTTTTTGCTCTCGTTTCGGTCGTTGTTCATGTCCTTCTACCGCCTTGTTTTGCAATTTCTATTATTATTACCAAAAAAATTTACGATATGTGGACGGAAATGTGAAAAAACAGGCTTTACAATTCGCAAAAAAAATGTTATAATAATAAGGAATGAGAAAATCCCGTTTTTCTCGCGCTTTTTCGCAAAATTTAATATACATAAGGAAAGGTTTCTCAGTTATGGAAAACAAAGTTTTGGTTGAAACATCTGCCAGACACATTCATCTGACCGATGAAGCCGTAAAGGCACTTTACGGCAAGGATGCGGAGCTCACCGTGAAAAAGGAATTGAGCCAACCCGGTCAGTATGCCGCGGGTAATGACAAGATCACTTTGGTCGGTCCCAAGGGTACCTTGGCAGTCAGTGTTCTCGGTCCTACGCGTAAGGCAAATCAAGTCGAGCTTTCGTTTACCGATGCTCGTACTTTGGGACTGAAAGCGGTTCCCGTTCGCGAGAGCGGTGACATTGCAGGCACCCCGGGGCTGAAGCTGGTAGGTCCCGCAGGTGAGATCGATATTGCCGAGGGTGTGATCATTGCAAAGAGACATATCCACATGACTCCCGAGGATGCAAAGGCATTCGGCATTGTTGACAAGCAGATCGTCAAGGTCAAGATCGCAAACGATTCCCGTACCACTGTTTTTGATGATGTTGTATGTCGTGTAAACCCGACCTACGCGCTTGCAATGCACATCGACACCGATGAGTGCAACGCCGCTTGCGCATTCGGCGAGGTTTACGGTGAGGTCATCCTCTGATTCTTTCCATCCATAAGAAGGAGAAATATTATGAAAATCGTATTTCAAGGTGACAGCATCACCGATGCGGGCAGAGACAAGCGGAACTACCATGATATGGGCAACGGTTATCCCAAATATGCCTCCGCGCTGATCGCAGAAGCTTTTCCCAATGTTGAATTTGAATTTATCAACATGGGCATCAGCGGCAACCGCACCTGTCAGCTCTTTGACAGACTTTACACCGACGCCATCGCATTTGAGCCCGACATTATTTCGATCCTAATCGGCATCAACGACATTTGGCATCGCCACGGTGCGGGACGCATCGAGACCACCGATGAACAGGTAGCAACAAACTACCGCGCAATTTTGGAACGGTTGAAAAAACAGACCCATGCCAAGATCGTCATGCTCTCTCCTTTCCTCCTTGACAACGAGGAAAAGGAAGCGTGGAGACCCGAGCTGGAACGTCTTCTTCCCATCATCCGTTCGCTTGCCGACGAATTTGCGGACATTTATGTTCCGCTTGACAAGCTGTTTGAGGAGGCACTGAAAACCCAGCCCGAGCCCAAATTCTACTCGGCTGACGGTGTGCACCCCAACGCAAACGGTGCCGAGTTCATCGGCAAACATTACTTTGACGCCATCGCTCCTCTTTTGAAGAGCGGCGTATGATACAGTTAAAAAATAAAAAGGAGATAAAACAATGAGCAACGTAAGCAATTGCCCCTACGCAATGAGCACTGAAGTTCAACATCAGTGCGTTGTGAAAAAGGGTTGCGACCATGGTCCTGCTCCCCTGCCCGAAGAAGGCAAGTGGATTCAGGCAAAACAAATCACCGATATTTCCGCATACACCCACGGTGTGGGTTGGTGCGCACCGCAGCAGGGTGCCTGCAAACTTTCTTTGAATGTCAAAAACGGCATCATCGAGGAAGCTTTGGTTGAGACCATCGGATGTTCGGGTATGACGCACTCCGCCGCTATGGCAGCAGAGATCCTTCCCGGCAAGACCATTCTCGAGGCACTGAACACCGACCTCGTTTGCGATGCCATCAACACCGCAATGAGAGAGCTGTTCCTGCAAATCGTTTACGGACGCAGCCAGTCCGCGTTCTCCGAAGGCGGCTTGGTCATCGGTGCGGGTCTTGAGGACCTCGGCAAGGGTGCACGCAGCATGGTTGGTACCATGTACGGCACCAAGGAAAAGGGCGTTCGCTATCTGGAGATGACCGAGGGCTACTGCACTCGCATGGCGTTGGACGCAAACGACGAGGTGATTGGTTATGAGTTCGTTTCTTTGGGCAAGATGACCGACTTTATCAAGAAGGGTATGGAGCCCAACGAAGCATATGAAAAATCCAAGGGACATTACGGTCGCTTCACCGAAGAAGACGGTGCTGTGAAGTACATTGATCCCCGCAAGGACTAAGGAGGTACAAACAAATGGCACAATTTGAAGGATATGAGAGACGCGAGGCGAAGATCCTCGAGGCTCTGAAAAAATACGGTATCTCCTCCATCGATGAATGTAAGGAGATCTGCGATAAGGTAGGCATTGATCCCTACACCATCGTACAGGAAACACAGCCGATCTGCTTTGAGAACGCAAAATGGGCTTACACCGTAGGCGCAGCCATCGCACTCAAAGAGGCAGAAAGAACCGGCGACAAGACCGCCGCAACCGCCGCTGCAAACATCGGTATCGGTCTGCAAAGCTTCTGCATTCCCGGTTCCGTTGCGGAGAACCGTCAGGTTGGTTTGGGTCACGGTAACCTCGGTAAAATGCTCCTCTCCGAGGAGACCGAGTGCTTCTGCTTCTTGGCAGGTCACGAGTCCTTTGCGGCAGCAGAGGGCGCCATCAAGATCGCTTTGAACGCAAACAAGGTGCGTGTCAAGCCCCTCCGTGTCATTCTGAACGGCTTGGGCAAGGATGCCGCATACATCATCTCCCGTATCAACGGCTTTACCTACTGCAAAACCGAGTTCGATCCTTACTCCGAGACCGTGAAGGTCGTTGAGAGAAAGTCCTTCTCCAACGGTCCCCGTGCAAAGGTCAACTGCTACGGCTCCGACAATGTTCCCGAGGGCGTTGCCATCATGAAGCTGGAGAATGTCGGCGTTTCGATCACCGGTAACTCCACCAACCCCACTCGCTTCCAGCACCCCGTTGCAGGTACCTACAAAAAGTGGTGCCAAGAGAACGGCGTGAAGTACTTCTCGGTTGCATCGGGCGGCGGTACGGGTCGTACCCTCCATCCCGATAACATGGCTGCAGGTCCTTCCTCCTACGGTATGACCGACACCATGGGCCGTATGCACTCCGACGCGCAGTTCGCAGGCTCCTCCTCGGTTCCCGCTCACGTAGAAATGATGGGTCTCATCGGCGCAGGTAACAACCCCATGGTTGGTATGACGGTTGCTGTGGCTGTTGCGATTGAAGAGGCACTGAAGTAATCACAAATAAAGTTTTTCAACTATTTTTTAGGCTCTCGAACTTCGGTTCGGGAGCTTTTTTTACGATCATTTGCACTTTTTTGTCAACACAGGTGATTGTAAGCAGCACTATTTAGGCACGGCAGCAACATTTAATTTTAGATTGTTTTTTGTGGGGAACTTTTGAAAAAGTTCCCCACACCCCTCAAAACTTTTAACGTATTTCTATTTTGCTATCATGGGGATGCCTGTGCTTCTTCGGTAGTTTTCTGACGGCATGGGAATGTTTGTTCGCGTTTCTAAACAATAGCTCCCGCTACCATTTTGGTACCACCACCCAAAATGGTCCACATGGTTACATTGGATCTCAATCTCATTACTAAAAAAGTAAATGCTGTTACCGCGTCTATTTAGGGAAAACTACTTGCAAAATTATAAAAAGTATGATATAATAATCATGCTACACGAATTGCATAACACCTTTTACGAGGATGTGTTTTTATTTTTTTGGTAAAAACGCATGCTCATTTTCTGCATTTCTCGTAATGTGGTGTCGATTCGTGTAGCAACAATCGAAGATGCGTTTTTCGGTGTATCTCTTGATTGGGGTACACCTTTTTTATCTTGGAGGAAAAGACGATGAAAAATTCTTTATGGCTTGCACTTATTTTGATGTTGGTTTGTGTATTCGCTTTTTCTGCTTGTGATAACGGAACAGATCAGCCATCTATCGGCAATGAGCAATCTACACAGCAACCATCCGATACTGACGGAGAGCACACAACGGATGAAACAAAAGAACCTAATACCCATATTCACACTTTTGGTGAATGGGAAACTGTCAAGGACGCAACTTGCATCGATGAGGGCGAAAAAGAACGCTCTTGTTCTTGCGGTGAAAAGGAAACGCAGAAAATTGGTGCTCTTGGTCACGTTGAGGTTATCGACAATGCCGTAGCGGCTACCTGTACCACAGATGGTAAAACCGAGGGCAAGCATTGCTCTCGGTGTTCCGAAACTCTCATAGCACAAAATAACATTCCTGCCAGCCACACCGACGGCGAGTGGATTACCGACAAAGAAGCTAACTGTACCGAGGACGGAAGTAAGCACCAAGTCTGCTCCGTATGCTCGGCAACTATTAAGACAGATACCATCGTTGCTACCGGACATTCAATTTATATCACATCTTGCCCTACCACTTGTTTGGAAAATGGATACGATGAATACAAGTGCAAAAAATGTACATATAGCAAAACTACAAGTTGGGATAACATGTCTTGTTCCATATCGCTTACCTCCATTGGAAGTGCATATGTTAATGGAGGGTACTGCTACATATATTCGTTAACAGTTAATATCATAGGCTGTGGTAGTGAGCACCTTGATGCTAACGCAGTTGTTGTGGTTCATGACATATATGGGTCAAACATATCAAGTATTTATCCTGAGACCTATGTAAGTTATGATGGAAGTTGGAGTACAACTCAAACAGTATATTTGATGTCCGGTTTGTATCACACAATTTTTATAAATATAGATACAACAACGGGGTATGGCTTCTCTTGCTATTACGATGTGTCGAGTGGTACATATACATATGATTATGACTCTTTGCATAAGTACGAAAGCGTTATAACCGAACCGACCAAAACAGAGGACGGATATACTACACATATTTGTACGGTTTGTGGTGACAACTATATTGATTCATATACAGATGCGATAGGATCTACCGGACTTGCGTACAAAGTAAATGATGATGCCACAACTTGTACGATAATAGGAATAGGAACCTGTGAAGATGAAGATATCTACATCCCAGCATATATCGACGGATACAAAGTAACCGCGATCGGAGAAAAAGTTTTTGAAAACCTTGCTCATATAAAGAACATATATATTTCCAAAACAGTAACAGATATTGCAAACAAAGCTTTTTATAAGTGTGTTGGCATTACAGAAATAAGAATCCCTGCCAATGTAACACACATAGGCTCCCAAATATTTTTAGGTTGTGAATCTCTTACGACTGTATATTATGATTCTTCATATGCTCCTCCCGAGGGTGGAACATTTATAAAAAATGAAGGAATCAAAAAAATTGTGTTTGGCGAAAATTTAACGAAAATTCCTAACTATATTTGCTATAATTGTGATAATCTTGAAGAAATCATCCTTTCCCCAAACACTAAGTATATAGGGAACTATGCCTTTTATTACTGTACATCTGTTAAACAAATTGACCTTCCTAAAGGACTTATAAACACAGGGTGGTATGCCTTTTATGAAATGAATATAACAGAGATAATTATTCCAGATACTGTTGAAAGCATATACAACTCATTTCGCGGCTGTAGTAAACTGGAAAAAATAGTTCTGCCTGTTAGCATTATCTCGGTTCTGCAACAAACCTTTTATCTTTGCAATGAAATAAAAGAAGTATATTACACAGGTGAAGAAATAGAATGGTCAGCCATTAGTATCAGTGAAGAAAGCTCTATATTGAAAAGAGCAACAGTGTATTTTTATTCCGAAACTCAACCGGCAGAAAACGGTAACTATTGGCACTATGTTGATGGTGTTCCTACCATTTGGGAATAATTTTTGAATAATTAAGCCGCTCCACGCAAAGTGGGGCGGTTTTTAAATTCTGCACAATCATCTCATTTTTAGAAATCGTAGAAAACCAATCGTAAAAAGTCTTACGCTTTTCAAAAGTTTTTTAATATGTTGTGAATATTTTCCGTCTCCTATTGACATAATAATAAAAATGTGATAATATAGTATTACAAACCACATCTTGCGTTTTTTGATAAGGAGCTGAATATGAAAAGAACCAAATTAGCCGACCGCATTTTGCCGACCTACACCACCGCCGAGGAACGCATGAACATGATCTCACACATTGTGGGCGGCGGGCTCGGCGTCGTGGCACTGGTACTGTGCGTTGTTTTTTCGGCACTGCATCACAACGCTTGGGGCGTGGTGGGAAGTGCGATCTACGGTGCATCGCTTATTCTGCTCTATACTGCGTCCAGTATCTACCATGGGCTCCGCCCCGGCATGGGCAAAAAGGTGATGCAAGTCATTGACCATTGCACCATTTACTTCCTCATCGGCGGTACCTATACTCCCATTCTCTTTTGTTCAATCCGCCCCGTCTCCCCCGCTTGGGCGTGGGTACTCTTTGGCATCGTTTGGGGACTTGCGGCAATGGCAGCAACGCTGACAGCGATCGATCTGAAAAAATATTCCAAGCTTTCGATGATCTGTTATATCGGCATGGGTTGGAGCATTCTGCTTGCGGCAAAGACCGCCATAGAGGCGATCCCGCTCCCCGGACTGCTTTGGTGCCTTGCCGGCGGTATTTCCTACACCGTGGGAGCCGTACTCTATGGCATTGGCAAAAAGCACCGCTACATGCACTCGGTCTTTCACCTGTTCGTGGTAGCAGGCAGTATCATGCAATTCATCTGCATTTTCTTTTATGTGATCTGATAATATTTTTATGTAACATGATCATATTTTTAGGGGGAAGAAAAGCTTCATGTAAGAGCTTTTCTTCCCCCTCAGAGTGTAGACCAAAGGTACAAAAATGTCAAATTGCACAAAGCCTTTAGTCGCTTTTTCTTTGACCATATAGGCGCAAAGAAAAAGCTTGCAAAAAGAAAGCGCCGAAGAAGTGATTTCGCGCTCTGCGGAGCGCGAGGAGGGCTCCGCGCCCTCCACTGCGCGAGCTTTTGAAAAAGCTCGACCAAAACTTTCAGCAAACTGACGAAACTCGTTAGTTTTCTACAATCTCAAGGGGGAAGAAAAGCTCTTACATGAAGCTTTTCTTCCCCCTAAATTTAATATTCACAGTTATTCTTCGTAACCGTCATATGGTTTGGGCTCTTCGTCCTCGTCGGTGTCGGCTGGAATTTCCTCGGTCTCGTCATATACGGCATTTTCATCGTATACCGCATTTTCATCATACTCGGAATTCTCGTCGTAGACATCGGCTTCGGCATATGCTTCAACGTCCTCCGCTTCGGAATATGCACCATCCTCGGCATAGACTTCCTCGGTCTCGGCGTACTCACCGTCCTCGGAATAGACCTCCTCGGTTTGTATATACTCCCCGTTCTCAGCATATGCTTCGGTGTCGTAAGTCTCGGTGTCAAACGCCTGTGTCGAACCATCCTCGATGTCTTCGGGGCTTTCGTCATATTGCCATTCGGCAGACTCCTCTTGCCACTCGGAGCCCTCTTCGGTCTCGGCTGTGGCTTCGTCATCATAGTCCCATGCGGTTGTCTCGACTTCATCGGAGGTGTCCTCGGTGTAAGTCTCGTCGGCGGCATATTCTTCGTCGGCGGGGAGCTCTTCCTCGGTCAACTCATCGTTGACGGCATAGCCTTCAAATGCCTCGTCGGGCAAAGAATAGCGCGGATTTGCGGCAGGCTCGATGAAATCGTCATAAGCCTCAGCATCCTCGGCTACCGCTTCTTCATACACCTCATCGGACATTTCCATATCCTCTTCGGTCTGCTCGACAGCGTCCTCTTCGGAAAGTGCACGGTCACTATCCGTGTCATCCTCTGTATCCTCGAGCTCCTCATCCGCCTCTTCCTCCGCGTGTTCCTCGGGCAAAGCGGTCAGCACGACAGTCGTTTCGCCGTAAGAGGACTCGTTATAGCTCTCCTCAAGCTGTTCCGCCATCGCGGGAACATCCTCGGCGGGCGCCTGCTTGTTCTCGTTGCGGCGCTTATGCTTTTGGTGATAGACCACCTCAGAGGAAAGCAAGAGATACATTAGGACGATTTGGAACAACACGACCAATCCGCCCAGTACAAACAAAATCGTCATGCCGTTATCGGGCAGGAAGCGAATGGTCAGCAGTGCGGGCAATGCCAAGCTGTAACGGCGAACGCTCTTTGCATATTTTGCACGGCGCGCCAACAGCAAAATGATACCGATCAACTGGCAAGCAAGGATCAATCCAAGCGCCACAATAAATCCGGTCAAATTCATAGTGGGATCGCCGAGGATCACAAAATCGTCAATGTGAGAAGCATAGAATACCACACAGTTGCCGTCCTTTTCGGTGTCCAACACCTCAAGCTCACCGGTCTTTTCATTGTAGTAAGCAACCTGCAAGCCGCTCACATTGCGCAGCTCATTGGGCAGGAGCAAACGAATAACAAACTTACCGTCGGGCGTTACGGTCACATTTTGGGCATCGGTCAGACGCATTTGATATGCCGCCATCACGTCAAGAGACTTGAGCGCCTCGGCAACCTGTGCTTGTGTCATCGCACTGCCGCCATAAGCAAATTTTCCTGTTTGGATAGCGGTATCCACCGCATTGGTCAAATCGGCAATGTTGCTGTTGCGATCCTGATAAAGCGTGGTTCCTTGATCGAGTCCGTCTTTTGCGGTCAGCTCCATGTCACCGTAAACCAAATACGTGACGGGAACAGCTCTCATTTGCGACATGCCGCTCTCATATGCGCTTTGAACATTTTCGACCGCAGTCGCATTCTTAACGGTCTGAACCGCCGCCTCACAAATATTGTTGATGAGGTTTACATTGTCGTTGCTAAATTCCCCGCTTGCGATCAAGCTGTCTTGCAATGCTTTCAATTCCGCGATACGCGCGTCCTGTGTTCTTGCAAACTCAATTCCCGCAAGTACTCGGTTATAGATGGCTTCAAGGTTGTTGTAGAAATCGGGCGAAGGACTGACAAGCTCGTTTGCATCCTTGATGGCTTGATCGATCAATGCCTTGACCATTTCGCCGTCGGTATCCGTGATCAGATCGAGCATTGCGTTCTTCTTTGCCTCCAACGTGTTGTCGGAGTGGGTGTCAATATCTGTACGGAACTCCACACCGTGGGCATGATCATCCTCTACAGCCTTGACACGCACAAAAACATAATAGGAAGCACCGGGCTTTAGATTGACAAACATGACCTTCCCGTCCTCGGAAACCACAAAATAGCGTTCGTCGGCATTTGCAACGCTCCACCAAGTAAGACCTGTGCTGTCGGCATTCTCGGAGCAAGCAAATTCATATTGACTCAATGCCGAAAGATCGGTCATTTCGATTACGATCTGCGTCTCCTCATACTGATAAACGTGCTTAATTTCGGCAGTGGCGGTGTTCATTTCGGGCATTGCCGGCCTTGCTTCCACGGTTAGGCTGATCACATCGCTGTTCGCAGTATTACCGTCCACACCGTAAACCAAAATCTTCAAGTTTTTTCCAAAGTAGGCCTCGGGTATGGAAAGCGTAGATTTGGGATTGGCGCCATTGACAGAGATCATTCCTTTATTAACGACCACATCAAGTGATTGCTCACCGTCGCAAGTAATCAGATAATGACCGTCACGAATGACCCCTGTGTCGGTGGTAATCACTTCTTTGATATAATCGATCACAAACGCGGGAACCGTTTCGGCAGGCAAAACCACGCCCGTCAAGGTGCGATCTTCGGGACCGAGTGTAAACTTATACTCGTAGGTCGTGGTGTGATCGACCGCAGCACCCTCCCACTTGACCAGCTTGTATTTGTTGAGCACCTCAATACGGATCGTTATCTCCTCACCGTAATCATATCTGCCGTTTTCATCGGCATCGATGATGGTAACGGTGGTGTTTTCCGTATCGATATCTACAGTTACCTTGTAGGAATTGACGCTCCATTGCGCGTAAAGCGTGGTATCCTCATCGATCTTCCATTGGTCTACCAAGCTTGTCAGCGTTACAGACCCGTCCTCATTGATATCGGCTTTGATATAAAGCGTTGTCCCGTCTTTGTCAAGCGAATATCCAAGGAAAGTATGACCCACGCGCGAGGGCGCCTTAAAATCGGTGGGAAGTGTCAGCGCCGCGTCAAAGGTTGCCTCAATACTCGCGGTATGATCGGTACTGTCGGCGCCGTTGCCATCCAAGGTAACGGCAAACTTTTTGGGAGACCAAACAGCTGTCAGTGTAATATCCGACGCGTATTTTCCATAGATCACGGTTTTGCCGTCCTCTACCGAAATCGTTTCGGTCTTATCATCTGCGGTTGTTAATGTCCATCCCTCAAAGTTGTAGCCAACACGCACGGGCAACTCTGTAATCTCAAGTACACTGTCATAAACGATCTCACCATATTTGTCGGTATCAAACTCAACCGTGTCGGTGCATGCCCAATCGTAGGTGATGCCATAGGTCTCGGGAGTCCAGTTAGCTTCAAGAATGATCTCGTTGGCAGTATTACCCTCGGCAAGACACATCTCGCGGGCTTCCAGCTTAAGGTTTTTAATCACGGTAACTTCCGAGTTGATTTGTGAGGTAACATCAACTCGTTCATCGTTTTTCACGATATAGACCTTCCAACCGGCAAAAATATAACCGACCTTTTCGGGCTGAAGCTTTTCAAACGATGTTTCTGTATTATATACATGTGTTTTGGGATATGCGCTTGTATCGCCGATTCCCTCGTAAGTCAAAATATACGTGATTGGGGTATAGTAGCGATAAATCTTATTGGCATCGGCATCGGTTTTTACCTTTGCAAGCTGCGAGTAATACTCGGAGTTCGAGGCATACTTGGCAAAAGGCTCATAACCGACATACATCTTGTAGCCTTCTTCATCAAAGGTCGCTTTCACAGTCCCCGCTTTGTTGAGATCGGCATCGGTGTCATTTCCGTCAAGACCGGTAATACCCGTTGTACCGTTGGGCTCTTGCCAGGTTGTGGTATATACCACACCGTTGTTGCCGTAGTTGACGGGGATCGTCGAACCGTACTCAAGGTCAAGGCGCGTCACAGGCTGAGGCGTTCCTACCCACATCGGCTCGGCAAACAAAACATCCCCTACGGTAGGATAACTGCTGGTGGGAAAGATGACCGCATTGCCCGTAATTGTACTGAGCTGAAAGGAAACATCGGCATTGTCATAGATCTTCCAACCGGTAAAATTGTACCCTTCCAGTGTCGGTATCGGAAGGCTGACCGTCTCTTCGGAATCGTATTGATACTCCATGGTACCAAACACCTCGGTATGTGTCATACCTGCAGCAGCAATTTCCTTGATGGTATAGTTTTTTGCAGTACCGGTCACATAATAGTTCATATCCTTGGTCAAAATCGGCTCATAAGTATCACCGTCGGTATTGGAGGAAACCAACGCCTTGTTGGTCTCCCGATCGGTCAATGCAGAAACCTCATAGCCGATTTTGGGAATGATTTGAATAGAAACCGTGGCATGGTTTTTGGGAATATGATACTCTCCCGCAGTTCCGTCATTTGCGGAAAGCACTTTGCCGTCCACCGTAACCGTAACCGTGCACTCGCTTGTTTTGTAATCAATGGTCACAACATATACGTCAGTGGATGCGGCTTGAATGACCGTGCCGAGCATTGCCGCCACAGTCAGCAGGAGCACCGCCGCAAGCGCAAGTTTTTGATAGATTTTTTTCAACATGGTTTACGACCTCCTTACCGCACCATCACGGAATCCCCGTCGGCATCGCTGATGGCTTTGATAGCGTCAAGGGTAAAATGATTTGCTTCTACTGTAAATGCTTTGGAAAGTGTTCCACCGGCGTAGATCTTAAGCACTGTCGCCGACGGCAGTACCAAGTCACGTGCCTTGAGAGTATCAAGATTGATGACAGCCCCCGCCGGAAAATGCTCTTCCAAGGAACAGATATCCACCACTGCCACCGAGGGATTGATGTTGACCGCAGGTTTGGGTGACTCCACGTATTCCTCGGGGACAGGCTCGGTTTCGGTCACATACTCGGTCGTTTCCTCATATGTGGCATCCCCCTCGGGTTCCTCCGTGTATTCGGGTTCTTCCTCATATACAGTCTCCTCGGATTGCTCACCGTTCTCTTCGGAGATTTCCTCGGTCTGTTCCGCGCTGTCATTTTCCTCGTAGTAATTGCGGTTTGCATAATACGACGGACGGAACGGCAACGCGTTATTTTCTTGTTCCTGTATCGCCTCAACGGGCTGTTCGGGCTCCTCATAAGCTTCCGTCTCGGCGGGTGTCTCCACAGGAGCTTCGGCGGGAGCATCGTCAAAGAAGCGTTCCTCGTCGATCTCATCATCGATCTCATCGACCTCCGCCTCGGACTTTGCTACGGGTGCGGTCATGGCCACAGCCGCTACGGTCTCCTCCTCTTCGGACTGCTCAGCAACGTCCTCAACAACAGACATCTCGGGAGTTTCCTCTGCAAGATCGATCACGGGTTCTTCGATATCGATCTTGATCGTTTCGGGTTCCTGTGCGGCGGGGGCTTTCTCGGGCTCGTCTGCGGGAACTGCAATCGCCTCGATCGGCTCGGTTGTGGTAATGACCTGTTCGTAGGTCGGTTTTGCATCATTATAATAACGCTCGGTGTAACGCATCTCGGTCACCTTCACCGTTTCACGCTTAATTGATGCTTGCGGTGCAAGCGCGGGCGTAGGTTCGGGAGCGGGCGCCGGTGTAGGCTCCGGCTCGGGAATCGATTCCGGCTCGGGCTCGGGTGCAGGAACAGGCTCCGGCTCCGGAACAGGCTCGGGTTCGGGCTCGGGCATACGCTCGTTATCAAACTCCCAAGAGAAGTTTGCGTTGGCGGGGATGACGCTGTCGTCCTCGTCGGGAACGGCAGGAACATGATCGGGCGCCAGCTCAAAAGTCGTGGCGGGCTTTTCCTCACGGATATACTCCTTGATCAGCTTACGCGCCACCAGATTATCGGTGGTATCAAAGGGATACTGTTCGTCGTAATTGACATGCTCAATGTCAATGGGAGAGAGACCTTGTTCCTCACATACACGCTGTACCAATTCCATTGCCCATTTGAACTTTCGGGGCGTGCGGAGCTTGTACTGGAAGGGCGTGTCGGCATATTTCTTTTTGCTGCTCACATCCTTGCCTCGGTAGACGGTTCCCTCCAGTGTGGCGGGATCCAGCGCGAGATAAAGCTCCAAAATACGTGTTTTGACATTGATCTTTGCAATCTGCGTGCGACCGTTGTGGAAACTGTCTGCCGTCCAACTGATACGGCTCTTGGTACCCTTATAGGAAAGCAGTGCGTTTTTGAGATCGCTGTAATACTTTTTGATATTGGGACGCGATTGGATGAGCTTTGCCTCAAAGCTCTTGCGGTAATGCGCCACGATATAGCATCCCGTATCCTCGTCAAAGCCGATGATGCGCTCGTTTCCGGTAAAATGATCGCCGTCGGTGTCGTTTTCCTCATCGTCACGGTCATCATCCTCGCCGTTTTTCAACTCATCGCGTTCGTCGGTATCAAGCTCGTCGTCTTCCTCATTTTCATCCTCGTCGTCCTCATCCTCATCGGCGGGGAGATCGGTCTTTGCAAAGGTGGCAATGCTTCCCTTTTTCTTTTCCTCATCATTCTGATCGTTTTTTGCGTTCTCGGTGCGCTCGTTCTCACGGCGGTTGCGGATCTCATAGTCCAAAAGATCGACCAACTTTTCAAGAACAGCGTCGTTGGTTGACGTTGCGGCGGCCTGCGGCTGTGCAGTATTGGGCGTTTCGGTATAAACCTCTTTAAAGGTCTCGGTCACAACCTTTTCCACAACCTTATAAGGCTGGGAACCGTCGGCAAACGCGGGTTCCTCGCGCACAGTGGTCACGGTAGTCGTCGCGGCGGCAGGCTGTACGGGTGTCATATCCACCGACCGGGTCACAGGTTCTGCAACAAACACTTCCTCTATCGGGGCGGGGGGCTCCGTTTCTTGCGTGTCCTCCTGTATGTTTTGTTCGTCGTAAGCCTCTTGAGGCTCCTCAGCGAACATAGCAAAAGGCTCTTCCTCTGCGGGCGTTTGTTCGATCTCGGTGTACGCCTCTTGTCGCTGTTCCTCGCTCTCGTCGGGCAAAGTCTCCTCCGCTACGGCATAAACAGGTTCCTCATTTTTCGCCTCGGGAATCTCTTCCGGCTCGGACTTGCGTTCGCGATCCTGTGCCTGTGCCGCTTGATACCAAGCCGATGACGCAAAATCATATCCGCGTGCGCGGAAGATAATCAAAAGCACTACAAACAAGACCGCCGCAACCGCCGCGAGTGCGGCAAGCACAGTCAGTGCGATGTAGGAGGCTTTCGGAATGGCACCGAAGAAAAAGACAGCCGCCGCGGCATAGTTGCGATAGGTAGATGAGCCGTCATTGTCCTCATCCGACTGTTCGCGTTCCAACTCGGCTCTGCGTGCGCGCGACATTTTACTGATTAGGATACAAATGCCGGCGACCTCGGCACCCAAAATACATGCAAGTACCGCGATGGCGACCAAAAATCCCGTGTTGGTCAATCCCACGCCGAATGCAGAAGTGAATAATAGTGAATATTGCAAGGTTTTCGCCCTCCGTTCCGTCAAATTTGCCGTCCAAAGTCCCTCAAAAATGAACTTTTTCCGAAAAATTCGGTTATATAGTAATATTGTACCACATCTTTCGCATATAATCAATAAGATTGAGGAAAAAAATTTTAATTTTTTTGCGACTTTTTTGCGGAAAATACCGCAAAATGCAAGGAAAATCGGGAATTATTGGCAAGAAGAACAAATATTTTTCGGGGAGAGGAACTTTTTGAAAAAAGTTCCTCTCCCCGCGCCCTTAAAACTGTTCAACAAGAAGTCATCTTGGTTACCCTCACTTATTTACTTTTCCTCTCTCCACGCTTGTAAATAAAAAACGCCCACACAAACACGCCAATAATAACAGTAAGCAACAAAAACAACAGCAATACGGCAAAATCAAATTCACGGATCAGCATTGTAATGCTGAAAATCCATAAAGGCAAAAACACGGCCGCGCTTAACAGCATAATCGGCAATTTCCATGTCAACCACCAGCGGCGCTTATCTTGCTTATTTTCAAACACCTCTTCCGATACGGTTTTGCATTCGACTGAGCAACGCTCGAGTGTTGCGTTTTGAAAAGAATAAGTAAGATCCGCATTTTCATCCGCTACCGTGACCGTGTAAAGCGCGCGGATATTTTTGGTACCGTTCCACACAGCTTCCACCTCGGAGCCGCCGCCCGATACTGCCTCCAACCAGCCCATAAAGGAATGCGCCATCGCACTTTTTACGGAACGGTAGGAGGAGTTTTTTTCAATCTTTACCGTATGAGTCCCGGGATCAAGCTTCACTTTGGAGTAAGCGCGAGGCTCGGTAAAATCCATGTATGTCAGCGTCATTTCCACATCATCTACAAAAAGCTGCCAACCATCGTCCACCACGGATTGACGAATACAAATCTGTAAAACCATAATCCATCCTCTTTATTTTGCCCACCCAAGGGTACGTTCCACAGCGCGGTGCCAGCCTTCAAGGAGTTGTTCGCGCTCAACCGCGGACATTTGCGCGCCAAACGTGCGGTCAATTCTCCGCGCGGCATGCAATTCGTCAATATCCGAATAAACACCGACCCCAAGCCCCGCCAGTGTTGCCGCCCCCCATGCGGTGGTCTCCACGCAAGCGGGACGGATCAGCTTTGTCCCCAAGATGTCGGCTTGGAACTGCAGCAGGAAATTGTTTGCCGAGGCTCCGCCATCCACGCGCAAAGCGGAAAGCGGTGTCCCCGTTTCGGTCTGCATTGCCGCAAGAACATCGGCGGTCTGATACGCCATGCTCTCCAATGCGGCGCGCACGATGTGATATTTGTTGGTGGCGCGTGTCAGTCCTTGAATCCCGCCGCGCGCGTAAGCGTCCCAATAGGGTGCGCCAAGCCCGACGAAAGCGGGAACGAGGTAAACGCCCGCGCTGTCGGGCACTTTGTTTGCCATATGTTCGGTATCGGCGGCATTTTTGACCAGTCCCAATCCGTCACGCAACCACTGGATGACCGCGCCGCAGACGAACACCGAGCCTTCAAGAACATAGCTGACCTTGTTTCCGATCTGCCATCCGACCGTGGAAAGCAATCCTTGCTTGGGCAAGATCGGTGCCTTACCCGTGTTCATCAGCAGAAATCCACCTGTACCGTAGGTATTTTTTGCATCTCCCGCGTCAAAACAGCACTGACCGAACAGCGCCGCCTGCTGATCTCCCGCCACGCCCGCGATCGGGATCTCCCCACCAAAAAGCCGCGCGTCGGTGTAACCGAACACCCCCGAGGACGGCAAAACCTTTGGCATCATGCAAGCGGGGATATCAAATAAACGCAGTAGCTCCGCGTCCCACTCCAATGTGTGAATATTGAAAAGCATGGTACGTGCGGCATTGGAGGGATCGGTAGCATGAATCTTACCGCCCGTAAGTTGATAGATCAACCATGTATCGATCGTTCCAAACAACAACTCCCCTCTTTGCGCACGTTCGCGTGCACCTTCGACGTGATCGAGGATCCATTTCAACTTGGTTGCGGAAAAATAAGGATCGAGCAACAGTCCCGTGCGGGTTCTGATCTCATTCTCAACACCCTCGCGTTTGAGCCGTTCGCAATCCTCTGCCGTACGTCTGCATTGCCAAACAACGGCGTTGCAGATCGGCTTGCCCGTAGCCTTTTCCCATACAACCACGGTCTCACGTTGATTGGTGATACCAATGGCGGCGATATCGGCGGCAGACGCACCAATGGCAAGCATTGCCTCCACGGCAACACCCATTTGCGATGCCCAAATCTCGGTGGCGTCATGCTCCACCCAGCCGTCACGCGGGAAAATTTGCGGAAACTCCCTTTGCACCTTGGAACAGATATTGCCCTGGCAATCGAAAATAATGCAACGGGAGCTTGTCGTCCCTTGATCCAACGCAAGCAAGTATTTTGCCATATGCAACCTCCATAAAAATATTACTCGGTTAATACTTTTCCAACTGTCTTACCAAATTTTCCGTCGCCTCGCGGAGTTCCCCACACAGGCGTATGAGCACCATGGGGTTGCAGGCTTCGCCGTCATGCGCCATATCCGCGGCTTTTTCGGCACGTATGCAAAAATTTGGCAGTACGTCGCTGTAAAATGCGGTCACCTTCCCCTGTAAAGCCGTTGATTTTTCGGCAACACGCATAGCATTTTCGTTCTCTGCGGTCAACCTCGCGCGGAGCATTCCGTGTGCCGAAAAAAACGCATCGGTCACCGGTACCCGCCGTGTTGCGGCACCCACGTCCGCCAAAATCCGCGTTGCGTGATTTCGCGCACGCGTACAACGGGAAAGCAGACTTTCAATTGCCATCACCTCCATGGTCGCCGCGCCGAAATTCTTTCTAAAGGTCTCGGTCTCTCCAAGCAACCGACAGATCGCGGCGTAAGCAGGCTTGCGTTCCTCTTCTCCCAAGAAAATACTGGTCGGTTTTGGTATCCTCGCCGTTTGTGCAATCAGCATCTCACAAAAGCCGCGCAAAAGCGTTACGCACTGAGTGTGAACCTCTGTGAATGTTGCTGCAGCATCCGTGCTCTCGGCTTGTGTGACCGCCTCCTCACAAGACTTTAGTACCTGCTCGGGCGAGCGTTTCAAGTCGCGGCTCCAGCGCTCCACGGCGCGTTCTTCATGTCCATCCTTTAAATACTCAAACCCTTGTTCTATTTTCTTTTTTCGCATATTTCAGACCCAAACGCTTTCTTTCGCTCCGACGGTGTGCGGGACATGTGTCTCACCGATCAAAGGGCTTGCACTTTTGGGCACGGCAAAACGGAGCGCGTCGGGTACAACCTCCACCGTAAAGCGGTTTTGCGCGACCAACTCACCGTCCACAGCGTAAACAAATCCCTCGGGCGCCTCCACCGTCACGCTTTTACCACGGCGATACTCCAAATATTTTTGGAGTTTGGGATGATCGAGGTGGGTACCTTTGCCGTACTCTTTCATCATGGAAAGAAAGGTCAAATGCGAAACGGGGCGAACCAAACAGACCTCCAGCAGCCCGTCGTTGTCAAGTGAACGCGGCGCACAGCGGAAAGAGCCCCCTACGTACTGTCCGTTTGCAACTGTGCAAAGCAGGATGTTGCCCGCGGGATTGATCAGTTCACCGTCCACCCATACCTTACATTTGTTTTTCATCGCCTTAAACAGACCCACAACAACGCCTGTGGTATATGCGTTTTTGCCGCCGATCAGCTTTTTACGGCGAACATTCATCATCGTCTTTGCCACGCAGGAGTCAAAGCCGAAATGCGTGGCGTTCACGGCATATTTGCCCCCCACGCGCATCAAATCGATGGTCTCCTCGTCAGCATCCAACAATTCGTGTATGTTCAAAAAGGCTTTTTTTCCACCGTAATACTTGACAAAATCATTCCCCGAGCCGCAAGGATAACACCCCACGCTTGCATGTGCAAAGCCGACCGCGCCGTTGACAACCTCATTGAGCGTTCCGTCACCGCCGCAAGCGTAAAAGCGTACAGAATCGGTACAATCGCGGCAATACTCACGGATATACGCCGTGGCGTCTCCCGGTGCCTGTGTTTCATAAAGCTCATAATCCACGGGCGTCTGCATTGCCTCCAGTGCGTTTTTGATGGTCTCAAATGAGTTTTCCTTTCCCGACGCGGGATTGATCACAAACACGTGTTTCATAGTCCGATAAAATCCCCTTTCAAAAAAGCGTTTCAAAGCGTATTTGTTGTTATCTGATATCATTATAACATATCGTTGTACAAAAATCAAGGATTTTTGCATGGAAGAACGGACAGGAATTGAAATGCGTAAAAAAGACCACCGATCGCTCGGTGGTCTTGTAAAATATAAATTTTGAAAATCAGACAACGCCGTAAGCCAGCATTGCTTTTGCAACCTTGAGGAAGCCCGCAATGTTCGCACCCGATACCAAGTCATCGCCCAAGCCGTACTCATGAGCCGCATCGATCGATGCCTTAAAGATGTTCGCCATAATGGTGTACAGCTTTGCGTCGACTTCTTCTGCAGTCCAGCTGTAACGCATGGAGTTTTGAGACATCTCAAGTCCGGAAACCGCTACGCCGCCTGCGTTAACTGCCTTGGAGGGAGCAACAATGACGCCGTTCTCCTTGAGGTAGGCAACTGCCTCATTGGTGGTGGGCATATTGGAGACCTCCACGTAGTACTTAATGCCGTTGGCAACGATCTTCTTTGCCTCTTCCATACCAACCTCGTTCTGCGTTGCGCAAGGCATGATAATGTCTGCCTTAACGCCCCAAGGCTTTTCCTTCGGGAAGAACTGTACGCCAAACTTATCGGCATAGTCCTGCACTCTGTTGCGGCAAGAAGCGCGCATCTCGAGCATGAAGTTGACCTTTTCCTCGGTGCTGACACCGTCGGGATCGTAGATATAGCCGTCGGGACCGGAAATGGTAACCACTTTACCGCCCAGCTCATTGACCTTCTTGACCGTACCCCAAGCCACGTTACCGAAGCCGGAAATGGCAAAGGTCTTGCCCTTGATATCGTCCTTGAAATACTTCAACATCTCTACGGTGTAGTAAACCGCGCCGTAGCCGGTCGCCTCGGGACGGATCAAAGAACCGCCGTAAGGAAGTCCCTTACCAGTAAGAACGCCCGTAAACTCATTGCGCAGTCTCTTGTACTGACCGTACAGATAACCGATTTCACGTGCGCCGACACCGATATCACCCGCGGGAACATCGGTATTTGCGCCGATGTGCTTGGAAAGCTCGGTCATAAAGCTTTGGCAGAAACGCATGACCTCTGCATCGGATTTGCCCTGCGGATCAAAGTCGGAACCGCCCTTACCGCCGCCCATGGGGAGCGAGGTGAGAGAGTTTTTAAAGGTCTGCTCAAATCCGAGGAATTTGATGATGCTCTCGTTGACCGAGGGATGGAAACGCAAGCCACCCTTGTAAGGACCGATCGCGCTGTTAAACTGGATACGGTAACCGCGGTTGACCTGAACCTTGCCTTGATCATCCACCCACGGAACGCGGAATTTGATGATACGCTCGGGCTCAACGATCATGTCGATGACACCCTTTTCGATAAACTCGGGGCTCTTTTCCACCACAGGCTCCAAGGACTCCAGCACTTCGCTGACTGTTTGATGGAACTCGGGCTCACCGGGGTTGCGCTTGATCACGTCTTGCATGACCTTTGCCAGATATTCGTTCTTGATGCTCATTCTGTATGTTCCTCCTGAATTTGGCTTTGCTTTTTGCAAGATTGATTGACAAGAATTTCACAATTTTGTGATTCTCGCCTCATTTTCCTTCAAATAGCGATTATGAAACGAAATTATTATAATACAAAAATTGCATTTTGTCAACAGTTTTTGCAAAAAAATTTTAGCGAATTAAATTAAATTCTTTAAGCACAAGAACAGTATATGCGGGCAAATACCGATGCGAGACATCGGGGTTACACAAAAGTCAAAATTTTACTCTGTCTTTTGGATCATCTCTTTCACATAAGCCTCGATCTCATCCAGTGTCTCGGCATCCGTAAGGCTCGGATAGGCATTCCCGTCAAAAATCAAACCGTCCTTGCCCTCCAAAAAAGCATAGCGTACCCCATCGGGAAAGGCACCGTCGGCAATATCCAGGAGAGCCAAGCTTGCACCGTTCATCGAGATCACCGAGGTCTCATCATACAGCAACGGCATAAAAATACCGCTCATACCCACCTTCAGCTCGTCTACCGTGTCGGTATCGGTCGAACGCACACCGTTCCCGATCGGGCAGGGCAGCAACAGCGTGACCTTCTCCCCCACCTCTCCGCGGTAGGTCTCGCTCACCTCGAGCTCCACAAGCGCACGGTACTCCTTTAGACCGTCAAAATTGAGAACGATGTTTTCGATGCTTGTCACCGTACCGCGAAAAACTACAGTATCCCATTTGCAAAACAGCTCCTCCTCGGTCATGTACGCCAGCAGGTCTGCTGTCTTTTCCTGTTTCGGAACAAACCAAGCGTAGCTTGCACGTACCCCGTAAGAATCGTCTGTCAGTGCAATGTTTCGCGCAAGCGTAGAGACTGCCGACACGGAGACCAATACGGCGCATACGCCTGCAGCAACCGCTGTCGGGATAACCCATCTGCGTTTACCGGTCTTTCCTTTCGGCACCGCCTCATCGGGTGCGGCATCTAAAATCCATTGCACGTCAATACCGCCCATGGCATAAAGTAAATCTTTGGTTTTCATACAAAAAAGCCCTCCTTTTTTAAATATTCTTTCAGCTTGTTTCTTGTGCGGTGCAAAAGCATTTTGACACCGCTCTCACCCATAGAGTAATCCTTTGCGATCTCGGCGATCGGGCTCATATACCAGTAGCGGCGCACAAAAATGTCACGCGTTTTGCGAGGCAATCCTCCCAAAAAACGGTTCAATATCTGTTGCAGTGCAATCGATGCATTCAAGTCATCGGAGCTGTCGGGAATACATTCCTCCAGTTCCTCCAATGCCAAGTGATATTGCCCGCCGCCGCGCCGCACGCTTTGCTTTTTTTGCAAATAGTCAAGTGAAAGATGACGCGTCACGGTTCCGAGATACGCCTTGAGCGAGCGGGGACATTGCGGCGGTATGCTGTTCCACACCCGCAAATACGTGTCGTTGACGACCTCCTTTGCATCCTCCTCATCGCCCAGGATCGAAAAAGCAATATATCGGCAATAACGCGCGTATTTCTTTTCGGTCTCTGACAAGGCGTCCTCGGAGCGTTTGTTGTATAGATCCACGATCTGTTCGTCGGTCATTTAATTTCCTCCTTCCCTGTTGTAAAGGTACCTTTCACCCTAACAGACCGAAAAAACGCACCTCACGTCACATAAAAAACGTCTTTTTTTACAACACCGACCAAAATAATGCGTGAAAATTTTTTAGGAGGGGATCTCTTTCAAAAAGATCCCCTCCCGGCAAGATATTCAACGATTTAAATATTCATCGATCGCTTTGGCGGCGGTTTTGCCGGCGCCCATGGCAAGGATGACGGTTGCGGCACCGGTAACGGCATCACCGCCCGCATAAACACCGTCGAGCGAGGTTTTTCCCGTTTCCTCGGTGACCACGATACCGCCGCGACGGTTAACCTCCAACCCCGCAGTGGTCGATTTGATCAAGGGATTGGGAGAGGTGCCGATAGACATGATCACGCTGTCACATGCAAGCAGGAACTCCGAATCGGGAACCTCCACAGGACTACGACGGCCCGACGCGTCGGGCTCACCAAGCTGCATACATACGCATTTGACAGCACATACAAAGCCGTTCTCGTCGCCAAGGATCTCGACGGGATTGTTGAGCAGCTTGAACTCCACGCCCTCCTCCATCGCGTGCTCGACTTCCTCTCTTCGTGCGGGAAGCTCTTCCAACGAGCGTCGGTAGACGATGTAGACCTTTTCGGCACCGAGACGCAGAGCACTGCGCGCGGCATCCATTGCCACGTTACCGCCGCCGACCACTACTACGCGCTTTGCGTGTTGAATGGGCGTGGTACTGCCATCACGGTAAGCCTTCATCAAATTGACACGTGTCAAAAACTCGTTTGCCGAGTACACACCCTTGAGATTTTCGCCGGGGATATTCATAAAGCGAGGCAGTCCCGCGCCCGAACCGATAAACACGGCTTCAAATCCTTCTTCTTTCATCAATTCCTCGACAGACACGGTCTTGCCGACTACGGTGTTGACCGCGATCTTAACGCCCAAAGCTTTCAGTGTCTCGATCTCCTTTGCCACGATCGCCTTGGGCAAACGGAACTCGGGAATGCCGTACACCAACACACCGCCCGCAGTATGGAGCGCCTCAAATACGGTGACATCATATCCTTTTTTGGCAAGATCGCCCGCGCAGGTAAGCCCCGAAGGACCCGACCCGACCACCGCCACGCGGTGACCGTTTGCAATCGGCTTTTGCGGCGCCGCGGTGTTGTTTGCGTTGTGGTAATCGGCTACAAACCGCTCAAGACGTCCGATGCCGACGGGCTCGCCTTTGATCCCTCGCACGCACTTGCCCTCGCACTGGCTTTCCTGCGGGCAGACACGTCCGCAAACGGCAGGCAGAGAGCTCGACTCGGTGATAATGCGGTAGGCCTCTTCAAACTCGCCCACTTTCACTTTTTGGATAAAGCTCGGGATCGAGATGCCAACGGGACAGCCCTCGACGCAAAGCGGCTTTTTGCAATTCAAGCAGCGGTCCGCTTCGTCCAGTGCTGTTTGCGCGGTATATCCCAAAGCGACTTCTTCAAAATTACGTGCGCGAACCTTGGCATCCTGCGACGGCATGGGGTTCTTTTTAGGTGACATGTTCGGCATATTACTTGACCTCCTTGGCAAAGAGATTGCAGGTCGCCTCGTGCGCCGCTCTCTCAAAGGGCTTATACATCGACGAACGCGCAATTGCCTCGTCAAAATCGATTAGATGACCGTCAAACTCGGGTCCGTCGACACAGGCGAATTTTGTTTCGCCGCCCACAGTCAGTCGGCAACCGCCGCACATGCCCGTACCGTCGATCATGATCGGGTTCATGGAAGCGACAGTCTTAATTCCAAATTCTTTTGTCAGCTTGCAAACGAATTTCATCATGGGGAGCGGTCCGATGGTAATGACCTCATCGTATTGCTCACCGCTCTCGATCAGCTTGCGGAGCGCATCGGTCACAAGCCCCTTTTCCCCCCAAGAACCGTCGTCCGACATTTTGACAAAGCGTGTGGACGCCGCCGCAAACTCGTCCTCAAGAATGACCAGCTCGCTGTTGCGGAAGCCCGCGATGGTATGCACCTCGGTCCCCTGCTCAAAAAACTTTTTTGCAACGGGGTAAGCGATGGCACAACCCACGCCGCCGCCCACCACGGCAACTTTCTTTTTGCCATCGGTCTCGGTGGCTCTGCCGAGCGGTCCCACAAAATCGTGCAGACATTCGCCCGCCTCCATATGGTTCAGCTGTTCGGTGGTCGCACCCACGATTTGGAAAATAATGGTCACACTGCCCGCCGTGCGGTCATAGTCCGCAATGGTCAAGGGGATTCGTTCCCCGTCGGCATCGGTACGCAAAATGATGAACTGTCCGGGGTTGGCTTTTTTTGCAACCGCGGGCGCGTCAATCTTCATCAGCGTCACCGTGGGATTCAGTTTTCTTTTTTCCAAAATTCGATACATTTTTGATCCACGACCTTTCTGTTTGCGGGATTTTGATGAAAAAACACACCAAAATCCAAAATTCCTCTTGCCAAAATCGGCGGTTGGGTGTATAATAAATAAGATATTGTACATTATACAACATTTTTTTTAAGATTTCAATAGCCAAAGTTGATTTTTTCAAAGATTTTTTACGGAAAGGTTTGGTAAATACGGATGGAAACAGAATTTCAAAAGGCAGTCGGCAAGGGCGTTGGAGAGGTGATCCGCGACATACGCGAGTTTCTTTCTCTCTCCTGTGTGGTCAATCCCGAAAGACAATTGGACCTGTGCCCCCTGCTCCCCGACTTGAATATGTACGGGCAGTTTTCATTCGCTCTGCTTTCCGAGGCATACGCGCAAGGCTGGGAGCCTGACGCCGCCGAAAGCTTTTACCGCCACGCCGTATCGGGAATATTCGACGAGTCAATCGTAACGACCATGATCGAGGCATTCCGCGACCAAAAATGCGACGCCTACCGCGCACTCTCCCGCAAATACGGCAACCGCTTTACCCTCTCCGACGGCTCGTATTGGTCGACCTGTCTTGCTCTCGGCATTGACGGGGAGCAGATCGGCACTGTCATGCAATATCTGCGCCTGTTTACGGTATGTCTGATGGAGTTCGCCTATATGGAGGACCGCAACCCCGAAAAGACCTACACGTGGAGCTATTACGAGTCCTTCCGCCGCATGCTGGACGATCTGACCGCCGCGCCCGAGCCCGAACCCCTTCCCCTCAAAATTCGTGCATTGGGCGGAAGTGCGGGAAAGCGCGACGGCGACACCTATATGCTCTCGCTCGGTATAGACATCGAAAACCCCAACCCCGACCGCATGGCGCGCGGCATCGGCATTGATATCACGCTCAAGGACCGCGACGGGAATGTGATCACAGTCATCAAGGATCAGCTCCAATCCATCGATCCCCGTGCCATCTACCACTTTGGCGTAACCAAAAAGATCCGCGGTGCGGCAGTCGCAAGTCTCTCTGCCACGGCAAAGGCATCTTCTCACTTTAAGCTCTCCACCCCCATTATGAAGCACATCAAGCTCTCCGAGCTCCGTGTTTCCCGCCCCGAGAACGCCACTAAGCTTCTCGCTAACCTTTCCAACACCTACGACCGTCCCCTCCGCTCGGTCATCGTACATTACCAATATCTCAACGCCGACAACAAGATCCTCGGCGGCGGCAATGAATGGATCTTTGACGAGCTCCCCGTCACCTCCTCTAAGCCCATCGCCTCCCGCATCCCCGTCTCCATCCCCTCTGCTACCAAAATTCTCTACTCCGTCGACTTTGATGCCTTGGAACTGGTCAAGGATTAAACAGGAGCGTGCCTCCGGCGGGATAAAAAACTTTCACCAAACAGATTAAAGCTATTCTCGGAAGAAACTGCAAACACTGCGGTTTCTTCCGACCGCTGCCCCCATTCAAAAAATAACAGTTTGTTAAATTGCAAAAACACCTTAGCCGCTTTTCTCTTGCAAGAAAGAGGCGCAAGAGAAAAGCTCACAAAAGAGAACGCCGTATGAGGAATTTCGCGCTCTGCGGAGCGCGAGGAGGGCTCCGCGCCCTCCACTGCACCGCCTTTTGAAAAAGGCGGACGAAAACTTTTATCTATTTTGCCAATGCGAACATCTTTGTCATCAAGCTGAAGGAACCGCAAACATCGCGGTTCCTTCTTTTATTTTACAACGCAACTAAAAAAGAACCGCCATGCAGCAGTTCCGTTTGAGGATAGACAAATCCATTTTGTAAAAGTTTTTGAAGATGGGGGTGCGGGGGAAGAAACTTTTTGCAAAAAGTTTCTTCCCCCGCAAAATCACAGGTATTTATCTTAATACATACCGCCCATGCCGCCTGCGGGAGCTGCCGCGGGAGCAGGGTTTTCTTCCTTCTTATCGGCGACCACGGACTCGGTGGTGAGGATCACGGACGCGATGGAAGCAGCGTTTTGAAGTGCGGAACGGGTAACCTTGGTGGGGTCTACGATACCGCTTGCCACCATATCGCAATAGGTCTCGTTGTAAGCGTCAAAGCCGTAGCCAAGCTTGCCGGAAGACATGATCTTATCGACCACAACACCACCGTCAAAGCCTGCGTTTGCGGCGATCTGACGAACGGGCTCCTCGAGAGCCTTGACAACGATCTTAACACCCGTCTTTTCGTCACCGTCAACGGTGTCGATCAGCTTTGCAACCTCGGAAATAACATTGAGGTAAGCGGTTCCGCCGCCGGCAACGATGCCTTCCTCGACAGCCGCCTTGGTCGCGTTGAGCGCGTCCTCAATGCGGAGCTTCTTCTCTTTCATTTCGGCCTCGGTAGCCGCACCGACCTTGATGACTGCTACACCGCCGGCAAGCTTTGCAAGGCGCTCTTGCAGTTTTTCACGGTCGAAATCGGAAGTGGTCTCGATAATGGCATTGCGGATTTGAGCAATGCGTGCCTTGATATCGGAGGAATCCCCTGCACCGCCAACAATGATGGTGTGCTCCTTGTTGACCTTGATCTGACGTGCGCGACCGAGCATATCCACGGTTGCGTCCTTAAGCTCCAGACCGATCTCGGAGGAGATGACCTGACCGCCCGTAAGGATGGCGATATCCTGCAACATTTCTTTGCGTCTGTCACCGAAGCCGGGAGCCTTAACGGCAACACAGTTGAACACGCCGCGCAGCTTGTTGAGCACGAGAGTGGTCAGAGCCTCGCCCTCGACATCCTCGGCAATGATGAGCAGCTTTCTGCCCGACTGAACGATCTGCTCCAAGAGGGGCAGGATCTCTTGAATGTTGGAGATCTTCTTATCGGTCACAAGAACCAATGCGTCGTCAAACACGGTCTCCATCTTATCCATGTCGGTTGCCATGTAGGGAGAGAGATAACCGCGGTCGAACTGCATACCCTCAACGACCTCGGAGTAGGTGTCGGCGGACTTGGACTCCTCGATGGTAATTACACCGTCGGCGGTCACCTTTTCCATCGCATCGGCAATCAGCTGACCGATTGCCTCGTCACCCGCAGAGATGGTTCCCACGCGTGCAATGTCTGCCGAACCGTTTACCTTTTTGGAGTTGGCGATCAGCGCGTCAACAGCCGCGTCAACAGCCTTCTTCATACCCTTGCGAACGACCATGGGGTTGGCACCCGCGGTCACGTTCTTCATGCCCTCGCGGACAAACGCCTGTGCAAGCAGAGTTGCGGTGGTGGTACCGTCACCTGCGGCGTCGTTGGTCTTGGTCGCAACCTCTTTGATGAGCTGTGCGCCCATGTTTTCGGCTTCGTCCTCAAGCTCGATCTCCTTGGCGATGGTCACACCGTCGTTGGTGATCAGCGGAGAGCCGTATTTTTTATCAAGAACCACATTTCTGCCCTTGGGGCCCATGGTGATCTTAACTGTGTCTGCCAGCTTATCCACGCCGCGCATCAGGGCATTGCGTGCTTCGATTCCGTAAAGAATATCCTTTGCCATAATAATTTACGCCTCCATTATTCTACAATTGCGAGAATGTCGCTCTGTTTGACGATTGTGTACTCGGTGCCGTCCATTTTGACTTCGGTGCCCGAATATTTACCGGTGATGACCTTGTCGCCGACCTTAACTTCCATCGGGATCAGCTTACCGTTATCGTCGCGTGCGCCGGGACCTACGGCTACCACCTCGGCGACCTGCGGCTTTTCCTGTGCGGACGCGGTCAAAAAAATACCTGTTTTCGTTTTTTCTTCGGCTTCGACGAGCTTTACTACCACTCTGTCGGAAAGCGGTTTGATGTTCATAGTTCAGAGTCCTCCTTATTTGTTTCTCTCGAAATATGATTTTTTACTTTGAAAATTAGCACTCAAAAGCTTGGAGTGCTAACTCTTGCTATTATTTTAAACCTTTTTTTGGAAAAATCAAGCCCTTTTTTGTAATATTCACATTCTTTTAACAAATTTATTGTTTTATTGTGGGGGGCGGGTGCTAAAAATCGACGCAGTTCGCCGAGGAATAGAAAGACAACCTTGCTCATACAATAAAAAAGGAACCGCTTTGGGTGTCGGAGGTGTTTTTCGGTGTTGAAATGGATACTGACGGGCGGGTTGGTACCGCCGCTTTTGATGGTATGCGGGCTGTATTTTCTTTGTTATCTCAAATTTCAGCCCTTGCGCAGTCCGCGCAAAATGTGGAAAGCCCTGCGCACCCCCGCACCGGAGGGCGGTGTGTCGCCGTTCCGCGCAGTGATGTTGGCACTGGCGGGAACGCTTGGCGTGGGAAACATTGTAGGCGTGGCAAGTGCGATCCGCATCGGCGGCGCGGGCGCAATTTTTTGGATGTGGGTGTCGGCACTGGTCGCCACCGTCCTCAAATACGCCGAGATCCTATTGGCAGTCTCCCACCGCAGAGAACACAAAAACGGATTTTTCGGCGGCGCCTACTATTATATAAAGGATTGTTTTACATCGCACAAAATGCTCCGCACAGCGACAGTGATATCGGGGGTTTTTGCGCTCCTCATGATCATTGACGCGCTGGGCATGGGCTGTGTAATCCAGGTCAACGCCATCTCCTCGGCATTCGAGGGCGTGTTGAAGCTTCCGACGTGGATCACAGGTATCATTCTCGCCGTGCTCGCACTCCCCGTCATCATTCGCGGCAGTAAAGGAATTTCCGCGCTCACCGAGCTTCTCGTCCCTATCATGACGGCAGGATATCTGATCCTGTCGGTGGCAGTGCTCATTTTGCGCCGTGACACTGTGGGAGAAGCCTTTGCGTCGATCTTCCGTGAGGCATTCTCCGCAGAGAGCATGGGCGGCGGTGTCATCGGCTTTTTGACCTCACGCGCGTTGCGCATCGGCACCATGCGTGGGCTCCTTTCCAATGAGGCGGGATGCGGAACCGCCCCCACCGCACACGCCGCCGCACACACTTCTTCCCCCGCGGCACAGGGGGTTTGGGGGATTTTTGAGGTATTTGTTGACACGATCCTGCTTTGTACCGTCACAGCTTTGGTGATCCTTGTGGGCTTTCCGAACGCCGAGCTCTTTGAAAATGACGCCATTATGACAGCCATCCGCGCCTATTCCTCAGTGCTTGGCGGATGGTCGGAGTGGTTCTTTTGCGCGGCGATCCTCTGCTTTGGCTATGCGACGGTGCTTTGCTGGGCAAATTACGGTTTGGAAAGCTTGGCGTTTTTGACGCGCAAACCGCTTGCAAAATACCTCTACTTACTTGCTCTCGGCATTTGCATATTTGTCGGAGCCATCACCGCCCCGGAGAGCGTGTGGAACATTTCGGACTTTGCCATTGCGGCGCTGACGACGCTCAACCTGCTGATGTTGGTACTGATGCGAAAGGAGATCAAACAAGAAACGGAAAAATATTTTCACAAAAAAAGCAAGGGGACTGCCGATTGACAGTCCTCTGTTTTGTGCCGTTTTTTCGTTCCGTTTTTCTTAAAAGACCTTCGACTTCAAGCTTGCAAACTCTTCCTCAGTGATAATCTGCTGATCCAACAGCGACTTCCATTTTTTCAAATCCTCCAAAGAAGAAATTTGAGGCTTGGAATTTTCAAATGTTTTATTTTTTAACATTTCAAATTCTTCTGTGGTAATCACCGCTTCTTTTTCCATATGCTTATACTGTATCAATAAAGCAACCGCATCGGACGCTACGTTTGTTTTTACAAAACCCGAAAATTCCAATGTCCTTGCGATTGTATAAATGACGGCGGCAATCAGCATAAGGATCATCCCGATGGCGGAAATCATCAGCATGTATCTTCCCATCGGAAACATTACAATCCCGTAAACACCGCACATTGACGACAAAATATACCCCATATTGACAAGCATCTCATTTTTGGAAAGCACAAACGTGCAAGACAACGCAACGGCAAGATAAGGAATAGCAAACACGTATTCCACTGTTTCCTCATTGATCAAGCCGTTGAGCAAAATACCGACCAATACCAAAACCAAACCGATCACGATCAAAACCTTTGTAAAATCCTTTTTCATCTTTTTCCCTTTCTTCGATAAAACGACACAAAATTCCCTTGCCGATTTCTATTATACATTTTTTTCGCTCTTTTGTCAAGTGTTATTTATCAAACAAGATAATTATAAATCATTGTTGATAAGCTATAATGATAGTAGAAATAAAAAAAGAGGTATGATATAAAATGATTTTGCATATTGCAGACAGGATTCGCTATCTCCGCGATAAATTGGGAATGACACAAACCGATCTTGCCAAAAAACTGGGTATTTCAAGGAGCGCCGTTAACTCTTGGGAAATGTCGCTTTCCTCTCCTTCCCTTTCCAATATCATCGAAATGTCACAAATTTTTCACGTGGATGTCGATTATCTGATCTCTGTCTCCGATAAAACCATGGTAGACATCACAGCCCTAACTAATGACGAAAAAGAACTGGTATTAAAGCTGGTGGATTGTTTGGAAAAGAAACATTGACTGCAAACACAAAAAAGACTGCACAACGCAGTCTTTTTTGATAATCTTTTAGTTTGTGTAGTTATCAAAGTAACCCTGGATAAACACCACGGGGGTACCCTTGTCGCCGGAACCGCTGGTCAAGTCGCAGAGCGAACCAATCAAGTCGGTGAGCTGACGGGGGGTGGTTCCCTGTGCCGCCATGTTGCCTACAAGCGAGCCGCTCTTGGCACGGATGCTTTCGGAAATGGCCGCCTTGAGCGCTTCTCCCGAAAGATCCTTGTAATCATTGTCGGCAAGGTACTTGAGCTTGAGCTCGTTGGGCGTACCCACAAGACCGTCGGTAAATGCGGGAGATACGACCGGATCGGCAAGCTCCCAAATCTTGCCCTTGGGATCCTTGAACGCGCCATCACCGTAGACCATGACCTCAACATGCTTGCCGGTCGCCTTGAGAATGCGCGCTTGAATGTCGAGCACCAGATCTTGACAGTCACGCGGGAAGAGCTTGACCGTATTCTCGGTGGATTTGTTGGAGCCGAGCAGACCGTACTTTTCATTGCAACCGCTACCGTTGACGGGTGCGGTCATAATATCGTCCAAGCCGCAAACGACCTTTGCACCTGCTGCTTTGAGGATGCGCTTGGTGCGTGCACGGGTGTGAATGTCACAAGTCAAAACACAATCGGTATAATCCAAAATGGCTTTTGCTTGGTTTGCAAAAATAACCTCGACCTCGGTACCGCAGGAACGGATGAGATCGGCGTAGTAGTTGATATAATCCACCCCTGTGAACTCCAGCTTGGTCTCCGCCCCGAACAGTTCGCGGTAACGCTCCAGCGTCAGCACATCGCTGTAAGGATTGATGCCCGCCTCATCGATCTGATCCATGGTGATCAGCGAGTTTCCGACCTCGTCCGAGGGATAGCTCAACATGAGAACGATTTTCTTGGCGCCCATGGCGATACCACGCAGGCAGATGGCAAAACGGTTGCGCGACAGGATCGGGAACAAAACACCGACAGTTCCTCCGCCAAGCTTTGCACGGACGTCTGTGGCAATGTCCTCAACAGACGCGTAGTTGCCCTGTGCGCGAGCCACGATCGACTCGGTTACCGAGATCACATCACGGTCGCGAATTTCAAAACCTTCGCAAGCCGCGGCTTCCAATACACTGTCGGTTACGATCGCAGCGAGATCGTCTCCCTCACGGATAATGGGGCAACGGATACCTCTGGAAACGGTACCGACTCTACGTTCTTTCATAGCCATTGTTTTCAAAACCCTTTCTTTTGCGGACGCCACCAAAAAGCAAATGTTTGCACATCGGGAAAACGGCTCCGCCCTTCAAAAATGAATGATTTGGTTTTCACTCTACTATTATAAACTCTTTTTTGCCAATTGTCAAGAAAAAATTGAAGCAGAATGAAAAAGAAAGCAAAATTTTAGCGAAATGTCGAATTTTATTTTTTCATATCAGCTCAAATTCGGCAAAAAATTCGGGACGGTGAAAATCGGGCTGCTCCCAAACAATATTGTGAAAGCACCCAAAATGCGGATGATCGGTCTCATCCCCGCATTTGTAAAAATTCCCGCGCAGGATACTGCCCTTTCCGTGCCGATAGGACGGGATCTGCTTTTGGATATATTCCTTGGAAACGGTCAGAACGATCTCCCAACGGTCGTCGTAAACAGAGGTCTTGATCCCGAGTGTGTCGATGTCGGCGGGATTGATCTGTTGCGAACGCTCGCGGCAATAAGAAACCGCGCTGTACGCCGCGCCGTTTGGATTGATCTCGATATTGATGTAGCGCTCGTCGGTCGCGGGGGTGAACTGCATAAAGACCTCCATACAGCTATCCTTGTGCACTGCCGTATTGTGCGCGGTTTCCACGGCGCGCAAATGCGTCTCATAAGATACAAAACGGAATCGAAAGCCCGCGTCATCATAAGAGACCGTGACCTCGGTATGCGGCGTTGCGGGATAGTCCTTTGCCCACGGGAAATTTGCGATAGCGAATGTGGTTCCGCTTTGTTCAATTTTAAATTTTTGCATTCTTCCAAACTCCTTTGATAAGTACGATTTTATATTTATTAGAATTTTTGTGGGGGGATTTTTCGACTGTACATATCTTGACAATTCCAATGCGTATTTCCTTCCGAGCAATTTGGTACAAAAATTACCCCAAGCTTTCCCCCGTCGCCCTTGCATGACGTTTGAACTCCTTGACCGTTGCGGTGTACTCAAAAAGCACTGTCAGCATACCGATCAGCCAAGCGAAGGGATCGCAAAAGCAAATAAAAACAAATCCGAGGCCCTCGCTCACCAAACCGGCGCTCATCAATGCAATCACCCCAAGCGAAAGCCCGGCGCGTGCGGCAATTTCGGTAAAGCCCGAGATCATTGCCGAGGTCGAACGTCCGATCGATTGCAGGACTGCCTTCCACACAACAAGCGGTGTCAAAAAAAAGGAACAAAGTGTACTGATGACAATATACAGTTGGGCGTTGTCTACTACTGTCTCCGCAACCTCACCCGCCAATAACACGACCAAAAAGCGACCGCACAAAAGCATGATGACCGAGGCAATGGTGCTCCACGCAAAGCCGAGATAAAGCGTCTTTTTGCCGCCATCCACCAAACGCAGATATTTTTTGGCGCCGTAGTTTTGTGCCGTAAACACCGAAAGAGCCGAACTGAAAGAAAGCAACGGCTGTGTCACAAAATTGACGATCTTAGCGCCCGTGGTCTGCGCCGAAACATAAAGCGTCCCCAGCCCGTTGGTCACAAACTGCATGACGATACCGCCGATCGAGAGCACCATGTTCAAAAACGCCATGGGCATCCCCACTTTTAAAAGCTGTATGTCCAGCGTGCGGTCATTTTTAAAATGCCGTTCCGAAAAATGCAGGAGCGGCTGTCTTTTTTTGATGTAACCGATGCAAAAGACACCCGAGATCAATTGTGCCAACACGGTGGCCAGTCCCGCTCCATCGGTATCCATTCCAAAAAACGCGATGAACACGACGTCAAGTACAATGTTAATCAGACACGCAATGATCAAAAAACACAGCGGCGTTTTGGAGTCACCGAGCGCGCGGATCATATTGGAAAGCAGATTGAACAGCGCCGTGGCAACCAAGCCCGCAAAGATCCACACGATGTAAGCATAAGAACGGTCGATGATATCATCGGGCGTGCGCAAAAGCTCGAGGATCGGACGCGCAAACAACGTACAAACCACCGCAAGCAGAACCGAAATGATTGCCGAAAGCTTGATGCTTGCCGCAAAGCTCCGCTTAATCCCCTCCTCGTCATTGGCGCCGAAATAACGCGCGGTCAATGCAGAAAAACCTAAGGTCAGCGATTGGATGGCGCCGCTTGCAAACCAAACAAGACTGCTCGTAGCACCCACGGCGGTATAAGCAAGCGCGTCAAGCGTGCGCCCGACGATGACCATGTCGGCGATGTTATAAAACTGCTGAAAGAGATTGCCGATGAGATACGGGATGGAAAACAAAAAGATCTGTTTGATGGGGGAGCCCTTGGTAAGATCATTGGTCATGTCGCATTCCTCCGTAGGATAAAATCAACCGAACCGAAACAAGTTCAAGTTTGGAATATTATACTCTTTATCCCGCGTTTTGTCAATAGAAAATCGCAAAAATTTCCCCCGTGTTTTTCGACAATTTTTTGACTTCTTTTTTGTTGTTTTTTTAGATGGCAAACCGCTTTTTCAATCCTTTCTGAAAACATCCATGCTATGGAGCGAAACGCCCACGCAGTCGGGGCGCTCACAGATAGCAAAAGGATAAATGAAGTGAAAAAATCGGAATAAATTCTTATTGCAAAAAATCAGAAAATATGATATACTTTATAAAAAGGAGAAGACACCATGAAAAACTTAAAAAAACTGATCCTATCCCTGCTTTCGGCATCCTTGTTGATCGGTGCATTGACCGCCTGCTCCAAAGATGACGACGGAACCATCGGCAAAAAAGCCAAAGACTTTGATAAAATTTACGAAACCTCGATATCCATGCCGTTCCAAACGGGGTACACCTCGAGCACTGCGGTAACCTTGCCAGAGTCGGCGAACTCCATAGAAGGCGAATATTGTTTTCTGAAATACAAGGACCCATCCGCCAAGGAATATTGCTTCTACAACGTGGCGCTCGACCGCGTTGTATTGAAGGTCCCTGCGGATAAAATCGCCAAAGAGGACGACGCGGTCCTGTATGACGGTTATATCAAGATCATCGAAACCGATGCCGACACCAAAGCCAAAACCACCGCGGTCTACACCCAAAGCGGAACGCTTTTGACAAAAGCTGACGGCGAGGTTGAACTCAGTGTGACCGATGACGGTGTACTATTTAACGAGAAATTTTACTACATCAAGGCCGGAGAACTGAAAAAGGAATATACCGTCCCGCCATTTACCGATCTTTCGGCAAACTACACCTTTACGGATCATTATGTGATCTCCATCAACGGCAGAAGTGCGGTTTATTACAATGAAAAATTTGAAGCCGTTGCTGTTTACGAGGCACCCGGACACAGCACAAATTATAAGCTGTATCTCTTGGACAACGGCAAGCTTTTTGTACAGTATTCACTTTTGTCCGATCCCACCTCAAGCAAATATGATTATATGAAAGAGCAAAAATATACCGTACATCATGTTCTTTTTGATCCCGCCAAAAAACAGGAGACCGAGCCAAAGCTTGATGTGTATGTATCCACCGTATACAACAAGGAAACACAGTCTCCCGGCAAGATCGATTTTGAGGACATCTTTACCGATGAAGTAGAGAATGTGCTGGCATATTACGCGATCGTCGACGGCGTGATCGATTCCTCCACAGTCCATTATGTTTTGATGGACAATGACGGAAAAATCGGCGCAAAGCTTGATCATTATGTCGAGGGACAAAAAGGCTTGGTGCTTCCCTTGAACAGTGAATATTATTACGTCCCCACCAAGAGCGGCTATGCCATTCTCGATACCAACGGTGAGCTCGTTCGCACCACTCTCGCAGTGGGCACTACCAAGGACTACGGCTATTTGTTTGACGGCAAGATTTATAACCCCGATTTTGAGCTTGTCATTGACCTAAACAATAGCAACTATTCTGCCATTTCCACCGCAGGGGATACCGCCGCATTCTATTCCAAAACCATAGACGGCAAGCTCCACTTTTACAAATACAACAAAAGCGGAGAAACCGAGCTCACTCTCCCGCAAGACAGAGAGTTTGCCGATTACTCACCGTTGACTTGCAAACAAAATTACTATGTCGTAAAACATTACAGTGCAGACACCGACTATCAATACTCCTTTACAGCGCAGTACGACTATTACAGCTTAAGCGGAGAGCTTTTCTTCACAACTTCAAGCGATACCTTTACGGTCTTGGCACAAAGTGAGGATGCCCTGCTTGTCAGCTACCAAGATGTCACCACCTCGAAATATGTCTATACCCGCCTTGCAAAAGATTAAATAAAACGATTTTATACCGCAAAAAGAGCTAACAGACTTCAACAAGAAATCTGTTAGCTCAAATTTTTTATTTATGAATCATACTCGAAGGTTGCCAAAACATTGCCACGAGGGCGTTTTGAAATTCAAAAACCTTTATGCCGCAAGGCTTTTCGCCATTTTTGGCATTATTCCCACTCAATGGTTCCCACGGGTTTCGGCGTCAAATCCATCAATACGCGATTGATGCCCTCCACCTCGGCGGTGATACGATCCGTAATGCGGTGCAGGAGCGCATAGGGGATCTCTTCAATGGTTGCGCTCATAGCATCCTTGGTATTGACCGCGCGGATGATCGCGGGCCAACCCTCATATCTCTTGCCGTCTCTGACACCGACGCTCTTCAGATCGGGCACGGCGATAAAGTACTGCCATACCTTCTTTGCAAGTCCGCTCTTGTCAAATTCCTCGCGCAGAATCGCGTCTGCCTCACGCAGTGCATGGAGACGGTCACGCGTAATGGCACCTAAGCAACGCACACCGAGTCCGGGTCCCGGGAACGGCTGACGGTCAACCATACCCGACGGAAGTCCCAATGCTCTGCCGACCTCGCGCACCTCATCCTTGAACAGGAGCTTTACAGGCTCGACCAACTCAAACTTGAGGTCCTCGGGAAGTCCGCCGACATTGTGATGTGCTTTCACACCGTCACTCTCCAAAATATCGGGGTAAATGGTTCCCTGAGCCAGGAAAGAAATGCCATCCAGCTTGTACGCCTCCTCGGCAAATACCTTGATGAACTCGCCGCCAATGATCTTACGCTTGGTCTCGGGATCCGAAACACCCGCCAACAGGTCGAGAAAACGGTCGGTTGCGTCGACGTAAATCAAATTGGCATCCATCTGATTGCGGAACACCTCGATGACCTGCTCGCTCTCGCCCTTGCGCATGAGACCGTGATTGACGTGTACACATACGAGCTGCTTACCGATCGCCTTGATCAAAAGTGCCGCCACGACAGAGGAGTCAACTCCGCCGGAAAGCGCCAACAATACCTTTTTATCGCCAACCTGTGCGCGAACCTCGCGTACCTGTTCTTCGATAAAGGCATCTGCCAAGGCTCTTGTGGTGATGCGTTCCATAGTTTCAGGTCGTTTGTTGCTTTGCATAATTCAAAAATCCCCCGTTTTTTTGCATATCAAACCGCCAAGACCTTTCGGTGGCGGAAATCTCTCCTTTATTATATCAAAATTCGAGCAAAAATTCAATACCTTCTTTTATATTTTTTCGGCTTCAAATTTACTGTATTTCAAATAATTTGATGTGGATTTTTCGGTTATTTTTGCGAAAAGTGAGACTTGACGCGATTTTGAAAAAAAAAAAACGCACGCATTGAATTGCTCATTTTTGCGCATTTTTCGCCACACATGTGTATTTTTGCCTATTTCGGCGACACTCTTGACTCTTTTGCAAAGTTATATTATAATGAATAGGAAAAATCACGCCCCGTTTTGCACGGAGGCAAGAAAGAAAGGATCCAACAAAATGTACGATATCGTTGTCATCGGTGCCGGTGTTGTGGGCGGTATGATTGCCCGCGAGCTCTCGGCATATCGCCTTGCTCTCTGCATCGTCGAAAAAAAGCACGATGTGGCTATGGGCGCAAGCTCGGCAAACTCCGCCATCGTCCACGCGGGCTTTGATGCCAAGGTCGGAAGCCTCAAAGCAAAGCTCAACGTCCGCGGCTCCGAAATGATGGAAAAAGTCTGCGAGGAGCTTGGAGTCAAGTACAAAAACAACGGCTCACTCGTCATCGGCTTTAACGACGAGGACCGCGCCACCGTGGAAGAGCTTTACAAACGCGGCACAGCAAACGGTGTCAAGAACCTCAAGGTGCTTGACAGCGACGAGCTGCACGCCATTGAGCCCAATGTTTCCAAAAACGCGGTCTGTGCCCTCCACGCTCCCACGGGAAGTATCGTTTGCCCTTATGAGTTGACCGTTGCCGCCATCGGTAATGCGATGGACAATGGCGCCGACCTCAAGCTGGATTTTGAGGTCACTGACATTCGCGACAAAGGCGACTATTTTGAGATCGTCTCCGCAGGCGAGACCCTCCAAGCAAAATATATCATCAACGCTGCGGGTGTTTACTCCGACGCGATTGCAAAAATGGTGGGTGACACCTCCTTTACCGTGCATCCCCGCCGCGGCGAGTACGTGCTGCTGGATAAGGAATGCGGCACGCTCGTCTCTCACACCATCTTCCGCACGCCGAGCAAAATGGGCAAGGGCATCCTTGTCTCCCCCACTGTGGACGGCAACCTGCTCACGGGTCCTACATCAGTCGACATAGAAGACAAGGACGACCGTTCCACCACGCCCGAAGGGTTGGCGCATGTCATGCGCGAGGCGTTGGAAAACGTGGACAGCGTCATGTTCAACAAAACCATCACCTCTTTCTGCGGTCTGCGCGCTGTCGGAAGCACGGGCGATTTTATCATCAATCTGCCGCGTGAGCGTTTTGTCAACGTGGCGGGCATCGAATCCCCCGGTCTTTCCTCTGCCCCCGCAATCGCCGAGTATGTCATTGAACTGCTTGCAAACGCGGGCATGCCGTTGGAAAAGAACGCCTCCTATCAGCCCCGCCGCGTCGCAATGCACGCTTTCCGCGAGGCAAGCATGGAGGAAAAGAACGCCATCATCAAAAAGGATCCCGCATACGGCCGTATCATCTGCCGTTGCGAGACCGTGACCGAGGGCGAAATCCTCAACGCCATCCGCACCAATCCCAAGCCCCGCGACCTTGACGGTGTCAAGCGACGTACCCGTGCGCAAATGGGACGTTGCCAAGGCGGCTTCTGTTCCCCCTACATCGTAGAAATGCTGGCAAAAGAAATGAACGTTTCCTATGAGACAGTGACAAAATTCGGCGGCGAATCTCTCATCAACGTCGGCAAAACCAAGGAGGTCAAATAAGATGAAACAGATCGATCTTGTCATCATCGGCGGCGGCCCCGCCGGCATGAGCGCCGCTGTTGCGGCATACGAGAGCGGCGTCCGCAACCTCCTGATTTTGGAGCGTGACGCGCATCTCGGCGGTATTCTTCAACAATGCATCCACAACGGCTTTGGTCTGCATCGCTTTGGCGAGGAGCTGACGGGTCCCGAGTACGCTTGGAGATACGAAAAACAGGTATGGGAATTGAATATCCCCTACATGCTCAACACCATGGTGCTCGACATCAGCCCCGACAAGGTTGTCACCGCCACCAACAGTGAGGAAGGTATCTTTCAAATTCAAGCAAAAGCCGTGATCCTCGCCATGGGTTGCCGTGAACGTGCCAAAGGAGCGCTCAACATCGCAGGTACACGTCCCGCAGGCATTTACAGTGCGGGAACCGCGCAAAAATACGTAAATCTAAAGGGCTATATGCCGGGAAAAAATGTGGTCATTTTGGGTTCGGGCGACATCGGACTGATCATGGCGCGCCGCATGACATTGGAGGGCGCAAAGGTCCATGCCGTTTGCGAACTGATGCCCTACTCGGGCGGTCTCGCACGCAACATCGAGCAGTGCCTCAACGATTTTAACATTCCCTTGAAATTGAGCCATACCGTGGTCGAGATTCACGGCAAAGAGCGGCTCGAGGGTGTGACCATTGCAAAGGTTGACGAGCGCCGCCGTCCGATTGCAGAGACGCGCGAGTACATTCCCTGTGACACGCTACTCCTTTCTGTCGGTCTGATCCCCGAAAACGAGCTTTCCAAGACCGCATCTGTGCCGCTTGACCGAGTAACCGGCGGTGCCGTAGTCGATCAAGACCGCCAAACCGAGGTCGAAGGCATTTTTGCATGCGGAAATGTCCTGCATGTGCACGACCTTGTGGACTATGTCTCCGAGGAAGCGGAGATCGCCGGTAAGAGTGCCGCCGCCTACATTGCGGGCGAGAATGCCGAAAAGGTAGATGTTGCTCTGCACACCGACGGTAAGATCCGCTATACCGTTCCCCAGCGCATCACGCAAAAGAAGGCTGTCACCGTGTTCTTCCGTGTTGCCGACGTTTACCGCAATGTGACCGTCAAGGTCAAAGACGGAGACAACGTGGTCTATTCCCGCAAAAAGCCCAAGGTCGCACCCGGCGAGATGGAAAGCATTACGCTCAAGCCCGAGACCTTTGCCAACGCCGGCGCGCTTTCGTTTGAATTGGAGGTACAGTAACATGATAAGAGAATTGACTTGTATCGTCTGCCCCAAGGGTTGTCCCTTGAAGGTCGAGCTTGAAAACGGTGCCGTTATGAATGTTACGGGCTTTACCTGCCCGCGCGGAAAGCAATACGCCATTGACGAGTGCACTCACCCCATGCGCACTATCACCTCCACCGCACGTACAGACAACGGCGAAGTGATCCCCGTCAAGACCGACCGCACAGTCCCCAAGGAATCCATGTTCGACTGCATGACAGAGATCAACAAAGCTGTCGTTCGGCTTCCGGCCCGCATCGGGGATACCGTCATTGAAAATATCCTGGGCACAGGTGCCAATGTTGTTGCCACCGCGAATATGGATTGAGGTAAAACAAGATGTTTTTTTGGGGAAAACTTTTTAAAAGTTTTCCCCAAACCCCTTTTAAAACTTTTAACGCATTGGATAAAAGCAAATGGGGAAAGTTCGCGAGTAGTTCGTTCGTTTTCCGGCATGATGGGAATGCTTATTCGCTATTCCTCGGGTACTGCCGATAGCCTTTTGGTACCACTGCCCAAAAGGTTCCGCAAGGTTGCTTTTATTTGAACTGAATTGATGCGTTTCAAAAACATAAGGGAGAAGCCTTTCGGCTTCTCCCTTATGTTTCATCTGAACGCAGTACAATTATTTGTACTTACGCTTTCTGGCTGCTTCAGATTTCTTCTTGCGTTTCACGCTCGGCTTCTCATAGTGTTCTCTCTTGCGAAGCTCGGTGAGGACGCCGGAACGGGCGGTTGCACGCTTAAAGCGACGAAGAGCGCTGTCCAGAGACTCGCCTTCCTTAACTCTGATTTCTGCCATTTTATATCCCTCCCCTCCACCGGTAACAAGAGATAATATGTCGGAATTTTTCCCAAAACAAAATTATCTTTCCATATTATACACCATTTTTGCCAAGATGTCAAGTCTTTTTTTCGGATTTTATCTTTTTTTCTTCGATTTATTGAATTTTGGGCTCAAATCCCCTCCAAAAGTTGAGTATTCTCCATTTTTTCAAAGATCATACGCACCTCGTCAAGCGTTTGCGCCTGCATGATCTCGTCCCGCGCCGCTGCGGCACCGCGCACGCCGTGCAGATACCACGCCATATGCTTGCGTGACTCGGCGATGCCCGCGCGTTCCCCCTTTTCTCGCACCAGCGCCTCGGCGTGCTCCGTTGCCACCGAAAACCGCTCACGCAATGTGGGCGGGGTGTAAGAGCGATCCTCCATTGCGCAAAGGATCGCGTCAAAGATCCAAGGGTTACCTTGCGCGCCTCTTGCCACCATCACGCCATCACAGCCTGTTTCATTCACCATACGGATCGCATCGGCGGCACAAAAGATATCACCGTTGCCCACCACAGGAATTCGTACCGCTTCTTTGACCTGTCGAATGATCTCCCAATCGGCACTCGGTGCATACATCTGCTCGCGCGTTCTGCCATGCACACAGATCATTTTTGCGCCCGCCTGCTCCAAGCGCTTTGCAAGCTCGACCGCATTGATGCTGTTTCTGTCCCAACCCGCGCGGATCTTGACCGTGACGGGCAGACGTACCGCGTCCGACATGGCGCGTATGATGCGCTCGGCAAGCGCGGGATCCTTCATCAAGGCACTGCCCTCGCCGTTACACACGATCTTTGCCATGGGACAGCCCATGTTAACGTCGATCGCCGCAGGAGGGATCTCACCGCAGGCACCGCGGTATTCGCCGCTTTCAAGCAATTGTGCCGCCCGTGCCATAAAATCGGGCTCGGCACCAAACAATTGGACCGCCATAGGAGCCTCGTCGCGCATGACGGCGGCAAGCGGTGCGGTACGGACGCGTGCGTCGGTCACGGGGCGGCGGCTGAGCTGTTCGTAGCACAGCGCCTTTGCCGAGACCATCTCGCTGGTGGTATATTCCGCACCGTATCTGCGCGCCAAGCGACGGAAAGAACGGTCGCTCACACCGGCAAGCGGCGCCAAAAACAACCCATGTGGGATTTGAATATCGGATATGGTCATATCTCTTTTCCCTTCTTTTTTCTCATAAACAATTGTATCACAGATTGCCGCTAAAGTCAAGTATGCAAAAAACAATTCGCCTCAAAAAGGCAAGGATAGGCGTTTTCCGTCGGCAATCCTCCAAAATCTCCCCGCGCGTTGCCGTTGGCTGTTTTTTTGTGTCGTTTTGTCGGTCACGATTTTTCTTGACGAACACATCAAAATATGTCATAATAAAAATAAAAAGGAACGAAAAAAGAAAGGAAAGTGTCATGAGGTCTCACTCGCAAATGATGATGATCGTCCTTGCCATCGCCTTTGCCATGGCATTGGCTTTGACGGTTGCTTTGGTCTGCGTCTCATACATCAAAGAAGCGCCCGCAGAACCGACGGAAAGCGGCTCCGCCTCATCAGAACCCCTATCCGATGCGCTCCCCGGAGATGCGGAAACACAACCGCCCGAAACCGAAGCTCCCGTCCCCGACCTTGGCAACGGTCTGCGGTTTGCAAGCAACGGGGACGGCACCTGTGTGCTCTCCGGCATTGGAAATTGCACCGATGCCAGCGTGGTCATCCCCGAATATTCTCCCGTCGGAGAGCTTGTCACCGAGATCGCCACCATGGCATTTTACAACTGTGCCACAGTCACCGCCGTACAGATCCCCGCATCGGTTACAAATATCGGAAAGCTCGCCTTTGCCGACTGCAAAAATCTTGCCTACATATCGGTCAGCCCCGCCAACCCCAATTACCGCGATGTAGACGGTGTTCTTTATTCCGCAGACATGACAACACTGTTTCTCTATCCACCCATGCGTGCGGGCTCAAGCGCGACCATCCGCGCTGTCACCACAAAAATCGCCGACATGGCGTTTTATCGGTGCGTCAATCTTTCCCGCATCAGCTACACGGGTAGCGCCGAGCAGTGGGAATTGATCAGCATAGGCTCTCAAAATTACAGCCTCACAGCCGCCGCAAAGACGTTTGAAGGATAAAAGAGATTTGGCTTATTTGGTTTTGTTGAAGCCATAGGCAATTCGTATGCCTCAAACCATTCAAATTCGATCAGCTCGGCAAGCTCCTTCGTATTGGCTTTTGCAATAAAATTCGTTTATTTTCTCCATCTCTTTTTTCTTGACAATTTGCACATTCTATGGTATACTAATGCCAAGGCACTTTGACCCAATAAAATTTAACAGCAACGAAAGTGGAGTAAAACATGAGCGAAAAAAGAAGTTCCTTTACGGGAAAGATCGGGTTTGTCCTCGCAGCGGCGGGGTCGGCTGTGGGGTTGGGAAATATTTGGCGCTTCCCCTATCTCGCGGCAAAATACGGCGGCGGAATCTTTCTGCTGGTCTATATCGCATTGGCGGTCACCTTTGGGTTTGCCCTCATGGTTGCGGAGATCGCCATCGGACGCAAAACACAGCTTAGCGCCATCGGTGCGTTCAAGGCGCTTGACAAGCGGTTTTCGTTTGTCGGTGTGCTTGCGTCGATCGTCCCCATGATCATTCTGCCCTACTACGCGGTCATCGGCGGTTGGGTGATGAAATATATTTTCGGTTTTGCTTCGGGCAATGCCTCCGCAATGGCGCAGAGTGACTACTTTTCCAACTATATCGGGACAGTAGGAGAACCGCTGTTTTGGTTCGCGCTCTTCATTGCCCTCACCGCGGTCATCGTTTTTTGCGGCGTGGAAAAGGGCGTGGAGAAGGTCAGCAAATTTATCATGCCCCTACTGGTCGTACTGATTGTTTTTATCGTCATTTACACCGTGTGCACGACGGATGGCGCTTGGGAGGGTGTGATCTATTATCTCAAGCCCGACTTTTCCAAGCTCTCGGGGATGACCGTGGTCGCCGCGCTGGGACAGCTCTTTTACTCGATGTCGTTGGCAATGGGCATTATGATCACCTACGGCTCCTATATGAAAAAGGATATCAGCATTGAAAAATCGGTGCATCAGATCGAGATCTTTGACACCGGCGTCGCTTTTCTCGCAGGACTGATGATCATCCCCGCAGTGTTTGCATTTTCGGGCGGCGACGAATCGGCGCTCGGGCAGGGTCCCGGACTGATGTTTGTCACGCTCCCCAAGATTTTTGACACCATGCCAGCGGGAAATTTGATCGGTGCCGTGTTCTTTGTCATGGTATTCTTTGCGGCCTTGACCTCTGCCATATCCCTAATGGAGACCGTGGTATCCATCCTTTGCGACAAGCTTACCATCGGCAGAAAGTCTTGCTGTCTCATTGTCCTCGCAGGTGCTTTGCTCCTCGGTATTCCCTCCTCACTCGGCTACAGTGCATGGAGTGAGTTTAAGATTATCGGTATGCAAGTGCTTGATTTCTTTGATTTTATCAGCAATAGCGTATTGATGCCGGTAGTCGCTTTTATAACCTGCTTGTTTGTTGGATATTTCATAAAACCAAAAGCCGTGATCGATGAGATCGAATTGACGGGAGAATTTAAACAAAAGAAATTTTTCTCTGTGACCATCCGTTATATCGCCCCCATCTGTATTCTCCTCATTCTCCTTTCCTCGGTGCTCAGCGCTTTTGGAGTGATTAATATTTAAGGTTAACGAGCTTTAAAAATAACAAAAATCACCGCCTATCAAACGGCGGTGATTTTTACTAATATGAAAAGTTATCCCACCGATGACAAAAGCAATGTCGCGTCACCCGTGGCGGTCACGTTCGTAAGACTTGCGGGGAGCAGCCAGCTATCTCCGCGTGTCACCGTGTAGGTCTCACCGTGATACGCCAGTTGTGCCTTGCCGGAGAGACAGAGAATGTGTCTCATGCTTCCATCGGAAATCGGTTCCGCATCGGCACTCAGCGTCAGCTTTTCCACACGGAAGAAGTCACAATGTGCCAACAAACGCTTGCGATCATACACGCCGTTCACCTTGGAATAACGGATAGCATCGATCTCGGCATCGGTAAAGGGACGAATGACATCCAGCGCCTTTTCCACATGCAGCTCGCGCAGACTGCCATCGGGCTGACGGCGGTCGTAATCGTAAACGCGATAGGTTCGATCACAGTTCTGCTGAATCTCGGCGATGAGAATCCCCTTGCCGATGGCGTGCGGCAGACCTGCGGGGATAAAATAGGTCTCCCCCACCCGAACGGGCTGACGTTTGAGCGCCGACATCACATCGCCCGCCTTGACCGCATTGGCGTAATCCTCCCGACTCACACCGTCCGCAAGACCGCAAATCAGTTCGGCACCCGGGGCGGCGTCAACGATGTACCACATCTCGGTCTTTCCGCGGTCGTTCTCCACACGCGCGGCATACGCATCGTCGGGATGTACCTGTACCGACAGATCATCTTCGGCGTCGATCAGCTTGATCAGCAACGGGAAATCTCCCGCGCCAAAACCGCCGCCCGTCACGGCGGTACCGTAAGCCTTGATGACCTCGTCCAAGGTCTTACCGCCGAGAGTGCCGTTGGTGACTACGCATTTTTCCTGTGTGCGCACGGTCAGCTCCCAGCTCTCACCGACGGTGGATGCGGCAGAGGTCTTGTTCCAGTCACGAAGCAAGCGTGTGCCGCCCCAAATCGGGGATTTGGTCACACCGCAAAGCTGCAAAGGGTATAATTCACGCATAAAAATCTCCTTTGGAATTTTTTCTACCTTTCTATTTTACACCGAAAACCGCTTTTTGTCAAGATGTTATCACATATCTTTTACGGCTTACCGAAACATCCCCTTGTTTTTTTGCAAAAACACGACAAAAACCATTCGCAAAATGCACACAGATCGGCTCCTTTTTTTGCTAATTTAAATTGATTGTTACAAAATTGATAAATTTTCGTCAAAGGGCTTGTATATTTGCGAAAAATGAGTTAAAATATATAATGAATGGAAAGAAATACTTTCCTGCCATCAGGTAACAAAAATTTATATAAACACGGAGGATTATTCCAATGGCAAACGTAAAAGTTGCGATCAACGGTTTCGGTCGTATCGGTCGTCTGGCTTTCCGTCAGATGTTCGGTGCAGAGGGTTATGAGGTAGTTGCAATCAACGACTTGACAAGCCCCAAAATGCTCGCTCACCTTCTCAAGTACGACTCCGCACAGGGCAAGTACGCTCTGGCTGACACCGTTTCCGCAGATGATGACAGCATCACCGTAAACGGTAAGAACATCAAGATCTATGCAGAGAAAGACGCTGCAAACTGCCCTTGGGGCGCTCTTGGTGTAGACGTTGTTCTCGAGTGCACCGGTTTCTACTGCTCCACCGAGAAGTCCATGGCTCACATCAACGCAGGTGCAAAGAAGGTTGTTATCTCCGCTCCCGCAGGCAAGGACCTCAAGACCATCGTTTACTCTGTAAATGAGAACACGCTGACCGCAGATGACAAGATCATCTCCGCAGCATCCTGCACCACCAACTGCCTCGCTCCCATGGCTAAGGCACTCAACGACTACGCACCCATCCAGTCCGGTATCATGACCACTGTTCATGCTTACACCGGTGACCAAATGATTTTGGACGGTCCTCACAGAAAGGGTGACCTCCGCCGTGCACGTGCAGGCGCACAGAACATCGTTCCCAACTCCACCGGCGCCGCTAAGGCAATCGGTCTTGTTATCCCCGAACTGAACGGCAAGCTCATCGGTTCCGCTCAGCGCGTTCCTACCTGCACCGGTTCCACCACCATTTTGGTAGCCGTTGTAAAGGGCAAGGATATCACCGTTGAGGGCATCAACGCCGCTATGAAGGCAGCTTCCAGCGAGTCCTTTGGTTACAACACCGACGAGATCGTTTCCTCCGACGTAATCGGTATGCGTTACGGTTCTCTGTTCGATGCAACTCAGACCATGGTTGCTAAGATCGATGACGATACCTATCAGGTACAGGTTGTTTCTTGGTACGACAACGAGAACTCCTACACCAGCCAGATGGTTCGCACCATTAAGTATTTCGCTGAGCTCGCTTGAGTTCCGAACAGGCAAATTTAAAATTTTGGGAAGAAGTGCCCCTTGGGTACTTCTTCCCTTTTCTTTTTTCAAAAAACTCTTGACTTCTTGCGTTTTTTGTGATATACTTATATCGTATTCGAGATAATTATCCTTGGTCTCACAGCTTTGCGGATCATGATGAACGATGCGCGAAATTGTGGGCCCTGTTTTTTTCCGGGTACACATTTTTATCAGGAGGTACCCGACAATGAACAAAGGTACAGTAAAATGGTTCAACGCGGAAAAGGGCTACGGCTTTATTTCCAACGATGAGGGCGGTGACGATGTGTTCGTTCACTTCTCCGCAATTCAAATCGATGGCTTTAAGACGCTTACCGAAGGTCAGAAGGTGACGTTTGACACCGAGCCCGATCCCAAAAACAGTGCAAAGCTCCGCGCTGTGAATGTTTGCCTCGCTTGAGCCAAGCCCCCCAAAAAGACATCTTTCGGGATGTCTTTTTTGTATGCATTGAAGCCGAAGCGCTTTTCATTTTTTAAGATATTTTTGGTTTTTTGCGTCTCTTTTTTAAAACCTCTTGACAAAAGTAAAAAAGTATGACATAATAATATAAATTGGTTTATTTTCCAATCACGGGCAAACACCGAAACAGAAAGGAACTCACCGCTATGAAACCCGAACTCCAATACCATCAGACACTCGAATATCTGCATGTGGGCTGTGAAAAGCCGCGCGCCTACTTCATCCCCTACCACAGCGATAAAGCCGCCGCTACGGGCAATCGCGCCGCCTCCGATCGCTTCCTTTCTCTGTGCGGAGAATGGAGCTTTCGCTATTACCGCTCGGTCAATGACGTAGAGGACTTTACCGCCCCCGACTACACTGCCGAGGGTGCGGAACGGCTTGACGTGCCCATGAGCTGGCAATTGGCACAGGGACGCGGCTACGACACCGCACACTACACCAACGTCAATTATCCTTTCCCCGTCGATGCCCCCTTTGTCCCCAATGACAACCCCTGCGGGCTTTACGAGCGTAGCTTTGAGATCGACGCCGAAACACTTGCCACACGTGACATCAAGCTGAATTTTGAGGGCGTGGATTCCTGCTTTTATCTTTACATCAACAACCGCTTTGCGGCATACAGCCAGGTCAGCCACATGACCTCCGAAATTTCTGTCAACGATTATCTCGTTGCGGGCACCAACAACATCAAGGTATTGGTACTAAAATGGTGCGACGGCTCCTATCTCGAGGATCAAGATAAGATCCGAACCTCGGGCATCTTCCGCGAGGTCTATCTGCTCCTGCGCGATAAGGTACACCTCACCGATCTTTACGTACGCAGTGAGGTTTGTGATGACCTTTCCAAGGCAACCGTCACCGCCGAGCTTGCCACCAACGGGAAAGCAGATGCCGCCTACCGTTTTTGTACCCCCGACGGCAAGGATCTGGCAAGCGGAAACATCATCGTCACCGATACCGAAACACTCACATTTAATGTTGACGCGCCCGCGCTGTGGAGCGACGAGCTCCCGCGCCTTTACACGCTTTGGCTGACGGTTGGCGGCGAGCATATTCGCCAAGAGATCGGTATCCGTCGCTTTGAGATCAAGGGCAAAATCCTTTACGTCAACGGCAAAAAGGTAAAGGGCAAGGGCATCAACCGCCACGACAGTCACCCACAGTTGGGTGCCGCAACGCCCTTGGATCATATCCTGCGCGACCTCTACCTGCTCAAGGCCCATAACATCAACATGATCCGCACCAGCCACTACCCCAACGACCCGCGCTTTTATGAGCTGTGCGACCGTCTCGGCTTTTATGTTTGCGACGAGACCGACATTGAAACACACGGCATGCAAGCGGTTGGCAACTGGGACGAGCTGACCGACAATCCCGCATGGAGCCAAGCCTACCTCGACCGTGCCGAGCGCATGTTTGAGCGCGACAAAAACCACGCCTGCATCCTCATGTGGTCTGTGGGCAATGAGAGCGGCACAGGGCTCAACCACCGCCTAATGAGCGAATATTTCCACCGCCGCGCCCCCGGGTGCATCGTCCACTGTGAGGACGCCTCCCGCCGCGCCGACACGCTTTACAACAAGGCTTTGGGCAAGGAAAAGCGCATCGACTACGATTACATCGATATTGAAAGCGGAATGTATTTGAGACTGAAGGATGACCTTCCCCTCGGAAAAGCAACCCAATGCAGTGTGCCTTTTTATTTGACCAATAAATCGGTGACCAAGCCGCTCTTCCTGTGTGAGTACAGCCACGCCATGGGCAATGGCCCCGGGGATTTGGAAGCCTACTGGGAGCAGATCTACAAGCATGACAACTTCTTTGGTGGCTGTGTATGGGAAATGACCGACCACTCGGTGGACATCGGTAGCGTTGGCAAGCCCGCCTACATTTACGGCGGTGACCTCGGTAACGTCCCGCATGACAGCAACTTCTGCGTGGACGGCATGTTCTATCCCGACCGCCGCCCGCACACGGGCATGCTCGAATACAAAAATGTTCTCCGCCCCTGCCGCGTCACATCGTTTGATCTTGACAAAAAAACGATTACGCTGCGCAATCTGCGTTACTTTACCGATCTCTCCGACCTCGACCTCATTTGGACGGTCGAGCGCAACGGAAAAATCATCCGCCAAGGCAGAATTGCAAGCCTCGGTGTCAAGCCGCAATACAGCCACGCTTACGCGTTGCCGTTGGGCGATCTCGAGGAGTTGGATGGCTTCTGCTATCTCAATCTTTCTTTCTGTTCCAATGTCGCACATCCTTGGGCAGACATGGGACATGAGTTCGGCTTTGAGCAAATCGAGCTCCCCGCCGCCGCAATGAGCAAGGTCAGTCAAAAAATGCTCCGCGCGACCTTTGCCGCCGAAGAGACTGACGGGACGGTCCGTGTGACCGACGGCAGTACGACTTGGACGATCGACCGTAACCACGGCTTGCTCTCCTCGATCGTATCGGACGGAAAAGAGCTGTTGACCTCTCCCGTAGAGCCCACAATTTGGCGCGCTCCCACCGATAACGACCGCCGCATCAAAAGGGAGTGGACCGCCGCGGGCTTTGACCGCATGAAGCTCCATTGCTACAACTGTAAAACAACGAACACCAATGAAAACACCATCACCGTGTCGGCAGACCTCTCGATGGGTGCAATCGCCAAGCGTCCCGCCCTACATCTGACTGTAAACTATGTATTTACCCGCGGTGAGGGTGTGACAATCAAAACCGACGCTAAGGTTGTGGAGGGTCTTCCTTTCCTGCCGCGTTTCGGCTTTACGTTCCAAATGCCCTCGGACTTTGAGCATCTCCGCTACTTTGGCAGAGGTCCCGTGGAGTCTTACGAGGATAAGTGTCACGCGTCGCATATCGGTCTGTTTGAAACGACCGTGACCGCGCATTTTGAGCCCTACGTTCGCCCGCAAGAAAACATGGCGCATACCGAAACCCGATGGATGGAGAACTCTACGGTGGCAGGTCAGGCGCTGCTTGCCGCAAACACCGAGGAAAACAAGCAATTCAGCTTTAACTGCTCACACTTTACGACCGAGCAGCTTACCGGCACCGCGCACGATTATGAGCTTGTGCCCCTTGCCGAGACGGTTGTCCATATCGACTACCGCCACAGCGGCATCGGCTCCAATTCCTGCGGTCCCGCACTTGACGAGCAATACCGTCTTGACGAAACCGAATTTTCCTTTGCGTTCCGTCTTTTGCCCGTATTCAAAAACAACGTCTGTCCGTTTGAAATTGTGAAATGACAGAAAAGTCCCCCGAAAGCTTAGGAAAAAGCTTTCGGGGGATATTTGATTCAAAAAGGGAAAAGCTACTTTGCCATAACAAGCCTACCTATTTTGAGCGAATATGACGCATTAAGTCAACATTGACACGGCACCGCCAATGGTCTTTTCCAATGCTTCACGTCCGTATTTGTCGACCTCGGCTTTGTTCTTTTCTCCATGGGTAAGACAACCCGCACCGCCGATACAACCGCCGATACAAGCCATACCCTCGATAAAGTTGCCGTCAAGCACATTCTTACTCTTTTTCAGTAATGCCATACGGCAAGCCTCAATGCCGTCGCACGGAACCGCTTTGAGATCAAAATCAATGTTTTGCTCCTTCAAGCCCTGCGCCACCGCATCGGATAGCCCACCGGAACGTGCAAAAATACGTCCGAAGTAAGAAGCGTTATCGAGCACACCCTCTTCCAATGTGGTGATATCGATATCACGGCTGTCAAACAACGCTTGCAGTTCTTCAAACGTCAAAACCGCATCCACATAAGGCTTGACCGTTTCCAGCTGTGCCTCGGCTTTTTTTGCCGTGCAAGGACCGATAAAAATGACCTTGGCGTTTTCGGTCGTCTCCTTGATGTACTTGGCAAGCGTTGCCATGGGAGAGAGATTGTGAGATACATACTGCAACAGTCCCGGAAAAGCCGACTTGATATACGCTACGAATGCGGGACAGCAGGAGCTGGTCAAAAAGCCCTTTTCGGCAAGCTCTCGGGACTCGGCTTGCGCCACCATATCCGCGCCCAGCGCCGCCTCGATGACGGTGAAGAAGCCAAGCTCTTTCAGTCCCGTAATGACCTGCCCCAGCTTCGCATAACTGAACTGGCTCGAAATCGAGGGTGCCACCATGGCGTAGACCTTGTATTTTTGATTGGCGTTGCTCTTTTTTAAGAAATCAATGACATTGAGAATAAAGGATTTATCGGTGATCGCGCCAAACGGGCATTGGTACACACAGGCACCGCACTGAATACATTTGTGGTTATCAATGGACGCGGCATTGTCCTCGTTGATGGAGATTGCCTTGACCTTGCACGCCACCTGACAGGGGCGCTTGCGGTTGACGATTGCCGAATAGGGGCAAACATTTGCGCACTGCCCGCACTCCACGCACTTGGTCTTATCGATATGCGCCACGTGGTTATGGTCAAACGAAATGGCACCGCGCTTGCAGACGTCCTCACAACGGTGTGCAAGACAGCCGCGGCAGGAGTCGGTTACCTCATACCCCGCGGCGGGACACTCGTCACAGGCAATGTCAATGACTTCGATGACGTTGGGATTTTCCTTGTCACCGCCCATGGCGATCTTAACACGCTCGGCAAGAATGGCGCGTTCCTTATACACACAGCAACGCATGGTGGAGGTCTTTCCGGGAACGATGGTTTTGGGGATTTCCAGCACGTTTTCCAAAAGCGTATCGTTCCACGCCTGTCTTGCGACCTCGCGTAAAACCTTATATTTTAAATGCTGTACCTTGGTATCAAATTTGCGCATTGTTTCGTTCCTCCTCAGAAATAACTGACTTTGATGCGTTTGCCCATCTGCTTGAGGCAACCCGAAAGCTCCTCGACCAGATTCATTTTGATATTGAAATTGATCGGCAGATCGGGATTTTGGTGCGCAGGGTTAATGGCTCTGCCCACGTAAAAGTTGATATCGGTCGCCTCCTCAAACAGCAATCGGCTGATGAGTGAAGCGCCGTCATGTTGAAAGCTCCATTGCTCATACAGCTCGTTATCGGCAAGATAATCCTTGGCATACTCCAACACGCGGTTGACCGTGATCACGCCCTCGGTGACCAGATCCACACCCTCCAACTCCGCAATGGGAGGCACGTCGGAGCGTTCAAAATTAAGACTTGCCTTGAGGGGCTTACCGAGATATTTCGCCGCGATCGACGAGGTGGTCCCACCGCAAATAATATGCTTACCCTCTTTGGAAAAGAACAGCGACATCATACGGTTGCAATCGTCACGGTTGGAGGGTGGTCCGAACAGAATGTTCATCGGCTCTCTTTTGCGAATCTTGACCACGCAAGCCGTGGTATCGTCTCCGGGCTTGTTGCCGTACAGCCGCTCACATTCGTCCACCAAGATCGTGGACATATTTTTGGCTGTATAGCCGCCGGGTGCCAATGCCTCCATGTAGCCGATGATCTCCTCGCGCTTCCAACCAAAGTTGTACATACCGCCGATCCCCGCGTGGGGGCAGCCGTCGCTCATGGCGATAAAGATATCATTTTCACGCAATTTCAGTGTCGTTTTATAGATCTTTTTCCCGCCGATGTTCATCTCGGTTTTGGGATAATCATAGTTGACATCATCACGCAGAACAATGACCTGCGGATTGTCGTACTGAATGATCTCGGCGATCTCATTGTTGAAAAGATGAATGATGGTAAAGGTGGAATACGCCACACCGCGAACCGAACACACGGGCAGAGTTGCGGCAATGGTGGCAACGCATTCCTCAATGGCCAGTCCAGCCGCCATCATGGTGGAAATGATCTTGGAGGTCAGCGTGGAAAGGATGCTTGCCTTAACGCCGCTCCCAAGTCCGTCCGCCAATACGATGACCGTAGAGCTTTCGTTTTCCTCGACCACGTCCACATGGTCGCCGCAAAGCTCCTCCCCGTAGTGATTGATGCTCTTATATCCGATATCGGCACACAAATCATTCATCGGCGATCGACTCCTTCAGCTTGGTCAGTGCGATCTTGGTTTCCGCCGCCGTCTCTCCGAGCAGCGAGGCGATCTCCTGTACGATACGCATCTGCTTTTCCACGACCTTGTCGGCAACCTCTACCGTTTGACGGCTGATGCTTTCTTTCTTTTCGCGCTCTGCTTCCTCGTCGGTGATGTCGCGCATAATGCCGACCAGCATGCGCGAATCCTTATCGTAAACCACGGTTTGCTCCACGTATCTCTTGTATTCCGCAAGATAGACGCGTTGGTCTCTGATGCTTCTTCCGCTGTTGCGCACTTGTACAAATCCTGCGGGATCGAGAATGCGGATCACTGGCTCGCCGAGAACGTCGGATGCCGCACGGATATTCATGATCTTGCGCGCGGCGTCATTGATCTGCTGAACCTCGAGATTTTCATTGAGCACGATAAGACCGTTGGGCGTGTTTTTGACGATGGTATCCGAAAAGCTCTCGGCTTTATCCTTGAGGAAGGGTAAGCACATGGAGCTCTCCGCTTTTCCTTGGCAAATGGCAATCGCCTTTTCGCGGCAGGAATTGTACCCACAGGAGCCGCAATTGAGCTCGTCCGAGGGCTTGAATTTGCCCATTTGGCGGAGCACCGCCGCAATCTCGGTCTCGGTGGGCTGAGACAGCTTGTGTTCAATATATGTAAAGTGCTTTTTCAGCTCGACTGCATTGGGCTGTGCCACGTCAAAATCCTTGGTTCCCGCAAAACCCGCCACCGCCATATAATCCTTGACGGGAGAACGGTGATATTTCTCCATCACGGGACCACCGATGCAGCTACCGGAACAAGCCGACATTTCGATAAAGCATTTGTGGATCCTTCCGCTCTCGATATCCTTGAGCGCAGAGATGCAGTTTTCAACCCCGTCCAGTGCCATGTAGGTATAGCCGGGTACATTTTGCGCCATCGTTTTCAGAATGCCGCCCGTAGTCGGGAAGAACCGCGCACGGCTTTCCTCGTCGGCATCCATTTCCCTGTCAAGCTCGATTCGCTCGCGCTTTAACCAGTTGGTAAGCTCCTCAAAGGTCAGCACGGCATCCACGATCCCGCTGTAATACTCTGCCTCGTCTTTTTTGGCAACACAGGGACCGATAAACACGGTCTTGGCGTTCGGGTATCTCTTTTTGATGTCGGCGCAGTGTGCCTGCATGGGGGAAACCACATCCGCAAGATACTCGAGCTCCGCGGGAAAATACTTTTGGATCAGCAAATTGATGGAATGACAGCAGGAGGTAATGATGACATCGCGTTCATCCTCGCACAGCATTCGCTCATACTCGTTTTTGACGATGGTAGCGCCGATAGCGGTCTCCTCCACATCGTAAAAGCCGAGCTGTTTCAAAGCCTTGCGCATAGCGCCGATGCCAACACCGTCATAATTGGCAATAAAAGAGGGTGCCAAGCTGACAAAAACGGGATCGCCGCTTTGCAGAAATACGCGGACCTTTTCGGTCCCGTCCACAATCTCCTTGGCGTTTTGCGGGCAGACAACAAAGCAATGTCCGCACAAAATACACTCATTGCCGATGATATGGGCTTGGTTCCCCGAAAAGCGAATGGCTTTGACGGGACAGTGACGGATACATTTATAACAGTTTTTGCAATTGGATTTTTTGAGTGTCAAGCAACTCGGCATATGCGTCACTTCCTTTCGGCTTGGATTACGTTTAAGATGTTTTTGTTAAAAAATTCTCTGAAATTATCACGGGTAATACCGACGTGAACATCATCCTCAACCTGTATCGTTACTCCAACGCGATTACACTTGCCGATACAAAAGCTGCCGGCAAGTGTGACCTCGTCCTCGATGTGATGTTCTTCCACGGCTTTTTGTAAAAGCTCAACGATCTCTGCCGAGCCTTTCAGATGGCAGGAACTGCCAACACAGACCTGAACGATCAGCATAAACGTCCCCTTTTATACCTTGGCAAGAACTTCCTGCGCAAAAAAGCTGTCCACGGTATCGGGCGTTACGGAATGAAAGCCGTCATCCACCGTGACACAAACGCCCTGCTGACATTTGCCCATACAAAAGGTTCCGCCAAGCTCTACCTTGTCGCCAAGGTTGTTTTTGGAGATGAGATATTGGAGCTGCTCAACGACTTGACGGGAGCCCTTGATATGACAAGAGCTGCCGATACAAACTGTAATTTTCATGTTTATTTTTCCTTTCACGGTAATATTAAAAACTCGCTCGTTTCGGTACATTCCGATGCGGGCTTAGCCCGCATCATTTCATTATTCGTAATCAACAACGCTGACCCAGGAGAGCAGGAACTCGCGCTCCTTTTCGTTGCCCTTGACCGACTGAGAAGCGGCAACAATGGGCATCCACTTTTGCACATATTGCTTTGCAGTGTTGCTCTTTGCACAGAACAGATCGAGATACTTTTTGGCACCGTCGATGTCACCGTTGAGCCAGAACAGCAGATAGGTTCTCGCCACGTCCGCGGAGGCATTGCCTTGCGTTGCGTGCGACCAGTCAAGGATGTATGGGGTGCCATCCTCGGCAATGATGATGTTTGAGGGGTTAAAGTCGCCGTGGCAGACCTTGTTGTGCTTAGGCATACCCTCCAAACGGGTATGCAGATCGTAACGGGTGGTTGCATCAAGCTCGGACATGCTGATCTTACGGTTCATTTTGTCCTTCAACTTACCCAACAGCGGGCTGGTCTTGGAATGTACGGTCAACTGCAGATCCACCAAAAGCTCCAGATATTCGTCCTTCTTTTCGGGATCTTCTTGCATCAGCTGTGCCAAGGTTTTGCCCTTGATGTATTCGGACACGATCGCCCACTTGCCGTCGACCATGGTCACCTCAAAAATTTTGGGGATGTTCAGTCCGGTCTCTTCGATTCTCGCTTGGTTCAGTGCCTCGTTTAAAACGTCCGCTTTGGAGTACTCGGCGTTGAACACCTTAATGCACTTGTCGCCGTCACGGTAGATGGTCTTATTGTTTCTTACTGCAATCACTCTGTCAAGTTTCATGATTTTATCCTCCCTTATCTGTTATGCCTTTTTACCCTTGCGGTATACGGTCTTGATCTCGTCGGCACGGAAGCCCTCGGAAATATCATCGGCGTTGGGCATATCCGGCTCGACAAAGTGCTTACCGTAGTAAGCGTTGAGATACATCTGCTTGATCTCACTCATCAGAGGATAACGCGGGTTGGCACCTGTGCACTGGTCATCAAATGCCTGCTCGACCATTTCGTCAAGATTCTCAAGGAATACCTTTTCGTCAATGCTGTAATCCTTGATAGTCTCCTTGATGCCAACCTTTGCCTTGAGATCGTTGATGGCTTTGATCAAGCCCTCAAGCTTTTCGGTGTCATTCTCGCCCTTGATACCGAGGCAATCTGCAACCTCTGCGTAACGGGCAAGGGTGTGAGGATGATCATACTGGGAGAAGGTACCCATCTTAACAGGAGCCTCTGCCGCGTTGAAGCGGAGAACCTCCTCGATCATCAGTGCGTTTGCCACGCCGTGAGGCAGGTGGTGGAACGCACCCAGCTTGTGTGCCATGGAGTGGCAGACACCGAGGAAGGCATTTGCGAATGCCATACCCGCCATAGTAGCGGCGTTTGCCATTTTTTCGCGTGCTTCGACATCGGTCAGCCCGTTATCGTAAGCTCTGGGAAGGTACTCAAAAATCACCTTGAGGGCGCGGAGTGCAAGGCCATCGGTATAATCGGTTGCCATGACCGAAGCATAAGCCTCAAGTGCGTGCGTCACCGCGTCAATACCCGATGCAGCGGTCAATCCGCGAGGTGCCGACATGTGGAAATCAGTATCGATAATTGCCATGTTGGGGAGCAGCTCATAGTCAGCCAAAGGATACTTCACACCGCTGTTTTCATCGGTGATAACCGCGAAAGGCGTGACCTCGGAGCCGGTACCTGCGGAGGTGGGGATAGCGATGAAGTATGCCTTTTCGCCCATCTTGGGGAAAGTATAAACTCTCTTACGGATATCGATAAAGCGCATTGCCATATCCATAAAGTCAGCCTCGGGATGCTCATACATCACCCACATGATCTTTGCCGCGTCCATTGCGGAACCGCCGCCGAGTGCGATGATGGTATCGGGCTCAAAGGCGCGCATCTGTGCGGCGCCCTCTTTTGCACAACCCAGCGTGGGATCGGGGGCAACATGAAAGAACGTGGTGTGCGTGATGCCCATTTCGTCAAGCTTGTCGGTGATGGGCTTGGTGTAGCCGTTTTGATACAGGAAGCTATCGGTTACGATAAATGCCTTTTTCGCGTTGCGAACGCTTCTCAGCTCGTCAAGAGCCACGGGCAGACAGCCTTTTTTGATGTATACCTTTTCGGGGGTGCGGAACCAAAGCATGTTTTCTCTCCTCTCGGCTACGGTTTTGATATTGAGCAGGTGCTTGACACCAACATTTTCGCTGACGCTGTTGCCGCCCCAAGAGCCGCAACCCAGTGTCAGAGACGGAGCCAGCTTAAAGTTGTAAAGGTCACCGATACCGCCGTGGGAGGAAGGTGTGTTGACCAAGATACGGCAGGTTTTCATACGTGCGGCAAATGCGCTGAGCTTTTCTTTTTCGGTCACTTCATTTAAATAAACGGAAGAAGTGTGACCGTAGCCGCCGTCCGCAACCAGATGCTCTGCCTTGCCCAGTGCGTCCTCAAAGTCGGTTGCCTTGTACATTGCCAGAACGGGAGAAAGCTTTTCGTGTGCAAACTCCTCGGAAAGCTCTACGCTCTCAACCTCGCCGATGAGGATCTTGGTTCCCGCGGGAACGGTAACGCCCGAAAGCTCTGCGATCTTGGCGGCTCTTTGACCGACGATCTTGGCATTAAGCGCACCGTTAATAATGATGGTCTTTCTCACCTTTTCGGTCTCGTCGGGATTTAGGAAATAACAGCCTCTTGCGGCAAACTCGTTTTTGACCGCCTCGTAAATATTTTCAAGCACGATGACCGACTGCTCGGAAGCACAGATCATACCGTTGTCAAAGGTCTTGGAGTGGATGATGGAGTTGACCGCAAGAAGGATATCCGCAGTATCGTCGATGATGGCGGGGGTGTTACCCGCGCCAACGCCCAGTGCAGGCTTACCGCTGGAGTAAGCGGCCTTGACCATGCCGGGACCTCCCGTTGCAAGGATGATATCGGCCTCTTTCATAACGGTGTTGGTCATTTCCAGCGAGGGGACGTCGATCCAATCAATGATGCCCTCGGGAGCGCCTGCTGCCACTGCGGCTTCCAAAACCAGCTTTGCGGCGGCAATGGTGGAGTTCTTTGCGCGGGGGTGAGGAGAAATAATAATGGCGTTCCGCGTTTTGAGCGCCAAAAGGCACTTAAAGATCGCGGTAGAGGTCGGGTTGGTGGTGGGAATGACTGCGGCAACCACACCGATAGGCTCGGCAATTTTTTTGGTGCCGTAAGCGGTATCCTCTTCGATGACACCGCAGGTCTTGGTGTTCTTGTAGGCGTTGTAGATGTACTCGGAGGCATAGTGATTTTTAATCACCTTGTCCTCTACAATTCCCATACCGGTTTCTTCCACAGCCAATTTTGCGAGTGTGATACGCGCCTTGTCGGCTGCAGATGCGGCGGCAAGAAAGATCTTGTCAACCTGCTCTTGGGTATAGGTTGCAAAGATGCGCTGCGCGGCTCTTGTGCGTGTAATTGCTTCCTGCAGCTTCTCCACGCTGTCAACAATCTCATAAGTTTTGGGTTCCATTTTATGTCCTCCTAAAATTTATTTCCACAATAGGTTCTTGACTTTGTTAATATTTTAACATACTTTTCTCGGCTTGTGAATAATCAATTTGTTATATCGGGGTTATATCAATCGATATAACGGCAAAACAAAAAGGAAGATCGCCTGTTCCGGGTGAGCGACCTTCCTTTTTGGCTGTATTTCCAAGCAGACCTCTCCGATGTCAGGAGTTCACGGATTGATCGCCATGGATGAATACAACTGTACGGTTGACATTTATATATTAGCACAAAATCGGACTTTTGGGAATAATTAAAAAAGTATATCGGTTTTATCACGGCTGATATAATGTTGAAAAATAAATTGTGATACACACCGTGCATAACCCCAACGCATCTTCCCTAAGCCTCCCGCCACAACCAACCCCGATACATCCGAAAACAGGCTGTCCGCATGCGTATGGGACAGCCTGTTTTTATTTATAAATGTTTGCGCTTGGACTCGCAAAGGTCGGTGATAAACTGCTTGTCCAGCTTGGTAAGCTTATACCCCTCTCGGTAGATCAAAACATCCTTATACACCTTTTTATTGTCCACGCACTTTCTTTGAACCAAATCATAGCGATCCAACACCTTTTGCGAGGCGGGAGACACCCACATAAAGGTCTCGGGGTTTTCGGAAAGCAGATCGAACTGACTTGCACGCTCAAAAATGAAAATACGGCGGTCAATGTTGTCGGGCAGCTCCTCCTTTACCACCTTGGCAAGCGGCAGGGACGGCACATACGGGTCGGCATGCGCAATCTCGATATAAGGCGGAAGATCGTCAAAGGTGATCTCTTTTTTCTCTGCCAGCGGGTGCTTGCGGCTCATGATCAGCACATAGGAGAACTCGGCAACCATTTCATAGCAGAGCCCTTTTTCCTCCAGCATCAGTTTAAAGTATCTGTCATAGTTTTCGGCATAACGGATAATGCCCAGCTTGTAATCGCTGTTCAATACGTTGTGGATCGTCCGCTGAGAGTTGGTCTCCTTATAAAAGACCTCCGCCGGGTCCGCATTCAAGCACTTGGAAAACTCCGCAAACGCCGCGGAAATATAGCAAGCACGCGGTACGGAAATCGAAAACTTCTGCTTTTTGGGGGTTCCCTTTTTGTAGATCATTTCCACTTGATCGATCTGCTTTAATATCTCCTGCGCGTAACCGATAAACTCCTCGCCCTCGGGAGTCATTACCATTCCTTTGGCAGAACGGTTAAAAATAGTGATACCGAGGTCGGCTTCCAGCTCCTTGATCGAGCGGCTGATATTCGGCTGAGCGATCAGCAAGGTCTCTGCCGCTTTGTTCAGCGAACCGAGCTTTGCAACCTCAACCGCATATTTCATATGCAAAATATTCATAACGGTGTCACCTCCGATATTCTTCTATTTTTTTCGCACCTGTGCCCCAAGAATGATTGCCGCCTGCGCGGGGATCCCGATGAGGAACAGTATCCAAATGTTGTATGTGAGCAACTGCAAATAGACCGCCGTGAGCAACGTCCACGCAAAGATCGAAGCAAACACGATTACGCAAACGCGGTACTTCCAATGTGCGTTAAACAAGGTCAAAAGCAAAAATGACGCGGGCAACGCCCAAATAAAACAGGTCCAAAAATTTTGCCCAAAGGAGGTTGCAGCGGCAACATAGATCACGGTTGCGATCAAAAATACAATGGAGACCGCCAACAGCTCCATTACCACGCGAAAGCCGACACGCTGTTTTCGCGGCGGTTCGCTCTGCAGCTTCTGTTCCGCGCCACCCTCGGTGACAAAGCAATCCAGCGTCACACCAAACAACTCAGCAAGCTGCATCAGCACCTTGAGGTCGGGCAAGCCCTCGCCGCGTTCCCATTTGGAAACCGATTTATCCGAATAATTGATCTTTTCCGCCAGCTCGGCTTGCGTCCAGCTTTTTGCCCGACGAAGCTCAGCAAGATTGGCGGCAACGGTCTGCTCTAAATTTTGTTCCAAATCACACCCTCCTTTTTTACAAAGTACTGCCTTATTGGCGAAATCCCCCATTGCAATACGCAATCAAAATCAACCGGTGTTTTGACGTTCAACACCTCGACGTGGTGATAAAGCATAGGCAACTTCCTTTCAAAAACGGTACGCGAATAAACCAAACTGTTATACAAGGTTTATTATACCATATTTTTATTAAGATGTCAATACGGATATAAAAATCATAACAAATGAAAAAGAACACCGCGAAGATGGCGATGTTCTTTGTTGAAAGCTTATTAATCGGGATCCTTCGGCTTTGCCGCAGGCGTTTGCTGCGGACGACGCACCTGTTGCTGGGTACCCTGTGTTGCGGTTCCGGCAGACACGGGACGCGTTGTTGCAGTGGGTCTTTGCGCCTGCATTTGCGGCTGTCCCTCATAGTAGCTCTCATATTTGGGCGCATACTGCACATAATACGATTTGCTTGTGGATGTCTTATAGTTGACCTGATTGAGCACCACACCAAGGATCTTACAACCGCTCTTTTGAAGCTGTTGTTTGACGGTTTGTGCAAAACGGTATTTAATGGTTCCCGCGTTGAGTACGAGGATCGCACCGTCGCAAACGCTTGACATCACCGCGGCATCAATGACCAGTCCAAGCGGTGCCGCATCGATCAAAATATAATCGTAAATATCGCGCTTTTCTTTCAAAAGCGCCTTAAAAGCGGGACTTCCGACAAGCTCGGTGGGGTTGGGCGGGTACGGACCCGCAAATATAATATCAAGTCCCTCAACCTGCGTTTTACAAATCGCGTCATTGACATCAACCTGACCGGAAAGCACTTGAGAAAGTCCGACAATGCCGCGGACCTTGGTATATCTGGATACCATCACCGACTTACGCAAATCGGCGTCAAGAAGCAATACTTTTTTACCGCTTTCCGCCAAATTGCGGGCAGTTTCAAAGGAAACCGTAGTCTTTCCCTCATGTGCCATGCAACTGGTGATGACAATGGTTTTGACATCCTTTCCGGAAAACAGGATATTGGTACGCAGGGTGTTAAACGCCTCACGCATAAAATAGTTCTGTTGTTCTTCGATAATCAGTTCAATCTTTTTCATTGTTATCCCCGTTCCTTATTGATTACTGTTCCCCAAATTCTGACCGTAACCGTAATTGGAGCCGTAGCCGTAGTAATATGCATCCTTGGATCTTCTGCGGCGCAGACTGTTTTTATCGGGGATCGATCCCAAAACATTGAGCCCCAAATATTTTTCCACATCCTCGGGCGTGTTGACCTTGTCATCAAGAATGAAACGGATGAAGTTAACACCGTAAACCACCACCGCGCCAACAAATGAGATCAAAAGAATCATCATAAGGGAAATAGGGTTAGAAGGTCTTTGCGGCTCACGTGCCTCTGCCCAAAGCTCGACCATCGGCTCGCCGCCCATGGTGGAGTTGATGTGGTCACAGAAAATGTTGCCCCAGGTGTTTGCAATGGATTGTGCGGACTTGGGCGAAGCTGTGGTCACCGAAAGATACATGACACGCGTGCTCGACTCGTTCGTCACCGAAACCAGCTGAGAGAGCTCGGAGGTGGTGAGCGAAAGATTTTGCGCGTTGATGACCTTATCCATGATCTCTTCGCTCTTGATCAAGAGCTTGTAGTCGTTGATCAAGTAGGTAGCAATAGAGACGTCCGAGGTGGATACATTCTGTCCCTCCGGCATACGCATTGCCCAAATGGTCACGGTAGCGGTATATTCGTCTTGATGCGTTACATTCAATACGGTATAAACCAATATCATTACAGCAACCGCAACGATCAGCATTACCCACCAACAGCGCTTGAAGATCGACCATAGGTCGGACAGGCTGATTTCCACTTGTTTGCTTTCTTCTTCCATAAGTACATATCCTTTCTTTCACCGTCTTGCGTAAGGCAAGGCTTTGATTTTAAAGATCTTTCTAAAGGATCTCGTCTCGGATCACGCGGCATGCGTTATCCCAAGTCAAATGTCTGACGGTTTGCGCGTCACAATGCTTTTGCAAAAAACCCATGCATCCCGACATCTGCGGCGGACGTGTGGTCATGTTGTGCGCATCGGTGGAAATAATATGCGCCAATCCCTTGCGGATCAGCTTTTTCCACTGCTTTTCGCACCCCTTGCCCCACGCACCGTTGACCGATGACGCGTTCAATTGCACAACGCCGCCACCGTCCACAAATTCCTCGATCCACCGAAGCTCCTTGAAAAGGCACCTGTAACGCTCGGTATGTGCCAAGATCACAAAATACCCCGCGCGTTGCAGTTGGTCGACTGCCGCACGCAACTCAAAAAAACCGACCGACTCGGGAAAATCCATCAGTACATATCGGCTCCCCGCCAAAGTACGGCAGGTTCCATCGTTCAACGCTTGCAGACAACCGTGATGATAACCAAGCTCATGACCGAGAAAAATCCGCATATCCGGATGCTTTTGGGAGACGTAATCCTTAAGGATTGCAAAAGACCTTGCAGAGGACTTTGTGGTGTCTCCGAAAAGATATGGCGAATAATGCGGCGTCAGACAAATGGCGCGGATTCCATCCTCGTATGCCGCCTCCAGCATTGCAAACATATCCTCGGGGGTTTTCGCACCGTCATCCACTCCGCAAAGCATATGGCTATGCAAATCAAAAAACTGTGCCATGGTTCCCTCCTTGGAATTTGCAAAAAAAGACAAAATCCTACTCCGATAGTTTATATTATATCATACAAGGCGCATTTTGTCTATGCAAATCCGAATTATTAACATACTTTTAACATTTAGCGGAACAACGAAAGAAGCCCCGCAAAGGAGCTTCCTAAATTTATTTTATATTGATTTTATCAATTCCCGCAATGCGTCCTCGATGTTGGAAAAGCGCAAGTCACAGGCGGCAAGGAGCCTTTCGGATCTTTGCCCGATGCAAACCGAATATTTGGCGTTGCGCATCATGGCAACGTCATTTTCGCTGTCACCGATACAAGCGGTGTCGAATTTTGTCAGCATCAGCCGTGTTTGCAGATCCGAGAGCGCCGCACCCTTATCTGCAAAGCGATTGACATACTGCGCCATCCCGTGCTCCCCGCCGTCCCAGTGCATCCGCAAGCCGCAATACGGCGGCAGCTTGAGTTTTTTGCCGTAGGACGTGACCTTGAAGATTTTTTCCTCAACATTGTCAACATGTGCGATCGGCACAGCGCAAAAATGCGCCGCCTCGACAGGGAGCTTACCCACCGCATAGTTTTGGTGTGCGCCGTGCAACACGAACGAAAAATCCTCCCCCACGTGCTTTTGGAACAGGGACAGATCCTCCCGTTCGATCTTTTTTTCATAGACCGAACGCCCGTTCCGGAAGTAATGCCCACCGTCACAGGCGATAAACCAAATGTCACGCTCCAATTCCGAAAACAGCGGCATCAGCTCCCCCAAGGTTCTGCCCGAGGAGACCGCAACGGCGATCCCCTTTTGCAAAGCCTCATGAAGCAGGTGCTTCACCGTCTCCGAAACCGCAACTTGACCGTAAGGCAAGAGCGTTCCGTCCAGATCCGAAACGATGAGCTTTAACATGTTTTACACCAATTCACCAAGGTAGTATTTCTTTTTGCCGCGGCGAACAACAAGGTACTTGCCCGCAATGCAAGCCTCGGCATTGACCTCGAGGTCGGTCGCCTTGAGCGGCTCGCCGTTGACCGTGAGAGAGCCGTTGGAGATAAACTCGCGCGCTTCTCTCTTGGAGGAACAGATCCCCGCAGACACCAGCACGTCCATGATTGCGCCGCCGTTTGTCTCAAAATGAGGAACGTCCTTGAGTCCCGCCAAAAGATCATGTACCGGAATCTCCTTGATGTTGCCCGCAAAGAGCTGCTCACTGATCTTGACCGCGGACTCATACGCGCCCTCGCCGTGGAGATCGCGCAGAATTTCTTCGGCAAGCTTCTTTTGCGCCAAACGCTTTTCGGGTGCGGCGTTGTGCTCGACTTCAATTGCCTCGATCTCCTCACGGGAAAGGAAGGTCAGTCTCTTGAGATACTCGATGACCATGCTGTCCTCGGAGTTGAGCAAGAACTGATAGAGCTCGTAGGAGCTTGTCTTGTTCTTATCCAGCCAAACGGCGTTGCCCTCGCTCTTGCCGAACTTGTTGCCATGTGAGTCGGTGACCAGCGGCATGGTCATGGCATAGACCTCGTCCCCCGTGGTCTTGCGGATCAGCTCGATGCCCGTGGTGATGTTGCCCCACTGGTCGGAGCCCGCCACCTGCAGATCGACACCGCGGTTCTCGTGCAGATACTTGAAATCCAAGCCTTGAATCAGCATATAGGAAAACTCGGCGTAGGAAATGCCGCTTTCCATCTGACGTCTAATCAGATCCTTGGAAAGCATATAGCCAACATTGATATATTTTCCGTAATCGCGGAAAAATTCGATCACATTGATATCCTTGACCCAGTCGTAGTTGTTGACGACCTCGTAGGGGAAGATGGTTTGCAGCTGTGCTTTGAGGCACGCAAAGTTATGCTCGACCTCCTTACGGTCGGAAAGCTTGCGCTCTACGGTGCCGCGGGGATCGCCGATGAGAGCGGTCGCCATGCCCACCAAAAGCAGAGGCTTGTGACCTGCGGCGGCGAGACGGCGCGTGATTAAAAAGGACGAATAGTGTCCCAAATGCAAGCTGTCGGCAGTGGGGTCGGTGCCAATGTAAAAGGTCATACCGCCCGCGTTGAGTTTATCGATGAGCTTCGGATCGGAAATGTCTTGAATCAGACCTCTCCATTTCAAATCCTCGTAAAGTGTCATTGTTTTGTTCTCCTGTTTCGGTAAATCTTACTGATTATATGATTATACCATGAAATTTGACATTCGTCAATATTTTTTAAAAAAAAGCAATACTTAATTTTCATAAATCAAAATAAAAATGTAAAAAGGGCTTGACAAGAATATCAACATATGATAAAATATATTCACAGTTTCAATATTTTTGGGGCGTTAGCGCAGCTGGGAGCGCACAACACTGGCAGTGTTGGGGTCAGGGGTTCAAATCCCCTACGCTCCACCAGCGGCAAGTTGCCGCTCCCAATGATGGGGGGCGTGCGGCGATATGCCAAACTCCATACCACGATGGTGTTGTTCGGATTTAAGTCCGAATGCTCCACCAAAAATTCTCGGGAGCAATGCGACCGAGGATTTTTACTTATAACCTCTTCCCTCGAATTGCTCCCGAGAATTTTGAGGTAAGAGGAAATAGTGAAAAAGCAAGAAGTGAAAGTTCCATCGGTTCAGATTTAAGTCCAAATGTTTTACCAAAAGAATGCGGCGCAAACATCATGAAAGACGTTTGCGCCGTGTTTTTATAAAATGCAATTAGGATTCGCTTCCCAAAGTAATCAGATATTGGTTACTGCCATTCTCCATCACGGCAATGACCAGATCTCGCACGCCTTCCGCCATCTTGACATAACCGGCGTCAGAGGGATGCAAATTGTCGGGGAACATTTCCTTCCCCATTTGCGTGGAGGAATACTCATACATATTATAGAGATACATATCATAGCCCTCGGCGTAAAGATACTCCGCGGTTTCCTTTTGCACATCACGGATGGGACTGCGGGCGTGATTGCCGCTTCCAAAGTACACCGGTGCATTCATCAACACAAAAGTGGCATCGGGACTGTTCACCTTGACGGCATCCAGAATACTCTTACAGCTTGCCTTAAATGCCTCGGTATCCGCGTCACTCCAGCTCAAATCATAGTAGGTGTCATTGGTTCCCAACATAATCAGAACCAGATCATAACCGATGGTATTTTCGATAAATGCCTTGTACTCATTGGTGGTCGAATAGGACGCATCCCCAAGGTCATTACGCATCGTTTTGGCGCTCTTGCCGTAACCGAACACCAAATAATCCTTCCACATAAGCCGTTGCAAATTGGCGGGATAAGAAAGATACTGGGGATTGGTGGCGGTAGAGGAATATGTAATACTGTCACCAATGCAAGCCACGGTTTTGAGATGATAGGTTGACGCCACACCGTCAGCTTGTGCAAAGTTGGCATCTGCCTCCTTGGCGGTTTCCTTTGCTGTCAACCATGCTTCAAAAGCATCCGCCGCATGCCACGTGGTGCCATAAGCGCCGCCGCACATCACCAGCTTTTTGCCATTCATTTGGAATACATACTGATCCTCGGTCAGATCGGTGGGATGCAGATCACGGTTGGTCTCACCCACAAGGATCTCATACTCAGTCTCGTCGGTTTTGGTGTCCTGCTTGACCTCCAAGCGCACGCCGAATTTATCAAAGATCATATCCGAAAGCCGCTCGGCGGAAAGGCGGTCAAAATCGTAATCGTTGACGATCTTATCC
>JAFTKO010000011.1 GCA_017453205.1 Clostridia bacterium | reverse complement strand
ACGATCAAGACTATTTGTTTGCATCGGTCATGCTTTCCAATCCGCTGTTTTGGCAGGAGATGCAGTTCCTGCCCGAGAAGCGCCGCCGGGAGCTCAAACCCATTATGGAGATTTGGAAGCAACACCGCGACAATCTTTCCCATGCCGACGTCATGCCCATCGGAGACAAGCCGAGCGGACGGAGCTTTACGGGATTTTACGTTTCGGAAAACGGAGAACAAAAATATCTGCTCCTGTTCCGAGAGGTCACAGCAGGAGACACGGCAGTCATCACAGCACCGGTCAAGGCATGCCAAGCCGAGATCCTTGCCTCCAATGCCGATGTCAAGGCAGAGGTTACCGACGGCGCTGTCCGCGTGACCTTCTCCAAGCAACGCGCGTATGCGTTTATCAAGATTTAAATAAAAAAAGCAAACCTCTTGATCTATCGGGAGGTTTGTTTTTATTAAAAAGTTTTGCTGTTTTATGAAGTGGCAAAGAGCGCGGGCGCGGTTTTAGTGACGGGAAATTTAAAGCATTTTCCAAATGATCCGATTGTAAAAAGCGTTCATGAATTGCCTTGACAGATAAAAAATGAGAAAGGGTTTGTTTCACCGAGACGAACCCTTTTTGTCATATGCTATATTTAGCCTTTCCTCGTCAGAGGGAGCCTAAAATACATTCGCATAGTAATAATAGTTCTACTGACGTTTTTGTGGCGAAACAACTGTTAGCCCCCCTCTTAGAGGAAAGGCGCAAGCGCCACAGTCGCCAAGGCGACTTTACAGTGGCGAGCAACGCGAGACGGAAGGAGTCCTTTCAAAAAAGTAACTTTGCATAGAGGACTCCCTCACCCGCTAACGCGGGAGCTCCCCCAAGGAGGAGCCTAAGGTTACATTCGCACGGCAATAGTACCACTATCGCTTTTATGGCAAAGTCACTTTAGCCTCCCTCGTGAGGGAGGTGGCAAAGGCGTAGCCTTTGACGGAAGGAGTTTTTTAAAAAGCAACTTTGCATTGAGGACTCCCTCAGTCGCTTCGCGACAGCTCCCTCGAGAGGGAGCCTAAAATACATTCGCATAGTAATAATAGTTCTACTGACGTTTTTGTGGTGAAACAACTGTTAGCCCCCCTCTTAGAGGAAAGGCGCAAGTGCCACAGTTGCCAAGGCGACTTTACGGTGGCGAGCAACGTGAGACGGAGGGAGTTAAAAAATATCAAAAAAAGATTGAAATTGTAACAAATCGGAAATGCGCGGCAAAAAGACTTCCGAATGGTTACTTGCTTTTTTGTGCAGATGTGCTATAATTAAGGTGGTTATACGGTTTTAACAATGTGCACAATTTTCAAAATAAATACTTGTGCAAATCGACAAGGAAAGGAGCATCTTCTAATTGGGCTTAAAACCGTACAAATCGTAGTTTTCCCAATATTTATAATTTAGAAAGGAAGAAAAGAACAAAATGAAAACCTTAAAAAAATTAAGCTTTTTGCTTGCAATGCTCATGGCATTGACTTGCATCGTGCCGTTTACGGCAGTTGCAACAGAGGGGGACGAGGCGTCTGTTGTTACTGCTACTCCCGACAATACCGGTTATTCTGCCGATGCCGTGGAAGAGGTAAACCTTGACGACATTCCGGATATTACAACACTTCGTCAAGCTCCTACGGGAAGCGGAACTTACAAAATTACAACTGCTGCGGGATTAATTACTTTTTCTGAATTGGTAAACCGTGGTACACAGATATGGACTGTTACAAGTAGTAATGTCGGTAAAGGATTGCCCTTCCAAGGGTGTACTGTGTATCTTGCCAACGATATCGATATGAGCGCACAATCGATGAACCCGATTGGCAACCATAATACTGCATTATCTAGTCATGCTCCGACTTGTGTCTTTGCGGGTACTTTTGATGGACAGGGTCATACTATCAAGAATCTTACTATGTCGATGTCGGATTCTACAAACGTAGCTTTGTTTGGCGGAGTTCGCGGTGCTGTGATTAAAAATTTAAGGATTGAAAGTAGTACATTTAAATATACAGGTTCAAACGCCAGTGCGACTACAGCGGCTCTTGTGGGTACTGTTTTCAATCACGGTCAAGATGTGGATAATAAACAATCTGTTTCGGTGACTGTCGGTTCGACGACTACCAATTATGATACTAATATTTTCATTCAAAATGTTTATACAAATGCAACCGTTACCGCAAACAAAGGCTATGCCGGAGGAATTGTCGGTGCGTTTGTTGCGGGAACAGGATATGTAACCTTGATTGAAAATTGCACAAACGATGGAGCGATTACAAGCTCGGGAACATACGCAAGCGGTATCGCTGGTTCAGGATCAAAAGCGACGAATTACAAAGGTCGCGGTGTAATTGTCAAGAGTTGCTTGAATACCGGCGCTGTTTCTGCCAATGAAAAGGTGGGTGGTATTGCGGTCGACTTTGCATATGGCGACTTTCAAACTTATATTATGGATTGTGTAAATACGGGTGACATAAGCGGAGGTTCTTCTGCTACGCATGTGGCAGGTATTTTTGCGGTTCTTAGATATGCTAAGCAATATATCGTCAATTGTGTAAACTATGGAACGATTTCTTGCGAAAGTACAACCGGGGTGAAAGATGGTATATACAATACAGTAAACACCGGCTCTGCTGATCATGTTGTTGATTGTGAGAGAAAGACAACCGAGGACATTCCCGAGGAGGGTTTTGAGTGTGGTTATTCTGCTTCTTATGTAGCAGAGGCTGATATGAGTAGTGCAACGGATATCGATGAATATTTTGCGAATGAACCAAAGCAATACAAAATTACTACTGCTGATGGATTGATTGAATTTGCAAGTTTGGTAAATTCAAGGCTTTGTGTTTACACTTCTCCTTTCAAAGGCTACACGGTGTATCTTGCCGACGATATCGACATGAGCGGAAAAACCATGTCTCCGATTGGTTCTTCTTCCAATATATCTGCAAATAGTAGCGGAAATGTTTTCTATGGAACCTTTGACGGTCAAGGTCACGCGATTAAAAATTTGACTATGACAAGTACATCGGAAACAATTGTAGCTTTGTTTGGCACGGTTCGTTCCGCTACCATTAAAAATTTGGTGATTGACAGTTCTTGTTCGTTTACCAGTGCGGGAGTTGCTGCTGCTGTTGTGGGCAAAGTGATTTATATCGGAGGAGCTACTACTACTAAGTTGGAAGATATTGGTCCCGGTGCTTCTATCGTTATCGAGAATGTTTATTCTGCGGCTACGGTATCTGCTACTTCGGAAACGGGAACGGCAGGCGCAATTGTAGGTACGGTTGTGAATAATGCGACGGACTACTTGTCTGTCATCCGTAACTGTACCAATGCGGGAACCGTTACAAGCCAAAATTCTGCCGGCGGTATTATTGGCGAGGGTTTGGCTGAAGACAGCAATGGCGGACGTGGCTTTATCGTTGTTGGTTGTCTGAATAGTGGTAGTGTTACCGCGACCGTACAAGCCGGTGGTATTGCTGTGGCTGTTCACCCGGTTTCCCATCGTACTCCTTATGTTTCTATCGAGAATAGTGTGAATGTCGGTAATGTAGAAGCAACAGATGAAACAGCGGGCATTGCGGCAGGTATTATGGTAACTTTGCCGTCTCACAATACTACCAAAACTTCCGGTGGAAAAGTAATCCTTAGCCATTGCGTAAACTACGGGACTATTTCCGCTACTACCAAAGGTGCGATTTACGCCGAAGAGGGCGACATTACGCCTACGAAAACCGCTTGTCCCGACCACACCGTTTCCCTCACCGGTCATGGTATTCAATTAGAGGAAGTTGACGAGCAAACCGCAACCACGCAGGATATTCGTTTCGTTTACGGCATTACCGAGGATGGTTTTAAAAACTACAGTGCAGTCGGTATGAAGATTGTAGTTAAGGACATTGACGGAAACTCGGTAAAAGAGTTTAATAAGACTTGCGAATATGTTTACGAGAGCTTGACCGGTGTTGCAGGCGGTGAGACTGCCGTTTACACCACCGATGCTACAGATACAAGCGCAATATGCTTGCAAGACGGTGGTTATCTGTTTGCAGTTGTGATTGATGGAGTTCCTGCAGGTGAAACCTATACCTTTGAGGTCACTCCTTACTGCGTGGTGGACGGAAACACGGTTTACGGTGCAACCAGCTCTGTTGATTGGGAAATGGGTACCAATCCTTCCACCGACACTGCCGCTTGATTGCAGATATACGCACACATCATATAGAAAGGAATTTGAATGATATGAAAAAAGTTTATTCAATGCCCCAAGTAAGCATGACTTATGTGGGCGAGGAAGATATGATCACCACCAGCGGACTGGTGCTGTTTAAGGACGGTACCGGCGAGGATGCTGTAGCAAAAGCCGGCAGAGGCGACATTGTTACTTGGTAATCTAACATATTGATGCTCCTCCGCGGCAAGCGCCAACGCGCTTGCCGCGGTTTTGTAATGTGGGACGCGATGTTTTATCAGCGGGGGAAAGGGAGAAGAAATGTAACTTTGCATTGAGGACTCCCTCAGTCGCTTCGCGACAGCTCCCTCGGGAGGGAGCCTAAAATACATTCGCATAGTAATAATAGTTCTACTGACGTTTTGGTGGCGAAACAACTGTTAGCCTCCCTCGTGGAGGAAAGGCGCAAGCGCCACAGTCGCCAAGGCGACTTTACGGTGGCGAGCAACGCGAGACGGAAGGAGTACTTTCAAAAAAGTAACTTTGCCTCAATGCAAATTTACTTTTTGCACGCATGCTTAATGTTGTATCAGTGATGGGGGGCAGGAGAAGATAAGTAACAAAAAAGCCTTTTCATTCCATCAATTTTTACAAAAAGGCTTGCAATTACAGTAACTTTATGATAAAATAGAAGAAAGAATTGAAAGGAGTGCCGTATGTTTGTCATTGAGCTTGCCGGTGTTCGCATCCGCATCGAAAACCGCTATCCCTTTATCGAGCGTCAGTGCCGCGATTTTATGTGTGAGGGGGAGGACGCCGCGTTTGCCGTTTCGGTGACCAACGACGAGATCGTTGAGGAACAAAAGCACGGAGAATTTTCGGACGGGTATTGCGAAAGTATCTGTCTCTACCGTCATATCTGTGAGGAATTACCCTCGTATAACGTCTTTTTGATGCACTCGTCGGTGGTCGAGGTCGACGGCTACGCCTATGCCTTTACCGCAAAGAGCGGTGTCGGAAAATCCACGCATACCGCGCTTTGGCTCAAAAATATTCCCAACGCGCGCGTGTTGAACGGGGACAAGCCCTTGTACCGTCTCGAGTCCGACGGCTCTCTGACGGCTTTCGGAACCCCTTGGAACGGCAAGGAGAATTGGGGCGAGAATATCTCGGCACCGCTGGCGGCAATTTGCTTTATCGAGCGCGGGCTTGAAAACCGCATCACCCCCGCCACAGAGGATGACGTCATCGGTAGATTGATGCACCAGCTCTATCTGCGAGGCAGTCGCCAATCGGTCACACAACAGCTGATGCTGATGGACGCGCTTGTGCGCGCCGTACCGTACTACGTGTTGGAGTGCAATATTTCCGACGAGGCGGCGCTTCTCGCATGGAACACCATGCGCAAATCATAAAAAAGATTAGGAGATTTATTATGCAGATCAATCATGATTTTACCATTCAAAAGGTGGGAGCGTCCTACGTGGCAGTTCCCGTGGGAGAGACCAGCAAGACGTTTCACGGCATGGTACGTCTTAATGAGACGGGCGCGTTTTTGTGGAAGCTGATGGCAGAAAAGGATTGCACCGAGGAGGAACTGGTTGACGCACTCCTCGCCGAATATGACGTCTCGCGTGAGGTTGCCGCAAACGACGTTCACCGCATTGTGGAACAGCTGAAGCAGAACAATATCTTTATATGAACGATTCGATTGAATTTCAACTTGCCCAAAACGGTTATTATGTCAGTACCACGGTGGGCGTGAGTATGCGTCCCATGTTGCGCAACCGACGCGACCGTGTAATCATCAAGCCCGTGGGGGAGGGAAGACTGTCCAAATGGGATCTGCCACTTTACCGCCGCCCCGATGGCAAGTATGTTTTGCACCGCATTATCGGTGTGGAGGACGGCTATTACATCATTCGCGGCGACAACACCTACGCCAAGGAAAAGGTGCCGGACGAGTGGATCCTCGGTGTTGTGACCGAGTTTTACCGTGGGGAGCGTCACGTGATGGCGGATAACAAGTCCTACCGCCGTTACGCCGCATTTTGGCAGACTGTTTATCCCTTGCGCAAGCCGTTCCATATGGCGCGGGTATTTGCGTCACGCGTGAAGCACAAGCTGTTCCCGAAAAAGAAGGAGCCGTAAAAGAAAAAGGGGTGCCGTAAACATTTACGGCACCCCAAGTTGAGAATTTTTTGTCGTGAGACGGAAAGCAGGAACCCCATGAGCTTAGATCAAAACATCATACGTACCTATACCGAAATACTGCGGGAAGAGCTCGTTCCCGCCATGGGATGCACCGAGCCGATCGCCATTGCCTACGCCTCTGCCATTTTGCGGGATGCCTTGGGCATGGAGCCGCGGACGATCCGACTTTCCTTGAGCGGGAATATCATCAAAAATGTCAAAAGTGTGATCGTTCCCGCAACGGGCGGGATGCACGGTATTCCCGCCGCGGTTGCTGCGGGAGTGATTGCCGCGTGCCCCGAGAAAAAGCTTGAGGTGCTGTGTCATTTGAACGATGCCGACCGCGAAAATATTTCCCGATATATGGCGGCGGTAGATTTGGAAATCTGTGAGCTTGAAACGCCCAATCCTTTTGAGGTTGAAATGATCGGTGTTTGCGGCGAACACAGCGCACACGTGCATTTGGTACATCGCCACACCAATGTCAACTTGGTGGAGCGTGACGGCGTGGATCTGACTGCGCGATACCGTTCATCGGGGGATACATCGGAGGATACCCCGCAAGCGAACCGTGACCTGTTGAATGTAAAGGATATCGTGACGTTTGCCGACGAGGTCCCACTTGATGCGCTGCGTCCTTTGTTGTTGCGACAAATGCGAATGAATATGGCGATTGCCGAGGAGGGTTTGCGCGGAGATTACGGCGCGTCGATCGGAAAGCTGCTTTACGCCGACGGCAAATGCGATCTCCGCAACCGTGCACGCGCCTTTGCGGCGGCGGGCTCGGATGCCCGTATGAACGGGTGTGAGTTGCCTGTTTGCATTCTTTCGGGGAGTGGTAACCAAGGTATGACAGCCTCGATTCCCGTAGTCGTCTACGGCAGAGAAATGGCTGTCGATGAGGATACGCTGTTGCGCGCGTTGATCGTCTCGAATTTGATTACTGTACATCAAAAGACCGGCATCGGATGTCTTTCGGCTTACTGCGGTGCCATCAGCGCGGGTTGCGGGTGCGGTACGGGGATCTGCTACCTCGGAGGCGGGCGCTATTATGAGATCGCTCATACGCTCGTCAACGCGGTCGCCATCCTGTCGGGTACCATTTGCGATGGCGCCAAGGCCTCCTGCGCCGCAAAGATCGCCATGGCGGTCGAGGCAGGCATTATGGGCTATGAGATGATGTGCGCGGGACGGCAGTTCTACGGCGGCGACGGTATTGTCACCAAGGGCGTGGAAAATACCATCCGCAACGTCGGGCGTTTGGCGCGGGACGGCATGAGCGGTACCGACCGCGAGATCATTCGCATCATGCTGGGCGAGGCTTGAAATTTATTTTTGAAAGGATCACAATATGTTACTGAATGCAGAGCAGCTCCGCGCGATTACACGCGGTGTGACGAGAATTGAAGAGGAGGACGGGTGGTTCCGTCTGTTCCGTTTTACCGAGGCACAGGCAAAGTTTTATGCCGACGAGGGACGCGAGGGGGATTATAAAAAGACCTTTTCTGCCTCCGGTGTCCGTTTGGCATTTCGTACCGATTCGCGCAATGTTTCGTTCCGATATCGCCTTGGCTGGGGCTCCAGCCGTGTTTTTGCATGGTTTGATGTCTATGTGGACGGTGCTATGGTGTCGCATTTCGGCTCCGACGGCGAGGAGGTGAAGGAGGGCAGTGCCAAGCTCGTATTGGGCGAGGGCGAAAAGAATGTGGAGATCTATTTGCCTTGGTCGAAAGCCACCGCACTTTCCGACGTCACACTTGATGACGGTGCAAGCTTGACCCCGCTTCGCCGCAAGCACACGATGATCTGCTTTGGTGACTCGATCACACACGGCTATGATGCCATCTATCCGTCGCTTTCCTATGCGACGTCTATCGCAAGACTGTTGGACGCGGACGTGACAGATAAAGGCATTGGCGGTGATCGTTTTTGCCCGCAAATGCTTCGCGATGCCGATCCCGATACACCCGATATCATCACCGTGGCTTACGGGACCAATGATTGGAGCGGTATCACGATGGACGAGTTCCGCCAAAATTGCCCCGCGTTTTATCGTCGCTTACATGAGCTTTATCCCGAAGCACGCATTTACGCACTTTCACCCATTTGGCGTGCAGACTGCGCGAAAAAGACTGCCTTTGGGATCCCTGCGTGGGAGGTGCACGATCTTATGAAGGAGCTGTGCAAGGATATTCCCAATGTCACGCTGATCCGCGGTTGGAATTTGGTGCCGCACCATAAAAATTTTTATTCCGATTTCAGCCTGCATCCCAATGATCTCGGCTTTGCACTCTATGCACAAAATCTGTATCATGAGATTATGAACGCGGATTGAGACAATATCGGGGAGAGAGCATACTGCGGGATGTTCTCTCCCTATAAGAAGCTGTATTTAAAAAATTTTGTTTTTTACAGATTTTTTTTGAAAAAGGGCTTGACAAACGGGGCGGAAAGTGGTATAATATCAGCGTTCCGATCGCGACAGTTCGCAAGAGAACCGCTTCGCTGGTGTGGCTCAATGGCAGAGCAGCTGATTTGTAATCAGCAGGTTGATGGTTCGACTCCGTTCACCAGCTCCAAAGTCCACACTAAAGTGGACTTCTATATGGGAGATTTCCCGAGTGGCCAAAGGGGGCAGACTGTAAATCTGTTGCTGTTTAGCTTCGGTGGTCCGAATCCACCATCTCCCACCAAAATCCCGAATGTGTAAGCATTCGGGATTTTACTTTTATCTTTTCGTATTGATTGGGAGTAAGCATGATCTCAAAAGAAACATCCTTGAACCCTAAAAAAATTAAGGGTAAAAAAATTCGATTGCGAGAATTTTATATGTCTTTGATCTATCCTATGATATTGCTGTATTTTCCAATCAGCGGTGTGATCATGCAATTGTCTTGGGATACCATGCGTATTTTGCTGATTATGCTGTTTTGTTTTTTGCCTGTGACTCTGTTGTTGCCATTGCTTCTTTGGAAAAAAGTATTATGTATTCTTGCCGATGACAGACTTTATTTTTTCAAGGCGGAGGTCATCGAGCTTTACAGCAATTCGATCCGAAAGAAAAGAACCTATTGTGACGGAAGTGTGTGCTATTCGGAGATACGGAATTTTGAATATATTGCTCCTGTCAGAAGCAGTATTTTTTCAAAACCCACACAACCTTCTCAAGTAGTCTTTTACGGAGCCGAGTTTCAGTTGACGATACAACGTGCAAGCAAAGGCTTGATCAAAAAGGTCAAAGCCAAACAGGGACGGGCGCTTGAACTTCGTGAAATTCAAGATGCTTTGATTACGATCAACCATATCAAGCCTACCCGTAGCGGGTTATGGAACGAAATTTGGTGTTCCTATGAAAATAGTGCGTTTGAAGAATTGTTTGACAGTGAAACCGATATTTTCACGCTGGAAAATGATGATGTTCATGATTCCATCAAAATGACTGTAAGCAGAAATGGGCACGATATCAGTTTTCACATAGATGAAGAAACGCTTTTTATGTATTCCTATGACAATGATATCGATAAAACTGTTTCTCTTGGCGATATTGCGGACTTGGAAAGCTTTTTCGCACTTATGCAAAATTTTGTTTTCCAAAATTCTTGAAACCTTTATTGCTTCAGACTTGGATCCTTGTTTTTTACACTTAAACAAAAAAGTTTACAGATGACTTGACAGATGTAAACTTTTGTGATATAATACATAGGTTATATCATTTTTAGCGAATAAAGAAGGATTACAATGGAAAACGGAATCAAAAAACAAATTGAACGATTAAAGGTTGAGAAAAATGCGGTGATTTTGGCACATTATTATGTTCCCGGTGAGGTTCAGTCGATTGCAGATTATGTGGGAGATTCTTTTTATCTTGCCAAAGTTGCCAAGCAGAGCAAATCCGAGGTCATCGTTTTTTGCGGTGTTGCATTTATGGGGGAGAGTGCAAAACTCCTTTGCCCCGGAAAAAAGGTTTTGATGCCCGATCCGTCCGCTGACTGCCCTATGGCACATATGGTCGCAGAGGGTAAGATTGCCGAAATGCGTGCACGGTACGATGATCTTGCCGTGGTTTGTTACATCAATTCGACCGCCGAGTTAAAATGTCAAAGTGATGTTTGTGTCACCTCATCCAACGCGGTAAAAATCGTAAAGGCACTTCCAAATCAGAATATCTTTTTCATTCCCGATGAACATTTGGGACGGTATGTGGCAGAACAGGTTCCGGAAAAGAATATTATTTTAAACGACGGTTTCTGCCCGCGTCACAAAGCAATCACAGCGGGACAGGTGCGCAGACAGAAACAAATTCATCCCCACGCGCTTGTTCTTGCACACCCCGAATGTGTAAAGGATGTTCTTGATTTAGCAGATTATATCGGAAGCACTGCCGGTATCATCAATTACGCACATGACACGGAGGCAGAAGATTTTATTATCTGTACCGAACACGGTGTGGTATATCAGCTTGAAAAGAATGATCCTGATAAGCACTTCTATTTTGTTGAACCTTGTCCGGTTTGCGTAAACATGAAGAAAAATACCTTGGAAAAGGTACTCTATGCTTTACAAACCGAAGAAAGCGCTGTGGAAGTAAGCGAAGCAGTCAGAGAACAAGCCTTGACCCCTCTTAAGAAAATGTTGGAGCTTGCAAAATGATGAAAACCGATATTTTGATTGTTGGGTGCGGTGTTGCGGGGCTTTATTGCGCACTTCATTTGCCGCAAGAGAAGCATATTGTGATCGTGACCAAGGATACAGCACCCCACAGTGATTCTTTTCTGGCACAGGGCGGCATTTGTGTTTTGCGTGACGAAAACGATTATAACGCATTTTTTGAGGATACGATGCGGGCAGGGCATTACGAAAACAATCCCGAGTCGGTCGAGATTATGATCCGTTCTTCTCAAGAGGTCATCTCCGATTTGGTATCCTTTGGTGTTCGGTTTGAGAAGAACGGCGAGCAATTTACCTATACCAAGGAGGGCGCTCATTCAAAGCCGCGTATTCTTTTCCATGAGGACGAAACCGGAAAAGAGATCACCTCGCATCTGTTGGAGACTGCGAGAAAACGCAAAAATATTACGCTGATCGAAAGATATACCATGGTCGATCTGCTTTGCAAGGACGGGATGTGCCGCGGGATTGTCGGTCATGACGCCGATGGAAGGTATTCTGCCATTTGTGCGGACTATACCGTGCTTGCCACGGGGGGAATCGGAGGTCTGTTTGAACATTCCACCAACTATCGCCATTTGACCGGTGACGCGCTTGCACTTGCACTCAAGCATGGAATTAGGCTGCAGCATATCGACTATATTCAAATCCATCCGACCACACTGTATACCGAAAAAGACGGCAGAGAGTTTTTGATCTCGGAGTCGGTACGCGGCGAGGGAGCGGTACTTTTGAACTCCAAAGGCGAACGTTTTGTGAATGAGCTGTTGCCGCGTGACGTGGTGGCAAATGCAATTTTTGCCGAGATGAAAAAAGAGGGCACACGTCATGTGTGGCTTTCATTTGCGGCGATTCCGGAGGAAGAGATCAAAACGCATTTCCCACACATCTATCGTCATTGCTTGGAGGAGGGTTATGATGTAACCAAGGAGCGTATTCCCGTGGTTCCTTCTCAACACTACTTTATGGGAGGAATTGATGTTGACAGATACAGTAAGACCTCCATGGAACGCCTGTATGCGGTTGGTGAAACTGCTTGTAACGGCGTGCACGGCAGGAACCGTCTTGCCAGCAATTCTTTGCTGGAGAGCTTGGTGTTTGCCAAGCGTGCCGCAAAGCACATGACGGAGGGGTATTCCGACCCCGAGGATGATTTTATTCCTATCATCGATGAAAAGAAGTACGAAAATTATCGGGAAGAATACAAACAAGCTGTTTTGGCGGCGATTGAAAAGGAGAAGCAAAGTCATGAATAATATCACAATGAAGATGAACGCCGATGAACTGATTTTAAACGCTTTGAGAGAGGATATCACAAGCGAGGATATTACCACCAACTCGGTCATGCCGCATTTTCAAATGGGAGAAGTCGAACTCATTTGTAAGCAGGACGGTGTCATTGCGGGACTTGCTGTTTTTCAAAGAGTATTTGAACTTTTGGAGGAAAAGATCGAGGTCTCTTTTTGGTGTAAAGATGGCGATTGTGTCAAAAAGGGAGAAAAACTCGGTGTGCTGCGCGGAGACATTCGCGTATTGCTTTCAGGTGAGCGCACTGCGCTCAACTATTTACAGCGTATGAGCGGGATTGCCACCTACACCCGTTCGATTGTCGAGCTTTTGAAAGGGAGTAAGACCAAGCTGCTCGATACCAGAAAAACAACGCCGAATATGCGTGTGTTTGAAAAATATGCGGTAAAGGTCGGCGGCGGTAACAACCACAGATATAATCTGAGTGACGGGATCCTTTTAAAGGACAATCACATTGGAGCGGCAGGCGGTGTGAAAGAAGCCGTCCGTATGGCAAAGGAATATGCCTCTTTCGTTCGTAAGATCGAGGTGGAGGTTGAAAATTTAGACATGCTGAAGGAAGCACTTGAGGCGGGTGCGGACATTATTATGCTTGATAACATGAGTGTGGAGGATATGAAAGAAGCAGTGCGTCTTTGCGCGGGAAAGGCAGAGACCGAGTGTAGCGGGAATGTGACACGTGAAAATGTTGCAAAGCTGGCAGACATTGGTGTGGACTATATTTCCAGCGGTGCGTTGACACATTCCGCACCGATCCTTGACCTGTCCCTTAAAAATCTTCATGCAATTTAAGGAGGAACGGTGATGAAGTCTGCAGAAAGAAGAAAGGCGATCGTGACGCTCCTAATGTCCCAAAAGGAACCGATCTCGGGCGGCGTGCTTGCAGAGAGGTTTAATGTATCCAGACAGATCATTGTACAAGACATTGCCATGCTCAAAGCCACGGGCTATGAGATCCTTTCCACACATTACGGTTATGTTCTGCAAACCTCCCCGCTTGCCGAAAGGGTATTTAAGGTTCACCACACGAAAGAGGAAACCGAGGATGAGCTTTCCTGTATTGTAGATCTTGGCGGAACGGTGGTTGATGTATTTGTGTGGCATAAGGTATACGGAAGGATCGAAGCACCGTTGAATATTTTTTCAAAGCTCCACGTCAAGCAGTTTATTGAGGGAGTACGGAGCGGAAAATCCACCGAGTTGATGAGTATTACGGGGGGATATCACTACCACACCGTGCGTGCCGATTCCGAGGATGTTTTGGATCATATCGCCGAGGTGCTTGACCGCCGCGGCTATACGGTTCCCGAGCTTGTTTGATCTGCCGAAAAATATCTTTATGTCTACTATCAAAACAGCAGAGCTATTTCTGCTGTTTTTGTTTCTTTTTCAAGTTCTTTCTCTCCCTCTGTAGTTTTGTCAATGATGTGAGACGAAAAAAGTAAAAATAAAAGTAACGAGTTAAGTAAAATGCTTTTGCAGGCGGAAGGAGGGGCGAAGCCCCGAGTGGAGACTGCAAAAGCGGCGCGCGGTCAGACACAAGTATTTT
>JAFTKO010000010.1 GCA_017453205.1 Clostridia bacterium | reverse complement strand
CTTAGACGGTGCCGGTTATTACATGGCAGGAACCGAGTTGGAGTGGCAGGGTAGACAATTGATGGAGTATCGTGGGTTCCTTGACGAGGGTGACGGAAACGGTCGGTATTATGATATGAGCACAACGCTCACATTTACGTACAATGCCGATGGTATCCGCACGAGCAAAACTGTGGATGGTATCAAGCATGAGTATTTGCTCAACGGTAGTCAGATTTTGGGAGAACGTTGGACATCGGGCGGTGTAAAGTATACATTAATCTATTTATACGATGAGAATGGTTCACCGATGGGGCTGAAATACCGTACCAATTCGTATGCCGCCAATGAGTATGACTATTTCTTCTTTGAAAAGAACCTGCAAGGCGATATTATTGCGGTCTACGATGAAAGCGGAACAAAAATAGGTAGTTACATTTATGATGCTTGGGGTGTATGCACTACAAGCGTTATAAGTGGAAACACAACGCTGGAGAATAGTATTGTGCGAGACTACAACCCGTTCCGTTACCGTGGATATTATTATGATACACAAACAGGTCTGTACTACCTGCAAAGCCGTTACTACAATCCCACTTGGGGCAGATTTATCAGTGCGGATGGGTATGTTTCTACGGGTACTGGATTGTTAGGCTACAATATGTTTGCATATTGTAATAATAATCCGGTGATGTTGGTAGACCCGACAGGGGATTTTCCGTGGCTCTTTGTTGTAATTGGAGCAGGTCTATTATGTATGACATCTTGTGAGAGTTCATCTGCTCCGGTTTCCTCAACTGTGTATGAAAATAAATATTCGGAAGATAGAGGATACATAAAATCGGCTACCGAAGCTGAGGCTGCAATTGCTGGATTTGAAAATTTATACAATACTGCCAAGGATGCTGGTTTTGACAGGGAATATGGATTTATAATTTATCAATACAATGAAGGAAATAAATATGGTGAAAGTTCCGATTATTATTGGACCTCTGTTGTTACTCCAGGTTCAACCTCTGATTGGAATCCTAACAATGTAACTATACCATGGGATTGTGTAACAATAATTTCAATTGCCCATATTCATGTTGATAATGACAGCAGAGAAGCTAATGGTGGTTTTTCAGGTAAGGATATTAAGAGTATACTTGCTGACAGTCAAAAGGGTGTTTGTAGCAACTTTTATGTTATGGTATTAGGTAGAACAATTCCGAATTCTACTGCTAACTATCATGTATTTAAGTATGATTTTAGTTTTGGGAAAGGAGTGAAGTTCTACAGTGGAAATTAAACATCGGTTACTTTGTTTACTAATTGTTTTATCTTTGGTTGGTTCTTTATGTGCTTGCGTATCAAAAGAAGTTACCAAAGGAGACGAAACTGTTCTTTTGCTTTCCGGCGTTCTTGTTTATTATGATCCCGCCGGCGTACCAAACTGTTCTCAAATTACCGGAGGATCAGATGCAAGGTGCCAATTGAGTGATATTACTGACATTTTAAATGACGAAAAGTTGTTATTAAAAGAAACTTCTTTTAATAGCAGAAAGTATGATTATGAAATGGTAATCGCGGTTGATGAAAGTGAATATTATTCAATTGTGCAGAATGGCAGTATAGAAGATGTTTCGGTTCTATTTGCTTTAGCGTATTCGTTTGATACAAAAGAGGTGTTTTTATTTCAAGATGAAAAGATTTATTTGGTAGAATCCTCTGATTATTTAAAAAATGAAATTGGGGAAATATTTTCACAAAGCGGTATTTATTCAGATACTAAATTCTTTTGGGGAAAAGCCGATGCTTTTAGGGAAGAATTGATAAAGAGTGATGATAACAGTATTGGTAAATATCATTGGAATTTCTCATTCCGGTATGAAAGATTTTGGTGCTTGGATTGTGAGCCAAAAGAAGGTGATTTTTTCACCATGGAATCATATACTGCAGAAAGTATGGAAGAAATGATTCTAAATGGCGGTACCGCTCTTGGATATCAAGGCTTTGATGCTTATGTAGCGGATGATATTCTAACGGGATACTGGAGAATTGAGTATTATGATTTGAATAGTGAAGCTGCTGCTTTGATATATTTTGATAATAATTTTCAAATTCTTTTTGGCTTTCATATCAATTAAATCTTTTTATTTATAATTAACAGAGCGCCTATAATTTCTATTTGTAGGTAATATTAAATCCGAGTTTTTCTGATTGGTTTTAAACACACATTTCAATCTCATTTTTTCGGAGGCATCGAATGGTTGACTTTCGGTGCCTCTGAGAAGAAACGAAAAACTTGTCTGTCGCTTTCAAGCGTGGTATATACACTGGTATATCTGTATGACGAAAACGGTTTCCCCATGGGACTAAAGTACCGTACCAATGCGTATGCCGCCAATGAGTATGATTACTTCTTCTTTGAAAAGAACCTGCAAGGCGATATTATTGCGGTCTACGATGAAAGCGGAACCAAGATAGGTGGTTATATCTATGATGCTTGGGGCGTATGCACTACAAGCGTTACAAGTGGAAATACTACGTTGGAGAATAGCATTGTGCAAAGCTACAATCCGTTCCGTTACCGTGGGTACTATTGTGACACTCAATCCGGTTGGTATTATCTGCAAAGTAGATATTATAATCCCTACTGGGGTAGGTTTGTTAATGCAGATGGGGCTTTTTACAACAATTTGTTTGGCTTTAATTTATTTGCTTATTGTAATAATAATCCTGTACGGTTTATTGATCCCTATGGAGAGAGTGCAACGGAAGCATTGAAATGGTGGACTTCAATTGGTTTACCGGTGGCATCTACTGAGCCTACAATAGTTGGTGAAATTATATATATTGGCGGCTATGTGATTTTGGCGGGAGCTGTAGCAGTTGAATCTGCTTTGGCAACCAAACAGTTGGTTGACTCAATTCAGTCAGCTAAATCAATAAAAAATTCCGTATATTCCAAACCACGTCTTTCTGAAAAAAATCCTTTTCCAAATAGTGAAGATGTTGATATTGATATGGATCATATAATGGAAAATCATCATCCTAGTGGTGGTAAAGGACCTAATAAAGATAAATTTCCAGGTTGGATGACAGCTCCTTTTATCGAAGAACTTGTAAGAAAAGGCTATGATTATGCGGTTCAAAATTATCCTAATACAGTTATAAAGATTCAAGAATCAAGATACTATTTTGAAGGATTGGTTGATGGGCAGAAAATTAGAATTTGGTATGATTATGCTGAAAATCTAATAAAAACCGCTTTTCCTAAATAAGAAAGGAAATTTCAAATGAAAATATATTGTGATATTGATTTGTATAATAGTATACAGAAGGTTGATTTTGGAATGTTTTATATCAAATCTGGGGAAAAATTTTTTCCATATAAACTTTGGAATGATTTTTCTTTGTCAATATTGAATTATTGGATTTCAGAAGTAATAGACAATAATGATTGTTGCAATGCGGCTTTTTCTGTTCATTTTATGGAAGGTCCTTATTATTTGTTACTTGAAAAAAAAGAAGATTGGGTTATTATCAGTGGAAATAAAGAGGACGGAATTTTTGAAAATGCTTTTTTAGAAAAAATCACGTTTTCAGAATTAAAACAAGTTCTTTTTGAGACGGCGAGTTTGATTGTTGCAAAGATGAAAGAACTTCATATTCCTAGTGAAAATCGATTGAATGCATCATTTTATAAAAATTTTAATTTGTTAGGCGAACTTCTTTCATCAAAGAAAAGTGATTTTTAATTGTTAATATTATTGAGGCACCGAATGTTGGCTTTCGGTGCCTCCGAGAAAAAAACTTGTCTGTTACTTTTATCAAGGAGGTGACATATGGTACAGGACAAGCTTGGTTATTTTTATTTCTACATAGCATTTACGTACAATGTCGATGGTATCCGTACAAGCAAAACCGTGGACGGCGTTAAGCATGAGTATCCGCTCAATGGTAGTCAAGTTATGGGAGAGCGTTGGAAGTCGGGTAGCGTGGTGTATACACTGGTATATCTGTATGACGAAAACGGTTTCCCCATGGGACTAAAGTACCGTACCAATGCGTATGCCGCCAATGAGTATGATTACTTCTTCTTTGAAAAGAACCTGCAAGGAGATATTATTGCGGTTTACAACGCAAGCGGAACCAAGATAGGTGGTTATATCTATGATGCTTGGGGCGTATGCACTACAAGCGTTACAAGCGGAAACACAACGCTGGAGAATAGCATTGTGCAAAGCTATAACCCGTTCCGTTACTATGGTTACCAAATTCCGAAATCCGTAACCGTGATCGTTTCATATGTGTTTCGGGGGGGCCGGAATAATTGCGTCTTGGAGAATTGTAGCGTTTATTGCAGTGACGGGACGGTTATGTTTGGTTGATCCCATACAAACGCGCAAAAATTGATAAGGCATAAGGTAAAACAGAGATTGTTTGAAAGAGTAATATCGGTGATGCACTCCGTATCACACAGGATCATTTGGACAGCAAAAATTTTTATGCCATCAATCCTGCGTTTGATAAAAATTGCAAGAAAAAATAAATTTTGGGGGAGCCTTTCGGGATCCCTTTAAATTGTTTGTTTCAAGTGATGGCAGCCTTTTGTCTACCGTAAGGTGAAAAAGAGCGTTTTTTGAAATTGCTTTCAAACTTTGCAGAAGTTTGAACAGAAAAAGGAAATCGATCTTGTTTGCAGGTCGATTTCCTTTTCTTCGTGTTTCGAGCTTTGTGGGAGTATAGGGAACTTTACCAAAAGCTTCTACATAAAGCTTTTACGCCAAAATATATTTTTCGGGCATAGGGTCGGTAAAGAGGGTATTGAGGTCGCGGTCACTGACGATATATTCGATGTCGCGGACATTCCCTTGATAAAAGGTGGAGGTGCGGTTCCATTTACTGCTGTCGCAGAGGAGGACACGGCGCCGCGCGTTTTGCATCATGACGTTGCGGATCGCAACCTCCTCGGAGTAGCAGTCAAAAAAGTCACCGTCGGCATTGACCGACTGCACCGAAAAAATGGCAATGTCGGCTTGGATACGGCGCAAAAAGTCTTGTGCGTAGCCGCCTACAAGCACGGCTTTGTTCTCGGCGGAAAGGTTTCCGCCGGTGCAGTATGCCTTGATGTCATAGTGCGAGAGACAGCTCATAATATCGATACTGTTGGTCACAACGGTCACACCGCTGATTGAGGGGAGCAGCTCCGCGACAAAATACGCACTGCTCGAGCCATCCAAAAAGACCACGTCACCTACATTGATCAGCGTAGTTGCCGCTTTGGCGATCTGCTTTTTTTGCGGGCTGTTCTCATGACTGCGCAAAGAGAACGGGATCCGTTTTCCCGTCGCATCGGCGATCTTCACACCGCCGTAGCTGCGGTTGACAAGCCCTCGCTCCTCCAAATTTTTGAGGTCGCGGCGAATGCTGGATGAGCTGATATTCATTTTTCTGGAAAGATATTCCACCGTGGCGTATTCGGTCTCATTCAGTAATGCCAATATTTCGTCTTCACGTTCACATTTATACATGATCTTCCTCCAAATGTGCAAAAAAGTATGGAATGAAAACGCTTGGAGTACACCTTTTGCGCAAAGTTGCGCTTTGTTGCACTTTTATTATACAATATTTTTTGCTGTTTGTAAATAGATTTTGCGAAAAAAGTCCTTTTTGGAGAAACTTTGTTTTTTTCGGGAATTTGTTCACACAATCTGATAGAATTTTGCACGGCAATGTGTTACAATAGTTAGGATGAATATGACTTTCCCAACGATCAACGCGGAAAAGGAGACCTGCGTATAATGAAAATGCTGTTTTTTGATATGGAGTTTGCAGACGGACGTGTGCCCGGCTCCATTTACTCGTTCGGATATTTGATGACCGATGAAAATTTTGAAGTGATCTGCCCGCAGACCGATATTTTGATCAACCCCGACTCCACTTGGAATGAGTATGTGGAAACGCATATCCTTGCATATCCCAAGGAGGAGGTCGAGGCGGCGCCGAAGTTCCCGGAGCTGTATGACACCCTGGGGGAGCTGTTTGCTCGGGCGGATATCGCGGTCGGATTTGCGGTCAATAATGACACACGTGCGCTCAAAAAGGACTGTGAGCGCTATGGGTTGGCTCCGTTCCGCTTCCGCACCTTGGATATGGAAAAGCTCTGCCGCAAGATGGAGGAACATAAGCAAGCACACGGTCTGGGCGGCTATGTACAGGCATGGTGCGGCGAGGAGCCCGACAACCGCCACCGCAGTGACGGTGATGCCTATGCTACCATGCTGTTGCTCCGCGCCATATGCCAAGCCAAGCATGCAACACCCGAGATGATGGTGGAGGCATACCCCGAGTGCTGTGCAAGCTCATTGCCTTCGCCCAAAGCCAAAAAAGTGCGTCCCGCCCAAAAACGTCCGTATGCCAAGCCCCGAAAGAAAAAGCGGCAGACGGAGGAACCTACCGCGTCAACATAAACAATGACAGAAAATAGAACAGCTCAAATGCGTTTTTGCTTGGGCTGTTTTTCTCTTGGAACAATGCGCAAAGGCGAGCGGAACCGTTTATCATCAAGCGAGTTCCGTATTTCCTCCGATTTCGCGTTTTTTCAGCTTGGATTGTGAATGTTCTTTGAAAAAATCGGACCGTGAGTGAAAAGAACAGTAAAAAAATTGTAAAATATATAAGGAAGTGTTTACAAAAAGCAAAAAGTATGATATACTATTACAATAGGGCATTTATGCGAAAATGAAAGGAACCGAAACAAGTTCATGAACGAGACATCAACCGAAAACGAATTTGTAAATCCTTGGGAGAACCGATCACTTTTCCCCGAGGTTTCCAAAAAACATACGATCTTGGCGGCGTTGATTTGCCTGCTTTGTTCCGCGGGGCTCCCGCTGTGCGGAAATGTGTGGATCGCGCCCGTTCTCATGCTTCTTTTGTGCGGTTATGTGGCATATGCCGCGCGCTCGCCGTTTACGATTTTACTGATCCTGCTTACGGCGTTTTCGGCAATGATGTTTGGCATGGGCTTTGGCGGTGTTGCCGCTATTCTCGCACTGATCGCGGGGAGCATGACGTTGGCATATCTTTTTACGACACTTAAAATGGCTTACCTTGCGCTCTTGCTTCCGATTGCGGGCTTTGCCGTTGCATTTGCGGTTACAAGAGATTGGCGTGTCTCACTTTTTTCGTTCTCCTTTTTGCCCGCGGGGCTCTTGCTTTCGCTGGCGACCGTAAAAGGGAAGAACCGCACCTCCGCCATTTGCTTTGCGGAAGTCGGCTTTTTGATCTCGGTGCTGGTGTTGATCGCGTTTTTGATCTACGATGCGACCGGCGGATTGGGACGCGGGCAGATCCTTGCTTATATTAACGGTATTCGTGACGGGATCACGCAAGAGTTTCTCTCTGTGCGTGATGAGTTCTTGAAGATTGCGGCAGAGGTGTCCAACGAACAATCCAAAGCCGTTGCGGAAATGTTTGCCTCGATGTTTAGCGAGGATGTTGTTGCACAAATATTTAATCTTCTTCCCGCAGTGACGGTGGTGGTTTGCAGTATTCTTGCTTTTGAGTCACAGCTTCTCCTGGGTGTGACCTATTTCAATACCGGGCTTTCCGCGCTTCTGCCGCGCGAGGCGCGTATTTTTACCATGAGTGTTACGGCGGCGGTTCTTTATACGCTGTCATTCCTTGTCATGCTCTTTGCCCCTACAACCTCCATGGCGGTTGCCGTCATTCAAAATGTTTGCCTCATCCTGTTGCCTGGATTTGCCATTCTTGGTGTGCAGAGCTTGGTGATGACGATCGCGAGAGCGCGGGGCGCTATGCGGGTTTTGTTTGTGTTTTTGGTTTTTGCCATGCTGTGTTGCTCGGGCGGCGGGCTCTATTTGCTTGCCATGTGGGGCGCTTACTGCCGTGTGATGGAGGCCCTCCAAAGAAAACTGACGGAAAAGCTCAAGCAGATGCGCGGTGATGATTCCGACGGAGAGGACAAGGAAGATTGATTTTGATCATATCAAACCGATTTCGGTTTTTTAACGATATTAGGAGGATTGACTATGCAAAAAAAGAAGCATAACGCATTTCGGACCGATCTGCGGCCGCCGCTGATCGCCGCCGCGGTGATCGGAGTTGCCTTGCTCGGTGTATTCACTGCAATTACGTTGATCGCCGTACCCGAGGATCTGACGCTGTACGGTCTGGTGCTTTGCGGCATTTACGTACTGTCGGTTGGCTGTATCCTGTTCCCGTATTTGGTGCGCTATCGCCGTATTACACTGGCAAATGATGCCGCCGAGCTGATGACCACCGAGGTCAGCGATATGTTCCGCTATGTGGTGGACATCCCTTACGCCATCATCGGCGCGGACGGTGTGGTCAAGATCGTCAGCGGCGCCTTGCAGGACATTTTGCAGTACCGTTCGCCGGTTTGCAATGTACCGCTTTCCACGTTTTGTACTGTTCCCATGAAGGACATTGTTGCCTATGCCAAAAACGGCGGTCCCGTGAAGGATATTACGGTGAATGAGGACGGCGTGCCGATCGATAACACCCAGCCCATGGTCACCGAGATCGACGGCAAAAAGTACGAGCTGCGTTGCTATGTAATGCGTTCGCGCGGCAAGGATTATTTCTTTGTTGTGTTTGAGGACATCACCGAGGTGCTTGCCATGCGCAAGAAGATGTATAACGATGAGCCTGTGGTGGCGTACATCGTAATCGACAGCTTGCAGGAGCTTGCACAGTACATTCGTGTCAGCTACCGAACCGCGGTCAATGAGATCGAGAACAAGCTCAAAGAGTGGGCGGCGAGCTTTGGCGGGATGCTCCGCGAATACGAGCGCGAAAAATATCTGTTGGTCTTTACCCGTGCCGCATTGGATAAGTGCATCCGTAACAAATTCCGTATTCTTGATACCATTCGTAACATTCAATTGGGTGACAACAGCTTTCCCGTGACGATCTCGATCGGCGTGGGTGCCATTGACGGTAGCTTTGAGGACAAGGAGCGCGCCGCCAGTGACGCGTTGGACATTGCTCTGCAAAAGGGCGGTGACCAAGCGGCGGTCAATGACGGAAAGTCGGTCACTCCTTACGGCGGACGTGTCAACACCATGTACGGCTCCACCACCATTACCTCGCGTGTCAATTCCTCTCACCTTTGCAAGCTGATGCAGGAGGCGGGGAATATTCTGATCATGGGGCACCGTGCACCCGACTACGACTCGATCGGCTCCTGTGTCGGTCTTGCGCGTCTTGCCATTTGCGCGCGCGGCGGCGATGCCTCCAAGATCCGCATTGTGGTCAATCGCGATCACATCAACTTCCGCATTTGCTACGATCTGTTGGCGAACCTGCCCGAGTACCGTTCCATGTTTATCAGCGGCGATACCGCTCTTGATGCGGTACGTTCGGATACGCTTTTGATCATGAGCGACGTGAACAACGTGTTTAATACCGAGACGCCGCGTCTGCTCAAATGCGTCAAAAACGTGGTGATCATCGACCATCACCGCCGTCAGGATCAGCTTTACGAGTTCAAACCGCTGATGACCTATATTCGTCCCGCAGTTGCGGCGGCGAGCGAGCTTGTCAGCGAGATGCTGGAGTACAGCCCTTATCACGACCGACTGCTCAAAGAGGAAGCCAATCTGATGTTGGCGGGACTGATGCTGGACACCAAAAACTTTACGCAAGGCGCGGGAATGCAAACCTTTTCTGCGGTGCACTACCTGTACGGCAGAGGTGCACATGCCAATTCGGTGCGCGGCTTCTTTGCCGAGTCGATGTCCAATCTCTTTACGGCTTGCGATATCGACAGCCGCACGCGTACTTACCGCGAAAAGATCGCCCTTACTTGGCTTAGCGTGGATCATCCCGCAACCGAGGAGGATAACATTGCTGTGGCAAAAGCGGCGGACAAGCTGATGACCATTGCCGGAATAGAGGCATCGTTTGCGCTTTTGCGTGCCGATAACACCGTGACCATCTCGGCGCGTTCACACGATAAGATCAATGTGCAAATTATTATGCAACGCCTTGGCGGCGGCGGTCATTACGATATGGCGGGCGCGCGCTTGACGCACACCACGCTGGAAGCTGCCTGTGTACAGCTCAAAACCGTGCTTGATGACTATATGGACAATGAGTACGAAAATGAAAAAGGTATGAAACGATAATCAAAGGAGACAATAAAAGGATGAAAGTGATTTTACTTGCTGACGTCAAAGGTCAGGGAAAAAAGAATGATGTGATCGAGGTATCCGACGGATACGGCAAAAACTTTTTGATTCCGCGCAAGCTGGCAAAGGTAGCCGATGCGCAGTCGCTCAACGATGTCAAGGTCAAGGAGGCGGCAAGAATTTACCGCATCGAGACCGAAAGGAAAGAGGCACAGGCGCTTGCCGAAAAGCTGAAGAGCTTGCAAGTCAAGATTACCGCGTCCTCGGGTGCCGACGGCAGACTGTACGGCTCCATCACGTCTAAGGACATTGCCGAGAGGCTCCAAGCCGACCACAGTATCACCATTGATAAACGCAAGCTGGTGTTAAACGATCCCATCAAGGCATACGGAAAATATGAAGTGGAAGTGAAGCTTTATACCGAGGTCACGGGAAAAGTTTACGTTCTGGTTTGCGAAAAATAAGCCGTTATGCAAGATGAAATGATCAGAAAACTGCCGTTTTCGATGCCCGCTGAGCAATCCTTGCTCGGCTCGGTGCTGATCGATCCGGCGGCGCTGAATGAAGTGGCGGATCTGCTAAACGCCGAGGATTTTTACCTTTCCGAGCATAAGCAGATCTATCTTGCCATGCATGAGCTCTTTTTGACCAACAGCGAGATCGACGTGGTCACACTGATCGATATGCTGGTCGTCAAGGGCATTTATGACAAATCGGGCGGTGAGGACTATATCCGCACGTTGACCGAGGCGGTTCCCGACGCGCTCAACGTCAAGGACTATGCCCGTATCGTCAAGGAAAAGAGTATTTTGCGTCAGCTCATTGCTGCATGCGGCGAGATTTCGGAATCGGCGTACTCCGAACAAGAGTCGGTGACAAGTATTCTCGACCACGCGGAACACCTCATTTTCAACATTGCGCAGGGACGTGACACCAAAAACTTCCGCCATATTCGCGAGGTCCTCGGCGATGTTTACAACCACTTGCATGAGCTCAATACCAACAAAGAGGCGACCCAGGGAACGCAAACCGGCTTTTCGGCACTTGACCGCGTGCTTGCGGGCATGGGGAAGAGTGACCTTATTTTGATCGGTGCGCGCCCCGGTATGGGTAAGACCTCGTTTGCGCTCAATATTGCCACCAATGTGGCAAAGCAGACCAAAAAAGCCGTTTGTATCTTCTCCCTCGAAATGTCTGCCGAACAGCTTGTCAACCGTGTGCTGGCGAGCGAGGCGCTGGTCAACAGCTACGCGCTCCGCACGGGTGAGCTCCAGCCTGAGGACTGGGAGCATTTAGCAGTTGCCGCGGGAGAGCTTGCGGGCTGTGACATTCTGATCGACGACACGTCGGGCATGACGGTCACCGCCATGAAGGCAAAGCTGCGCCGTGTGCAAAATCTCGGTTTGGTCGTCATCGACTATTTGGGTCTTATGCAGGGCGACGGTCACAAGGACAACCGCGTACAGGAGGTCTCCGAGATCTCGCGTTCGCTCAAGATCATGGCAAAGGAGCTGATGGTTCCCGTGGTCTGCTGTGCACAGCTGTCGCGCGGTCCCGAGTCGAGAACCGATAAAAAACCGATGCTTTCCGACCTGCGTGACTCGGGTGCCATCGAGCAAGACGCCGATACGGTCATTTTCTTGTACCGAAGCGAATATTATAAAACCGATGAGCAAGGCAGTCAAGATACCAGTATTGCCGAGGTCATTATTGCAAAGAACCGCCACGGCTCGCAAGGGACCGTGGAAATGGGCTGGAACGGTCAATTTACCAAGTTCATTACCATTGATAAGGAACAGGATCAAGATTGATGACAAAAGAAAGCTTCCGTTTGCCAAGCGCCTTTTGCGCACCGGCGGAATTGGCGCATTTGCCGCCGGACACTCCGGTGCTGTTGGCACTTTCGGGCGGTGCCGATTCGCGGGCGCTGTTGCATATGCTTGCCACGCTGTCCCGAGAACAGGGCTTTCCCTTGACCGTGGCGCATGTCGATCACGGCATCCGCGGGGAAGAGGCACGTCGCGACCGAGATTTTTGCGTATCCCTTGCCGCCCGTTACGGATTTGAGATCTGTGTGCTGGAAGCCGACGTGCCCGCACTGGCACGGGCGGGCGGCAGAGGATTGGAAGAAGAGGCGCGCGCGGTACGGTACGAATATTTCGACCGCCTCATGCGTGAGCGCCGGATCCCCCTGCTTGCCACGGCACATCACGCCGATGACCAAGCCGAGACCGTGCTCTTTCGGCTTTGCCGCGGGACGGGACTCGGCGGGCTTGCGGGCATCGCGCCCGTGCGGGAGTTTTCCTGCGGAAGTCTGACACGCCCGCTGTTGCGAATGTCAAGGAAAGAAATTCTTGATTTTTGTACCGCAAACGGCTTGGACTATGTCACCGACAGCACCAACGCCGATACTGCCTATGCGCGCAACCGTATCCGCGCCGATGTTCTTCCCGTGTTGGATGCGCTTTACCCGGGAGCCGCAAAGCGTATCACGGCAACGGCCGATCTGCTTCGTGAGGATGAGAAGCTTCTTTCCTCGCTTGCCGAGCAGCTGTTGCGGGACAGCACCGCCGAAGCGGGGCTTGATGTTGCGGTCTTGCGGAACGCGTCTGTGTCTCTTTGTAAACGTGCGTTGGCAAAGTGGGTAAAGCAGGGCACGGGATGCGAGGCGGAGCGTGTGCATTTGGAGGCGCTGATGCTGCTGTTGGCGGCGGAGACCTCCTGTGAGGCGGCTTTGCCGGGCGATTGGGTTGCTGTGCGCGAGTTTGGCTTGTTGCGGTTGTATCAAAAAGGCAAAAGTGAAACAGCCCCGTTTTGCTTGCCGTTCCGATGCGGCGAAACACTTGTGTTGCCGTCGGGAATCCGTGTGTGTACGGAAAAAAACGGCAAACTGACAAAAGTTAACAATTTATCTACACACTCTTATTTAAATTTAAATGCGGTTTCTGATATAATAGAAAAAGAGTTTTTTTGGCGCTCCCGCAAGGATGGCGACGTCCTTTTGATGCGCGGTATGCACCGGAGGCTCCGCAGGCTTTACCGTGAGGCGGGCATTCCGCCGCGGTGGCGGGACGCGATGCCGTTGCTATGTGACCGAGAGGGGATCGTTTGGGCTCCCTTTGTCGGATTGCGGGACGGACTTCCCTGTGCGGGGGAGACCTACCTGTTGCGCGTGGAGCTACCGACCGAACCGCAAAAAGTGTAAAAACAGGAAAGTGGAAAACAAGAAAGGTATTTACATCATGTATAGCATCGACCGAGATATTGAAAGCGTTTTGGCAGACAGGGAAAAGCTGAATGAGATCTGCGACCGTTTGGCGGCACAGATCACCGAGGAATACCGTGACAGCGGCAGAGATCTGATCTTTGTCACCGTGCTCAAGGGCTCTGTATTTTTTGCGGCAGACTTGATCAGCCGCATTCCTCTCAAATGCGAGATGGAATTTATGAAGGTCTCCTCCTACGGCTCGGGCACGCAGACCTCGGGCTTCATTCAAGTACATCTCGATCTCAAGCGCGACGTCAAGGATACCGACGTCATTGTCATTGAGGATATTATTGACAGCGGCAGAACTTTGGAAAAACTGACCCATTTGCTTGCCGACCGCGGTGCGCACAGTGTAAAATGCTGTACCCTGTTGGATAAACCCGACCGCCGCCAGGTCAACCTCAACGCCGACTACGTGGGAATGGAGATCCCCGATGTGTTTGTGGTCGGCTACGGACTTGACTATGATGAAAAATACCGTAATCTTCCATATGTCGGTATTCTTAAACCGGCAATATACTCTAAGTAAGACGCAGAATATCAACGAAACGGAGGAAATCCATGAAAAAGCGCAGTTTTATTCATGAAATCCTGTTTTATGTTGTCATTTTGGTTGTCATCGTTATTGTGCTCTCCACGCTCTTTTCGGGCGGCAGTCAAAAGGAGACACTGACCTATGACGATGTGCTCAACTTCTTTTACAACAAACAGGTAAGCGAGGTCGTCATCAGCGAGGACAATCTTCTGACGATGACGGTCACGGAAAACGGGACCCCAAGGACCGTGACCTATCAGCTCAGAAGCTTTGATCTGTTCTATTATGATCTGCATGAGGAGATCGAGGCACAGGTACAGGACGGTACCATCACACTTTATGAGCCTCAGCCAGCTACAAAAATTCCCGCGTGGGTGAGTTGGCTCCCCATGATTTTGATCATTCTCATTTTTGTGGTCATATACTTTGTTGCGGTTCGTCAGATGAGCGGCAAGGGCGGCGGAAAGTTTAATTCCTTTGGCAAGGCGCGTGTAAAGGTGCCCAATGTCAACGAAAAGAACAAGGTGCTCTTCCGTGATGTGGCAGGCGCCGATGAGGAAAAAGAAGAACTGGTCGAAATCGTGGAATTTCTCAAAAACCCCGCAAAGTTCACCAAGCTGGGGGCAAAGATCCCGCACGGTGTACTTCTCGTAGGCCCTCCCGGTACGGGTAAGACCTTGCTTGCCAAAGCCGTTGCGGGTGAGGCGGGCGTTCCGTTCTACTCGATTTCGGGTTCGGATTTTGTGGAGATGTACGTCGGTGTCGGTGCGTCGCGTGTGCGTGACCTGTTTGAGACCGCACGCAAATCCCCCGCGTCGATCATCTTTATCGATGAGATCGACGCCGTGGGACGTCACAGAGGCGCGGGCCTTGGCGGCGGACACGACGAGCGTGAGCAAACACTCAACCAGTTGTTGGTGGAAATGGACGGCTTCGGCTCACATGACGGCATCATCGTCATGGCGGCGACCAACCGCCCCGATATCCTTGATCCCGCACTGTTGCGTCCCGGACGCTTCGACCGTCAAGTGACTGTCAACTATCCCGATATCAAGGGACGTGAGGAAATTTTGAAAGTACACGCACGTAACAAGCCGCTGGAGTCGGGGGTCGACTTCCGCAAGGTGGCGCAGTCCACCGTTGGTTTTACGGGTGCCGATCTTGCAAATCTCTTGAATGAGGCGGCGCTTTTGGCGGCAAAGAAGAACAAAACACTGATCGGTATGGAGGACATCGAGGATGCCTATATGAAGGCACTTCTCGGCCCGCAAAAGAAGTCGCGCATCCGTACCGAAAAGGAAAACAAGCTGACCGCTTATCACGAGGCGGGACACGCGGTGGTTTCGCACTACTGTAAGAATACCGACCCCGTCAAGCTGATCACCATCATTCCCGCGGGCAGAGCAGGCGGTGTAACCGTCAGCCGTCCCGAGGATGACAAAAATTACGCGACGCGGGGCGGGATGCTCGATGACATTCGTATGGGCCTTGGCGGGCGTGTTGCCGAGGAGCTGATCCTGGATGACATTTCCACGGGGGCTTCGGGAGACATTCAGCAGGTGACCAAGCTGGCGCGCGGCATGGTAACGCGCTACGGTATGAGCGATAAGCTGGGTACCGTGCTGTACGGCTCCGGTCACTCCGAGGTGTTCTTGGGACGTGATTACGGGACGGGCAAGGATTATTCCGAGCAGACTGCGGCAGCCATTGACGAAGAAATTCAGCGTATTATCGGCGATTGCTATGCCGACGCCAAGCAGATTTTGTCCGAGCATATCGACAAGCTGCACTTTGTCGCACAGTATCTCTTGAAGCATGAGAGCATGGACGGCGACCAGTTTGCCGCCGCGATGGAGGAAGGTGCAACCGAGGAAGCACTTCTCGCCATTGCCGAGGAAAAGGCGGAAAAGAGCCGCCGAGACAATGAAGAGCGTGCCGCACGGCAAAAGGCAGAGGCGGAAGAGGCTGCAAAGCATGCTGCTGACGAAGCCGCACAGAATGAAAACTGCGAAGACTCCGCAGAAAGCGCAGAGGATCATTCCTCCAAAGAAGAATAATATTGATCGGTCGTGTTGGAAAGACCAACCGGTTTTACCCGTGAAAACGGGGCGGGGAAGGGACGCAAGTTCCTTCCCCTAAAAATAAAACAGCAGTGATCCCACGCCGATGATGTGGGATTTTTTTGTTGATATGCCAAAGACAATCGAAAGGAGATGATTTTATGGCAACGGAAAAAAGAAATTACGCGGAGATCACCCCCGAGATCGAAAGCCTTGCACGTCTTTGCATCAGCGATTCGCTGATCGAGCCCTCGATGTATACCGATTACGAGGTGTTGCGCGGCTTGCGCGATAAAAACGGAAAAGGGGTTTTGACGGGATTGACCGAAATATCGGAAATTCAATCCTTTAAAATGGTAAACGGCAAGGAGGTCCCTTGCAAGGGTAAGCTTTTTTACCGTGGATATGATGTGGAGGAATTGGTAAGCGGATTTCTTGCCGACAAACGCTTCGGATTTGAGGAAGTGACCTATCTGTTGCTGTTTGGTAAGCTCCCCACAAGCGAGGAGTTGGCAAGCTTTGAAAAGGTGTTGGCAAGCTACCGTTCGCTACCGACCTCGTTCGTGCGCGACCTTATTATGAAAGCGCCGAGCGAAAATATGATGAACTCGATGGCGCGCAGTGTGCTGACCATGTACTCCTATGACCGCAACCCCGACGATACCTCGATCTCGAATGTGTTGCGCCAGTGCTTGCAGTTGATTGCGACCTTTCCCATGATGGCGGTCTACGGCTATCAGGCGTTCGATTATTATATCGACGGCAGTCAGAGCTTTTTTATTCATGAACCCGATCCCACACTTTCCACTGCGGAAAATTTGTTGCACATGCTCCGTATCGACAGCAAATACAGCCGTTTGGAGGCGCGTATTCTGGATCTTGCCTTGGTGCTTCATGCCGAGCATGGCGGCGGTAACAACTCCTCCTTTACCACGCATGTGGTCACCTCGTCGGGGACCGATACCTATTCTGCCATTGCGGCGGCGCTCGGTTCGCTCAAGGGACCCAAGCACGGCGGTGCCAACATCAAGGTTTGCCAAATGTTTCAAGATATGAAGGAGAATATCCGCGATTGGAGCGATCAAGAGGAGATCGAGAATTATCTCGTCCGTCTGCTCCACAAGGAGGCATTTGACCGCGCGGGCTTGATCTACGGAATCGGTCATGCGGTGTATTCGGTTTCGGACCCCCGTGCCACGGTGTTGCGCGGATTTGTCAAAAAGCTGTCCGAGGAAAAGAAGATGCTCAAGGAGTATCAGCTTTACGCCGCGGTCGAAAAGCTTGCCCCCAAGGTGATCGCGCGTGAGCGGAAGATGTACAAGGGTGTCAGCGCAAACGTCGACTTTTACAGCGGATTTATTTACGAGATGCTGGGGTTGCCCACCGAGCTTTATACGCCGATCTTTGCCATCGCGCGGATCGCGGGTTGGAGCGCACACCGCTTGGAGGAGCTGATCAACGGCAGTAAGATCATTCGCCCCGCGTACCTCAATGTTCAGCCGAGACGCGAGTATTGCAAGCTTGAGGATAGAGCTTGACTTTTCTTCAATAATTCTACTTCCTAAAAAAGTAAGTGCCGTTGCCGTGCCTTTCTTTTTTGATAAATATTGATTTTTTGCCCCCAATATGATATAATTGAAATAGGTAAACCGAGAGGGAAACCAACGGTCGAGGCAATTCGACTGTCGGTGGGTTGTTTTTTGATCGGTTTTGTGCTAAGATCACCGTATCAAGTTTTTGGAGGTTATAAACAATGAAACAACAAACATTCGGAAAAACGATTGCATCGCTCCGAAAAGAGAAGAACATGACGCAATCCGAGCTGGCAGAGCAAATGGGTGTGACCGATAAGGCGGTCTCCAAGTGGGAGCGCGATCTGTCCTGTCCCGACGTGGCGTCTTTGCCCCGACTTGCCGAGATCTTGGGTGTGACGATTGACGAATTGATGTTTGCAAACGGAGAGGCGGCAAAGCCCGAAAAAAGCGAGTTGCGCGACATTGTGCTCTTGGTCTGCAAAGCCGTTGCATTGGCGATGGGGATCGGTGTAACGGCACTTTCGATTTTGGGAAAGCTTGAACCTACGTCCGCGATCACCATGCTCGGATTGGGATTGACCGCGCTTGCAATGAACTCTTTTGTGGGAAAGCATAAAGAGGATTGAAAACAATTTTCAAGATGAAAAAACTGTATCTTGTCGGTGGGACAATGGGCGTGGGAAAAACCACGGCTTGTCAAATCTTAAAGAAACGATTGCCCGACAGTGTCTTTTTGGACGGGGACTGGTGTTGGGACGCGCACCCGTTTCAAGTGACCGAGGAAACGCGTGCCATGGTCATGGACAACATCTGTTGTTTGCTGGGGAATTTTATTCGCTGTTCGGCTTACAAAAATATCATTTTTTGTTGGGTGATGCATGAGCAAAGCATCATCGATGACATTCTGTCGCGTCTTGATCTTGGTGCGTGTGAGGTTTGTGCGGTGTCGCTGGTGGCGTCCCCCGATGCTTTGACCGAACGGCTGACGCATGATGTACGGGCGGGGATCCGTGAGCCAGATGTGATCGCGCGTAGCTTGGCAAGGCTCCCACTGTATGAAAAACTGCAAACCGTAAAGCTTGATGTGTCAAAGCTTTCACCGCAGGAGACGGCGGAGATGATTGCCGCACTTTGAGGAGATTTTTATGAAACGAACACGCATTCAACCGAATATCGACGGATATCCCGCGGAATTTCAAGCGTTGCTTCGGTCATCCGAGGTTTGGGACAGCAGCTCTTCCCCGGAGGCGCGTGTGCTTTTTCTCGACCGAGACGGCGGTTATTACCTCAAATCGGCACTCAAAGGAACGCTTGCGCGTGAAGCCGATATGACACGGTACTTCCATACCAAGGGGCTTGCGTCTGAGGTACTTTCGTATATCAGTGCCGAAAAGGATTGGCTTCTGACAGCACGGGTGACAGGGGAGGACTGCACGCACGCGGCGTATCTTGCCGATCCCAAACGGCTGTGTGATACCACTGCGGAGCTGTTGAGAAATTTGCACAGCCTTGATTTTTCCGATTGTCCCGTACAAAACCGCAATGAGACCTATTATGAGACCGCGGAACGAAATTACCGCGCCGGGCATTATGATACCTCGCTGTTTCCGGATCATTGGGGTTACCGCTCGGCGGAGGAGGCATGGCAGGTGATTGAGGCGGGACGGCATCTAATGAAAACCGACGCGTTGCTCCACGGGGACTATTGTCTGCCCAATGTGATGCTGGACTGTTGGCGCTTCAGCGGCTTTATCGACCTTGGCAACGGTGGTGCGGGCGACCGACACATCGACCTGTTTTGGGGCGCGTGGACGCTGAATTTTAATCTAAAGACAGAACAGTATACCGAACGCTTTTTTGATGCCTACGGACGCGATGCCGTGGATCGGGAGAAGCTCAAGCTTGTTGCGGCGTTTGAGGTATTTGGATGAGATTTACTTTTTTTGTGGGAAAAACTTTTTTTCAAGAGGTTTTTCCCACATCCTTTTTTAAGAACCCAAACCTGTCATTCTAATTGTTGCGCTTTGTAAATTATTTATCTTTTATTTATCTTTTTTTATTTTTGTCATTGACAGGGCGGGCATAAAAAGGTATAATAAATATAATGTGTTTTAAATTGTATGTTGGGAGAAAAATGACATGGAACAACTGCTTGAAATTCTAAAAAAAATGCACCCCGAGGTGGATTTTGCCGCCGAGGACGATCTCATCGGCGCGGGTGTGCTCGATTCACTTGACATTGTTACTCTAATCACCGAGGTCAACAGTACCTTTGACGTTGCGATTCCCGCCGAGGAAGTGATCCCCGAGAACTTTGCAAGTGCCAAAGCCATTTGGGCGCTCATCGAGCGTCTCGACGAGGAATAAGCGTTTTCAATGCAATTTACATCGGTTTCGTTCCTGTTGTTTGCGGCCGTCACGGTGGGGTTGTATTTCTCCGTTCCGCGCAAACGGCAGTGGTGGGTGTTGCTTGCCGCAAGCTATTTGTTCTATTTTTGTGCGGGGGCGGAGTATCTGATCTTTATTTTGTACACGACCTGTGTTACTTATTTGACCGCGCGACTCATGCAAAAGCGTGCCGATGCCGAGGACGCTTTTGTTGCCGCGAACCGCGACACGATGGAAAAGTCCGAACGCAAGGCGTACCGCGCAAAGGAAAAGAAAAAACGGTTGCATATCTTGGCTTTGGGATTGCTTCTCGGCTTTGGTATGCTGGCTGTGCTCAAATACACGGCGTTCGTACTTACGGGTGTCAATTCGTTCCTTTCGCTGTTTGGTACGGCACGGGTGACTATACCGTCGCTCCTGTTGCCGTTGGGAATTTCGTTTTATACCTTTCAATCGATGGGATATCTCATCGACGTATACCGCAAGTCCGTGCGTGCCGAGGGGGATTTTTTTAAGCTTGCATTGTTTGTTTCGTTCTTCCCACAGCTGATTCAAGGACCGATCAGCCGTTTTTCGAGCCTTGGAAATCAACTGTTTGAGCCCCATGCTTTTGACGGCTTTTCATTCCGAGCGGGGCTTTGCCGCGTGGTATGGGGATTTTTTAAAAAGCTGGTGGTTGCCGACACCGCGATGATCGCGGTCAAGGAACTGACCTCCAATACCGCGGAGTTTACGGGTGTGTACGTCTTTTTGCTTATTTTGCTCTACTCGGTGCAGATCTACGGCGACTTTACAGGCGGTATCGATATTACCATCGGACTTTCCGAGATGCTCGGCATCAAGCTGGCGGAAAACTTTGACCGTCCCTTTTCCTCCAAATCGACCAAGGAATACTGGCGTCGTTGGCACATGACCATGGGGACGTGGTTTACCGATTACATATTTTATCCGCTGTCGGTGTCAAACTCGATGCAAAAGCTCTCCAAGTGGTCGCGTGCGAAGCTGGGGGACAAGGTTGGTAAGCGCATTCCCGTGTATCTTGCTACCATTGTGACGTGGTTCCTTACGGGACTTTGGCACGGGGCGGGACTGAATTTTATCGTTTGGGGACTGTTGAACTGCCTTGTCATTCTTGTATCCCAGGAGCTTCAGCCGCTGTATACCGGGTTTCATCAAAAATTTCCGCGCTTGACCGCCTCAAAGCCTTGGGGTGTGTGGCAGGCGGTACGTACCTTTTTGCTCATGGGACTGATCCGTTCCCTCGATTGCTATCGCGATGTACCTCTGACCTTCCGCTTGTGGGGGACGATGTTTACCGATTTTCAATGGGGCACGCTTTTTTGTGGCGGGTTGTTGTCATTTGGATTGGACGTTGCGGATTGGTGCGTGATCCTTGGCGGTGTATTGGTCATATTTCTTGTCAGCCGGCTTGGCAAGACCGAACCCGTGCGCGAAAAACTGGCAAAACGACCTGTGCTGATGTGTCTTTGCCTTTGTGCCTTGACCGTGGTGATCTTGCTGTTTGGCGCTTACGGCATCGGCTACGATGCTTCGCAATTTATTTATAATCAGTTTTGATAGAGAGTGATATGAAAAAGAGAATCATCTTATGTATCTGCATGATACTTGTCACCGTGATTTTACTCGGCTTTATACAGGCGTTGGTGCAGCCCAAATATATGTCGGCGTCCCGCGAGGGGGCGTTGATCGCCGAATACTACGGCGAGGAGACCTCTCACGACGTCCTGTTTGTTGGAGACTGTGAGGTCTACGAGAGCTTTACCCCGCCCACGCTGTGGGAGGAGTACGGGATCACCTCATACATCCGCGGCAGTGCGCAACAACTGACGTGGCAGTCCTATTATCTGCTTGAGGAAATCTTGAAATATGAGACTCCAAAGGTCGTGGTATTCAACGTGCTGGCGCTCAAGTACGGAGAACCCCAAGATGAGGCATACAACCGCATGACGCTGGACGGAATGAAGCTTTCCGTAACCAAGCTCAAAGCGATCTCGGCTTCGATGACAGAGGAGGAAAGCTTTGCTTCGTATCTTTTCCCGCTTCTGCGCTTTCACAGCCGATGGAAGGAGCTTGGAAAAGAGGACTTTACCTACCTTTTCCGCCGCGATACCGTGTCGCACAACGGGTATTTGATGCAGACCGAGATCCGCGGCGGCAAGGCCGAGATCACTCCCTCGCCGCTTGTCGATGATACCTTGCCCGAGACCTCGATGGAGTACCTTGACAAAATGCGTGCGCTGTGTGAGGAAAACGGCATTGCGTTTGTGTTGATCAAAGCGCCCACCAATGACTGGAAATACCACTGGTACGACGAATGGGACGAGCAGATCGTTGCTTACGCCGAGGAAAACAGGTTGAAATATTACAATTTTATTCCGCTTGCCGATGAGATCGGCATCGATTGGAGTACCGACACTTACGACATGGGGGTACATCTCAATGTTTACGGAGCCGAAAAGCTGACCTCGTATTTTGGCGAGCTTTTGGTGAATGAGTTTGGGTTGGAGAGCCGAAAAAACGATACCGCGCTTGCCGAGACATGGCAGAAAAAGCTGGATGCGTATTACGCGGAACGAAACAACTGAAAGAAAGGATATCTTGAAAATGAAAAAACTGATCGCTTTATTGCTTGGCGCGTTGATGCTTTGCGCGATGGCTTCTTGTGATAACGGGAATGAGGAAAACACCGGTTTTCGCCCGTTTGTCGTGGGCGGCGTGACAGTCACGCTTGACGCCGAAGCCGAGCCGATCATTGCCTCCCTCGGTGCGTATGTGGCGTTTGCCGAGACGGGGAGCTGCTACGGCGACGACAAGGACAAGGTCTACCAATACACGTCCTATAAAATTCAGACTTATTCCAATGAGGGAAAGGACTATATTCTCTCGGTGGAGATCTTTGATGATGCCGACACCTCGATCGCTACCCCCGAGGGCATTTGCATCGGTGACAGTGCCGAGGATGTGCTCAATAAGCACGGTACCCCAAATGTCCAAACCGAACAGCAGATCGTTTACTTTGATTACGACAATGATGCAAAGCTTCAAATCCTGCTTCGCGACGGGGTTGTGACCAATATTCAATATCTCAAATATGAATGATTTTACAAAAGGCGAGGAACCCGACAGAGGTTCTTCGCTTTTTTTTGTTTTTCGCATCTTGTCCCATGGTATATTTTCTTTTTTGATTGAATAAAAAGGTAAAAAGGAGGCGATCACTTTGAAGATAGAAAAAATCGAGAAGCACGGAACGGTGAGAGAGGGGTATCAAATTTTGTTGCGTGCCGATGCGGAGCTTCTGCTTCCCGAGGAGAAGCCCTTGATGCGGGAGTTTTATCTCCACCTTGCACAGACTTGCATGACTTGGGCGCAATCGGTCTATGGGGAGTCGTTGCGTAAGGAGTTTTTGGCACTGGAGAGCGTGCGGGAAAAATCACAGTTTCGCGCACAGCATTATCATTTAAAAATGCGTATTCCGTGGGAGGAGGGGATCCACGCGGCGATCCTGTGTGAATCCAAGCTGACGGGACAATGGAAGGAGCCGCAAAAAAGCTATCACCGCATCTCGCATGTTTGGAATACCGAGGAGGAAACACTCTTGCCGTTTTCCGAAATTTTAAAGACCTTTGGCATCAAGCTCTCACAAGGAAAGCTGCCGTTCCGTCCCGACGGAATTTACCCGGAGGGCGAGCAGATGGTATTTTTTCGCAACGTCACCGATCACATGGCGTTTTTGGAGCAAAAATTACCGAGAAGCGCCGAAATTTGACTTTGCAAAAAAATGTTGAAAATCGACATAAAAAACTTGCATTTTGCAAAAAACTATGATATAATGAAAAATGGTAATTCTATCCACAGGGGGACCGCTCCGCAAAGGACGGTCCCGTGGAAATGACGGGGAACCACAGGAGGTTTTATGTCAAGAGAATCGATAATTCAAATCAAGAAAACCGAAGAGACCGCCGCGCGTATGGTTGCCGAGGCGCGTGAGCGTGCCAAGGAAATGATCGCGCGGGCAGAGGCAGACGGACAAGCCATGTGCGCGGCTACCGAAAAGGAGACCGCCGCCGAGCTTGCCGCCATGATGGTACAGCTCCGCGAGCGCACTGCGCAGACCTCGGAGCGCATTGGCGCCGAGAGTGTCGAAGAGGCGGCAGAGCTGAAAAAGACGGTTGCCTTGCGTCGAAAAATGGCAGAAAAAATGATTCTCAGGGGGTTCGATCAAAAATGTCGGTAGGTACAATGAAAAAACTCACCGTCCTGTCTTACGAACGGGACGCGGATGCCATTGTACGCAAGCTGATGAACCTCAAATGCGTGGAAATTCGCAATACGTCCGCAGGCGAGGGGCTGACACCGCTGAGCACGCTGGAGATTGACACCCAAAAGAGTACAGTGGAGCGTCGGCTTGCCGATATCCGCGCGGCATTGCCTACCCTTGCCAAGTACACTTCGCGTAAGGGGGGACTCGGGCGGATCGTCCACCGTGTCGACCGCGCCGAGTTCTGCCGCGAGGGACGCGATGCACGTGCATGGCAGACCGTTTGTGACACGCTTGCGACGGTGGCACAGATCGATGCGCTGATTGCCGAACGCACAAGGAACGAGTCGCTGATGGTGTCGGTGGAGCCATGGCTCGGTTATGACGCGGCACTGGACACTGATGGCTCTGCCAAAACACAGATCCTTTTGGGAGCCTATCCTGCGGGGACCGATGTGTTGGAGGTGCGCGAGGAGATGGAGAATGCGGGTGTGTATTTCGAGGAGGTCTCCGACGATGGCAACGGTGTTTATGTGGTGTTGACGTTCTTGCGTACAGATGCAGACTCTGCCGAGCGGTTACTGGCGGCACGCGGATTTTCAAAGACCGCATTCCCCGAGGTAGCTTCTACCGCGCGGGTTGCTTATGAGACCGCGGAGGCAAGGCTGGGTGAGATCGATACCGAGATGTTTGGTGCCGAGGAACGCTTGCGCGACCTTGCGGAGGCGATCAACGACGTAGAGATTCTCGCGGATATTGAGGAAACAACGCTCAACGTTTGCGTACAGAAACGAAAATTGGCGGCAACGCGAAATTGCGCGGTACTTTCGGGATGGGTCCCCGCTGAAGCGGAGGAAAGGATTGCACGGACGCTTTCGGCGTTTGAGTGCGCCTGTGAGGTGTCCGAGCCCGAGGAGGACGAGGAGCCTCCCGTTCTGCTCAAAAACAACCGCTTTGCGGCAAATTTCGAGTGGGTGATCGGAATGTATTCTTACCCGAAATACGGGACGTTTGATCCCACATTCATTATGAGTATCTTCTATTTCATCATCTTCGGTATGATGTTTGCCGATGTGGGCTACGGGCTTTTGTTGGTGCTCGGATGCTTTGGCGGTATCAAGCTGCTCAACCCCAAGGAGGGGATGCGGCGAATGCTCTCGATGTTCGGCTACTGCGGCATTTCCTGTATGATCATGGGTGTTTTGTTTGGCGGGTGGTTCGGCAATCTCCCCACCGCTATTATGAACAGCTTTATCTACCATGCCGACGGCGTTGCCGAGACCACGGCAATCGGAAAATTTTTCTACAACGGTCTCATTTTTAACCCCATTGATTCCTCCACAAGCTTTTTGGTATTGGCACTGGGTGTGGGGGAAGTCCACCTCATTGCCGGTATGGCGATCAACATGATCGAGACCTGCAAGCGGGGCAAGGTGTTGGAGGGAATTTGCTCGACGGTGCCGTACTGGGTGCTGTTTGCCGGCATTGACCTTATGGTCCCCGCGCTGTATGTGGACATGCTGATGCCCGATCCCTCTGCCGTGTCGGCGGCGACGAATGAGTTGTTTGCGTTGCTTTCGTTGGTTGGTAAATACCTAATGTTTGCGGGCTTTGGCTTGATCTTTCTCCTAAAGGGAGTGGGGCAGAGGAGCTTTTTCGGCTGGCTGTCCAAGGGGCTTGGAGGCTTATATTCGCTCATCAGCTACGCGTCGGATCTGTTGTCCTATTCACGTATCTTGGCACTCGGCTTGGTGGCGGGTGTCATTGCACAGGTCATCAATATGCTTACGGGCATGGGCGCGAGCGGTCCGATCGGTTTTGTCTTTATGCTGATCGTCATGATCCTCGGTCATGTGCTCAACCTTGCCATCAACCTACTCGGTACCTTTGTGCATGCGGCACGATTGCAGTATATCGAGTTTTTCGGCAAGTTCTACGATGACGGCGGCGAGCCGTTCTCTCCCGCACTTCCGGCGGAAAACTACTCGGAAGACACGGGAGATATATCCAATGAGATCCAATAAAAACCATAAAAAACAAACATGAAAAGGAGAATGAAACCATGGGAATTTTTGGAGAAATTTTAAAAGAAGTATTTTCGGGCAACAATCTTGCCATCATCGGCGCGGCATTGGCAACCATCCTGCCGGGTGTCGGTTCGGCAAAGGGCGTCAATTTGGTCGCAAAGGCGACTGCGGGGCTCATCAGTGAGGATCCCAACAAGTACGGTAAATCCATGCTGTTGCAGGCACTCCCCATGACGCAGGGTATTTACGGCATGGTTGCCGCATTCCTCATTATGATCGGCAGTGGCATTATGGGCGGCACCGCCGCACTGACCACCTCCGAGGGCGCTTACTATCTGTTCGCATCGCTTCCCATTGCGCTTGGCGGTTGGTTCTCGGCAATCAAGCAGGGTGAGGTTGCCGCCGCAGGTATCTCGGTGCTTGCAAAGCGCCCCGATGCCGTGGGTAAAGCTGTTATTTCCGCATCCTTTGTTGAGCTTTACGCAATTCTCGCATTGCTCATCTCTCTGTTGCTGATCCTTTGATAACGGTTCTTAAAGCCGATACTTACGGAAAGGAGCAGAGACCGAAATGTCAATGAACGGACTTGACAGGATCACCGAAAAGATCCTTGCCGAGGCACGGGACGAAGCCGCGGGGATCCTTGCGGCGGCAGAGGCGGAGTGTGAGCGGATCACCGCAGATTATGCCGCACGTGCCGATGCGATCCGCGAACGCCTCAACGCCGAGGCGGAGCGCGAGGCGACCGACTTGATCGCGCGTGCAAAGTCGACGGCGGCAACACAAAAACGCAATACAATGCTGATGGCGCAAAGCGAGCTTTTGGACGAGGTGTTTGAAGGTGCGCTTACGGGCATCCGCAATTTGGACACCGAAAAATATACCGAGACGCTGATCGGTCTGCTTTGCGCGGCACTGATCGAGCAGGATACAGCCGAAAAGACCAGCCGTACTCTGTACGGTGAGGAGGATGCGATGGCACCCGCCGCCTATGAGGTGCTCTTAAACCAACGTGACCGCGACCGTTGCGGCCAAGTGCTGATTGCGGGAGCAAAACAAAAGCTTGGTGGAAAACTGCCGTCCGAGATGCTTGAAAAGCTGACGCTGTCCGATAAAACAGCGGCGATCGACGGCGGGCTGATCCTGCGTTGCGGGAGCATTGAATCCAACTGCTCTCTGCGTCTGTTATTTGCACAGCTGCGTGAGGAGCTGGAGACCGAGGTCAGCCGCGCACTGTTTGGCACTGCCGATCGTCCTTGACGGGGAGGGTGTCGATGACCGACTATTTGTATCACAGTGCCCGTATTCGCACCTTGGAGGGCGCCATCCTCGGACGTGAAAAGCTGGACAGGCTCCTGTCTGCGGGCTCCGAGGAAGAGCTTTTAGCGTTGTTACGCGAGTACGGTGTTTCTCCCGTGACCGACGCGGAAAGCGGGAGACTTTTGCGCGAGGAAACGCTCCTTGGCATATTGAACCGTGCTTACGGCGAGATCAAGGCACTCGCCCCCGACGAGGCGGTGCTCCTGTTGTGGCGCTATCCTTATGATTGCAATAATGTCAAGGCGGCGATCAAGGGCTTTATACGCGAGATCGATCCGCGCTCGATGATGTTCGATTTCGGAACACAGAAAATCGAGACCGTGATCCGCATGGCGGAAATAGGAAATTTTGAAGGGCTTGCTCCCGCAATGGCAATTGCCGCCGACGAAGCGGTGCGCGCTTTTGCGAAAACAAAAAATCCGCAGCAGATCGATCTGTTGCTTGACCGCGCCTGCTATGCCGACATGCTTGCCGCCGCACGGAACAGCCGTGTGGCATTTGCCGAGAGGCTGGTGCGGGAAAAGATTGACTTGACCAATTTACAGATCATTGTGCGCATTTTGCGCATGAAGAGCGGCGAGAGCGGACGGACCTTGCTCCGCGAAGCGCTTTTGAGTGGCGGGGCATTTTCGCAGGATTTTCTTCTCTCCCTTTTTGAGGCGGGTGAGGATGTACTGTGGGATCGGGTTTATTACACCGAATACGGCAAGCTTTCCGAGGCGGTGGCGGCAACCGACCGCAGTCTGACCGCGGTCGAACGGAGCGCCGACAACTTTTTGATGGAGCATATCCGCGAGGCGAAGTATGTCTCCTACGGTCCCGAGGTGCTGATCGCTTTCCTGCAAGCACACGAATATGAGGTGCGCAATCTCCGTATCATTCTTGCCGGAAAGGCGGCGGGGCTTTCCGCCGAAACCATTCGCGAAAGGATCCGTGAAAGCTATGTATAAAATTGCAATTATCGGCGAGCGGGATTCTGTCCTCGGCTTTATGGCGTTGGGCTTTTCGGTGCATGAGGCACCGGATGCCGAAAGCGCCGCCAAAACACTGCACACGCTCGTCAAATCCGGCGAGTACGCGGTCATCTTTTTGACCGAAAATTACGCGATGCAGCTTGAGGAAGAACTCTCACGCTATAAGGATCTTCCATTGCCCGCCGTGGTCTCGATCCCGGGGCAGGGCGGTTCTACCGGCTACGGTATGAACAATATTCGCTCCGCTGTCGAACGCGCCGTCGGTGCAGATATTTTGTTTAAAGAGTAAGGACGCGTTTTTCTCGGAACTTTCCCGCAAGAGGGTTCGGAGGAAAAAGAAAGGTTGAAAAACTATGGTTGAAGGAAAAATACTGAAGGTATCGGGACCTCTGGTAGTAGCGGAGGGAATGCGCGAGGCGAACATGTTTGACGTGGTGCGCGTCGGAGAAAAGCGGCTGATCGGTGAGATCATCGAGATGCACGGCGACCGCGCGTCGATCCAGGTTTACGAGGAGACTGCGGGCATCGGACGCGGCGACAAGGTGGTTTCCACGGGGGCCCCGTTGTCGGTGGAGCTCGGTCCCGGACTGCTTACCAATATTTACGACGGCATCCAGCGCCCCTTGGAGACGATGCGCATCAAGGTGGGTGCCAATTTGACGCGCGGCATTGACGAACCCGCGCTCGATCGCACAAAGGTGTGGCATTTTAAGCCCGCTCTGAAATTCGGTGACAAGGTCAACTCCGGTGACATTTACGGCACGGTACAGGAAAACAGTGTCATTGAGCACAAGATCATGGTGCCGCCCAAAACGCACGGAACGATCGTCGATCTGCGCGAGGGCGATTTCCGCGTGACCGACCGCATCGGAAAGATCAAATTTGATGATGGGACGATTGCAGACATTACTTTGATGCAAAAATGGCCCGTTCGTGTGTCGCGTCCGTATAAAGAAAAACTGCCTCCTGTCGATCCCATGATCACAGGTCAGCGTGTCATCGACGCGCTGTTTCCGATTGCCAAGGGGGGAACTGCTTGTGTACCGGGACCTTTCGGCTCCGGTAAGACCGTGGTACAGCATCAGCTTGCTAAGTGGAGCGATGTGGATCTTGTGGTCTACATCGGTTGCGGCGAGCGAGGCAATGAAATGACCGACGTATTGCGTGAGTTCCCAGAGCTGATCGACCCCAAAACGGGCAAATCCCTAATGGAACGCACGGTGCTGATTGCAAACACCTCGGATATGCCGGTTGCGGCGCGCGAGGCATCGATCTACACGGGTATCACCATTGCCGAGTATTTCCGTGATATGGGATATTCGGTGGCTGTTATTGCCGACTCAACCTCGCGTTGGGCCGAGGCATTGCGCGAAATGTCGGGACGTCTCGAGGAAATGCCGGGTGAGGAGGGCTATCCCGCTTATCTGACCTCGCGTTTGGCACAGTTCTATGAGCGCGCGGGGAAGGTCGTTTGTCTTGGCTCCGACGGGCGCGAGGGAGCGCTTTCGGCAATCGGCGCGGTCTCTCCGCAGGGCGGTGATATCTCCGAGCCGGTTACACAGGCGACCTTGCGTATCGTCAAGGTGTTTTGGGGACTTGATGCATCGCTGGCTTACCGACGTCATTTCCCCGCAATCAACTGGCTCAACTCTTATTCGCTTTACCGTGACCGCCTGTCGGGCTGGTTCTCGGAGAAGGTTTCAAAGAATTTTATGGATTACACGGGCAGATGTCTCAAGACCTTACAGCTTGAATCCGACCTGCAGGAGATCGTGAAGCTGGTCGGTATGGATGCGCTGTCCGCCGAGGACCGTCTCACGCTTGACGTGGCACAGTCGATCCGTGAGGACTTCCTGCAACAGAATGCTTTTGTCGACATTGACAGCTACACGCCGCTTGCCAAACAGCACGCGATGTTGGAATTGATCTTCACTTATGAGGATCAAGCGAGACGTGCGATTGCCGCAGGTGCGGACATCGAGGAGATCTGCAATCTTCCCGTACACGAAAGCATCGGACGTGCCAAGTCCGTGCCCAACGAAAGCTATCAGACCGAGTTTGCGGCGATCCTCAAGGATATCCGCGCACAGGTCGATCGTTTGATCGAAGCAGCGGAAAAAGACTGAAAGAGGGGAAAGGCAAATGATCAGAGAATACAGAACCATTGAAGAAGTTGCAGGCCCCTTGATGTTGGTCAAGCAGGTCGAGGGTGTGAAATACGATGAGCTGGGCGAGATCGAGCTGCCCGATGGCGAGGTGCGCCGTTGCCGTGTGCTGGAGGTCAACGGACGTAACGTGTTGGTGCAGTTGTTTGAGTCTGCCGCGGGTATCAATCTTGCCAACAGTAAGGTGCGTTTTACGGGTCACGGCGTGGAGTTGCCCGTGTCGCCCAATATGCTCGGACGCGTTTTTAACGGCATGGGTGAGCCGATCGACGGCGGTGTCCGTTTGATTCCAGAAAAGAGCTTGGATATCAACGGTACACCCATCAATCCCGCGGCGCGTTACTATCCCTCCGAGTTTATTCAAACGGGTATTTCGACCATTGACGGTCTGAACACCCTTGTGCGTGGGCAAAAGCTGCCCATCTTCTCGGGCTCGGGACTTCCGCACGCCAATCTCGCCGCACAGATTGCAAGACAGGCAAAGGTCAAAAACAAGGATGATAAATTTGCCGTGGTCTTTGCTGCGGTAGGTATTACCTTTGAGGAAGCCGACTTCTTTATCTCCGACTTTAAAAAGACAGGCGCCATTGACCGCACGGTGCTGTTTATCAATTTGGCATCCGACGCGGCGATCGAGCGTATCTCCACCCCGCGTATGGCGCTCACCGCCGCTGAGTATTTGGCATTTGAGTGTAACATGCATGTGTTGGTCATCATCACCGACATTACCAACTATGCCGAGGCGTTGCGCGAGGTTTCCGCCGCACGCAAGGAGGTTCCCGGACGCCGCGGCTACCCCGGTTACTTGTACACCGACCTTGCCACTATGTACGAACGTGCGGGTAGAAAAATGGGCTCGGACGGCTCGATCACGATGATCCCGATCCTAACCATGCCCGAGGATGACAAGACGCATCCGATCCCCGACCTCACGGGATATATCACCGAGGGACAGATCATTCTTTCGCGCGAAATGTACCGCAAGGGCTATCTGCCACCCGTGGATGTTCTTCCGTCGCTGTCGCGCTTGAAGGATAAGGGTATTGGCGAGGGCAAGACGCGTGAGGACCATGCAAGCACCATGAACCAGCTTTTCTCCGCCTATGCGCGCGGAAAAGAGGCAAAGGAGCTGATGGTGGTTTTGGGCGAGGCGGCGCTCTCTCCCATCGACCGTCTCTACGCAAAATTTGCCGATGAGTTCGAGGCAAAGTATATCAACCAAGGCTTTTATGAGAACCGCTCCATCGAGCAAACGCTTGACCTCGGTTGGAAGCTCCTTTCGATTCTACCCAAGAGCGAGCTCAAACGTATCAAGCCCGAAATGATCGAAAAATATTGGCCCAAGGACGAATAACTTCGCGAAAGAGTCTGGAAAAAAGGAGGTGATATCATGGCGGAATTGAGAGTGAACCCAACGCGCATGGAGATGAAGCGGATACAGACGCGCTACCAAACGGCGCGGAAGGGACACAAGCTGCTCAAGGATAAGCGAGACGAGCTGATGAAGCAATTTTTGGACGTGGTGCGCGAGGATAAGCAATTGCGCGAGCGTGTGGAAAAAGCGCTTGCCGAGGTTTACGGCGGCTTTACCGTAGCAAGCGCGGTCAGCAGCCCCAAAATGTTGGAGGAGGCGCTGATCTGTCCGAAAAAGGAGTGCGAGCTTAAGGTGGATTATAAAAATGTCATGAGCGTGACAGTGCCGGTGTTCCAATTGCGCGTTCTGTCCGAGGGCGGCAGCGACAGTTATAACTACGGTATGGCGTTCACATCGGGCGAGCTGGACTCATCTTTGCGTGCGCTGAGCGGGATCACCGAGGACCTGTTGCGCATGGCAGAGCTGGAAAAGACCGCGCAACTGTTGGCGGAGGAGATCGAGCGAACGCGCCGCCGTGTCAATGCGCTGGAATATATCCTAATGCCGCAGTATCTTGCCACCATCAAGAGCATTAAGATGAAGTTAGATGAAAACGAGCGCGGCAACACCACAAGACTCATGAAAGTCAAAGACATGATGCTCCAAGCGCAGATGACGCAAAAGCATGATGACGAGGAAGAAGAATAATTTTTTGAAGGGTGAGGGAGGCCGTGAAAAGGGTTTTCCATCCCCCTGCACCTTTTTCTTTCAAAAAATTGAAGAGTATTATTTCAAATAAAAAAACACATAGGAGAAACTATCATGAAAATCGTTTTTGACCAACTTCCCGTAACGCATCTTGTCAATTTTAACGGCGGGGAAAAGGAACTGCAAGCCAATATGGTCGTGGATGAGCGCAACAAGATCCTACGCGGTCGTCTTGTGCCCGGGGCGAGCATCGGTTACCATCAACACGCGACCTCGTCCGAGATCATTTATATCTTGGAGGGCAATGGAAAAACAGTCACCGATGGTGTGGAGGAGCGCGTTTCGGCGGGCGAGTGCCACTATTGCGAAAAGGGGCAGTTCCACACGCTCATCAATGACAGCGATACGGACTTGGTATTTTTTGCTGTTGTCCCGCAACAATAATTTTTGTCAATTTCGCCTATTACATTTTTTTTAATTTTGTGGTATAATATAATTGAAAGATTGGCGACAATCATATTATCGAAAAAAGAGAATAGGAGGGCATTTACATGTTTGAACGCGATGAATACGTTTTTCACGAATCGGGAGGAATCTGCAAGATTGCCGATATTCAGACGGCACCGTTGGACAATATGCCCGCCGACCGTCGCTATTATGTGATGCACCCGCTGCATGACCAAAACAGCGTGATCTATATCCCTGTCGACAGCGACTGTATCTTTTTGCGTCGTCTGCTCAGCCGTGCCGAGGCAGAGGAGCTGCTCGACCGCATTCCTTTTGTGCGCACCATTGAGGAGAGCAACGCAAAGCTTTTGCGCGCCAAATATCAAGAGGCAATGCGCACGCACGATCCCGTGGAGTGGGTTCGCGTTATCAAAACCGTTTATCTGCGCACCACCGCACAGCCTCCGCGCTCGGGACGCATTTCCGAGACCGAACGCTCGTTTGCCGAGAATGCCAAGCGCAATCTCCACGCCGAGCTCGCATTGGCGCTCGGTCTTTCTGCCGACGCCGACATGGAGCAATATATTACCGACCACATTCAAAAAATGGCGTAATGGAGACGCTTTTAACTGAAAATCATGAAACAAAGAGGTACCGTGTGGTGCCTTTTTTGTTTGAAATCTCGGAAAATATTTATAAAAAAGAAACCGCGATATTTGCGGTTCCCGATAGGGCATGATAACCCTTTTATCAAGATTTTTTAAAATCACTATGGGGAAAACCCTTTTAAAGGTTTTCCCCATAAAAATTACATTATTTTCCGAAGTATCTCTTCAGCAGTCCTGCAAACGCTCTGCCGTGGCGCGCCTCGTCCTTTGCCATTTCGTGGACGGTGTCATGGATGGCGTCAAGGTTATGTTCCTTTGCCATCTTGGCAAGGTCAAATTTGCCTGCGGTTGCGCCGTTTTCTGCCTCTACGCGGACAGTGAGGTTCTTTTCGGTGGAGTCGTATACGCACTCACCCAACAGCTCCGCAAATTTTGCGGCGTGCTCAGCCTCTTCCAATGCAGCTTCTTTCCAGTAGAGCGCGATCTCGGGGTAACCCTCTCTTGCGGCAACGCGGGACATTGCCAGATACATACCAACCTCGGTGCATTCGCCCTGGAAGTTTGCGCGCAGACCCTCGATGATCTCGGCGGGAGCGTCCTTTGCGATGCCTATGACATGCTCGGTTGCCCAAGTCATTTCGCCGTTTTCAACGATCTCTTCAAATTTTTCGCCCGAAGCCTTGCAAAGGGGACATTTGTCGGGACGAACGTCGGATTCTACGATTTCTCCACAGATGGTGCATCTCCATTTTTTCATGAGTAAAATTCTCCTTTAAATAAAAATTTTTTTAGTTTTGTGATTGGCACTCCCGTGCGTGCCTGCAGGAGGCGGCGCAACGGTGCTTTTTGGTGCAACTGTCCTTTTTTTCGGGAGGGCATGAGCTGCCGATCTCGCAAACACAGCAGTTGCCGGTGACAATGTTGATGGGTTTTCCGTTGACCAGTGCGTCGGCAATTTTTTGATGCGCGGTGTTTAACAGCGTGGTGACGGTGGGACGGGAAACCAGCATTTGGCTTGCCACCTCTGCCTGGCTCAAATGCTCCAGATCGTGCAGGCGAAGCACCTCGTATTCATCGGCCTCCAATATTATCGCATCGTTGTTTTCTTCAACAATCGGTGCAAAGTGCCGATGCCGTGGGGTGGAACAGATGACACGTGCTTTTTTGGGTCTTGCCATAACATTCCGCCTTTCGGTTTTTTGTCTCAGAGCCCGAATTTTGTCGGTTTTCCTTTGACGCTATTATTATATCATAGTTTCTGACATATGTCAATAACTTTTTTCAAAATTTTTTGAAAAAAATTTAGATGTAAATCTATGAAAAAGACTTGACAAAATTACGCTTTTCGGGTACAATTTTCATAGAGTATTTTTTGAAAGGAAAGATCAGCGCGAAAATGCAGAGAGAACCCCAAAAGAAGACGAAAAAACGCGACAACGGACAAGCCTTTTGCTTATGGTTGATTCTTTTTATGATATTTGAAGTTGTGCTTGTGATTGTGGTGCTGACGCGGACGTTCAAGACCGCCGACAAACCCGTGGAAACGCCCTCGGGGGAGGAGACAACCACCGACAGTGAGCAGCCCGGCGATCCCGTGCCCTCGGTACCTGTATTTGCGGGCGGGACAGTGCCCACGCTCCCCGCAGCGACGTCAAGTACACAGACGCTGACGGGTATCTCTTCTCAGTATGCGGTTCTTGTGAACGCCGAAACAGGGGAGATCGTTGCCTCCAAAAACGCTGATACCAAATTTTCGCCCGCATCGCTGACCAAGGTCATGAGCTTGATTGTTGCATGTGAACATCTGACACAGGATGATTTGAACCGTAAATTGGTCTTGACGCAGGAGATCACCGACTACGTCAAGAGCGGAAACTATGCGGACGCAAGTGTTGCGCTGATTGACGGAGATAAATATCTGAACGACGAGTTTCTCATCCGTGATCTGCTGTACGGTATCGGTGTGTCATCTGCGGCGGATTGCACCTATATGATCGCGCTCGAGGTTAGCGGTTCGGAAACGGCGTTTGTGGATTTGATGAACCGAAAAGCCGCCGAAATGGGACTGACAAACACACATTTTGACAACGCGATCGGCTACGATAGTGTAGAGAATTACACGACCGCAAGCGAGATGGCAGCGATCATGGCATATGCGATGCAATGCAATTTGATCAAGGATATTCTCGCGGTACGTGAGTATTATAATTATCAAGGATACTACACCGAAAACGGTGTGGAAAAGTCGTACAACCGCGGTTTTACAAGCACGTTCCAAAGCCGTTTAAACAGCTATTCTTCGTTTCGGTTGACCACCGTAAATTTGAGCGCGCAAAAGACGGGCTACACCACCTCTTCCTACATCGTATGCGCGGCAACGGGCTTGCAATCCAAAGAACAGTACATATTGGTGCTTGGCGACGCCGAAAAACTGAAAGGCACCATGACCGATATCGAAACGGTTTACAATACTTATGCAAAATAAATCCGATCAAGAGAAAAAGGAACCCGCAAAGGTTCCTTTTTTCTTGATCGGTTATTTTTCTTCTGTAAACAGTTGGGGGGAAACGGGGGAAAAGCGGTACTTGACCACGGTGGAGGAAAATGTCTTTTCTACCTTGTTTGCGCTTTGTTGGGAGAAGCAAAATGTACCGTCACCGAGCGATGCCATGCCAGTGGAGCCGTAGGGAAATTCCACGCCCCAAATTTCACTGTTTTTACCAACGGTGCCGAGCTTTGCAGAGGTTAGAACCGCGCCTGTTTCACCGTTCCGTCCTCGCAGAGGTTGCACAACGGGGGCTTTGGTACCGTCAATGACGAACATGGGAAAGTTGGTAAACGTCTCTTTTTTGCCACGGTAAACGGCGGCGAACCAATTGCGGCTGTGGGCGTCATATTCGAGGTTTTGAATGCCGTAGGATGTATTTCCCGTGTAGAAGAAATAGCGTCGCTCTGCCGTCTCGGGACCGCTGTGGTGTGGATTCTCTTGATTAAGTGGTAGGGCATAGCGGTCGATCGTTGATTTGCTGTATTGCAAAATGAGTTGATAATCGTTATCCGCGCGGTCGTTTTCGGAGTAAACACCATAGGAGACCATGATCTTTTTTTCGCTTTCCGCATCGGCACCGAACACGGGACCGTAACCGGTGCCGTCAATGCCGCTGCACCCGTAACGGTGCTTTTTTCCGCTTGCTTCATCTGTGGCAAGATAATCGCGAACGACGTCACCGAGCCAAACGGCACGCATGACACCATCTGTCTCGGCATCCATGTTGGGACGGTCGATCTTGTCCACATCAAAAGCGACCAAATAGAACGCATCCTCTGAGGAGGGATCCCAACCCGTGCGGCTGATGATCCCCGCGCCGATGACGTCGTGCTTGAGCTCAAGCGAGCCGTAAACAGCGTTGGCGTCGGCATCATAGGTGATACAGCCGAGGTGTCCCGCCAGTTTGACCACACTGCCGATCAAGTTGCCCGCAAGGTCGGTTTTGACCAAACTTGTGGTAAAGGAATAGTAGACGAACCCACGTTCCGTGTCCACGGCAATGCCTTGAACGTGTCCCTCGCGGTGATCTCCGCTAAAAATTCGGTTTGGGATCTCTTTTTTCATAATCGGCTCCTCCGTATTGTCGTTTTCGTTCATTATACACCAAACAAATGTTAATTGCAAGTCTTTTTTGGAATGTGGACTATGTAATTTTTATATGATCGATTAAATTTCCTTTTTTGCTTTTTACGCATATACTGTATCGAAGCATGGATCAAAAAGGAGGAAATTTTATGCTGGTAACAAAGCCCTACAATCGGGAGCGTGCGGTAGAATATGCGCGGCGGTGGGCGCTGGACCGCAACCCGCTGTTCACCGATTTTACAGGCAGGGGAGGGAACTGCACCAATTTTATCTCGCAAGCAGTGTTGGCGGGGAGCTGTACGATGAATTACACACCCGACTTTGGGTGGTATTACATCTCGGTGGACGATCGCGCGCCGGCTTGGAGCGGCGTAGAATATTTTTATGATTTTATGACAGGTTCACCGCTGTTTGTTTCCCAAAACGGCGGTGTGGGACCCTACGCACGCGAAGTGCCTCGAGAAGAGGCGGAGCTCGGTGACGTGATCCAATATGCAAACAGCACGGGGGATTGGTACCATACGGTCATCATCTGCGGATTTGACGGCGACGAGATATTGGTTTGTGCGCAGTCTGATGACGCACTTGACCGTCCGCTTTCCTCGTACACCAACGCTGTGCAAAAGCGTTTTTTGCATATCGAAGGTGTGCGGATCGACATCAATGATGATATTTGCTACGAGACCTTACTTGAAGGAACGCTCCAACCGCCCGAGGAAGAACCTATACCGCCTACGGAAGAACCTGCACCCCCCGAGGAACCCGCAGTACCGCCGGAGGAAGCTCCCGTCCCTCCGGAGGAAGGAGAAACATAGGGTAAGATCACGTATCAAAGGCTGTTGGTGCCAAAATGAAAATACTGCCAACGATTTTTCGTTGGCAGTGCAGAGTGTAGACGAAAGGCGCGAAAAAAGTCAAATTATACAAATCCTTTAGTCGCTTTTTCTTTGACCATATAGGTGCAAAGAAAAAGCTTGCAAAAAGAAAGCGCCGAAAGAGAAATTTCGCGCTCTGCGGAGCGCGAGGAGGGCTCCGCGCCCTCCACTGCGCGAGCTTTTGAAAAAGCTCGACCAAAACTTTCAGCAAACTGACGAAACTCGTT